>JBFXEJ010000099.1:0-24962 GCA_050180235.1 Desulfococcaceae bacterium
CTCGCTGTGACCGTTTTTTACAGGGTCATCACTTCCGCAATGCCGACAAATTATTTTTATGTATTGCTCCATGATAAATATTATAGTAGATCATATATAAAAAATCAACAGATTTGACCCACTACCCCCTTCTTCAGCAGCCCGGAGCCGATCCGCCTGAATCTGGTATTCCGGTTTGGTCATATCCATGGAAACATACACATTGGTCAACTGCTTTAAACTGTTCATGGATTCTGCGGTCTGCCGGGCAAGGTCAAAGAGTTTCCCCAGTTCCTGACCTTTGATTTTGACCTCAATATCCGCATCTCCCAGTTTGCGGATGCCTTTCATCTGTGCTTTCATCACCATTGCTTTGCCGCCCGGAACCGGCACTTTGGCAATAAGGGGACGTATTTTTCTGATGTATGCCTTATCGCTCATTTTTCTGGCATGTCTGGGAACAAGCTGAATGTCAATTTCTCCCTCATTGGCAATTTCATAAGTATCAAGCCCCCAGACTTTTCCGCCGACAAGCGTGAAGTAGCTCTCGATCATCGGATCATCGGCTATCAGTGATTCCAGTTGCATCAGAATCTGCTCTGTCTCATTCAGGGACGCGCCGGTTGGGAGTTTGACTTTGATCATCACCCGTCCGTCATCCACAGCCGGAAGAAATTCGCTTCCGAGTTTGGGCATCAGCCAGACTGCGCCAGCCAATGCTGCCACAAACACAGGCACAGTCAGCCACCGCAGTTTCAGAACAAATCTTAAAACACTGCCGTAAATTTTTATAATCCATGAAAAAAAACGCTCCAAAAAATTTTCTTTCACCTCAGAGGTATCGCTGATCAGCAGAGAGATAATCATGGGCGTAATGGTTCTGGCAATCACCAGACTGATACAGACAATTCCGGCTATTACCAGAATCAGTTCTTTGAACAGCAGACTGACAAGCCCCGGCACAATCAGGAAGGGAATGAACAGAGCCAGAAACGAAAGCGTTGCCGCAAGCATTGCGCCGCTGACTTCCTTAACCCCCTGTATTGCCAGTTTGTATGCCGGTTCCGAAGGGTGTTCGTGTTTCAGCCGGGTGATATTTTCAAGAACAACGATGGAGTTGTCCAGATCCACGCCGATGGCAATGACCAGACCTGCCAGAGAAAAAATGTTCAGGGAAAATCCCGCGAGTTTCATCACAGCAAAGTTGATGACCAGTGTTAAGGGAAGGATCAGGAGCATCATAATGACCTGACGCAGACTGCCCAGAAAGAGAAATATGACGATCAGCACCAGAATTGCCGCTTCAAAAGCCGCATTTCTGACACCTTTCAAGGCGGGAATCACATAATCTGCCTGATTTTCCACCATTCCCAGACGGATTCCCGCAGGAAGCGCGGGCTGAAGCTGCCTGATTTTTTCCGCAACCGCCTGGGCCACGCTCACGGTGTTGGCATCGGCCTGTTTGAGAACGCTCAGTTTGACGCAGGATTTTCCGCCCAGCCGGGTAATCACGCGGACTTCCTCATACGCATCCTTTACATCCGCAATTTCTCCCAAAGTGAGTTTGGTGTCCCCGTTCCGGGCAATCACCACCGCGCGGATATCGTCCAAAGAACGGTATTCTCCCACAGTTCTGGCAATAAACTCCTTTGAACCGGAAGTTACACGCCCGCCGAACTGTTCGATATTTTCATCCTGCAGCCGTTTGATGATGACCGGAAGCGACAGAGAATATTTTTCCAGAATATTCGGGTCAATATGAACCCGGATTTCCCGTTTGAGTCCTCCGACAATCTCGGTTCCCGCTACACCGCGAACCGCACTCATCTGATCCTGCAGCCAGTTGTCGGCCCATGTGCGGAGTTTCACCAAATCCCACTGTTCCGAACTCACGGTAATCTGCACCACCGGCAACTGGGACGGATCTGCTTTGAAAACCAGGGGCGGATCAATATCTTTGGGCAAAGCACGGGCTGTCCGCGCCATTGCAGCCAGCGCATCCTGATAGGCCACATCCGCATTGACGTCATATCTGAAATTGACCAGCAGCGTGTACATGCCTTCAATTGAGGAAGATTCCAGATAATCCAGGCCGTCTACGGTTGCCATCTGGCGTTCAATCGGGTCAGCCAGATTGGTGATGATTTCATCGGGTGTTGCCCCGCGCCACCAGATATGGACTTTGATCATGGGATAGGTCATGTCCGGCAGAAAATTGACCGGCAGTTGAACAAGCCCGTAAGCTCCCAGCACCAGCATGGCAATCAGAATGACGCCTGCCGCAATCCTGCGGTGAACCGAAAGTTCTGTAAGGGTCATTTTCCCGATCCCCCGTTTATCTGAACTTCCGTGTCGTCTTTGAGTTTTTCTCCGCCGGAAACAATGACCAGATCGCCTGGTGCAATGCCTTTGATGATCTGAATCCTGCCCGCCTCTTCAATGCCTGTTTCCACTTTGCGGCGTTTGACTTTTCCCTCTTCAGCCACTGCAACAAAATGATCTCCTTTGGGACTGACAATCAGCGCATCTGCCGGAACAGAAATGGCATCCGGAATATGCTTCAGAATCACTTTGATTCTGGCAAACATGCCCGGTATCAGATTTGGCGCTTCATCCAGAACCGCCTCAACGGTACGGGTGCGCATCTTTGCATCCAGTTCAGGATAGGCTCTGCTGATTTTTCCCTCAAAAATCTTTCCGGCATAGGCATCCAGCCCTGCCTGAATCAGCATATCTTCCTGAATAGCCACAGATTTTGCTTCGGGAACCGCAAACTGGATGACCAGACTCGCGGGATCGAAAATTTCCACCAGCGGCGCTCTGGGAGCCACGTAATCGCCGTCTCTGACAAACACCCTGCTGATAATGCCGTCCCACGGCGCGGTTACGGAATAATCATCCGCGCTTTCCCTGGCTTTGGCAACCTGTGCTTTTGCGTTTTCATATCTGGAACGCGCGGTATCCAACTGCGCACCCGGAATCGCGCCGCTTTTTACCAACTGTTGCGTGCGTTTCAGTTCCTGTTCCTGCTCCTTTAATCCGGCTTTGGCAGCGGTCAGGCTTGCGTAGGCAGAGGTATCTCTTCCGATATACAGCAGTTTCTGTCCGCGTTTTACACTGTCTCCCTCCCGGATTGAGCAGTTCTGAACCGGACCTTCCACCGGTGAGGCCACCCGTGCTATCCGTGTCGGAACAACTGATCCGGTCAGTTCAAGGATTTCAGATACAGCCCCGGGCACTGCTTTTTCAACCATCACCACCGGCAGCATTTTTTCCTTTTTTTCTTCCGGTTTCGGTTCCGGCTTTTTTTCTTCCTGAGCAAAAAACGGAACTGCAATGACAAGACATGCCAGACACAGTATAACAGCAGTAAAACGTTTCAATTTTCCATTCCTCCTGCTGCCCAGTTGAGCCGGGCTTTCGCGATATTGACATCGGCCATTGCCTTGTAATACGCGGTTTCTGTCTGAAGCAGAGCGGACTGTGCATCCAGCACATCGGTCATTGAACCTGCGCCCAGCTCATATTTCTGCCGTTCGATCCGCAGACTTTCTTTTGCCTGTTCAATGGCTTTTTCAATGGACATGATCCGCTCCGCAGCGGATTGAATATCCAGCACTTCGGTTTCAACATCCTGCCGAATCTGCAATTCCAGTTTCCGCAGCCTTTCCCGCGCGGCAGACAGATTCGCTTCCTCCTCGCTGACTTTCGGCGCAGTTTTTCTGTCAAATATCGGCATGACTGCCGTTATTCCCAGTGTACCGGCATCCTCATTTTCACCGTTTATATCCGTCCGAAATCCGTAACCTCCCTGAAGACTGACCTGTGGCAGGTATGCGGATTTGGCAATGCTGATTTTCCGGGTTTGCGCCTCAAATTTTGCCTTTGCACTCAGATAATCGCTTCGTGCGCCAAGTGCCTGTCCAATCAGAGATTCGGTCTGAAGCGCAGACGGCTCAAACTCCAGTTTGCCGCTGACAGAAAAAGTCTGGGAATTCTGTTCTGTTCCCATCAGATTTGCCAGAACCCGCTTCTGAACCGCCAGGGTGTTTTTCTGATTGACAAGGCTTTGGCGCAAATCCGCAAGCCGGACTTCGGTTTTTAAATAATCCAGACGGCTGGCCTTCTGCGCCGCAAGCAACTGGGATACCCGTTTGAGATGCTCCTCCAGAACCTGTATGGAAAATTCAAGCGATTCAATAACCCTGCCATATCCCAGGATACTGTAAAATACCGAGGACACATTCAGGACAATCTCCTCACGGGTCCGGGCAAGTTTATGCTCCTCTGCTTTGCGGAGCAGGTCGGCTGCGGCAATTTCATTGGTAATCCGTCCTCCGGTGTAAACCGGCATTCTGACAACAATATCTGTGCGAAACATGTCCCGGTCAAAGTCTCCGGGTTCTCCGTTGTACCGAGCTGCAATCAGCCGCTGCGGATCAAGGAAATGATTATATCCGCCTTCAATGCTGACAGAAGGAAGCAGCGCTGCTTCCGCCTGATTATAGCGGAAATCCGCAGCCTCGGCATCCCACTGTACCGCAGCAGCTTCGGGGTTGTTTTTCAATGCAGTCTCAATGCACTGTTCCAAAGTCAGCGCAGGATTGCTGTTTGCATCTGCATCCGCAAAGGCAGCACATGTTCCCGTTATCAGCAGGGACAGGAGCATTGCCGCAGTTTTGATAATTTTCATTGTCGCTCAGTTTCCTTTTTGACAAACAGGTGATACGATGATTTTAGTCGATTTCCATGAAAAAATGTACCATCATTGTAGGGTGGGCACAAAAAGCCGTGCCCACCCTGCGAAAAACGGTATAATCATTAATGGAAATCACCTTATTATACTGGCCTGACTGCCGTGATATAAGCGGAAAACACCGCTTTTTCAGCACCTTTTCCGATATTCCAGCTTTGAATGATGTCACGGCTCTGATTTTTGGGCGTGATTGCAATATTCTGAAATCCCAGAGAATCAAGTATCTGTTTCACCTCATCGGGTGAAATGGCTCCGGTCACTCAGCCGGTATAAGCCGCAGGATTGTTTTTCAGTTCTTCGGGAATTTCACCGGATCGCAGCACATCTGAAATCGCAATTCTGCCGCCGGGTTTGAGAACCCTGAAAATTTCCCTGAAAACCGAAGACTTGGACGGAGAAAGATTGATGACGCAGTTGGAAATGACCACATCCGCCCAGTTGTCATCCACCGGAAGATGTTCAATTTCCCCGTAACGGAATTCCGCATTGCGGACACCCATTTTCGCTGCATTTGCCTTTGCTTTTTCAATCATCTCCGGAGTCATGTCCACACCGATCACCCTGCCTCTGTCTCCGGTCAGCTTTACAGCCAGAAAAGCATCAAATCCCGCTCCGGAACCCAAATCCAAAACATGTTCCCCCGGTTTAATTTGTGCAACAGACAGGGGATTTCCGCATCCAAGTCCCAGATTGGCTGTACCCGCACCCAGGGAAAGCTCGTCTGCGGAATAGTCAAGTTTTTTTCCGAAATCCGCAATATTCATCAGCACCGGCGAACCGCCGCAGCAGCCGTCTCCGCACCCGGTGTTCTGAGCAACTTTGCCGTATTTTTCCTTAACCAGATTTTTGATGTTATCTTTGCATAATTCCATGAAATATCTCCTTTTCATTCACTTGAACTGTTCTCTTTGACCGGGGCCGTAACAGACCTCGAAAACCGGCACTCAATGACGCTGCAGAGCCTTCTGCACCTTTTTGGCAAGATTTCCCTGAACAAAAGCCAGAGCCTCTTCTGCATTGTCATCCAAAGCAATTGCCAGAATCTGCTGCACCTCGGCAGTTTCAAATTCCACAGATATTTTTTTCAGTCTCATCTCAGACACTCCTTGCAGAAATTTACAGAATATCCTCCAGAATTCCGACCGCTGAACGAACACATGGGACACATACCCTGTTGAGCAGATCATTTTCCTTAAACTGCCTCTGACCTTCCTCTGTGGTGAGTTCACAGCCGTTGATCAGTTGGCGGCAGATTACAGAGCCGTGTTTTTCAGCAAAGTGATCCATCAAATCCCGTGTTTTTCTGTAGGTCAGTTCCATTGCTGTCCGGTCATCTTTTTCTCCGCGTCCGTATTTTGCGCCGATCACGATGATCCCTCCGGACACGGCGCCGCAGACTTCCTCTTTTCTGCCCATTCCCGCGCCAAATCCGCAGGCCATTTTCAAAGCCATGTTTTTTTCAAACCCCAGTTCATCACAGAAAAAATAAAACACAGCCTGCGCACAGTTGTAACCTTCCAGAAACTTTGCGACAGCCGCATCAGACTTTGTTTTCATACTGTCTCCTTTAATTTGCAGTCAGTTTCAGATAAAAGTATGAATTTCCTTCTGTATGTATTCGATGAGTTTACTTTCCTCATGAAGAATTTCCCAAACCTGATCTATGCCCCGAAAAAGGGATTGACAATGAAATAAAGCCCGAACAGTCCAATGGCAATTCCGGCAGCTTTTCGGAACCATATACTGCCTTTCTGAAAATTGCCGTTTTCCAGAATCCTCTGCACCAGAGCGGTGGAACTGCCTGCCACTGCAATGGGAATGCAATGGCCGATGCCGAACAGCACAATGTAAAAAATGCCGATGCCTATCTGTTTTTGAATGGTGATAAAAGCCAGAATCGGTGCGATAAAACCAAAGGTGCAGGAGCCGGAGAGCAGTCCGTAGGCCAGTCCCAGACCGAATGCTCCGGAAAGTCCCTTGAGTTTCAGTTTTCCCATCAGTCCGCCGGACATGGAACAAGCGGAAACGCCCAGCATATCCAAAGCCACCCAGATGAGAATCGCACCCACGAGAATCGTCCAGTATGGCCCGATTTCGCCCAGCATTCTTCCCAGATGGGAACAGACAATGCCCACCAGCGCAATGGTGATGAACAGGCCGATGGTGAAGGCCAGCGCGTATTTGGCTCCCTGCCGGGCTTCCAGTGTCTGATTCTGCCCTGCCACATAACTGACAATCAGAGGTATGGATGCCATATGGCAGGGGGAAAACAGCACGCTGATCACGCCCCAGAGAAAACACCCGGCAGCAGCAATGGCAATGCCGCCGGTCATCCATTCATTCACTGTCAAAAACATCTGATCCAGCATAAGTTACTCCTTGATTTTAAAATTAATAGTGTCAGACAGCAGTTTTTTGAATTCTTCTTTGTCAGGCAGTACCGTTTTGTATCTGCTTGCAAAAATCTGGTCGTTGTCTTCGGGCAGGGTAATTTCCACCATTGCCTCACTTTTGTCCTGACAGAGAAGAATGCCCACTGTTTTGTTTTCTTCCGGCAGTTTGACAAAGCGGTCGTAATAATTCACATACATCTGCATCTGTCCGAGATCCTGATGTGTCAGATCACCGATTTTCAGGTCAATCAGCACAAAACATCTTAAAAGCCGGTTGTAGAAAACCAAATCCACCCTGAAATGTCTTTCATCAAATGTAAAACGAACCTGTCTGCCTGCAAATGTGAATCCTTTGCCCAGTTCCAGAAGAAAAGTCTCCAGTCTGTTTATGATGCAGTGTTCCAGTTCACTTTCAGAATAATCTGATTTTTCAGGTAAACCGAGAAATTCCAAAATGTAAGGGTCTTTGATGGCATCGCGGGGCTTTTCCAATACCAGACCTTTGACAGACAGCTCTTTTACCTTTTCTTTATTTCGGCTGAGAACCAGCCTTTGATACAGGGCGCTGTCAAACTGTCTTTGCAATTCCCGCAGACTCCAGTTGTTTTGAAAGCATTCTGTTTCATAAAACCGTCTTTCGTTCGGGTCTTCCATACGCATTAATTTCAGATAATGCGACCAGCTCAGTTGAAATTTCGGCATTTGTAATTCCGCAGACACTGTCTGTGGAGTCAAATTTTCTTCTAATTTCCGAGACAGTGTCTCGGAAATTGAGTAAGTGAGGAAAAATCGGCGCATATTTTCAAGATTGTCAGGTGAAAACCCTCTGCCAAAATTTTTCCCAAGTCTGTCAGAAAGTTCTTTCAAAACCTGTTTGCCGTAATCAGCGCGTTCTTTTCCCTGCTGTTCGTTTTCAACAATCATCCGGCCTATCTCAAAATAGGTGTAAACCATCGCATGGTTGATTGTCCGAACAGCAGACTGCCGGGCATTCTGCAGCAGTTCTGCGATTTTCTGATAAAGATGATCCGTCTGAATCTTCCCTTTCATGTTTCAACTCCATGCTTTCATGTAAAAAGAAATTTTCTTTAAAATCCCCTCCTGAATGGTTTGTCAAAAAAATTCTTTCATAAGTAATGTTCCATAAATTTTCGGGCATAAAATTTTCGGAAAAACCGGATTTTTTGGAAAAATCCGGTTTTTTGATACACGAAAATTTTTGTTTGCCTACTTATTTAACCGCAAAGTTCGCAATGTTCACGCAGAGAACGCAAAGGCTTGTTCTCTCTGCGTCCTCTGCGGTTAGAAAAGTGAAAAAATTTATTTGACAGTTTCAGAAAAACCGGATTTTTTGGAAAAATCCGGTTTTTTGATACACGAAACATTTCGTTTGCGTGCTTATGGATGCGGAACCTTCAGATTTCCGTAAACAGAAATCTCAATTTCATGCAGCCGGGGATTGTCGGTTTTCAGACGGATTCTGTCGGAAAATATGCCTGCGGCTTCGGGTCTGCTTTCCACCGTGAGCAGATAACCGGATGCCTGTTTATCCAGCCGGTAAAGGATATTGTTTCCTTTTTCCGCAGAAATACCCGTGATGGTGAAGGGATATTCGGCAGCGGGCTGAATCCGGGTTTCGGCACTTACGGTTTTGCCTTTCACGCCGATCAGTCTCACTTTGCGTTCACTGATGGAAACAAAACGCTCCACCCGGTAAATCACAATGTTCAGGCCAAACTGTTTCTGATTCGGATCATTGGTGTAAACCGACACGCCTTTGGAAATGCTGTTACCGCCATATCCCTGTGTATTGACCGACAAAGAAATCTTTCCCTCGCCTCCGGGAGGGACCTGTTTCGTATAAAACGAAACACGGGGGCCCCCTCAGCCGCTTTCCACTTTTTCAATCTGGAGCAGGGCATCCCCGATATTCCGTATCATAAAATCATGGGAAACCGTGTCACCCTCAATCACTGATTTTACAGCATATTGGGGATTTGCAACCATAGCCGCAGGCCCGGTCAGACGCACTGCGGTTTCTTTCCTCACCGCAGGCGGAGCTGCGGGATCACAGTCCGCTCCTCCGGACATTGCCGGGAAAAGCAGCAGTAAAGCAAACAAAACAGATTTTCTGCAAAACATGATCATTCCACTCCCAGTTGTCTGAGTTTTTCCACAATGCTGTTTTTGTCCATAAATCCGGTATGACGGAAAACCTCTTTTCCCTCTTTGGTGAAAAATATCTGTGTGGGAATACCCCTGATGCCGAATGTTCTGGCCGGTTCCTGATTTTCCCACACATCAATGAAAACAATGGCGGCCTTTCCCGCATATTCCTTTTCCAGTTCGGCCAGAATCGGGGCCATCATTTTGCAGGGAATGCACTTTTTTGCACCCAGATCAACCATAGTCACCATTCCTTTGACCGGAACTGACGGAACACTTCCGGAATGGGAAGACGGGGTTTCGGCAGTCTGCGGAGAAAAGGGATTTTTCCAGATTCCTGCAACTGCCAGAGCCGCTGCAATGCACAGAACAGTTATCCAAACATTTTTCTTCATTATTTCACTCCCAGTTTTTCAATCTGTTTCACCACTTCGGTTTCTGCATAAAAACCCGTATGGCGGAACACCTCTTTGCCGTCTTTGTCATAAAAAACCTGCACCGGAATGGAACGGATGCCGAACCGGGCAGCCAGAACCGGATTTTCCCGCACATGCGCAAACACCACATTCAGGCGATCCCCGTATTTTTTCCGCATATTGTCCAGAATCGGCTGCATCATGTCACAGGGAATGCAGCCGGTTGCGCCGAATTCGGCCATTGTGGGTCTGCCTGAAGCACGGGCTTTGTCCACAGGATTGTCTTTGAGGAGCCTGTCCTGGGATTCGGCCCATGACCGGTTCACCTGAATATGTGCATTTTCTCCCAGAGATGCCAGATAACTGTCAACCGCATCCTGCTTTTTCTGGCTGATCATAAAGGTCTTAATGCTCTCTCTGACCTGCTCAAAAGGCATACCGCTGACCATTTCCTTATTGGCATCATAAAATGCTTTGGCTTCCTCCTCACTCACATATGCTTCCCCTGCTTTCTGCATCAGAAAGGACTGAATTATCTGCATATCTGTCTGACCTTCTGCGGATATGTCCCCGGATTTGGCCTGGTGCAGCAGAATCTTTTTTCCAGTCTCCTGCTCCAGAAGGAAAAACAGATTCTGCTGCCACTGCTTACGCTCATCCGCATCCATCTGCGACAGGGTTTTGTCCAGATCAGGTTTGCGGATTTCAAGCCCATCTGCCTTCAGCAAAATTTCCGCATCCATTTCTGCAAGTTTTGCGGATTTGAGAACATCCATAGCCAAGCCGGGAAATTTCTCCCCAACCGTATTTTCTTCAACTTTATCTGCGGCCTCTGCTTTGGATAAAGGCATGGCGCTCAGCACCAGCAGAACAAAGGCTGCCGGGAATATGACAATTTTTTTCATTGAATCTCCTTTTTGGGCAGGTCTCAGTTGACGCCCATTTTTTTCAGTTGACTGACAATGGCCTCTTCGTTCAGAAAATCGTATTGTTTTAAGGCAATGAAACAGTCCGGAGGAGTGCAGAAATTAAGCAGAGCGGTTTTCTGCACACACAGAACAGCGGAAAAACTGACAATATTGCATCAAATCAATGGAGACTTGGTATCATAATCAGCGGATTTGACCCATTGCCACTGTGATTTAAGGTGATTTCCATTAATGATTATACCGTTTTTCGTAGGATGGGCACGGCTTTCTGTGCCCGCCGTCCTGCTGAAACGGTGGGCACAGAAAGCCGTGCCCACCCTGCAATGATGGTACATTTTTTCATGAAAATCGCCTAAAACTTCACCGCAAGATCCCATATCATCTTTGCCGCAATGATCAGCAGCACAATGCCGATAGTCAGTTTGACCTGTCTGCGGTTCAGTTTGTCAGTCATAAGCCATGCCCCTGCAACCGCTCCCAAAGCTGAACCTGCTGCGGTAAATCCCAAAAGAGGAAAACTGATATTTCCCAGTGAAGCATGTCCCAAAAAACCGGAAAATGATGAAAAAATGACAATAAAAGATGTGGTGGCAGAGGCTTTTTTGGAATCAAATCCCAGCCAGACCAGAACCGGCACAATGAAATTTCCTCCGCCAACGCCCAGTAGACCGCCCATGAATCCGGCAAATCCTCCGACTGCAACGCCGTAAGTCATTTGCCGGGTTTTTGAGCTTTCTTCATTTTTCTGTCCGGGTTCATAAAACAGCATCATTCCCGCAGCAAACAGCAGAAATCCTGTAAAAAGCCACAGCAGCACCTCTCTGTTCAGTCCTTTGCTGACATAAGCCCCCAAAGGGGAAAGAGCGGTTGCGACTATCAGAATCGGAACAGCAACTCTCCACAAAATAAGCTTTTTCTGAACAAATCTGTATGAGGCAAATATCATGGCAATTGAATTGATGAGCAGAGCGGTTGCCATTGCCACATGAAGATCAATGCCCAGTGCAATAAAAACCGGAATCAGGATAAATGCAGCACCGACTCCGGCAATGGTCAGCAGTGTTGTAAAAATAAATGTGATAACACCGGCAGCAGCAGGAATTACCATAAATGCCATCCTTCATTTTTCTTCTGTTGACAAGATGGGAAACTGAGTTTTTTGAAAAAACCCAGTTTCTTTAACTTAGGTGATTTCTGAAAATAAATATCCCGGTTCAGTTCACAGGCACAGGTCAAAAGCCGGAATCTTTTGATACTTTGGCGGTATATTCTTTTCCGGAAATCACCTTACTGATTATAACCGGAACACGGAATGCACATATGCTTGTCTCCGACCACACGCAAATACATTTTGGATACCATTTCTCCGCAGGCGGCACAGGGCATAAGCCCCATGACTTCGCCGAAATCTTCATAAGGATATGCTTCAACTCTGCCGATTGTCAAGACTTCGGATTCAGGAGCCTCCCAAAGCATGTTGACCATTTCCCATGCTTCTTCCTGCGGAATCTGCGTCGGAGAAATTCCCGCAGCACGCTTTTTCATAAAAGAGGATTCCGCAACCATTTTGTGTCTTCCGGGTTTGTAGGAGACCCGGACAGCACGCTCTTTTTTCTTGTCAATCAAAGTGATTGCCAGCTTTCCCCATCCGGCTTTTTCAATGTTGTTTTTGCCGAATGTACAGCCTGTGCTGTATTGAACCCCGTCTGCAAAACACTGTGCGCCGTGATTATCACCGATTTCTGCAATACAGTGAAGTTCATCTGATGAGCCGGTGCGCTGAACACCCAGTTCACGAAGCGCAACCAATCCTGCACGTGCGCCGATAGCACTTGCCCAGCAGATATATCCATGAAATCTAAACGTTTCTTCCAAGATTTGTTTTGATTCCATTATAATCTCCTTATTCGTTTTTAAGCGCAGGGTAACGCAGAGTTTTCCGTATCTGCATATTCCTGCGGAAAGTTGATATGCACTTCCTTTTAATCTGAAAAAATACCTGAAATTTTTTATGAACAGAAAACTGCGCCGCGCAGGACAGCGTTGTGCCTGATTCATAAGAAAAAACTATAACCTGCTGTTGCATGTGCATCCGGTGAACGGGGGCGGCGGCGCAAAGGGTTTTTGTGCTTTTGTCTCCTGTTTTGCGGATTTCAGGGCAGCCTTTACCCGGTCAATCTCTTCCCGTTTGAGACTGAAATCCCTGTTCTTCGTAATTCCCATTTCATCGGTAATGACCATATATTTCTTCATGGGAATCTCGGCATGGCTCAGAATGGCTTTCGCACATCCGACCCCGCATCCGTCAATCACCACCAGATTTTCCGCATCTTTGGCAGAACACACAAAACCGGAAAGATGCCCGCCAATACCGGCCAGACAGAATATTTTGCCAAATCCCTCCTGTGTCAGTTCCACTGCAACCTGATTGGACAACTGCCCCACATTTGATCCGCCGGAACAGGCCAGAATCATGGTCTGGGGCGCGCTGCATGAACAGCAGTCGTTTGCCATGTCATATCCTCCTTATTTTCCCAGCCATTTTTTGACATCGTCTTTGCTGGGGATTTTTCCCACGCATTTCACCTCACCGTCAATGACCACCGCAGGTGTGCCGAAAACACCGAATTTGGCAATCTGCATCACGTCTTTGATCTTTTCCACATTGGCAGTCACACCGGTTTCCGCGACAGCCTCATTTACGATACCGGCTGTTTTTTCACATTTGGGACACCCCGGCCCCAGAATTTTGATTTCCATGATATTTCTCCTTATCCGTTCAAGTTTGCGGTTCCATCTGCTGTTCCAAAAAATGCCGTTGACTTTCCAAAACCTGTTTCAGTTCCTGCTGTGTGGGCAGGTATAACTGATATTTTGAGGCAAAAAGCTGCTCACTGCCATTGAGCACGGAAAACTTTACCACTGTTTCATCACGCTCGGAGCATAGGATAATTGAGGGCATTTTCATCTTCCACTCTCAAAATAAGGCAGTAAAGCGTCCATGACAATTGTGAACGCAGTGCGTTCATTATTGGGAAAGTCAGATGCGTTTGCCTAACCCGGCCTTGCAACTCCGGCCAGAGTATTTCTCCGCATTTGACTTTCAGCAAAAGGCGGTAATGCGTCCACTCAATTCGGGGCGCACCGCGTCCTGAATTGGGAAAATAAAACAGGCTGATATAATGCAAATTCCATATCGCTTTTCCATTGAACAAATTGGCATCAGTATAATCCGCTCTGCACATCCGATGAATAACCTGTGGATTTATCCACAGGTTATTTACCGGCAGGTTATTCATCAGCAGTCTTTATGCAAAAAACGCTCCGTATATCATTCCCGCAATGGTGGAAAGCACAACAATAATGCCGCAGAACACGGCTGTTTTTTTCACACCCATAACGCCCGCGATAACCAGCATATTGGGAAGAGAAAGAGCCGGGCCTGCCAGCAGAAGAGCCAGCGCGGGGCCTTTTCCCATGCCTGATCCCAAAAGTCCCTGCAAAATGGGGATTTCTGTCAGGGTGGCAAAATACATCAGCGCACCGGCCACAGCCGCGAACAGGTTGGCTCCAAAGGAATTTCCGCCCACCAGAGACTGAATCCACTGTTCGGGAATCAGGGCAGGATGTCCGGGGCGTCCCAAAGTAAAGCCTGCAACGAGAACTCCCGCACCCAGCAGGGGAAAAATCTGTTTCATAAATCCCCAGGTGGCCTGCACCCAGTCGGATCGTTCCTCTTTTGTGAACCATGCTTTGAGCATGAAAGCAAGAATAATCAGCAGCACAGCAGTCATATACCATTTGATGCTGAAGATAAAGGGCCATATACCGGTGGAATCCGGCGCAGGCCGTGCAAATGCCGCAAATACCAGAATCAGCACCATCGTCAGCATGTAGAATCCGTCCTGTGCAAGAGTCCGCTCTTTTGCGCCGTCTTCCGGCACATAAATCTGACCCGCAGTGCGCGCAGCATCATCTTTGCGGAAAATCAAAGCCATTAACAGCCCTGTGACAATGGCAAAAACAACCGCGCCGATTGCACGTGCCAGCCCCAACTGCCATCCCAGAATCCGGGCGGTCATGGCAATGGCCAGCACATTGATGGCCGGGCCGGAATACAGAAAAGCAGTGGCCGGGCCAATGCCTGCGCCTCTTGTGTAAATCCCTGCAAACAGAGGAAGAACGGTGCAGGAGCAGACAGCCAAAATGGTTCCGGAAACCGAGGCCACGCCATAAGACAGAATCTTGCTGGCCTGCGCGCCGAAATATTTCAGCACCGAAGCCTGAGATACAAACACAGAAATGGCTCCGGCAATAAAAAACGCGGGAATCAGGCAGGTCAGCACATGTTCACGAGCATATTCCCGCAGCATCATAAAGGCTTCCAGTCCGGACTGCCGGATAATCTGATGATCCCAGGGAACATAATAACAAATCACATAAATGCCGATCAGAATCAGCAGTTTTGTACGTTCTTTCATCTTTATCTTCTCCATAACTGTTACTGTATTTATAAAAACCGGATTTTTCCAAAAAATCCGGTTTTTTGTTCTGTTCAGATCATAAAATCAGACTTGAATCAGTAGTTTATAAAAACCGGATTTTTCCAAAAAATCCGGTTTTTTGTTCTGTTCAGATCATAAAATCAGACTTGACAAAAGCACTGTATTGAATTTGCATCAGCCACTGTCTCTTTTATTCCTCTGCAAATCTGTCTTTATCCGCCTGTCCATTGGCAATGGCATTTTTTTCTTTTCATTCTCTCACCTTTCTGTCTTCAAAAAAACTGTGCAAAAACAATTAGTTTCATCTATAATTCTAACGTCTGCAAATTTCCTCACGCCGGATAAAGGGGATTCTTTTCACAAGTTTTTCAATTTCAGCGTCCTCATTCAGCCAGTTTTCCAGATTGCTGAGCAGTGTTTCCGCATAGGGATTGGAGCCTTCGGCAAGGGAATAATTGACCCAAAGCCCGTCTTTCTTAAAAGTCACCAGCCCGGCATCTTCCAGTATCTTGAGATGTTTGGATACCGCAGGCTGGGAAAGTTCCAGCGCAGCCCGCAGTTCGCAGACGCACATGGTTTTGTGCCAAAGCATTTTGACAATTTTCACCCTGCCCGGATCCGAAAGGGCCTTCATGACCCTGATAAAATCTTTCATATTCCTCCCGACTATATTTCCATATAAGAATATACTGATTCAGTTTGCCTGTCAACAGAATTTTTCATCTTTTGTCATGCCGGATGAGTGCCAAACTGTGAGTTTGCACTCCCGTTTGTCAAATAAATTTATTAACATATCAGGGATTCCAAAAGGAAAATTTGGGAACCTGCCAAACTTTCCTTTTGCCACTCCAGCCGGCTGAGCTCCCGGCGGAAAAGCAGGATCAAAAAATGCTGTTACATTTCTGTTATCTGTGATAATCATAAGGCAGGAATAAATCGCATAAAAAAATGTGAAATCCGGATTGGATGCGGAACCTTTTCATAAGCATTGAGGAAAAC
This sequence comes from Desulfococcaceae bacterium, assembly GCA_050180235.1. Taxonomy (GTDB): domain Bacteria; phylum Desulfobacterota; class Desulfobacteria; order Desulfobacterales; family Desulfococcaceae; genus JAABRU01. The sequence continues at coordinate 16,144 of JBFXEJ010000099.1, forward strand.
ATGAAAACAGTCATCATTGGTTCAAAACCTCTCACACTGAAACATCTGTCTGATATTGCCCGTAACAAAGCCTCTGTCCGCGTGTTTGCGCGTGCGGAAAAAAAGATGGCAGCCTCCCGGAATCTCATTGAAAAATGGATTGCTGAAGAAAAACGCATTTACGGCATAACCACCGGGTTCGGTGCGCTGAGTGATGTTTCCATTTCCGCTGAGGATACCTGTATTTTGCAGAAAAATCTGCTGATGAGCCATGCCGCAGGCGTAGGCCGTCCTTTGGATGAGGAAACTGTGCGTGCAGTGATGACACTCCGTATTCAGGATCTGGCTCTGGGATACTCAGCCATCCGTCCGGAAACCGTGCGTTTCCTCGCGGAAATGCTGAACCGGGGCATTGTTCCTGTAATTCCGGAAAAAGGTTCAGTGGGCGCAAGCGGTGATCTCTGTCCTTTGGCACATATGTGTCTGGTGCTGATTGGCATGGGGGAGGCTTTTTTTCAGGGAGAGCGGATGTCCGGAGCAGAGGCTTTGAAAAAATGCGGTCTGAAAGCAATGGAACTCCTTGCAGGAGAAGGGCTTTCCCTGATCAACGGCACGCAGGTGATGACAGCGATAGCGGCTCTGACTGCCTTTGACGCGCTGCATCTGTGCAGACTGGCTGATATTGCCGCAGCCATGAGTCTGGAAGTGCTGATGGGCAGCCGCACGGAATTTGATCCGAGAATCCACAGCTTACGGCCACATCCGGGACAGATAAAATCAGCGGAAAATATGCTGCGCATTACCAAAAACAGTGAGATTGTGTCTTCCCACAAAGACTGCTGCCGGGTTCAGGATGCTTACACACTGCGCTGTTCTCCGCAGGTTCACGGAGCAAGCCATGATGCCATACGTTATGCTGCCAGGGTGATGGAAACAGAAATGAATTCCTGCACCGGCAATCCCATGATTTTTTCCGACACCGGAGAATATCTCAACGGGGGCAATTTTCACGGCCAGCCTGTGTCCCTTGCCGCAGATTTCATGGCTATGGCCATTGCGGAACTGGCCGGTATTTCAGAACGGAGAATCGAGCGTCTGGTCAATCCCATGCTCAGCGGACTTCCCGCGTTTCTGGTGGAAGACGGGGGACTTAATTCCGGGTTTATGATTGCACAGTACACGGCAGCCGCGCTGGTGTCGGAAAACAAGGTGCTTGCCCATCCTGCGTGTGTGGATTCCATTCCCACATCTGCCAATAAAGAGGATCATGTGTCCATGGGAACCATTGCCGCACGCAAATGCCGGGAAATCCTGCGCAATGCCGAGCATGTGATTGCCATAGAATTTCTCTGCGCGGCCCAGGCTTTGGATTTGTTCACCAACCTGAAACCGGGCGAAGGAACCCTTGCGGCTTACGAAGTGATCCGCCCGGAAATTCCCCATCTGGAAACAGACCGGGTGCTGGCAAAAGATATTGAAACCATGACGCGGCTTATGGATTCCGGAAAAATTCTTTCCGCAGTGGAAAAAAAGGCGGGAAAACTGGCTCCGGCCGCGTGAGGAATTTCAGGCATTGGGTCAAATCCGCTGATTATGAAATTCCCCTTCCCGGCGGGCTGGGATAAAGTTTTTTTGCATTATCAGCCGATTTGACCCATTATCAAATTATGACAACTTTTCACTTGAGAAAATTTTTCTTCAGTGGTATAGGGCATAATATTCGTTTAAATCAAATTCAGCAAATGAATTCAGATTGCACAATAATCAGCAGGGAGTACAGGGGAAAATGTTATGAGTCTGTCGCTGGAAAATATTCATAAAACTGTTGGGAATGAAATTCATCTGAAGGATATTTACCTGAATTTTGAAACCGGTTCCCGTTATGTGGTTCTGGGCCGCACCCTTGCAGGAAAAACCTCTCTGCTCCGCATTCTGGCAGGGCTGGATCGTCCCGGCAAAGGGAAACTCCTTTCAGACGGCAAAGACATTACCGGTCTGTCCGTGCGCAAACGCAGCGTGGCAATGGTATATCAGCAGTTTGTCAACTATCCTTCCCTAAACATCTATAAAAATATAGCATCTCCCCTGAAAATTGCAGGAATGGAAAAAACCGAAATTGACAGAAAAGTGCGCCATACGGCTGATATTCTCCATATCGGAAATCTGCTGGATCGTCTGCCTGCGGAACTCAGCGGAGGTCAGCAGCAGCGCACGGCCATTGCAAGGGCATTGGTCAAAGAGACTGAACTGCTTTTGCTAGATGAGCCTCTGGTGAATCTGGATTACAAACTGCGGGAAGAACTGCGGGTTGAACTGAGGGGAATTTTTGAAAAACGCTCTGCCATTGTGGTCTATACCACCACCGAACCCACAGAGGCTTTGATGCTGGGCGGAAATATCATTGTGATGGATGAAGGCCGGGTATTGCAGACCGGCCCGACTGCCCATGTGTATCATCATCCCGCGAGCATGAAAGTGGCCGAGGTGTTCAGTGATCCGCCTGTGAATTTCATCCCCGGAAATGTAAACGGAAACGGAGCCGAGCTTGGGCCGGAGATTCGCATTCCCCTTTCCGGTCATCTTTCCGGGCTGGCCCAGGGGAATTATATTTTTGGCGTGCGTGCCAATCATCTTTTTCTGAAACAGCAAAGCCCGGCTGATGCCTCTTTTCATGCCAGGGTGGAACTGTCGGAAATCAACGGCTCCGAAACCTTTACCCATATCCGCTGCAACGGCACTGCAATGGTCGTGCAGGATGTGGGAATCTTTCCCCTGAAAATCGGTGCGGAAATATCTGTGTTTGTCAGACCGGACACCTTTTTTGCTTATGATTCCGAAGGGAAACTTGTGGCAGCCCCCGCAGTATCAGAAAGAGATGATTCTTATAACCCTGTTTCCAAAATGCCTTTGACTGACGGTTAAAAATAATTTTCGTGCCCAAAAAACCAAAATCGGATCAGTATATTCTGATCATCACCAAATTTTTTTCTCCCCTACAGTTTCCCGAACAGATTCTGTCCCACAGCCATCGTTTTATTTCAAACTGACCGCAAATACCTTCCCCATTTCCCAACTGTCTTGACAAATGCTTTTCATTCCATTAAATTTCAGCAGATCGAAAATTTCCTTAATTCTCCCTCCCCATTGAGGGTGAGGGAGTTTTAGATCTGCTGAATTTATCTCTTTTGGGTATATCTGCCGAATGCGGGATAAATCTCTTTTTCTATAATAGTTTCAAATTTATGGTTTTTTCAGCAAATTTGGACCAGTGCCATAAGGAGGCAGCGTGACGGTTGAGGAACTGAAAGCAAAAATTGAAGAAAAACATCTGGTGGTAAACAGCATCAAAAGCGAAATCGCAAAGATGATGGTCGGCCAGCAGGAACTTATTGACGGACTGCTCATGGGGCTTTTCACCAAAGGCCATATCCTGATTGAAGGAGTTCCGGGACTGGCAAAAACCAGCGCAGTCAAGGCTTTGGCTGATACAGTGCAGGCTGATTTCAAGCGGATTCAGTTTACGCCGGATCTCCTGCCTGCAGATTTGATCGGAACCGAAATCTATCTGCCCAAAACCGGGGATTTCACCATAAAGAAAGGCCCGATTTTCCATAATATCATTCTCGCGGACGAAATCAACCGCGCTCCGTCCAAAGTCCAGTCCGCGCTGCTGGAGGCCATGCAGGAGCGGCAGGTGACTATCGGAGAAAGCACCTTTCCTTTGGCAGATCCTTTTCTGGTCATGGCAACCCAGAACCCCATTGAACAGGAAGGAACCTATCCGCTTCCCGAAGCACAGGTGGATCGGTTTATGCTCAAACTGGTTATCGGATACCCGGACAAAATGCAGGAAAAAGAGATCATGAAACGGGTGGGGTTTGAAAAATCCGTGCAGATTCAGCAGGTGCTTGCGCCTTCCCAACTGAATGAAATCGAAGAACTCATCCGCTCCATTTATGTGGATGAAAAACTGCGGGATTATATGGTGGATATTGTGTTTGCCACACGCAGACCCGCAGATTACAGGATTGACATTGCCCAGTATATTCAGTTTGGAGCATCTCCCAGAGCCACCATTTTTCTCAGTCTTGCTGCCAGGGCATATGCGTTTCTGCAGGGACGGGCATATGTTACGCCCCAGGACATCAAAAGCATTGCGCCCAGTGTGCTGCGCCACCGCATTCTTCTGAGTTATGAGGCTGAAGCAGAGGACATCACCACAGAGCAGATTATCGGACGGATATTTGATTCAGTGGAAGTGCCGTAAAACAGTGTGGGCAAAAGCGCATTTTGGCAAGCTCAATGACCGGAGCGTTGCCCACCAACCCCTTGAAACAAAAAAAATAGTTGGCACTGACGTGCCCACACTGCCCGGTTTTCCGGTGATTTTCTGATTATGAGTTAAGCATGAAAACAGACGCATTGTTTTATGAACTGTTCAAATTTGATCCGCAGTCCCTTTTTGACCTCATCAGTCTGGATGCGGAAGGCGAATATGTCTTTGAAAGCATTACTGCCAAGACAACGGAGAAGCGGATGGACGGTCTTTTCCGCCGCACTGACCGGCCCGGGCCGAATCTTTTTGCGGAAGTGCAGGGTTATCCGGACAAAAAGATTTACTGGCGCTTTTTCCGGGAAATCAGCACATGGTATGAGCAGAATGACGATGATCAGCCCTTTGTTGCGGTGGTGCTGTTCACGGACAAAACCTTTGATCCGGGAAAGCCCCGGCTGTCCTGTGTTCCTCCCTGCCGGCTGATCCGCTGTTATCTGCCGAATCTGCTGAAAAAGATCGGAAAAAAAGCATCCGCGCTGACCGTGCTCAAACCCCTGGTGCTGGAGGACAGAAAAAAACTGCCGGAATCTGTCCGGCAGTGGGATGCCGAAATCAGGGACATGGGACTGCCGCAGGCAAAAACAAAAATTCTCAGCGAACTTCTGGAATATGCTGTGCTGCAGCGTTTTTCAGACCTGACTTTGGAGGAGGTGAAAAAAATGATCCAACTGACACCCCTGGAGAAAACCGTGGCCGGTCAGGAACTGATTCAGATCGGCCTTTTGCAGGGAAAACTGGAGGGAAAAAAGGAGGGAAAAAAGGAGGGAAAACTGGAGGGGAAAAAGGAGGGAAAACTGGAGGGGCGAACCGAGACCGCACTGAACCTGCTGAAAATGGGGCTTCTGACTGATGAGCAGATTGCCAAAGCCACAAAGCTGCGTTCTGCCGAGGTGAAAAAACTCAGGCAGAAACTGCGGTTAAAAGAATGAACCGGACTGCCGCCCTGATTTTACTGCGGAACATTGCAGAAACGGAAATCCGATCATCCGGGGCGGAAATTTCCGCCCCGAAATTTCCGGTCTTTCAGGGTTTGTAAAAAAATAATATGTACATTTTTTCTGCCAAAATCCCTGAGGGTTTTGAAAACCCTCAGGGGTTAAAAAACAAGGTCAGCAGGGTGGGCAAAAGCGGAGCGTTGCCAACCAACATCTTGAAACAAAACGAAATGGTGGGCACTGATGTGCCAACCCTACCCGGCTGAACTGAAAACCCTGCGGAAAAATGCGGGGCTTCCCCCGTTTGCACAGCAAAAATAAGGGAGGACACCATGATCCAGACTGTGAATGAACATTTTTGTCTGACGCTGAAATTCCATCCCGCGATTCATTTCACGGATGAACAGTTTTATGAATTTTGCCGGATGAACAGGGAACTGAGCATTGAACGCAATACCGAACAGGAGGTGCTGATCATGTCGCCAACAGGCGGAGAAACAAGCTGGCGCAATTCAGAACTGATTACAGCTCTCGGAAACTGGGCTAAAAAAGACAGGACCGGCGTGGTTTTCGATTCATCCGGAGGTTTTATTCTGCCGAACGGAGCAACCCGTTCCCCGGATGCGGCATGGATCAGGCGGTCAAGACTGGCCTGTCTGACACCGGAACAGAAACGCAGATTCATTCCGCTCTGCCCGGATTTTGTCATTGAACTCTGCTCTCCGTCAGACACGGTTTCCGTGCTTGGGGAAAAAATGAGGGAATATACGGAGAACGGGGCATTGCTGGGCTGGCTGATTGTCCCGAACGAAAAAACCGTGTTTGTGTTCCGTCCCGGCCAGGAGACCCTGTGTCTGAAAAATCCCTCAGATGTGTCGGGAGACCCGGTGCTGCCCGGATTTGTGCTGAATCTGCAGGAAATATGGGAAACCGGATTCTGAATTTTCAGCCGCGGAAAAATACTCTGCCAAACTTTCAGTTTGGCACTCCTTAATTTTTTTGGTAGTGGGTCAAATCCGTTGATGACAGTCTCCCCTCCCTTGAGGGAGGGGCAGGGGAGGGTGAAAACATCAGTTTGTTACAGGATATTATTTTTACCCCTCCCCTAACCCCTCCCACAAGGGGAGGGGGATTTTCAACGGATTTGACCCACTACCATTTTTTTAAGGAAACGGCATTGACTTCATCATACCCGATTCGACCATTTTTCATTTTAAACAGGAGTTATTTATGACATCCGGGAATAAACTTAAAAAAGCCGAAACACTGGCGGATATCCGGCGGGTGTGCCGGCCATTGCCATTGTCAGGCAGGGAACTGGAATCGTTTTTTATTGAAACAGACTGTGCAAGGGATCCGAACCAGAACACCCGGCAGAGAATTTCCGCAACACTGGAGGTCATACCGGATGCCCGGATTCTGTTTTACGGTCATCGGGGATGCGGGAAATCCACGGAACTGAACAAGCTGATGACCGAGATCAGTGACCGGTTCATCACAGTTTCCTTTTCCATTCAGGATGAGATGAATCTGGTTTCCGCACGCGCTGAGGATTTGATTCTGGTCATCACGGCCCGTGTTTTAAAATCCGCCCAGAATATGGGACTGGAGCTGAAAGACAGTCTGCTAAAGCCGGTTTTGGATTTTTTCAGTGAAACTGTCCTGTCGGAAAAAGAATGCAGAGATATGAATTTGAATGTGGGAGCCGGTGTTTCCACTGAATCCGGCCTGCTGGGAAAACTGGCAGGTCTGTTTTTCAAAATCGCCTCTGAAATCAAATTCAATGCCCACAGTGAAGAAACAAAAACCGCAAAGCTGAGAAAACGTCCCGGAGATCTGCTGACGCAGGCCAATTTTGTCATTGAAGCAGTGCGCAGCGCTTTGCCGGAAGATAAAAAACTGCTCATCATTGTGGAAGATATTGACAAACTGGATTTAAAACAGGCACGGGAAATTTTTGTCCAGAATACAAACCTGCTGACCGGACTCCGAACCTGCATTATCTACACAATTCCGATTTTTCTGTTTCATTCACCTGAAGTCAATGCCTTCAAGCATCATTTTGACGATACGATCAATCTGCCTATGATCAAAGTCATGGAACCGCCGGAAAAAAAGGCGGATGGTTTTGAAATTGTAAGGGAAATGATTCTGAACCGAATTCAGGGGAATCTGATTGAACCGGATGCTCTGCAATTACTGATCCAAAAAACCGGAGGCGTGCTTCGCCATATATTTGATGTGCTTCATGAAGCCGCAGTTATGACCACAGCAAAAATTCCTTTGACCCGTGATCACATTCAATATGGCTTAAACCAGTTGCGCAGGGAACTTTCTTTGCAGATCGCACTGCCTTATGAACCCCTTCCCGGCGGGCCTCAGTCTGTTGAACAGTTGCACGAACGTCTGGTTGAATGCGCCAAAAAACAGCGGCTCGGTGAAAAACCCGGACTGATAGCCGATGCCATAAACCAGATTTTGATAAAATCCTGTGCAATGGTTGAATACAACGGTGAAAGATGGATTGGGGTTCATCCTTTGGTGATTGAATATCTGAAAGTTATCGGAAGATTATGATAAATGAAAATCAGCATATTGAAGCCCTGAAAAATGCAGCGCGTGATCCTGTGTCTGCTTTAACTGCTGTTGAAGTGGATACGCAGCATAGGGCAGATGCGCTTGTCAAAATACTACAGCAGGAACTCAGTAACCGTCCCAATGCCGTATTGCCTTTTTTATGCTCCCAGTCCCCGGCCCTGCTTTTGGATCAGGCCAGACAGGCAATTTCAGACTGGACAAAACATGAGGGCGTCCTGTTTATAGCGGATCAGGGCGATGCAGATGAAAAAGACGCGCATCAGTTTTGGACAGAAATGAATTTTTTGCGGGAATCATGGGGAGGATTGAAATGCCATGTGATTTTTTTTCTTCTGCCACTCAATTACCGTGCCATGATTCGGGATGCGGATCATCTTGCAGACTGGATTCCCCTGAAACTGCATATTCTGGGAATTTCAGAGGATGACGCGGCAAACCTGTCATATCAAATGCGGGACAGCGCATTTTCCGAAAATGAAATGTCATTTGAAACCGCGCGGCAGGTGCTGTCCGGCCTTCAGGAACAATTGTCTGAAGCAGTTCATCAGGGAGTGGACAAATCCCTTCTTGTCCGCAGATATTATCTTCCCATGTTTGAAGCTGCCATGACCATTTATGACCTTCAGCGCGCCCAAAGCCTTCGCAGGCATATTTCCGAATCAGATATAAAGGAAACAGAACTGCCGGAATGGCTGTATAAAAATTATGAGCTTGATTCAGAACTGCGGAATTTTGATGAGGCGGAAAAGTCAATCAAAAGGCTTTTGGATTGGGCGAAAGAAAAGAATGAGTATGGATGGGAAGCCTCTTCCTGTCACTCGTTGGGGAGAATCGCCCAGGAGAGACGGGATTTTGAGGCGGCTGAAAAATGGTACCGCAAATCGCTGGAAATTTCAGAAAAGCACGGCAACGAACACGGAGCGGCTTCCACGTATCACCAGTTGGGGATGATCGCAGAGGAGAGACGGGAT
>JBFXEJ010000100.1:0-24674 GCA_050180235.1 Desulfococcaceae bacterium
TTCTGTCACTGTCAGGTTTTCAAAGATCAGTCAGTCCGCTCTCCGCAGACCACATTCACAAATCCCCCCTCACTCAGGGAACCCGCAACTTATATACCACCACAAAAAATATGTCAAGATGTTTTTTCGTCTTTCATGCAGTTTTTTTTATTTTGCCACCGGTCAAAAAAAATACCGGCAAAACTGCCGGATCAAAATAATGCTCCGTGAAAGATGTGCGGATATATACAGGCTGTTTCTGTTTATGTCAACAAATTTTTTTTGAAATGTCAAAATAAATTTGCTGAATTAAAAACGCACAAATTCCTGTAAAAAACGGGGCTGTTTTCGGCATAAGCAGAAACCTGTTCTGCGAAACCATGCCTGAAGACACCGCTTATTTTCTGAAAGACCGGAAAGAAAATACACCTTTCTCAAAAAAACAAAACCCGCTTTGTCCTGAATGCAGAAATTCAGGCAAAACGGGCTGAGTAAATACAGAAGACCTGCCAAAAAGTCAAGACTTTTATCTGCTATGCACTGAATTTTAATTTGTGATAGCGTTTTTTTCCGGCCCGAAGCAGTATCTCTGATTCCGGAATATCCGTATCCTTCACCATATTATCCGGTGAAGTGACACGCTCTCCATTAATATAGGCTCCACCCTGGGCAATCAGTCTTCTGGCTTCCCCGCCGGAACCGACAAGCCCGGCCATAAAAAAAAGTTTGAAAGCCGGTATTCCTTCCTGAAAAACAGCCCGGTCTACTGCGGATGTCGGAACCAGAACTTCCCCGTCCTGTGTTTGTCCTCTGGGTATGGTGCTGGAAGGCAGAATCGTTTCCGGAATCTGCCGGGAACCGAACATGCCTGATGCGGCATCATATGCCTTTACCGCCTCCTCTTTTCCGTGAGCCAGTGCAGTTGCCTCAAATGCAAGCACTGATTTGGCAGCATTCAGATCAGATCCTTCCAATGATTCGGCAGCACGGATTTCTTCCACAGGCAGAAAGGTGAAAAGCAGAAGAAACCGGCAGACATCCCGGTCATCGGTGTTGATCCAGAACTGATAATAATCGTAGGGCTGAGTCCTTTCCGGATCCAGCCAGACCGCACCCTTATGGGTCTTTCCCATTTTGATGCCGCTGCTTGTGGTGATAAGCGGAAAGGTGATCCCGAAAGCGCTTTTCTGACTGCTTTTCCGTATCAGATCTATACCGGCCACAATATTTCCCCACTGGTCGCTTCCGCCCATCTGCAGCAGACAGTCATAGCGCCCGCTTAATTCAAGAAAGTCATATGCCTGCAGAATCATATAATTGAATTCTATAAAATTCAGACCCTCTTCGGAATCAATGCGCATACGGTAGCTTTCAGCTTTGATCATACGGTTGACACTGAAGTGACGGCCTATATCCCGCAGCATGGGAATATATCTCAGTTCAGTCAGCCAGTCCGCATTATTGAGTATCAGGGCTTTTTCTTCTCTGAAATCAATGAAGCGGGCAAGCTGTTTTTTAATCCCCCTGACATTTTCAGCCACAATTTCCTCTGTAAGAAGCTGCCTCATCTCTGTCTTGCCGCTGGGATCACCCACCAGTCCTGTACCCCCGCCAACCAGAGCAATGGGACAGTGGCCGTGTCTCTGCATATGGGCCAGGGCCATGATGGGCACAAGACTCCCCACATGCAGGCTTGAGGCAGTTGGATCAAATCCGATATAACATCTCTGTTTTTTTTTCGCGAGATATTCCCTCAGTTCCTGATCATGGGTGGTCTGCTCAACAAATCCCCTCTCCTGAAGCGTATCCAAAACATTCTTCATCTGACATTCCTCATTTGTTTGCATATTCAACCGCTCTTGTTTCGCGAATCACCATTACCTTGATCTGACCGGGAAAGGTGAGCGATTCTTCAATCTTTTTAACTATGTCCTTACTGATCAGTATGGTTTCCTCATCTGAAACCATACTGCTTTCCACAATCACCCGGATTTCCCTGCCGGCCTGAATGGCATAGGAATTGACAACCCCGCGGAAGGAATTCGCTATTTTTTCCAAATCTTCGAGCCGTTTAATATAATTCTCCAAAAGTTCTTTCCGGGCTCCGGGACGGGCTCCGGACAGACTGTCAGCCGCCTGTACCAGCAGTGCATAAACCGATGCCGGAGGAATATCCTCATGGTGAGCTGCTATGGCATGAACAACAGCAGCGGCTTCACTGAATTTTTTCGCCAGTCTGGATCCGATCAGGGCATGGGGTCCCTCCACCTCATGATCAATGGCTTTTCCTATATCGTGAAGCAGCCCCATACGCCTTGCCATTTTCTGATTCAGCCCGAGTTCTGTGGCCATAATTCCGCACAGAAAGCCCACCTCAACCGAATGCTGAAGGACATTCTGCGCATAACTGGTACGGAATTTCAACTGTCCCACATATTTGATCAGTTCGGGATGAATGCCGTGAACACCCAGATCAAAGGCTGCCTGTTCCCCGGCTTCCTTTATGGCTGTATCCACTTCGCGGCCCACTTTTTTTACAATATCTTCTATCCGTGCGGGATGGATCCGGCCGTCTGAAATCAGACGCATCAGGGAAATCCGGGCAACCTCCCGGCGGACAGGATTGAATCCCGACAGAATAACAGCCTCAGGTGTGTCATCAATAATCAGGTCTATTCCTGTTGCTGCTTCAAGTGCCCGGATATTCCGGCCCTCCCTGCCGATGATGCGCCCTTTCATTTCATCATTGGGAAGCTGCACAACCGAAACCGTTCTCTCAGCCACAAAATCACCGGCATAGCGCTGTATGGCAGTGGCAATGATTTTTTTGGCTTTTTTGTCAGCCTCCTCCTTTGCTTCGTTTTCAATCTTCTTGATCAGTTTTGCCGCCTCATATCTGGCCTCATTCTCCATTGCCCTGATCAGAAGTTCCTTTGCCTGTTCTGTGGTCAGTCCGGAAATTTTTTCGAGCTGTTTTTTCTGTTCATCTATCAGCTCTTTGTATTTCTGCTCGCTTTGCCCAATCTCCTCCTCTCTCTTCTGAACCTGTTTTTCCACTGTGGCAATCTCCTGCTCCCTTTGCGCCACCTGTTCATTTTTGCGGTCAAGATTCTCCTCTTTATGGTTCAGCCGTTTTTCCAGTTTCTTGAGTTCCGCCCTGGTTTCCATTGTCTCTGCATCAAAGTCACTCTTCATCTTGAAGAGTTTGTCCTTTGCTTCCAGCTGGGCCTCTTTTAACAGTGTTTCCGCCTGCCGGGCTGCATTTTCCACTATCCGACCCGCCTCAATCCCGGCAGATTCCAGCTTCTGTGAGGCAAATTTCCCTTTAAACCAGCAGGCAGCCGCAAATCCGACGACGATTCCGATGATGCCTATCAGCAAACTGTATCCGTTCATTTACTTTCTCCCTGATTCATTATTACTCCCATTTCATCAGATATACCGCGTCGCAGCATTTCTTTTCATTTTTAAAGAACAGTTGACATCGCCTGAAACTCAGCAAAATGTGCAATGCGGCAACCGGCAGAAATATCATTGTCCGCTGACGGCCCCGGACGTCTGCTCCGAAGGAATTCTCTCATAAATTCCACAGGAAGCTTCTCATTGTATATTTCTCAAAAAAACCGCAGTAAAACAAGACAAATTTCAGAATTCAGACCGATTCTGCGGTAAAGCAACTGTAACTGTGCCTGTGCGGCGGGTGTCAAATGATTTTATGGGAAAAAAGGTATGCTGAAAATGAATACTGCCGAGATTTTTTCAAATCGGCTGTGGAATGGCATGAATTATTTGAGATAACTGATTTTTCAGACTCAGTTCCATAATACGCACTGCCTGAACCTGAAACACTTTCGGAAGCAGAGATATCTGCTTCTCCCGGATATATTTTCTTTGTGAAAGATTCATCCGGATTATCTGCGTATTATCACATAACTGATGTCAGGAAACCTTTTCAGAAAAATCAGGAAATTACTCTCTCCTTCGTCATACCGGCGTTCTCCGGCATTACGATACTGCGCAACATCAGTCACATAATATAAAAATCCGGAATCCTCCCAGACAGAGACCTGAAATTCCTTCCGACAGGGATGAAAAACACACAGGATATCCCTTTACAAAAAAACCGGGACTTGTGCAGATTGACTTTGACTTTTCTGAATTTATTATGTGTGCTAATTTTTATAAACAATAAACTCAATATGTTATCAACTGCATAATTCCTGAAAACATGACATCCCGTCAGCACATGTTTTCGATCCCGTCCGCACAGTGCATCCAAGTCCATATGCATCTGTGACAAAAATCCCCCGCACTGTGCCGTGTTGGCAGGTCTTTGAACCATGTTTCCATGGCGGTTACCTTGGTAGTTTCTTCAGGCTTTTCTGTTATCGTAACAGAACATGCACACCAAAACCAGGGAAGGTTCCTTTATTTTATAATGTTGGATCAAAGCACAACTTCCAATCACGAACACGGCAGGGGAATTCTGCAAAACAGGAGATCAGCTTCTGAAAGACACATTCCGGGAATCTGATCTTTTTATTACAGTTTTCTCATCAGTCTTTCTGTATCCTGGTGAAAAAAAACAACTGTTCTTCAACATAAGTGCTTATACAGCACCATCAGCCGTCCCATTTTTCATAAAAAGGAAACACCCGTAAACAAATAAACAGTGCATCAAAATATTATGGAACATCGCTTTATTGAATAATGAACAGCCATGTCTTCCTTCCAAGTCGGCAAACACAAATATATCCTTACCTAGGTCATCAATCAATTATGGTCTCTTCCGGTCTGTACAACCGACCGCGGGAGACTGCATGCAGAAGAACCGGTGCAATCCATCCGGCCCATTCAGTTATCTAAATAAAAAAGCCTTGTTCAGACGATTTGTATCTCATTTTCAGTTCAGCTTTTTCACAAAACGGATTATATAAATTATTATCCGTTGTTCTCCTTATACACGTTACAGACAATATAATCTTTCATCTGAAATAAAGTCAAGATATTTTACATATTCTGTCATCATTCCCTGTTTCTTTGACACGGAACACACATTTACCCGGTCAATATCGGATTTATCTTTATACTGATTCGGGAATCAGGGTATATCCCACTGGTAGCGGGTCAAAACGGCTGATGATCCGGAAAAAACTCTCCCTCCGGTTATCAGTTTTTCCTCAGTTCCGTGTGTGCAAAAAACCGCTCCGCTTAATTTTTGCACTCCTCCGGAGTTGCATTCCGCATTATATAAAATCAACGGAGAATTGGTATAATGCCAATTCTCCGTTGATTTTATGCAATACCGTCAGTTTTTCCGCTGTTGAGCGTGTGCAGAAAACCGCTCCGCCCAGTTTTTGCACTCCTCCGGATTTGTATTCCGGATTGTATAATACCAATTCTCCATTGAAAATATACTTATAATTCGGTTTCCCACAGAGGACACAGAGAGAAAAAACCACAGAGAACACAGAGGAAGCAACTCACCTTATTATATAAATTCAATAGCGAATTGGTATAATACCGATTCTCCATTGACTTGATACATCTGCATCTGATCCGGAGGAGTGCAAAAATTAAGCGGAGCGGTTTTTTGCACACCCGGAGCTGCGGGAAAACTGACAGTATTGGATCAAATCAATAGCGAATCGGTATAAGCGGTTCACCGGACGGTATCCGGAGCAGATTTTTCACTTTCCCGCAGATTCATCCTGAAAAAAAAAGGGCAAATCCTTACGGATTCACCCTTTTCAGACATCTGCTTTTAAGTACCCGCGGGAAAATGTGCGGCTACCGGCTCAATGAATTATACACCTTTGGCATCCAAAAGTTTGATGCGGTGCAAAGCCCGTTCAAGGGCAGCCCTCGCTCTTGCATAGTCAATATTCTCTTTCTGTCTCGCTTCTTCCATACGCTGCTGCGCACGTTTCAGAGCAGATTTTGCACGCTCAATGTCAATGTCGGCTCTTTTTTCCGCTGATTCTGCCAGAATCGTCACCTTATCCGGCAGAACTTCGGCAAAACCGCCGCTGACAAAGACCTGCTGCTCTGCCCCACTGCTGTCTGTATAGCGGACAGTGCCCACCTTTAGTGTCGTCAGAAACGGTGTATGACCCACAAGAACACCGAATTCACCGAGTGTTCCCGGTGCAACGACAATCCGGACATCCTCGCTCACGACAGCCCTGCGCGGGGTCACAACTTCCAGTCTGATATTTTCAGCCATATAATTAACCCCTTAAACGCTGCTGTTATGCCGCAGCCATCTTTTTGGCCTTCGCCAGGACTTCCTCAATGCCGCCGACCATATAGAAAGCCTGTTCCGGAATATCATCATGCTTGCCTTCAACGATTTCCCTGAACCCTCTGATGGTATCCTCAATTTTTACATATTTGCCCGGGGTTCCGGTAAAGGTTTCCGCAACATGGAAAGGCTGGGAAAGGAATCTCTGCATTTTGCGAGCGCGCTGAACAGTCAGTTTGTCCTCATCCGAGAGTTCCTCAATACCCAGAATGGCAATGATGTCCTGCAGTTCCTTGTATTTCTGGAGGGTTCTCTGCACCTGGCGGGCAACTATATAATGATCCTCTCCGATATAGTTGGCATCCAGAATTCTGGAGGTGGAATCCAGAGGATCCACAGCGGGATAAATGCCCAGTTCCGCTATCTGCCGGGAAAGAACCACTGTTCCGTCCAGATGCGCAAATGTGGTGGCAGGAGCGGGGTCTGTCAGATCGTCCGCAGGCACGTAAACACACTGCACAGCGGTAATGGAACCTTTGTCTGTGGAGGTGATGCGTTCCTGAAGTGCGCCCAGGTCAACAGCCAGAGTGGGCTGATAACCGACAGCCGAAGGCATACGGCCAAGAAGAGCTGAAACTTCGGAACCGGCCTGGGTGAAACGGAAGATGTTGTCAATGAAAATAAGCACATCCTGGCCTTCCACGTCACGGTAATACTCGGCAGCCGTCAGAGCGGAAAGCGCAACACGGGCGCGGGCTCCGGGCGGTTCGGTCATCTGTCCGTAAATCAGGGCAGCTTTGGGCAGAACCCCGGATTCCTTCATTTCATGATACAGGTCGTTTCCCTCACGGGTACGCTCGCCCACACCCGCAAACACAGAAATACCTCCGTGCTGCATGGCGATATTGTGAACCATTTCCATCATGATAACAGTCTTGCCGACACCGGCTCCTCCGAACATCCCCATTTTGCCGCCGCGGGGGAAGGGAACCAGCAGGTCAATAACTTTGACCCCGGTTTCCAGAACGCGCACCGTGGTATCCTGTTCCGTAAATGCAGGCGCAGGACGGTGAATCGGCATCATTTTTTCCTGACTGACCGGACCCAGACCGTCCACGGGACGGCCCACAACATTGAGAACCCGTCCCAGACCGGCTGCACCCACAGGCATCATGATGGGTTTGCCCGTGTCTTTGACCGGCATACCGCGAACCAGACCGTCAGTTACGTCCATGGCGATGGTGCGGACAACATTATCTCCGAGATGCTGGGCGACTTCCACAACCAGATTGTCTGCCTCATCATTGATAGCGGGGTTGGTAATCAGAAGAGCGGTAAGAATTGTGGGAAGTTTGCCCTGCTCAAACTCCACGTCAACGACAGGTCCTATGACCTGCGTAATTCTGCCAATATTTACTCCCATTTATAAACCTCCCTAAACTGTTTTTTCAATACTGTCATTATCTTAGCCCTTGAGAGCTTCCGCACCGCCGACAATATCCATCAGTTCAGCGGTAATGGCCGACTGACGGGCCTTGTTGTATGCCAGAGTGAGACTGCCAATCATGTCATTGCAGGCTTTGGTCGCATTGTCCATAGCCGCCATGCGTGCAGCATGTTCACTGGTGGATGTCTCCAGAAGTGCGCTGTACAACTGCACATAGATATTTCTCGGAAGCATCTCCCCCAGCAGTTCAGCGGGCGAAGGCTCGCAGATATGTTCTGCCAGCCAGGGTTTGTCTTCCGCCTCTTTTTCCTCCGCGGCTGATTCAATGGCAGGAATCGGCAGCAACTGTTTCAGGACAGGAATCTGACGGGCCGCGCTCCGGAATTCGGCATATATGACATAAACCTCATCGTAGACATCATCCAGGAAACATTCCACCAGTTTCCGTCCGGCCTTGGAGGCCACACTGAAATCAAATTTTCCGCCCACAACACCGACATGGGCATCATCAACGGCAATGCCGCTTTTGCGGGCCCAGTCCCGGCCTTTTTTGCCAAAAGCTGTCATAGAAATCTGTGCATCCATGCCGGATTTTTCCTTTATGAAATTCCTGGCTTTGGTAAGCAGGTTCGTGTTGAAACCGCCGCACAGTCCCCTGTCAGAGGTGCAGAGAACGATATTGATTTTTCTGACTTCCGCACGCGGTACCAGCAGAGGATTTGTCTCCTCTCCCGCTTTTTCGGCAAGACTTCCCAGGACCTCTGCAAATTTCCCGGCATAGGGCCGGAAAGCCTCCATATCAGACTGTGCGCCGCGCAGCTTGGAAGCTGCCACCATGTTCATGGCCTTGGTGATCTGTTTGGTCTTTTTGACCGCCGAGATCTTTAATTTTACATCCTTTAATGTAGCCATACGCGCAGTCCCTCTTTATTTGATGGTGTCCTTGAACTCCTCACCATATTCGGTCAAAGCCTTTGTCATCAGCTTGTCCAGTTCATCTGTGATGATCTTCTGTTCCGCCAGACCTTTCAGAATCTGGGGATATTTTCCCTCAAGGAAGACAAAAAGGCCTGCTTCGTATTTTGCGACAGCGGTGAGGGGCAGTTTGTCCAGAAAACCTTTGGTTCCTGCATACAGAATGGATACCTGTTTTTCCATGGGCAGCGGCTGATACTGGGGCTGCTTCAGAAGTTCCACCAGCCGGGCACCGCGGGTGAGCTGCCGCTGTGTGCCTGCATCCAGATCACTTCCGAATGCGGCAAAGGCTTCCAGTTCACGGTACTGGGCCATATCCAGACGCAGGGTTCCTGCCACCTGTTTCATGGCTTTTACCTGGGCTGCACCGCCGACGCGGGATACGGAAAGACCGACGTTGATGGCCGGACGCACACCTGCGAAGAACAGGTTGGGTTCCAGATATATCTGACCGTCCGTGATGGAAATAACGTTGGTCGGAATGTATGCGGAAACGTCACCTGCCTGGGTTTCAATGATGGGAAGCGCTGTCAGAGAACCGGCACCGAGTGCGTCATTGAGTTTTGCAGAGCGTTCCAGCAGACGGGAATGGTTGTAGAAAATATCGCCGGGGAAGGCTTCACGTCCCGGAGGCCGTCTCAGAAGCAGGGAAACCTGGCGGTAGGCAACAGCCTGTTTGGAAAGGTCATCATAGATGATGAGGGCGTGTTTGCCCTTGTCACGGAAGTATTCACCCATCGCGCATCCCGCATAGGGTGCGATAAACTGCTGGGTGGCCGGATCAGAGGCACAGGCCGCAACCACTGTGGTGTATTCCATGGCGCCGTATTTTTCCAGAACGGCAACCACCTGGGCAACGGTTGATTTTTTCTGTCCGCATGCCACATAAATACAGTACACATCCGTGTTTTTCTGGGCCAGGATGGCGTCAATGGCAACAGCGGTTTTTCCAACCTGACGGTCACCGATGATCAGTTCCCGCTGACCGCGTCCCACAGGTGTCATGGCGTCAACCGCCTTCAGACCCGTGTAGCAGGGTTCATGAACGCTTTTTCTGGCAATAACGCCGGGAGCCACCATTTCCACACGCCGTGTTTCTTTGGCATCAATGGGGCCTTTGCCGTCAATGGGTTCGCCCGTGGCTGTGACAACACGGCCCAGAACAGCCTCACCAACGGGAACCTCGGCAATGCGGCCGGTACGTTTGACGATATCGCCTTCTTTGATGTGAATGTCCTCACCCATGATGGCAATACCCACGTTATCCTCTTCCAGGTTCAGCACCAGACCGAGAATACCGCCCGAAAACTCGACCAGTTCCATTGCCATGACCTTTTCAAGGCCGTAAACACGGGCAATACCGTCACCCACAGAAAGAACGACACCGGTTTCGCTCAGCTCCACCTTCTTGTCGTAACCCGTAATCTGCTCTTTGATAATCTGACTTATCTCTTCAGCTCTTAATTCCATTAGACACTCTCACCCCTTTTTAAAGATTCGCGCATATTGAGCAATTGTGTTTTGATACTGCCATCCAAAACAAGATCCCCGATTTTTGTGACAATCCCCCCGATCAGCGAAGGATCCTGCTGTACTTCGAGTTTAACATTCTTACCGGTCATCCGGGACAGGGATGCACGGATCTTCTCAACGGTTTCGTCCGAAAGTCTGGTGGCCGAAACCATACTGGCGCGGGCAATCCCCTTGAGCTCATCCGCCAGGTTCTGATAAAAAACATTGATACTCTGAATAAAGCCGATCCGTCCCTTGTCAAAAAGCAGAAGCAGAAAGGTCTTCATCACCCCTGTCAGTTCCGCCAAACCGATTACCGCATCCAGAACTTTTTTACGGCCTGCGGTGTCATAAAGGGGATTGCAGATGGCCTGTTCCAGCTCCCTGTTCTGAGAAACCAGTGCCGCAAAACGCTCCAGTTCCTCCCTGTACAGTTCAGCCTGTCCGTCCTCTTTGCCGATAAGCAGAAGCGCCTTGGCATACCGCCGTGCCACAGCCAGATTTTTCACTATGCCACCACCTTCTCCAAATATTCGTCAACAAGTCTGTCCTGGTCTTCATCCCTGATGCCGGACCTGAGCATCGCTTCCGCCCTGCCCAGCGCCTTTTCCAGAATCTCCTCCTGCAGTTTCATTCTGATCTGCCGGAATTCATACTCGATATTGCGCTGTGCCTGCTCCTCAAGCTTTGCAGCGGCAGATTCGGCTTCTTTAAGAATCCGATCCCGGGCTTCATTTCCCTGCCGCACATAGTCTGCCACAATCTTTTCGGACTCCTGCTCCAGAGCGGCCAGCCGGGCTCTGTATCCTTCCAGATCCTTTTCAGCCTTTTCCCTTCTGGCCTCCAGTTCCCCCAGATGTTCCCGGATACCGTCAATGCGGGAATTCAGTGCCTGGGAAACCGGTTTGCGAAGAACAAAAAAGAGCGCAACAGCCAATACTGCAAAGTTCATTACCCGGTAGGTGTCCGTGGCAACCCAGCCTTTCGGTTCCCCCTCATGCTCCCCTCCGGATGACCCTGCTGCGATTCCGCCCGCTCCGAAACACAGAAGCACCATAAGAAACAGGATGCAGACGAATCTGCCCTGAATCAGACAGCGCATCCTGTCAACCACAGGATTTTTCATCAAACTGCCCTCCCTAAAATTTTCTTGCCGATTTCATTTGCAAACGCATCCACCTGCTGCAGAAGTTCCTTTCTGACCGCTTCCGCTTCTTTTGCAACTTTTTCCTTCATTTTTGAAAGATCTGCCTGGGCTTTCTCATTGATTCTGGTGATAATGGCCTTCTCTTCGGCTTCGGCACCATGAACCAGTGTTTCCTTTTCCTTCATTCCTTTGGCCCTGGCTGATCGGAGGCCTTCCATATACCGCCCATCCTTCTCGGCAGCATCTTTGGAAAAAATGTCAATGCTTTTTTCCAGTCCTGAAACCTTTTCTTTCCGCTCCAGCAGAATTTTCCGGATCGGACGGTACAGAATCATGTTGAGTACCCAGATCAGAAGCAGAAAATTTCCAATCTGAATAAATAACGAACTGTCTACATTTATCATGCCATTCCCCCATAAAAAATTAAATTTAAATCAAATCAATCCCTTCAACAAATTACGCCCTGACAGATCAAAATTACCGACTTTTGTAACATCAGGATTGGGAATTTGTCAAAGGTTTTTTGTAAAATTATACCATCTTCACTCTTTTTTCTGTCAGGCATGTTTTTTCTGCCCCTCTGAAACTGCCCCGCCGGACGCTTCCCGCGCCCTCATTCCGCAGTTGCCGTTGAAGGAAGCGCCGGATCCGATGGCGATGACAGGAGCGCAGATATCTCCCATAACACGTCCGGGAGGGTAGACTTCGATTTTTTCCCTGGCTTCTATGGTTCCTGTGACCACTCCCATGATTATGGCAGTGTCTACTGCAATATCCGCGTCAATGACTGCTTTTTCTCCCACAATAACGGTGCTGTCTATGCCCTGTATTTTTCCCCTGACTTTTCCGTCCAGCCGGATGGTTCCCCTGAACTCTATGGTTCCCTCAATGCTGGCATCAGGCCCGAGGAAAGTGGAAATGGGCGGGCTTTTTTTCTTTTTTGTGATCATCGCTGCTCCTTTTTGTTTAGGGTGGATATTGTGACTGCTGCCAGTTAATGGTCTGTGACAAATCTTCTCATGCTTACGTTCATTAATATGCCGATGCAGATCATAATGGTGAGCACTGATGAGCCTCCGTAGCTGATGAAGGGCAGTGGAACGCCGACCACGGGCAGGAGTCCCATGACCATTGCGAGGTTGATAAGTGCCTGCCAGAAGATCATGGCTGTGGCGCCAACCGAGAGGATGGTGCCAAAGGGGTTGCGGCATCGGTAGGCTATGCTGAGTCCCCGGATAATAAGGATGAGAAAGAGGAGGATAAGGCAAAGGCTGCCGGCAAAGCCCCATTCCTCTGAGAGGACTGCAAAGATGAAATCTGTGTGCTGTTCCGGGAGAAAGGAGAGGGTGTTCTGGGTTCCTTTGAGCCAGCCTTTTCCAAAAAGCATTCCGGATCCGATGGCGATTTTGGACTGTATGATGTGGTATCCCGCGCCGAGGGGATCGCGTTCGGGGTCCAGGAAGGTGAGAATTCGCTGTTTCTGGTATTCTTTGAGGAAGAACCAGCCTGCTGCTGTGGTAAGTGTTCCTGTGACAGAGAGGAGGAAAAAGGTTTTTTTTTCGATTTTCATGAAGAGTGTCATGGAGGCGGCTATGAACACGACAATGAGACCTGTTCCCAGATCCGGCTGTTTTACGATGAGGCAGAAGGGTATGAGGGTAAGGACAAAGGGCCGGGCCATGTCCCGGAGGGTGAGTCCTTCGGTGCGGATGCGGCGCGCGTAGCACCGGGCCAGGAGGATGAAAAGGGCTATTTTGGCGATTTCCGAGGGCTGGAGGGTGAGGGGGCCGAGGGCCAGCCAGCGCCGGGATCCGCCCGCGTATTTTCCGAAGACCAGGACGGCTGCGAGGAGGATGATGGCTCCGGTGTAGATAGTCCAGGCCCAGGAGTCCATTTTCCGGTAGTCTGTAAGAAACACGGCTGTCATGACTGCGGTTCCGGACAGATACCAGATTCCCTGTTTGAGGCAGAGGATTTTCATGGGGGAGTCCGGATCAGGACCGGCTGCGCTCCAGAGGACTGTAAGTCCGAGTGAGCAGAAAAGGATGACAAGGATGAGAAGAGGCCAGTCAAAGCACTGGGCAAGTCTTCGGTCAAACATGGTATTTATCTTTCAGTGGTGTATTCTGTTTCAGGTTCCGGCAGGGATGGGCCCGGGTCAGAAAAGTATGCCCGGATAAAGTCCCTGACGATGGGTGCCGCTGTTGCGGATCCGTGTTCGCCGTGTTCCACAATGACGGCTGCGGCTATCTGTTTTTCCTCTTTTTTTCCGTATCCGATGAACCAGGCATGCGGTTTGTGGCGGTGCGCAAATATTTTTTTGCGGGACAGGTCGCCTTTTTTGCGGCTGATGACCTGGGCCGTGCCGGTTTTGCCGGAGATTTCAATTCCCTCTGACCGGGCCAGGCGTGCGGTTCCACGGGGGGAGTTGACGACTTCCCAGAGTCCTTTGCGCACAAGGGCCATGTGTTCGGGATGCACGGGGATGTGTCCGATGATATGTTTTTCAAAGTTTCTGACAGTGGTTCCGCCGGCCGATACCACTTTTTCCACCAGGGTGGGACGGTAGAGGGTGCCGCCGTTGGCAATGGCTGCGGTGAGCATGACCATCTGCAGGGGAGTGGTGAGATTGTATCCCTGTCCGATGGCTATGGAGAGGTTTTCCCCTTTTTGCCAGGCGACTCCGGTTATTTTCTTTTTCCATTGGGATGTGGGGATGAGTCCGGAGGATTCGTGTGAGAGTTCAATGCCTGTGGGTGCCCCGAGTCCGCAGGCGCGGGCATAGCGGGACAGGCGGTCGGGGCCGAGGCGGATTCCAAGCTGATAGAAGAAGACGTCACAGGACACTGCCAGTGCGCGGGTGACGTTGACGGTGCCGTGTCCGGCCTGGTGCCAGCAGCGGAAGATGCGGTCTCCGAAGCGCAGATATCCGGGACAGAAAAAGGTGGTGTGTCCGTCTATGATACCTTCCTCAAGTCCAGCCAGTGCGGTGATGATTTTGTAAGTGGAGGCAGGAGGGTATTCGGCCTGGATAGCCTTGTTTTCCAGGGGGCGGTCAGGGTTGGTGATGAGGGCGTTCCATTCCTGGCGGGAGAAACCGGTGATGAAGAGGTTGGGGTCAAATGCGGGGGAGCTGACCAGTGCCATGATTTTTCCGGTTTCCGGTTCCATTGCCGCGAAGGCGCCGACTTTTCCCTGCATGAGGGTTTCGGCGATGCGCTGGAGGCGGATGTCTGTGGTGAGCCAGATATTGTGTCCGGGAACTGCGTCCACGGTTTTGAGAATTCTGACCACCTGCCCCCGTGCGTCAACTTCGACCTGACGTCCCCCGGGCTGTCCCTGCAGGAAGATTTCTCCGGATTTTTCCATGCCGTTTTTTCCAACAGGATCTCCGCCCTGGGCATTGGGCCAGTTTCTGCTTCTGAGTTCTTCGGGGCTGATTTCTCCGAGGTATCCGATGATATGGGCGGCTGTGTGGGCGGCCGGGTACTGTCTTCTGTGGCGGAAGTCCACTGCAACTCCGGGCAGATCAAAGCGCCGTGCTTCCACAATGGCCAGAATGTCCCTGGAGATATCCTGTCTGAGGGTTACGGATTTGTAGTGGTTTTTTTTTCTGCTGCTGAGGATTTTGTCTTTCATTTCCTCTTCCGGGATGCCGGTGAGGAGGGAGAGTTTTGCAAGGGTTTCCTCCAGTGGGTCCGCGTCCTGGGGCACAATGACCAGATCAAAGGAGGGGCGGTTGTCTGCCAGAAGTGTGCCTGCACTGTCATAGATGAGTCCGCGGGGAGCAGGGATGGTGCGGATCCGGATGCAGTTGTTCAGGGACAGGCGCCGGTATTCCTCTCCCTCGGCTATCTGCAGCCAGAAGAGGCGTGTGATAAGCAGGAGAAATGCGGCCATGGCAAAAAACATGGCAAGGGTTAGGCGCTGTCTGTACCAGTCGGTTTCGGGTGTTCTGAACATTTCAGTTATCAGTTATCAGTTATCAGTTGTCAGTTGTCAGTTGTCAGTTGTCAGTTGTCAGTTGTCAGTTGTCAGTTACCAGTTGTCAGTTATCAGTTATCAGTTGTCAGTTACCAGTTGTCAGTTACCAGTTGTCAGTTACCAGTTGTCAGTTACCAGTTACCAGTTGTCAGTTGTCAGTTGTCAGTTATCAGTTGTCAGTTATCAGTTGTCAACTGATGTTACGCAGACTCGTCATACCGGTGAAAGCCTGTATCCGGAACCGTCTGAAAATACTGAATTCCGGCTTTCGCCGGAATGACGGGAAATACAGCAGTCTGCCGGATTCTGAAGGTTTGGCGTAACATCAGTTATCAATTATAACAGAGTTGTTGCGAAATAAGGGAACCTATTGAATTTAAAAAAATATTCTGACATACCTGTTTTTGGATTTAACTTACTGATATACAAAGTGTTTCTGTACCATAAAAAAACAAAGCTGAAACAGTATATCAATTATCATTTTTCAGGTTTCATTTTTTTCTCCGGGAAGATTTTTTGGGTCAGGTGCTGCCATTTTCTGTGCATGGCCGATATTGCTGTGAACAGGAAGGGGCCTGTGACTGCGGTGAGTAGAATGTGTCCGGCATGGGGGGGAGACAGGACTGAGGAAAAAGGAATGGCGCCGGACAGTTTCAGTGTTGTCAGAAAAAGGAGTTCCTCAAAGAGGATTCCGGGGAGGATAATCAGGGGGAGGAAGAGCCGGCTGCGGACATGAAGAAAGGTTATTCCCCATTTTATGATGACAAAGAACCAGAGATATATGGTGAGATGCAGTCCAAAGGGTGCGGCAGAGAGGGAATCGGTAAGGAGACCGAGGCCCAGGACAGCGGGTATGCCTTCCCGGAAGGGCCGGAAAACGCTGAGGTGGAGAACAAGGGGGAGAAAGAGATCGCAGTCGGCCCGGGCCTGAAAGAGGAGGGGAAATGCCACTGTGCGGAGGATAAGGAGCAGAAGGATGACTGCTGTGTAAAAAAGTGCGTTCATCCGGGGATATCTCCTTTTTCTGTGTCCGGACGCAGGATGATGAGGACTTCCTCTATTTTTTCAAAGTCAGCAAAGGGGATGACTTTGATTTTGTGGAAGATGCCGGAGGAGACAGGCATGACTTCCGCGACGCGGCCCAAGCGCAGTCCTTTGGGGAAGATGCCGTCAAGTCCGGAGGAAATGAGGATATCATCTTCGCGTATTTCATGGCGGCGCAGGACATATTCACAGGTGCACAGACCCGCGGATTCGCCGCGGACAATGCCGCGGGCGCGGGTTCTCTGCACCATCGCGTCTACTGCGCTGTTTGGGGCCGCCAGGAGCAGTACCCGGGCGTAATGTTCCGTGACATGGGAGATCAGACCTGCCGCGCCTTCAGGAACCACGACCGGCTGTCCTTTGCGCACACCGTCGGCTTTTCCCCTGTTTACGGTCAGGCCCGTGTACCAGTGGGAGGGGTCCCGTGCGATCACCTCGGCCGCCAGCACAGGGTCATCCATAGTTCTGCGCAGGAGGAGGAGTTCCCGGAAGCGTTCATTGGCCAGCTCCATTTCCATACACCGGCTCTGGCGGTTTTCGGCCAGGCGCAGTGCGGTGCGGAGGCTGCGGTTTTCGTCTGAGACCGAAACGAGCGCGAAGTAGCGGATCCAGCAGTCTCTGACCTTTCTGAGTGCGGCATCGGCATATTCCTGAAAAGGCGAAACAAGGGGCATGACGGTTTCCCCGGTTCCGGGGGGGAAGTCCGGGTGCCGCACTGCATAGAGAAGAAAAGCCGCATTGAACAGAACACAGACAAGAAATGCCGCAATCAGCACGGTCCGGTGTGTGAACATGTTTTTTAATGAATGACAACCTGTTTGAGGATTTCAATATTGTCCAGGGTCATGCCGGAGCCCAGTGCCACAGTGGAAAGGGGATCGTCTGCAACTGTGATGGGCAGTCCGGTTTCCTCCCGGAGAAGTCTGTCAAGGTTTTTGAGCTGTCCGCCTCCGCCGGTGAGGACTATGCCGCGATCCACGATGTCTGCCGAGAGTTCTGGCGGGGTCTGTTCCAGAGCTATCTTGACGGTTTCCACAATGGCATCGATCTGTTCGGAGATGGCAAAGCGGATTTCCTCGGTGTTCACAGTAAGGATTTTGGGAATGCCGGAGACCAGGTCACGCCCCTTGATTTCCATGGTCTCGAGTTCGTTGGGGTCAGGATAGGCATTGCCGATGCCGGTTTTGACGTTTTCGGCTGTGCGCTCGCCGATAAGCAGGTTGTATTTTCGTTTGATGTACTGGATGATGGCTGCATCCATTTTGTCTCCGGCAACGCGTATGGAGCGGCTGTAGACGATGCCCGCGAGGGATATGACTGCAACCTCGGTTGTGCCGCCGCCGATGTCAACAACCATGTTGCAGGTGGGTTCGGTGATGGGCAGTCCTGCGCCGATGGCCGCTGCCATAGGTTCCTCTATGAGGAAGACTTCGCGGGCGCCGGCTGATTCTGCGGATTCCTTTACGGCCCGCTTTTCCACCTGTGTGATGCCGGAGGGTACGGCTATGATGATGCGGGGCCGGACAAAGGTGCGGCGGTTGTGCACCTTGTGGATGAAGTGGCGGATCATGGCCTCTGTTACCTCAAAGTCGGCTATGACGCCATCCCGCATGGGACGGATGGCCACGATATTGCCGGGGGTGCGTCCCAGCATGTTCTTTGCATCCAGACCCACGGCCAGAATGCGGTTCTTGTAGCGGTTGTCTGTGCGCACGGCCACCACAGACGGTTCACTTAACACAATCCCCCTGCCTTTGACGTAGACCAGGGTATTGGCCGTGCCCAGGTCAATGGCCAGGTCATTGGAAAAAACTCCCAGAAAAGCATCTATAAAAAGACTCATATTTCCTCATAGCCGGGTGCGGAAGAGCCGGGCTCTTCCGCATTGTCCCATTTTTAAATTTTCCTGCGGCAGACCCGGATTTTTCAGACCGGTGACGGCTCAAAAAAAACCGGGAATAAACAAAAACAGAAGATGACAGTATATTCAATTTCTTAACTGCCTGAAACAATGCCTCTCCTGACCAGACTCAATACCGGAGCCCGGTGGCATTACGGAAACAGCCGGGCCCAGGTGAACAGGATAAAATCCGAACCGGACTATCCGCGTCTGACCGGGTGATGCCGGCCCTGGCAACTGTATTTCCTGACGGCAGATCCGGATGCATCATTATAGGGCAAAGATAAAACGCCCCGGTCCGCATCAGATCCGGAAAGAATCGGTTATCAGAAATATCAGTTTATTACAAGTATAAAATTTCCTGACTCTCTCTTTTTAAAAATGTGTCCATTTTCAGAGCCTCCATCACTGCATTATGGATGAGCGGTCTGAATGCCCTGATGCGGATATTTTTCCGGGATGGATGCACACGGTTGCTGAGAAGTATTACGGTCACGGCGCGATCCAAATCCATCCAGAAAGATGTGCCGGTGAATCCCAGATGTCCCGCGGTATTGGCGGAAAAAAATCTTCCGCACGAGGGTTCAGTCCCCGATGGCCTGTCAAAACCGGGACAGCGGCCGGTGTTTCCGAAGGGGGAAAAAAAATATCCTGCCGTGTTTTTTGAAAAAAGGCCGTCACGCCGGATGCCTGCCCGGCATTCAAACAGGTGATGCAGCAGACGGAACACTTCTTCCGCTGTTCCGAAAAGACCGGCATGCGCGGCCACCCCGCCTGCGGCCCAGGCATTTTCATCATGGACTTCTCCTTCCAGAAGCCGCCCGCGCCAGTGGCAGATTTCGGTTGCAGCAAAACTGCCTGTACGGGGAAAGAGATTATTCTGAAAAAAAAGGTTTTTAAGCCCGGCAGGCCCGTACACACTTTGCTGCAGAAAGCGATCCAGTGGCATACCCGCAATCCTTTCGATCACCCATTCCAGCATCATGAATCCCAAATCACTGTAAAGGGTTTTCTCTTCCGGATGATATGCCAGAGGTTCCATCACAAGCATTTCCCGAAGAGCGGTCTTCCGCATTTCAGCGGGGACTGTATCCAGCCGGAGATAATAGGGTCTGTGGTCAGGAAATCCGGCGCTGTGCACAAGCAGATGAATTATCTGTATGCACGCCTTATCGGTTCCCGCGAGTTCGGGAAGACAGGTTTCAAGACTGCCCTTCATATCAATCAGCCCCGCATCTGAGAGTTTCATCACGGCAGGAACTGCCGCCAGCGATTTGGTCAGGGAGGCCAGATCAAAGATTGTATCGGTTGCCATTTTCCGGTCTGTAAAAAGATTGGCAAGTCCGCAGGCATGAAGAAGGCGAATCTTCCCTTCCACAGCCACCAGCAGCACTGCACCGGGAAAAACCTTTTCCCGGACAGCCCATTCCAGAAGATTTGTGACTCTTTCCATATTTTTCATATCCGGATGCCGGGCTCCGGGGCGCCCGAATCCTGAAAAAACAGTACAGTCCTGTCCGTATCCATTTCTGCCCTCAGTCCCAGAGGCAAAGTAATGTTACCGGGGCAATGTCCGAATTTGAATCCGGCCATCACGGGCATTTCACAATCCTTAAAAACATCCTTTATTATATTGCGGATCTCCGCATCCGGGCCGCAGTTTTCAAAGGATCCCAGAATAAGTCCCCTAATCCCGGAGAAACATCCGCTGAGTTTCATCTGGGTAAGCATCCGGTCAATTTTGTACGGGGGTTCGTTCCAATCCTCCAGGATGACGATCTGCCCCTTAAAAAAGGGCTGAAAAGCTGTCCCGGTCAGATGGCAGAGAGTGGCCAGATTTCCGCCGGAAACAATGCCGGAGGCTCTGCCGGGACTGAGTACCACTGCATTTTCCGGATATATCCGCAATATCCGTTCCCCCCTGACTGCACACAATAATGCATCCAGGGATTCCCCCTCATACAGTGTGGACAGCACAGGGCCGTGAAAACACACCATCCCGCACTGATTCTGAAAAAATGACAGCAGTGCGGTGATGTCGCTGAATCCGGCAAATATCTTGGGATGCCTGCGGATACTTTCCCTGTCCAGCAGGGGCAGTATGCGCATGGACCCGTAACCGCCCCTGGCACAGAAGATGGCCTTTACCGCATCATCTGCAAACAGCCTGTTGATGATTCCGGCCCGGTGCGCATCTGTTCCGGCAAGATAGCTGTTTTTTTCAAACAGCCCATCCGGGATGAGTACGGAGTAACCGGCAGATTCCAGAAGACGCCCGCCCTGCTCCACATCCATCCTGTCACAGGGGCCTGCCGGGGCCGCAATGCCTATGATATCTCCCGGAAGCAAAGGTTCCGGTATCCTGTATTCCGCTTCCATCTCCGCACCTGATCCAAAATAAAATGCAAATCCGCAAAATAGATTATTGACACGGCAGAGTCAAGCTGATATATAGAATGAAAATTGTGTCGGGGCGTAGCGCAGTCTGGTAGCGCACTTGAATGGGGTTCAAGGGGCCGGAGGTTCAAATCCTCTCGCCCCGACCATAATCAGAGCATCACAACGGGACAGCAGTCATGCTTTCCCGTTTTTTTTTATATGCCGGACAGAAATACCGGAAAGTGCAGGTGATATGCCAGAAAAAGCTCACAAATCCGGACTGTTCCTCATCGGATGCATTTCCATCCCCGCACAGGTGATTCTTCTCCGGGAACTGAACGCTGCTTTTTACGGTGTGGAACTCATCTGCATCCTTGCGATGGGAGTCTGGCTTTTCTGGACAGCCGTCGGAGCAGTGGCAGGCAGAAAAAACCATACTCCATCTGAAAAAGCACTGCACTGCCTTTTTCTCCTCTTTGCCCTTTTTCTGCCTCCGGAACTCCTCCTGATCCGCTTCGCCCGTGTTCTGTCCGGCGGAGTGGCCGGAACTTACCTGTCTTTCGGAAAACAGATGACTGTTATTTTTCTCAGTCTTCTGCCCGCGGGGTTTCTGACCGGTCTGCTTTTTCAGTGGGCAGCAAAACGCTTTGTGTCCGGAAACCGGACTCTGGCCCTGGCCTATGCCCTTGAAAGTGCCGGAGGACTGATCGGGGGACTGGCTTCGGCTCTTTTCCCCTTATTGGGCATCAGCAATTTCACAGCTTCCCTTATCTGCGCAATGGTTTCGGCAGGAGCAGCATTACTCTCTCCGCCTTTTTCCGAAAAAATCAGACATGGCAGAAATTTTCCGGTCCCTGTTTTCATTTTTCTGCTGTTCATATTATATCTGTCCCCCCGTGCTGATGAATTCATACACCGGCTCCTGCACCCTGATATGCTCACCGTTCAGGATTCCCCTTACGGAAGGATTCGGATTTCTGTCCAATCCGGACTGTATTCTGTTTTTGAAAATGACGCTCTCCTTTTTGATAGCGAAAGCACAGGCCCGGAAGAACTGGTTCATCCGGCCGCCCTGCAGTGCGACAGTCCGGAAAGAGTGCTGATTGCCGGGGGCGGCTTCAGCGGCATTGCAGGAGAAATCATCAGACACGGGCCGCAGCATCTGGACATAGCGGAAATCAACCCTGTGCTGGCCAAAACCGTCCGGAAACACCTGCCAGCCGACTTCACATCCTTTCTGCACTCCCCCCGCGTCTTCCTGCACCATACGGATCCCCGGCAGTTTCTGAAACATGCTCTTCCCTATGATCTGATCCTGTCCGGCTGTCCGGAACCGGATTCAGGACAGAGCAGCCGCTTTTACACCCTTGAGTTTTTTCAGATCTGCGCGCACAAACTCAAACCCGGCGGGGTGCTGGCCTTCCGTCTGGCCTCTTCGGAAAATCTCTGGACACCTTCCCTGAGAATGCGCAACGCCGCTGTTTATACAGCCCTCCGATCCGTATTTGCAGATGTCCTGGTTCTGCCCGGAACCATGAACACTGTCATGGCCTCAAATCAGCAACTGATCCGGAAACCGGAAACACTGATCAGCCGTTTCCGTAAACGGCAGCCAAATACCCGTCTGGTCACGCCGGACTTTATCCGCTATCTGTACACCAACGACCGTTTTTCCGCAATAGCTGATGATCTGGCAGGTCAGAAAAGTGATCCCGGCACAGATTTCCGCCCCATCTGCTATCAGTACACCGGACTGATCTGGATGTCCAGATTTATTCCCTCCCTGATTCACAGGGATATATCCTCCCTGTCCGCATTTCCGCGGGAATCCGGCAGAAATCTGCTGTACGGTTTCGGCTTTATTGTCTTCGGGCTGATGGTTTGCATGGGAAAGATCCTTCCGGCTTTCGGAAAATCCCTCCGGGTATTTCTGGCTGCTTTTGCCGCAATGGTCATGGAAAGTGTTTTCATTCTCCGTTACCAGGCCCAAAGCGGGGCAATGTTCCTGCATATCGGGATTCTGCTAATGATTTTCATGGCAGGCCTGGCGGCCGGCTCCCTGTCCATGACAAAATTTGCACAAATACGCATATCCGGCAATGTCAGGAAACAGACCGGACGCTGCCTGCTTATCGGATTTGCACTTCTCTGCCTCATATTCCAGAAAATTCTTCCCCGCGAGGCAGCAGGGGGAATTTGCCTCATATCGGTTTTCCTGTTTCTGACCGCATTTCTTCTTTCCGCTGTTTTTGCCTGGACAGGTCTGTCTGATCCGGCAGCACAGCGGGATCTCATCTCCCCCCTTTATGCTGCTGACCTGCTTGGAGCCTGCCTGGGCTCAATGGCCGGCAGTCTTTTTCTGATTCCTTTCCTGGGAATGATGCCCGCGGCCGCTTTCATGGCAGTACTTTTACTGGCAGCAGCGGTTTCTCCATGAAAACATTTTGACAACAGCGGCTGTCCGCTGTAAAGTGTATATTTATACATTCCAAGTAAAAAAAACAGCTTGTATTACAGCGGAGCGAGCGATGAAAAAAATATCCCCCGATGATTTAAACAGAATGCTCAAAGAACACGGTATCTGGCTGCGTTCGGACGGACAAAAGGGCACCAAAGCGGATCTGTCCGGCACGGATCTCTCAGAAGCCGCTCTTTCAGAAACCAGACTTATGCTTGCCAACCTCTACCGCGCCAGGCTGTGCGGAGCATCCATGGTACTCATAGATCTGTCCCAGGCAAATCTGTCCAGAGCGGATCTTTCTGATGCGGATCTGTCGGGCGCGGATCTTCTGCTGAGCAATTTCTTTCATGCGGATCTGTCGGGCGCGGATTTGTCCGTAGCTGATCTGTCCGGCGCCAACCTGTCCCATGCACGTCTGCCCGGTGCCTCCCTGCCCCAGGCCGACCTCTCACGGGCCTGCCTGACGGGTGCGGATTTGTCCGGAGCTGATCTGTCCGGAGCCAATTTCGCAAACGCTGATCTTTCCCATGCAAACCTCAGCCAGTCCCATATGCGCAAGGCCAGTTTTTTCGGAGCCAATCTGAGCGGAGCCAATCTTCTGCAGGCATCTTTTCACGGAGCTGATTTCACAGAGGCCAACCTGGGCGGGGTGATGATTGACTCTCTGACAATGGCACAGCTTCCGGCAGATACGGAAAAAAAATACAAACAGACATTTCAGATCATTGAAACGGAAAAAACCGACCGCTTCGCAATTATCCGGGAAATGCGGCTCCCGGCTCCCTATTATCAGGCCGGGCTGGCCATTCTGGATTTCTTTGGCATGTTTCTGGCACAGGAAGGCCCCGGAGAACTGAAAATCAGGACTGAATTCAGAAATTACACAGTACGGCTGGTGGTGGAAACACCCAATGCAATGGTGCGGGATCAGATGGAGGATCTTTTTGAGATATACGGACTGATCATCCAGGGCAAGATGGTTCCCGAAGCCCTGTCCGGCGAAAAACGTCAGGTCCGGCGGCTGGAAAACCAGTTGGATCATGCGGCAGTTCTTCTGGAGCATGAGAATGCGCTGTTACGGGATGATCATCCCAAAGGGAAAAACTCTGAAGGAAATATCCAGTGGCTGCGAACCCATATGGGACGGCTGCTGCAGCATCCGGAAACCCGGCCCCGGCCCATGAAGGAGGTTCCCCGCGCGGCAGTCCACCATATTTCACTTTTCCGGGAAGCCGTCACAGCCATTATGCGGGAACATCCGGACATCCGATCCCAGATTTCCCTGGTGCTCCAGAAACTCAGCATGGAGGCACCGGGCGAACAGGATATTAACGACATCAGTGATGCCCTGTCATCGCTCAAAGAAAAACACCCTGAACGATTTGACGAAATCTCGGACGCATTTTATGACAGCAGAATGGCTGAGGTAAAATCGGTCTGGAGTGATGTGTTTCTGGAAATACTCAACCGGCTGGCCTAGTGTTCTGTCAAGGTTTAACTGACGGATAAAGTCGCTTCAGTTTTATTCTCGCATCCTTTGTTCTGAACTGCCAGTCCACACCTTTCATATTCCTGTTCCGTTCTTTATACCATTCGGCAGTC
>JBFXEJ010000101.1:0-24554 GCA_050180235.1 Desulfococcaceae bacterium
CATTTTTCTCCTCCTCACAATGTTTAAATTTGAGGAGCAGAATTTAACATAAAAAACAGGATTTGACAAATAAACTTTAATTTATTGTAATTATAAATAATATAATATTTTTGTCCGGTAGTAAGCCATTGCATATGAAAAAGGTATTTGCCTGTTGTTTCCCTCCCGCATGACAGACAGGAAAGAATAATAATTTTAAACAGACTGTCAAGACAGCCCTTTTGCCATCATACCGGAGAATACCGGAATCCGTCTTTTATAACCGGATTCCGGTTTCATCCAGAATTTATGATTTCAATGGTTTAAAAAACTGCACATAGCATCATATTCCGATCCGGGTTTACTGAGGATGTCCTTCCCCTGCATGATTCGGAGCCGGATGGGGTTCCGGTGATGGAACAGTTTCGGATTCGGTTTTTGCTCCCTCAGCGGGATGCTGATCCGATGCCGGATTATGCAAAGCCGGCTGTTCCTTTGCACCTTCCGCAGGATGCTGCTCCTCAGCGGGCTCATGCATTGGCATCTGTTCTGTCCCGCCCGGAACCGCAAGTCTCTGCTTAATCCGATCTGAGCGCTCTTTCAGTTTTGTCTCCAGTTTCCGCAGAGCCTCTTCTATGGTTCTCTCCATCACAGCCATATCCCCCTGACTTACAATGATACGCTTGAGTTCCGGAATCTTAGGCCCTGATGCGGATCGGATATACAGAGGCTGGATGTACAGTATTCCGTTTCTGACAGGCAGCATAATCATCCTGCCGAAGATGACTTCTGATCCGGCCTGTGCCCAAAGGGAGATCTCCTGTGCAATTTCCGTATCCTGATTGATCATTGCGTTGATCTGTGCGGGACCGGACACCTGCCGTCCCTTGGGAAAATTGAATACTGCAATTTTCCCATAATTCGCGCCGTCACATCCCACAATAACCAGGGATCTGAGATTATCCCGTCCTATGGGACTCATGGGGGAAAACAGAATAAACTCAGGATGCTGTTTATCCAGCATAGCAATCGTCATATAATATGGTTTGAGTGTCCGTGCCCCTGTTTTGGCAAATTCCCAGGTATCCTCTTCCCGGTAAAAGGTATCCGGATCAGTCTGATGATATTTGGCATAGATACGCATCTGCGCAGTGAACATCTGCTGGGGATAGCGGAGATGCGTTTTCAGTTCAGCAGGCATCTGATCCAGATTTTTGAGCAGACCGGGATAAATATTGCTGTAGGCCCTGATGATCGGATCCTTGGGATCTGCAATATAATATGATATGTTTCCGTTATATGCGTCCACCGCTATCTTGACAGAGTTCCGGATATAATTGAATTCCGCATCCCCGAATTCCCTGTTTCCCACAGTCCGGACATAGTGCTGGGCATTGGGATACCGGCCGGATGCTGTATAAGCGTCAATTATCCAGAAAAGCCCCTGGGAGGTGTTTACCATATAAGGATCATCATCCAGGATAAAAAAAGGTGTCACGGTCCGGACGGCCTCTGTTATATTCCGGAGGAAAAGAATCCTGCTTTCAGCCTTGGTCTTGGGAGTGAAAAATATGTCTTTGTCCTTAAAATATACTGCAAAAAGTATCTTCCGCCAGAGCGTGGAAAGGGAAACACCCCCTTTTCCCGCATAATTGGCCTTGCCTGTATTCCCATTGGCACTGTCGTGAATGTCAATCTCACCCATCTCATTGGGAACAATGGCAAAATCATATTTTTCCTCACCATAGTAGATACTCGGCACATTAATACTTAATCCGAAATCTGACACAGTCGGAATATCCTGAACAAACCATGTCATGGGTTCATCACCGCCCTGAACAGCAGGGGTCATAACAATCCCGTATCCGTGGGTATACTGCAGATGTCTGTTGATCCAGTTCCGGGCAGCCTCAGGCAGGCCTTCTGTATTCAGTTCCCTTGCGGCAAGATAAACCTGCTGATACACTCCCTGCACGGTATAGCGATCCACATCCACATTGGGAAAGGTGTAATACTGGTGAAAACTCTGAAACTGGGTGTATACGTCATCCAGCAGTTCCCTGTCCCATACCGGTATGTTGCGCAGGGTTTTCTGCAGATCCGCATCAGTGGTAAGTTCCATAACCGGAGCAATATTATAGTCACGGGTTTCAATATTTTCCAGATTAAAGGCATTTAATGAGGCTTTTATACTGTTTTCGATATAGGGTTTTTCCCGGACAGTCTCATTGGGTTTTACAATATATTCCTGAACATTGTCTGAAAAAAAATCCGTTGCCCGGATGCCGACCAGAAGCAGAAGAAGAGAGAAGCAGATCAGCATGGGCATCAGTCCCTTCCGTCTGTGAACAAAAAAAATCAGAGAAAATGCCCAGATCATAAAAACAATGGCTGTAAGCCATATCAGCGGAACCTGCAGATTCATATCCACAAAACCGGGACCGAAAAAGCGCGGCAGATGCTCACCGGTATAAACCAGTTCAATCCGCTTCAGAATGATTCCCCATGCCTCGGTCATGACAACAATGATCGCAATGACGGTCAGATGGATTTTTGCGGGTTTGGCAAGTGGCTGCTGATCCCTGCTCAGCATATGCCATTCAACAGCATACAGCAGCAGCAAAGCCAGAAACAGCAGGGAAAATGTAATCAGAATTTCCTGCTGTATAAAGGTGTAAACCGGATAGGAAAAAAGATAGTAACTGATATCATTGCCGAAAGCAGGGTCCTGTATTCCGGATTTCGGCCCGAAAAACCACAGAAGCCCCTCTTCCCATCTTTCATAAAAGGGAATGGCAATGGGAACAGCCAGCAGAAAGGAAAAGGGCGTGAATATCTTTAAGGAACCGCTCTGAAACATCTGAAAAAGGCTTTGGCACTTCTTCCTGGCCTCAGCATCTTCCAGTTTGCAGGCACCGGCCTGGGATGAAGTCCCCAGATAACGGGAGGCAAACCAGAAATTGGAAAAAAAGATCAGAAAAAACAGCAGAAGTACGGCCGCGAATATCACATAACGGTAAGACAGCCGCATCAGATAATATCCGTCATAGTTAAGGGAGCCAAACCACCACAGATCAACAAAAAAGTTCAGAAAGACAAAATTGAAGAATATATAAACGATACCCAGACCAAAAACAGCGGAGCCTGAGAGGATAAGCCGGCGCTTCCATTTCTGCATCCTAATTTCCTCCTTTTGAGAAATCATAACAAATCAGAAAAGGCACTCACTCCCAGGCAGGGAATAAATGCTTATTATTTTTATCTGCCCGTAAAATTTGCCATTTCCGGCCGATCTGAACAGATTCAGAGCAGTTTCCGAATTTATATATATAACACAGAAACATGGAAATTTTCAAGAAAATTTCTGTGAAAAAATGTCAGATGTCCGTCTTCCGGCTCAGAACAAAGCCCAAAATGTCCGCCGGAAAAGCATCCGGGAACAGGTCTCAGAACAAAGTCCGCAACATCCGTCCGGTGTCATTCATGCCTGACAATACGCCGGGCTTCACTGTCATGGAGCCAAATCCGAAACAGGCACAAAAACCATCTTCTTTTCACTGTTGCTATAGTATGACAGCCGGGCACTGAGAATTTTTTCTTCCCCGAAAATATTTGACACAAGTGTTTCATCACCTCTGCTCATAACCTGATCAACATTTTCCAGAACCAGTTTTTCAGAACCGTCTGTGTGTATATAGACATTAATATCGCACATATTCTTTTCTCCTTATCCTGATTTGTTTCCTTATATCATAAATTTCTATAGAATAATACGTTTTGTCACGATATGCAAACCATCAGAGGTATTTTATTTCCCGAAGGCATGGTTTGGGTACTCAGGACTGTCCCCGGAATATGCAGGAATTCTGACAGTCATATAAAAAAATAATGCGTCAATAATCATCTCACGGGTTGACAACAGCGATGATTTTCTCTAAAAAAGATATTCCCCTGAAAAAAAGAAATACGAAAATTCCTGCTGCCTTTGACAAATGAATCAGTGTTCCCGTACAGATATTCTTACAGTTGCAGATCGGAGCATATCATGGCGCATTTCAGTTTTTTCAGAAAAATACTGCCCTTTTTTCTTATTATCTGGATCACGGGCTGCGGCTCTGCTCTGAGATATCCGAAGGGCCCGGATTTTCCGCTGCCGGAAGAGGATTATGACCCTGCGGATGAAATGGAAGACTATCTCTGGAAAGGGCTGAAAGACTGGCAGGGTGTACCTTACAAATGGGGCGGGGAAAACAGATCCGGGGTTGACTGTTCGGGTTTCACAAAAACCGTTTACCGGAAACTGTTCAATATCCGGCTGCCCAGAACATCGGCAGAACAGTCATCTGTCGGCAAGGCAGTTAAACAGAAACATCTGCGGGCCGGGGATCTGGTTTTTTTCAGCTATGAAAAAAATGCCAATCATGTGGGGATTTACCTGGGAAAGCGGAAATTCATCCATGCATCCCAAAAAAAGGGGGTAATGGTTTCGCATATGGACAAACCTTACTGGAAAAGGATATACCGCACTTCCCGCCGGGTACTGAAAGGAATTCCGGGCAGACTGAAAGCATCAGTCCGCAAAAAAATTCCGGAGTCTGCGGAAAACCGGAATGCTTTTTCACTCCATTTCTGCATCCTTTCGGAATCTTTCTGATTTTACATTTTTTTCAGAAAATCGGCACATACGGCATCATCCCATCGCGCTGCTCCGGTATGTGCAAACACAATATCTCCTTTGCGGTCAATGATAAAGGTGGTGGGAATGGCCTCCACTTTCAGCCGGGATGAGAGGGAACCGTCTGCCAGATACACCGGGAAATCATAACGGTTTTTTCCCATGAAATTCCGGACAATCTGGTTTTCCTCATCGGAAACCATCATAAATACAACATCCTTTTCCTCTTTCATGGCATTGTAAAGGTTTTGAACCGAAGGCATTTCTGCTTTGCAGGGGGGGCACCATGTTGCCCAGAAACCCAGAAAAACAACCTTTCCCTCCAGTTCCGACAAAGGAAACTGCCTTCCTTCCATTGATGTGACATGGCCGGACAGTGCGATTTTCCCCATAGATGACAAATTTTCCGGAAAACTGGGCGGTGAAAGACCTGCATAGTTTCCGGATGGCCGGAAAAAGTGCATGGTCAGCAGAAACATTGCACCCAGTATCAGCAAAATAAAAAAATTCTTCATTCCGGTTTCCCTTTTTTGTTTTCAGTTTAAAATTCCTTGTAAATTCTGGCCAGTGGATGACCGGGCGCATCCATTGAAAGATTAAGAAAATACCCGTAAGGCGTCTGCCCCGCAGAATATCCCGCATCTTCAAGACGCTGCTGAACCCGGTTCATCAAAGCAAGAGACTCTTCCGGCCCTGCCTTTTCCTCTCCCAGATGCGTAAAGGAATGAAGGAGAATCCGGTTTACATCCCATTTCCGGGCCAGCCATTTGGCATTTTTCACCAGTTTTGTCTCTGCCTGACCCGAATCTTCCATATCTTTCGGTTCTATGTGAACAAAAGCCGCAACCGTTTTTTCATATGTACCCGGAAGAGCTTCCGGGGCTTCCGCCAGAGTTTTCAGGGCAGGTGTCCAGGCAAAGCGGTCACAGAACCAGAACAGTACGCGCATATCTCTCACAAATCCTTTCCATTTTATCCCGTTAAACCTTATCAGGTTTTCCCGATCATCACAGCATTCAGCACATCCTGAAGTTCCTCAAGACTGTAAGGTTTGTTCACAGCAGCGGCAAAACCGTGTTTTCTGTAATCTGTCATCACCGGATCATTGGAATATCCGCTGGCTGCAACGGCTTTCACATTCGGATCCGCTTCCAGCAGTTCCCGGACCGCTGTTTTTCCGTCCCTGCCCCCCTCCACATTCAGATCCAGAATCACCATGTCAAAAGGTTCCGTGGAATTAAGGGCAGCTTTGTAAAGAGCGGCAGCCTCCTCTCCGTTTCGGGCAAAGGAAACCTGATATCCCAACACACGGAGCATATTGCCGGCCACTTCCCTTATGATATCCTCATCATCCATCAGCAGTATCCGGCAGACCGCTTTGCTGACAGCCGTTTTCCCGTTCTGTCCGGAAGATGATTCCCCGTTTTTAATGGGATTATTCCGGAATACCGGCAGATAAACACTGAAAACGGTTTTACCGCCCGGATTTGATTTTACATCCACATATCCACTGTGTTTTTTCACCACAGAATAGACAGCCGCCAGACCCAGACCCCGTGCATCCTCAGAAGATCTGTTTTTGGTGGAAACATAAGGATCAAAGATTCTGTCAAACATGGCCTCAGAAATGCCTGTCCCGTAATTCTGCACAGATATTTTTATATATTCTTCCAAAGGCATGACGGTTTTCAGATGCTCTTCCAGCCGGTCAGGGGAAATATTTTCCGCGCTGATGAAAATCTTTCCGCCTGCGGAACCGGCTTCGGCAGCATTCAGCACCAGATGGTGGAAGACACGGGCCATCTGCGTTTCATCACAGACCGCCGGCCACAGATCATTGGGAATGGAAAACTCGCATTCCATACCGAAATCAGCGGCAACCGGCAACGCACTTTTCCGGATTATATCCTCCGGATACCGGCTTTTCATGTCCGATACATCCGGACTGAGGGCTTCAACAAAATCCAGTATCATATGTCTGCCCCATTCACAGGAATTCCGGGCATCAGACAGCCTTCTGAATGCGGTACTGTGGGGATCTGAATTTCCCCGGACAAATTCTATCTCTGCGATGATATCCTCAAAAAGTTTTTCCAGATGATGGGCCACATCAGCGGAAAATCTCTCCATCACCTCAAAATACCGGGTGCGCAGTTTTTCATTTTCCGGAATTTTGCGCGGGGTAATATCTCTGGCAATCAGCAGAAATTCCGGGGATGTTCCCTCTTTCATCAGACAGCGTGCATTGATTTCCACAGGAATCAGGCGAAGTTCCCTGTCTATGAATTCGGTTTCATACAGGCAGATATGTGCTTTCTCCCCAAACAGCATTCGCGAAATGTTTTCATAATGCAGAGGTGGGAAAACATCAGCCATATTCATCCCCCGAAGTTCTTCGATCAGATATCCGCTGATATCAGATGCTCCCCGGCTGGCAAAAAGGATTTCACCGGATGTATTGAATTTCAGTATTATCTCCG
The DNA here is from genome assembly GCA_050180235.1 of Desulfococcaceae bacterium. Classification (GTDB taxonomy): domain Bacteria; phylum Desulfobacterota; class Desulfobacteria; order Desulfobacterales; family Desulfococcaceae; genus JAABRU01. The sequence goes on from JBFXEJ010000101.1 coordinate 7,135, forward strand.
GGGCATTGTCAACAATATCACGGCAGAGATCTTCGCAGGACTGCTTTTTTTCTGTTTTTTCAGGAGTGTTCATGCGGTCACTTTCATATCATTACCCACACAGTTTCGCCTTTGTTCAAACCTTCTGTATCCCGTCCGATTTCAATAAGTCCGTCAGCCCGCACCATTGTGCTGATAAGACCGGATTTGCCCAGAATCGGCTCTGCCCATGTTTCACCGTCTTTTTCCCGGAGGCGCACACGCACAAAATCGGTTCTGCCCTGCGCTGATGCCAGATTCCGGGAAAGCCCGGCCCGTATGCGTACAGAGCGTTCATATTCCGGAGCAATTCCGGAAATATGTCTGACAAAGGGACGGACAATGCTTATAAAAACCACCATAGCGGACACGGCATGTCCGGGCAGCCCCCAGAATGCTTTGTGTCCGACCTTTGCCAGAATAGTGGGTTTGCCGGGGCTGACGGAAATGCCGTGAACCAGAATTTCGGAATCTGCAAGCGCTGAAAGCACCTCAATGGTGAAATCACGGGTTCCCACAGAACTTCCTCCGGAAATCAGTACCATGTCCGAACGATTCAGGGCCTGGGTGCAGGTACGCAGCAGCTCATCATAATTATCCCGCACAATGCCGAAGCAAAGAGCCTCCGCGCCGGATTCCCGTACCAGAGCGGCAAGGGTATGGGTATTGATGTCCCGAATCTGCCCTCTTCCGGGTTTCTGCTGCACCGGAACCACTTCATCACCTGTGGAGATAATGCTGATAACCGGTTTCCGAAATACCCTGACCCGCTCCTGTCCGAATGCGGCCAGCAGACCGGCTTCTGCCGCGCGGATTTTCTGCCCCCGGAAAAGAATGCTTTCATCTTTTCTGAAATCCTCTCCGATTTCAATGACATGCTGTCCCGGAGCCGCACTTTTGCATACTTCTATGGCTTTTTCATCCAAAATTTCAGTATGTTCGATCATGACCACACTGTCAGCACCTTCCGGCAGCATTCCGCCTGTGGCAATGCGTGCGGCCTCTCCTGTTTTAACGGAAAAATCCGGGGTCTGGCCCATGAGAATAGTGCCTTTTACTGTCAGAAAGGCAGGAGAACCTTCGGACGCACCAAAAGCTGAAGCCGCGCGTATGGCATATCCGTCCACTGTGGAACGCCGGAAATCCGGCAAATCAGATTCTGAAACCATATCCAGGGCCAGCACACGGCCAAGTGCATCATCTAAGGAAATTTCCTCTGTTTCTGTTTCCGGGAACATGCCGCGCAGAGACAGAACCTCCTGAATATCTTTTACATTGAAAAATTCTTTCATCTGTTCAAAGCCCCGCAATCCCTGTTTTCAAAATGTCTGTCCGAAAAAACCTGAGACTTTTGAAAACCCCAGGTTTGAGAATGACAATTTTTTTCTCAAAAACCACGTGAATTCAGCATAAATCTGTCTGCATTTAAACAAAACCGGGGGGAGAGATATTTTTGTCTTTCCTGATTCGGACAGAACTGAAAATTATACCAATTCGCCATTGATTTGATCCAAATTTCAGAAAATCCCCTCCTGAGAGGGGGCAGGGGGTGTGTTTAATAACTGATGTTACGCAGATTCGTCATACCGACGAAAGCCGGTATCCGGAACCGTCTGAAAATACCGGATTCAGGCTTTCGCCGGAATGACGGGAAATACAGCAGTCTGCCGGATTCTGAAGGTTTGGCGTAACATCATTTAATAAGTATGTTTTCAATGGAGAATCGGTATTACCGGCTCCCGGTTCCGCATGCTGCGGACAGACAGGAATGTCTTTCCCACAGGATATTCTGTCAAATCTGCGTTAAAAATTATAAAAACATGCCTGCACTTTCCTACCATGAATCATATAAAAAATACACGAAAAAAAACAGGCGGACTTTTTCTGTCAGATTATCCGGGTGATAAATTTTTCAGATGAGCCTGTTCGGAAAGGGAATTTTTTAATTAAACTGATAAATTAAAAATTCATGCTATAAGGCCATATGGAGCCACAGCGTAAAGGTAATAGCGGAAAACAGGGTGCTGAGGGAAATGGCAGAGACAGCAAACTCAGCGTCCCCGCTCATTTCCTTTGCCATGACATAGGTAATGGTGGCTGTGGGGGATGCCAGCACTATCAGTCCCGGAACAAAGTTCTGGGGACTGATTCCCATGAGATGGTACAGTCCGAATCCCAGACCCGGCAGTAAAATGAGTTTCATAATACCGGATGATAAGAGCAGAAACATCCGGGAGCGCATGAGTTCAAAGGAAAGAGACGCTCCGATAAGCAGCAGGGACAGGGGCAGGGCAAGTCCATCCAGAATATCCAGACAGCGGGCAATCACAAGGGGCAGTGGCAGACCGGAAAGGGAAAAGAGAATACCGGCCATTGCAGACAGAATGACCGGATTGGCAAGAGTTTTCAGCAGGATGCTTTGGATTCTGTTTTTTGCCGGAATTCCCGCAGACCAGTATTGCAGCGACAGCACAGCAAGAAAATTCTGAACAATCATGACAAAACCGGCCAGGATGCTGGCCCGGACAAGTCCCTGTTCTCCCAAAAAATAATAGGCCACAGCCAGACCGATATAACCGAGGTTGCCGTGAAAGCAGCTCTGCATGAAGGTTCCGAACTGCTTCGGACGGATACGGGCCGCAAGACATGCAGCCCAGGAAATGATGAAAAAAAGCAGCAGTGTTCCCAAAGTCACGGCCAGCACATCCGGGTGAAAATCCTCTTTCAGGGAGCCTTTGGAAATGGAACGGAAAATCATGGCAGGAATTGCCAGATAATAGGCAATGCGGTTGGCAGGCCCCAAAAATTCAGGCGTAATCATGCCCTTGTGCCGGGCCGCGCATCCCATAAAAATAATCACAAATATGGGAATGATGGTTTCAATGATGTGCATGGTCAGGTGTCAGTGAACAGTTATCAGTTATCAGGGAGCAGTGAACAATTTGAATACACAGGTAATATCAATTCTGATGTTATGCCGGGTTGTCATACTGACGAAAGTCGGTAGCCGGAGGAAATTGAAAACACTGAATTCCGGATTTTGAAAGACTGAACGCAATCTCAGTTACGTATCCATCAGAAGTTCCGGAGCAATTCCTAAACAATCAGCCGTTTTTCTGACAAGAGATTCAGGAATTATTCCGGATTTTTCAATTTCCAGATATTCCGCAGAAGACATTCCGATATTTTTAGCCATAACTGCCGGAGATATATTTTTATATTCTCTCCACGCGCAGAGAAGGCTTTTATTCTCCATGATGTGCATACCGACAACTTCATCAGGAACTGTCAGTTCATCCGGATCAAAAAAATCCCGGATTTTTTTGGAACTCTTCATAGGGAATAATACCAATTCTCTATTGATTTGATACAATATTTATTGTCATTTTTTCCGCTGCTGCGCGTGTGCATAAAACCGCTCCGCTTAATTTTTGCACTCCTCCGGATCAGTTTCGGCCGGAAGTGCAGATTGTATCAGGTCAATGGCGATTTGGTATAACCATGAAAGCCGGCCGCTTTTATCTCTGATAATCTGGTAATCAGTAAGCCCGTTCATCTCTTGTACGGTTTTCATCCATAATCAATCCCTGTCCCGGCAGACAGCAGCATTTATCCGGTAAATCAGTACTATTCATAATTCAACATTGCTTTCATGGCATATCCTCATACCCCCGCACCAGCACTTCTCTGGTTTTTCCTCTGTTCGGTGGGCTTATAACCCCTTCTTTTTCCATTATTTCCAAAAGTTTTGCTGCACGTTTGTAACCAATGCGCAGATGCCGCTGCACCAGGGTTACAGAAACCTGCTTTGTCTGTGTCACCAAAGCCACCGCGTCATCATAGCGTTCATCAAATATGGGGATTTGGCCATCATCCTCCCCATTATCTTCATCTTCTTCCCTGCCTGTATTTTTTCCTGTGATTCCTTCCAGAACTGTCCCGTCATATTCGGGCTGCTGCTGATCTTTCAGAAAATCCGTAATCCTTGTCACCTCATCTTCGGAAATATAGGCTCCGTGAATGCGCTGCAAAGTCGCTGTTCCGGGCGGCAGAAAAAGCAGATCCCCGTTTCCCAGCAGACTCTGCGCTCCGTTTGCGTCAATAATGGTGCGGGAATCGGTTTTGGATGAAACCCGGTAGGTCAGACGGGTCGGGAAATTGGCTTTGATAACACCGGTAAGCACATCCACCGAAGGCCGCTGAGTTGCGAGAATCAGATGAATTCCCGAAGCACGGGCCATCTGGGCGAGACGGAGCAGTGAAAATTCCACATCTTTGGATGCCACCATCATCAGATCAGAAAGTTCATCAATAATCACAACAATATAGGGAAGTATATTCTCTTTTTTTACATCTTCGCTCTTTTCCCGGTTTTCCTTTTCCACTTTGCGGTTGTACTGGGTGATATTGCGCGCCTTTTTTTCTGAAAGAAGCTGATACCGCCGCTCCATTTCACTCACTGCCCAGAACAGGGCATTGGTTGCCATTTTCACATCTGTCACCACAGGCGTAATGAGATGCGGAATGTCCTCATACATGGAAAGTTCAATGCGCTTGGGATCAATAAGCACCATTTTAACCTCATCAGGTGAGGATTTGTACAGCAGACTGCAAATCATGGAATTGAGTCCCACGCTTTTGCCTGTTCCGGTTGACCCTGCAATGAGCAGATGGGGCATCTGATCCAGTTGCGCAACAACCGGATTTCCCACAATATCCTTTCCCAGACAGATGGTCAGTTTAGAAGCTGATTTTTTGAACTCCGGAGAATTGATCACTTCCTTGAGGCGCACGATTTCCCGCTGTGCGTTTGGCACTTCAATGCCGATGACAGAACGCCCCGGAATCGGGGCAACAATCCGGATGGTCATGGCGCGCAGGGCCAGGGCAAGATCATCGGTAAGATTGAGAATTTTGTTGATTTTCACACCTGATGCAGGACGGTATTCAAAGGTTGTGATAACCGGGCCCGGAATGACCTTGACCACTTCCCCTTTGACACCGAAATCATCCAGTTTGGCCTGCAGCATCCGGGCCTGACGGTTGAGATGATTCATATCAGTCAGGGAAACGCTGTGCGCGGGGTCTGTGAGAAAACCGATGGGCGGCAGTTGAAAACCTTTGCGATCCGGGGTGAACAGAGCCGGAAAAAATTTCTTTTCTTTGGGAGATTTCCGGGGCACAGGGGAAACAATGACCGGATAATCTGCGGAAGGCGCCTCTGAAGGTTTTGGGGAATTATCCGCAGGATGATTCACAGCATGATCCGGAGCAGAATCTGCTAAATCATCAGGAAAATCCCCGGCATCTTTATTATCCGTGTGATTATCCGTATGATAAGGCTCCGGAACAGATTCTTCTGCCGGTTCCGCTGTTTTGGCTTCCGCTTCTGTCTGGACATTGTTTTCATGCTCCGCCACTTCCTCAGACACACGCGTAGCCGGATTTTTTTTCACCTTTGGCACGGGAGCGATCAGTTTTTTCAGATTTTTCACAGGCAGTTCTGTCATTGACGGCAGACGGAGAACAGGGCGTCCCTGCACCCTCCACATTTCCAGAGCTTCCTTTGTCCGGCCGGCTCCTACAATGGAAGCCTGCCGAATCCGTTCGCCAAAAATGCTCAGAGAAATACCGGTTGTGACTGTGAAAGCAATCAGAAGAAACAGACTCAGAACAATGGTTCCGCCGATCCGGTTAAAGCCGCCCACAATCAGGGAGTTAAGGAAAATACCGATCAGGCCCCCGGATGAAAAACGATTTCCGAATATTTCATAAAAATCCCCCCAAAGAGCCAGAAAACTGCCGGATGCAATCATCAGCATCAGTCCGCCCAGCGCGGAATGAATGATCTCCTGCCTGGGATAGTCCCGTGAAATCTGGAAATTGGCCAGCACCATCATCATGGGCAGCCAGAAAGACCCGATCCCGAACAGGGCAATTACGGCCCCTGAAAAACAGGCTCCCAGAGCGCCGAAAAGATTATGAATTTTCCCGCCACTCCATCCAAGATTTTCCAAATCCGCGGGATGGTGGGAAAGCAGGCTGAACAGAACAAATATCAGCAGAAATATTTTTAAAATTCCGGTGAATTCTTTGCGCATGGTCAAAAATTGTCATATTTGCAGTAGCCGGTTTGGAATCCGCCACTGCATAAGAATTTTATTTTATTTAAATTTCAAATTTTTATATTCTGATATAATCAACCAGTCTCTCTGCTTCATCAAAACAGTTCATCAAAATTTGCAATTCAAGCAATCCTATGAGTTTGGGGCCGTCTTTGGCCTTTGAGTACCGTTTGGCGGTTTTTCGTTCTTTTCCCTGTCTTGTTTTGACAATATCAAAATACTGTCTTAAAATTGTATCAAGTTTTTCACCCGGTTTCTGAATCTGTTCCGGATGCTTATTTTTTATTAATGAATTTAGGCTTATATCTTCATTGTCTCTTTTACGTATCAGCCCTTCATTTTTTCCGAATTCTTCAATTTTGTCAGGCTGTGAAAGTATCCAGGCTTCCATTTCCTGAATCATAAAAAATATTTTTGTGGTATCCAATGGCGCATAATATCCAAGCCTTTCATTTCGTTCTTCTTTGGGTGCATCCAAATCAATCAGCAGAACAGCGTTTATATTTTGCGTTTCTGTACGTTCCAGCATCTTCTTTGCCTTTGTCACACTTCCAAATGGCTCGATTCTGAGATTAAATTCCGCATGAGACAGCTTTTGGGAAAATAACTTATGAAAATTCTCACGAAAAATTGCACTGTTATCAACTGTCAGCACTGCCGGGTTTTCTGATTCCACTCCCCCTTCTACATAAATTGTAATATCTACCATCTTTTTCCGCCTATTTTACCCTGCAGCCATGCCTGTCCGACCAGAAAATCCCCCATCCAGTCATCAAAATCATCAGAAGATTTGACCGATACCTCTGTTTCATTGCGGATGTTTTTTTCAAATATCAAAATATCGTCTACAGAAAAGGAATTGAGCAGCAGCGGAGAATGGGTGCTGATGATCATTTGTGTGCTTTTTGCAGCATGTTTTATTGCCTCTGATACAGTGTGTATCATATCAGGATGAAGACCTGTTTCCGGCTCATCCATACACACAAGACTGCCCCGCACCGGGTTAAACAGTATGGACAGCAAAAGCAGATAGCGGAGAGTTCCGTCTGAGATATGTTCAATGGAAACAGCCTTTGCAAGCTCTTCCTCACGAAGCATCAGATATACTTTGGAACCAAGAAAGGCAAAACTGATGTCTTTAAAATAAGGATTGATTTTTTTTACAGATTCCTCAATTTTACCATAGTAAAGAGAATGGGTGTTTTTTAAATTATTGAGAATTGTCATAAGATTCTGTCCGTTTGGCAGCAGTTTGGTTTCAGTGCCGTAGCCGGAAGGCTGTCTGACAGGACTGTTGAAAGTTGTATCAAAATAATAATAAACAGAAAGATCCTCCAAAGCTCTCTGCAAAGTAAACAGGGGATAGAATCTTTCCGGATCGGAAATCTGTCTTAAAACAGGTTCTGTTGATTTTAAATCTGTATGTTTACCTTTCTGCGGATATTTTTGAAACTCAACGCTTTCTTTTTCCCATACGGAGATAACACCCTGTGCATTGTCCATGTCCATATACAGGAAATCATTTTGACCGGGCCGTATGCCTTTGGAATAAAGCTTTTCTTTCAGATAATAGGAAGTTGCACCGGATTTAAAAATGCTTATTTCATAAATTGGATTAGTTGGAAACCGATAGCTTTTTTTGTACATTTTCCCGACAGCATTTCTGTCAAACTCAAAGGACAGTTTTATATAATCTTTTTCTCCGCTGCTGAAATTTGCAACAGAATCAAATCCGCTCCACTCTTTTAAGAAAAGCTCCTCCAGACCCTTTCCGGATGTACTTTCATAAAGCAACTGAATCGCTTTAAGAAAATTTGATTTCCCGCTGCCATTAATCCCTAAGAGAATATTGACATCAGGATTAAGTTCTATTGTTGCCGGATGCCTGAAACTGAAAAAATTTTCCAATGTTATTTTGGAAATCATGGATTTTCCTCTTTTATTTTTACATATGAGAGTATTATGTATAATAACAAAAAACAATGGAGTCATTATTTTGCTGTCTGCTTCAGTGCTGTCAAATTCAGCTTTTGCATCATATCTGTCCATTATTCTGTCAGCACAGCATAAGCAGGTTTCATATGATATTATGATGCAACCCAAAAACAGAAACCATCCGGGCAAAAAAATCTGCAGCTATTTATTATCTTATCTTTTCAATTAAATCCATGCAGATTTCCTTTGCAGAAATGTTATCAGTATCCACAGAAATATCCGCGGCATTTTCATACAGGGGATGGCGGAAGGCCATATTTTCCCCAATTTCATCCACCAGTCCTTTGTCCGTGAGTGCAGGCCGCTGGGACTGGGTTTTTTCATCCCCAAGCAATCTGGATGTTATGGTTTGGACATCTGCTTTCAGCCATATCACAGTTCCGCTTTTTTTCATAGTCCTGATATTTTCAGAATTGAGAATCACACCTCCGCCTGCGGCAATAATCTGATTGTCTTTTTGGCAAAGCTGCACAAGGATTTCCCTCTCTTTCTGCCGGAAATATTCCCATCCTTGCCGGGCCACCATTTCCGCAATGGTGATGCAATGTTCCTTTTCCAGTTCCCTGTCCGCGTCAGCAAATGTCAGTCCCAGATTTTCGGCCAGCATTCTGCCAATGGTGCTTTTGCCGGTACAGCGGTATCCGATAAGAAAGATGTTCATTTTAATTGCAATTCCTTTTGCATCATGCCCCTGTCAGCCGGGAAAAAACTGAAAAATGCAGACGGTCATTTCCGGCAATCATGATTTTTTCACCAGTTGGATATTCTCAATCAGCTTGAAAAAAATTTTGTCCTTTATGTGCAAAAAACCGTTTTGTTCAATTTCTGCACCCATCGGGAAAATTTTCAATCTACTGACTGTACAATTCCGCAAACACAGACCAGAAATCCGGAAAAGATTTTTCCACGCAGTTTTCGTTTAAAATGCGGACATCCGGGACTTTTAAACCGGCCACTGCCATGCACATGGCCATGCGATGATCATTGTAGGTCTCAATCTCCGCTCCGTGCATAGTTTTCCCGCCCCGTATAATCAGACTGTCTTCCGTGGCTGTGATATCCGCGCCCATTTTGGAAAGTTCTGCTGCAACTGCAAGCAGCCTGTCGCATTCTTTGGCTTTGAGATGGGCAACATTGCTTATGACTGTCGTGCCCTGTGCAAAGGCAGCGACCACAGCCAGAGTTGGAACCACATCCGGCATATTGCCCATATCCTTTTCAATTCCTCTGAGTTTTCCGCCAGTGACTGTGATTCCATCGGCTTCCCGGAGAACACGGCATCCCATCTGTTCAAAGCATTCGCACAGGCGCACATCTCCCTGCCGGGAATCTCCGCTGATGCCCTTTACTTTCACTGTTCCTGCTGTAACCGCTGCCGCAGCCCAGAAATAACCGGCATTGGAGCCGTCCCCTTCCACAGTGAAAGAACCGGATCTGTAAGACTGGTTTCCGGGGACAGAAAATCGTTCATATCCCTGTCTTTCAACAGAAATCTGAAAACGTTTCATAATATCAACGGTCAAATCAATATAGGGTTTGGAAACCGGGCCTTCAACAACCTGTATTTCCATGCCCTGCTTTGTGCATGGAGCCATGAGCAGCAGTCCGGAAAGATACTGACTGCTCACACCGCAGCGGATCTGCACGTTTCCGCCTTTGACATTTCCGCCCTGTATTTCCACCGGCGGGCATCCGTTGCTGTTCACAGATCGTGCAGAAATACCGGCCTGCAGCATGGCTTCCAGCAAATCTCCGATGGGACGCTCTTTCATGCGTTCGCTGCCGGTCAGCACGGTTGTCCCTTTGGCAAGCGCTGCAACGGCAGTGAGCAGACGCACAGATGTTCCTGAATTTGCCAGATAAATTTCAGGAGAAGCAATCAGGTTCCCGGATCTTCCGTAAATGACAAACTGTCCGTTCCGGTCTTCCACCCGCACCCCGAAAGATTTCAATGCGTCCAGAGTCAGCAATGTATCCTCACTGCGCAACGCATTGGAAACAGTGCACATGCCATCTGACAGTGCGGCTGCGATGAATGTCCGGTGGGTATAACTTTTGGAACCCGGGACAGTGATTTCTGCCTGTATATGGTTCTGTGTTCTGATTTCCTTCATGTTTTTATTCCCAGAATTTGTAATACCAATTCTCCATTGAATTTATATAAATCTTTAACTCTGACCCGTTCCAGCGCTTTGCGCGGGAATGCAGACGGGACCTTTCACGTCCCGTCTGCTGTGCTGTTTTCCGGTCACGGGACGCAGAGCGTCCGGAAGGCATTCCCGCTCAGAGCGCGGGAACGGGTTATCATAAGCATACTTTCAATGGAGAATCGGTATAATAAGGTTTTTCGCATGAGATCAGAAAAACAGGATTGGTGAAGCGGCAGTGCATACAGCATGGAATGTTAAAACAGCTTCGCCATTATTGCTTTGGAAGCCGGAACAGGATATTCAGTTTTTTAAAAGAAATATGCCGTACTTCAGTACCGGCAAAGCCAAATCCTGTTTCAATTTTTCCTGCACATTCTCAAAGCGGTTCCGGAAATTTCTGATCTGTTTCTGTATATTTTTCATGTATCCTTATATCAAATCAGATAAAAAATAAAGAATTATTCCATATTCAGGTAAATCTGATTATTTCAGGATCTGCACACTGTTCAGCATTCAGCATTTTATACAAAGGACTTACAGTAAATGGATTTTCCGTCTCCGGGCGCATAGAAGTCCGTGAGAACTGTTTCCAGTTTGTATCCGCAGTTTTCGTAAAAGGCACGGGTGGAGGCATACTGTTCCCTCTGGGAAGTATCCACATACACCCTTGTTCCCCCGGCTTTGCGAATCTGTTTTTCCGCTTCTGTGAGAATCTGATGCCCCAGCCCCCGGCCCTGATAATCCGGATGCACAGCAATCCAGTAAAGATCAAAACTGGAAACTGTGCAGGGAATCAGGCCGAAACATGCGTATCCGGCCAGCCGTCCGTAATGATCGGCCAGCACAAATTCATATCCGCTGGCCGGGCCTTTGCCCAGTCTTTCGTCAACCAGTTCTGCGGCTATGAGAACCTCATCCGCATGGAAAAAACCGGTGATGTCCACCAGACGCCGAACTCTTTCTGTATCCGCAGGTTCGGGTTCATAACGGAATTTCACGCCCGGAAGCAGTTTTTTGTGTTCACGTCCGTTTTCCAGCCATTTTATGTTTCCCGCCACCAGTCCGTTGAAAAAAGACATGGCATTTCTGCCCAAAGTCTGGGTGCGGTATCCGCCTTCCTGAATCACCACGGTGGGCAGTCCCATTTCCCCGACCATTCTGCCGTTGACCTCAAAATCCTTTGGTTTTAAAGACCATGTGCCTGTGGGATCACCTTTGGCCGTGTCCAGTCCCAGCGCAATAATGAGAAACTGGGGACGGAACTGTTCAATTCTTTGCACTGCCGTTTCCAAAGCCTTTCGGTAGGCCGGGCCGTCCACATTTTCCGGCAAAGGCAGATTCAGACTGAATCCCTCGCCTTCGCCATCTCCCTGTTCCTCCTCAAATCCGCTGAAATAGGGATACGCAAAAGAGGGATGTCCATGTATGGAAATGGTCAGCACATCGGATCTGCGGTAAAAAATATCCTGCTGTCCATTGCCGTGATGATAATCCAGATCCAGAATCGCGACCCTGCCGTAAGGACAGAGATACTGGGCAGCAATCGCGCTGTTGTTGAAATAGCAGAATCCGCCAAAAGATCTGCGCTCGGCATGGTGGCCGGGCGGACGCACCAGAGCATAGGAAATGCGTCTGCCGTCCAGGATTTCTTTCGCTGCAGTGAGAGCGCAGTCCACTCCCCTCCGCGCGGCAGGCCATGCGTTTGCATTGATGGGCGTGAAAGTGTCAATGCAGTAATATCCGGCAAGCACGGACGGCTCTTTTGGGGGACGGGTTTTGTTGCGGATGGGAAAGATATAGGGATACAGAGACTTGCCTTCGGGAACATCAGCGCAGGCACGCTTGAGATAACTCACATAATCCGCATCATGAACAGCGTGCATATGCTTGTCCGGAAAAGGCCGGGGTTTAAGGGTTTCAAACAGCCCGCTTTTGTCCAGTTCCGCAAGAATGCTCTTCACCCGGACAGGAGACTGCACATAGCCGCGTTCATGCACATGGTGTATTTCGTGTTTGTCATTGACTATCAGCGCGATCTGCTCTGCGGAACTGCCCTCAACCGAATGCTTCACAGCCTGGGGTTTCACATAGCGGAATTCCCGAATCCGTATGGGATCATCCTGAAAAGAACTCACCACTTTTTCCACATAATCCGGGGGACAGTAGGCAGCATATTTGCGCTCCAGAATGGCACGGACGACTTTTCTGGCAAAATTCCGGTGCAGAGACTGATCTTCTCCGAGTCCGTCATACACCAGATGGGGCATACAGATGTCGCCTTCCTTTACCGGAGTTTCATATCCTGTGCCAATGATTGGGCGGGCTCCGTAACGCTCGTAAAACCTAAGCCGTGCACGGTTTTCCTTCAGAATATCCTCGCCCGGACAGGCTTTTGCATCATCGGGAAGGCATTCATAAAAAAGCCCTTTCACATGCAGAGCGGCAGCCTCCCTCCGCACCCGGTCATAAAGCGCACCGCCCAGTCCGCCACCGGTGCGTCCCGAAGCTGTGGCAATCCAGTCCAGAAAGGCAAAATGAATTTCCGGTTCATGCAGGAGCATGGCAAAGCCTTTAACTTTGCCGCGCATACTTTCTGCCACAAAAAGAATGGGCCGGAAACGCTGTTTGAACGGATTGCGGAGTTTGTCTCCGATGCGTTCTATTTCCTCTTCAGGTGCACCGTCAAAGCGGGTGCGCATGATTTCCCTGATCTGCCGGAGAATTTCTTTGTTTACCGGCAGAACATCATCAAAAATCCGTCTGATCCGTAGCATATATTTCTCCTGAAATTTGGTATTTTTGGTTGCAGATTTGCCAATTAAGCCAAGTATTTTTTGAATTCCTGCCATGTTCCTGCAAAACCGCCATTAGCAAAGAAAAACGGCAGCGGACCAAAACGGTTGTGCTTTTTTAGGTGATTTCCATGAAAAAATGTACCATCATTGCAGGGCGGGCACGGCTTTCTGTGCCCGCCGTTTCAGCAGGACGGCGGGCACAGAAAGCCGTGCCCGCCCTACGAAAAACGGTATAATCATTAATGGAAATCACCTTAAACCCGGGTTTAGGATTTGTAACAAAATAAACTGTTGCAAACCCTGAGACTTTCCAAAACCATTAAGTTTTTTCGGACAGAAAATTGCACAGGTTATTTTTTTACAGATCCTAAATTACCACAAAATCTCAGCAGAATATCAGGCATGGAAGCTTCCGGTGCGTTCAGCGTAGCAAAAGCATCCTTGCTTTTGCCCTGTGCCGGTTCGGAAGCTGGAAGCTTCCGATACTTTTATTCAACAATGGCAATTTCTGTTTCATTTTCAGGAATGTGAAATTTGCCTTTCACGCCTTTTGAAAAATCATATTGTTTTTTCATTGTTTACCTCCAAAAGCAGAATTTTGCCAATCATTCCGTATTTCCCTTTCCCATTGCAAAGCGTCAATATTTTTAAAGGGTTTTAAATCCCTGTATTTTTCAGATAAAGTGCTGAGACTGTTTTTAAGTGATTTGCTTTTGGTGTTTTTCGGAGTATCACTGTCCAATTCAGGCAGAATAATAATTTCAACCTGTTTCCCTTCAAATCCCCGAATTTTGTTTAAAGAGATAATAATTCCGTCATGCTTTACCGTTTGCTTTATTGACAATGCAAGTTTGGTTTTCATCTTTTCCCCCTGTTATAACATATTTCATCTGAAAAGTCTGTATGGCACAGTTCAAATGACTGCGCTGTTTAGGGTCTGTAAAAAAATAACCTGTACAGTTTTCCTGTCCGGAAACCCTGAGGGTTTTGAAAATCCTCAGGGTTTATAACAGGTTATTTTGATACAGACACTTAGCTCCGGATTTGCTGTTCAGCATCGTATAAAACCAATAGAGAATTGATATTACAGAATACAAATCCGGAGGAGTGCAAAAATTAAGCGGAGCGGTTTTTTGCAAACGCTGAACAGCGGAAAAACTGACGGTATTGTATTAAATCAATGGCGAACCGGTATAATATGAAATGCTAACATATTTTTATTTTAAACGAAATGAAAAAATGATGAAAGGATGGAGTTTGTGCAGGAAACAGAGTTTTGATCCGCGGGAAGGCGGAGTGCAAAAAAGGCGGTTTCTGCACTCCGGATTATTTATCTTCTTCCATCCTGAAGCAGGAGGGAAGATGGATTTTCCCGGAACAGGATATTTTCCGGAACCGGAATACGGAAAGGCGGAAGTGAAAGAGGTTCTGCGGCGGTATGCGGTTCCGGCGAGGACATCATTTCCCGGATACATGCGTCTTTCTGCTCCCAGAGTGCATTCAGCCAGTTCTGAAAAGCCTCGCGGAAGAGTTCATTATTAAAATAATCGCCCAGCATTTCCTGCGTAATGGGCAGGGTTCTGACCTGCACCCGGATATCTTTCACTCTTCCGCACAGGTAATCCCAGAAATTTTTCACTCCGGTCGGATAGGCTATGGTCACATCAATGAAACTGTGCAGATGCTCTCCCATTGCGCCCAGGGTAAAGGCCATACCCCCGGCTCTGGGACGCAGAAGATGTTCAAAGGGAGACTGCTGCCTATCGTGCTTCTTTGGGGTAAACCGGGTTCCCTCCGCAAAATTCATCACAGACACGGGCACGGTCTTGAATTTTTCACAGGCTTTTCTTGTGGTTTCCATATCCCGGCCTTTGAGATGCGGTTTTTTTTCCAAAAATTCCCGTGAATACCGTTTCATAAAGGGAAAATCCAAAGCCCACCATGCCTGCCCCAGGATCGGAATCCAGAACAGTTGTTCTTTGAGAAAAAATTTCAGAAAAGGGATTTTTCCGTGAAAGATTTTCTGCAGCACCAGAATATCTGTCCAGGACTGATGATTGGCCACCACCAGATACCATCCCACAGGTTTCAGGTTTTCCGTGCCGGACACATGCCAGCGTATATTGCAGAACAGATCCTGATTCATGCTGTTCACCCATACCCAGTTGGCAGCGCAGCCGTTGAGAACAATATCGCAGAATTTACGGAACGGTCTGAAAGGAATCAGAAATTTGAGTATGGCCGCAATATAGATTGGAATTACCCAGAATGCGGTGTTGATGAAATAAAGACAAAAAAGGAATACGCCCCGTGCGTTTGTGAAAAATTTTTCCAGCATAATTTTCTCCTGAGCATTAAATTTCCGGTATTTAAGGATCAAAGCTGCTGACCGGCCGCACCCCTGTTTCCCTAATTTTTTCCAGGCAAGGTATAATACTGTATAAGCGGAAATTACAAGACGCAAAGAAAAATATTACAATTGTTTTACATTTGATATTATGGGAAATAAGGCAAAAAATGCCTTCGGCTGCTGTGCAGTTCATGAAAAGGCTGAAAACCTGTTCTGTGTTGTCTGCATACGGAGAAGCCATATACGGAAATCAAAACGGAAATCCTCTTTGTCCATACGCACTGTGGATACCAGCAGAATATCCGGAGAAAGATGAAAAACAGCGCCTTTCTGTGCAAACCTGTCCAAAAACACCTCCTCATTTCCGCTGAACAGATCTTTTATCAGCATCTGCTCTCCGCTGCGTGAATCCGGAGGGTCTGTGAAAACAGCAAGGGAATCCCGCAGGGGACTGAACGAAGGAGGAGAATTGCCGGTAATGCTGCTGGCCAGCAGTTCTGTACTGCCGTTTATGCTGATGCGCAGGATGTTTTTGAATCCCTGACTGCTCACGGTCGAAATCACGGCACAGAAAGAACTTTCTGAAAAAGGATACAGACCGGTCACGCTGAATTCGTCTCCGCTGAGAATATACAGTATCCGGAACGCACTGCTTTGGATGTCATAGGCATGTATCTGCCGGAGATTTTCAATATAAACGGCCAGTGTATGACTGCCGATCCAGACCATAGCGCCGCTTTCCCCTGTGAAATGGGAAGGCAGAACAGCAATGGTTTCCCCGTCTGCCGGATTCAGAATCCGCACCGGATCTGTGACATCTGCTGTGGAAACTGCCAGATACTGATCATCCGGTGAAAATACTGCTCCGCTGAATTCCTTTGCGGTGAAAAGTGTTTTCTGTGCATGGCTTTCCAGGTCAAAAACTGTCAGTTCTGAGTTTCCCTCCCTGTCTTCAGCAACAGCGGCAATCATACTGCCGGTGGAAGACCAGGGATTTTTCAACTGGTTCAGATAAATGGGGTGGTAGTAAGTGCTGTACTGCCGGGGAAATTTCACCCTTTTGCCGGAAATCCGGGAAATCTGCTCCAAAAGACCGGTATCTGTATCATACACATACAGACTGCTCTGAAATCCGTCTCCCATGTCTTCCACAATCATGGCCACAGAAGCGGAACCGGCAAGGGGATACATGTCCTGTATGTTGCCGGGAACAGATATTTCCTCTGCTGTCATTGTTCCTGAGACCAGTTCCCCCCCGTCCGCACGGGCATAATAATCTTCCAGAAAAGCTGTATGCATCTGCCTTGGAATGGTTTCGTCTGTGCATCCGTTTGCAAGATGGGCAGCCTCGTGAACCAGTGTGGCGCAGATTTCCACTTCGCTTCGGTTCAGGGTGGCAACTTCAATATAGCACTCACCCGGCTGGCAGATCGCGTAACCGAGTTTGCCTTCGGATGAAACAGAACGATCATCATAATAATCAATCCTGCCCACATGATCCGTCACATATGTCAGCCATCCGGCATACTCCAGCACTTCCCGGTGTTCCTCCCGCAGATCGGGCGCACCGCTTTCGCTGCATCCTTCAAACGCATATTTCACAGCATCATCGGCTCCGCAGGAGAGAAAAAGAAAACACAGACATACAGAAAGAAAAAAAATGATATTTTTCATAGTTATACCATTGCAGATCAGAAATGATGATCCCGTAAAAAATCATAAATCCAGTCACTCCTGCAAAATCCGGATTCCGGTTTTCGCGGAAATGACACAAAAACAGCGCATCAGAATTTTCAGTGGTTCATAATGAATGTTGGTAGCGGGTCAAATCCGTTGATAAGGTCTCCCCTCCCTTGAGGGAGGGGCATGGGGAGGGTGAATACATCACTGATTATCCCCCTCCCCTAACACCTCCCACCAGGGGAGGGGAATTTTTGGATCTACAGATTTGTACCACTACCCAGGGGTTCTTCAGGAATGTTGGTAG
>JBFXEJ010000102.1:0-23780 GCA_050180235.1 Desulfococcaceae bacterium
TGCAGGATTATGAAGATGTCACTGCTTTAAGAATGGCGAAAGAAAAAGAAAAGAATGTTCCCGGATTTTCCCTGTCAGAAACAAAATCTTTGCTGGGATTGTAATTTTTTTTCAAAAAGACTGTGTGAAAGGAGGGAAATACATACTATACAATAAGAGGGGTGTGCAGACACGGACGGATAATCCACGCTGAACCGGTAAAATATGACCGTTCAGAAGAAATGGATGTGATTATCACTTTTCTTCATACAGAAAACGGTAGTGGGTCAAATCCGTTGATAAGGTCTCCCCTCCCTTGAGGGAGGGGCAGGGGGAGGGTGAAAACATCACTGATTATCCCCCTCCCCTGACCCATCCCACCAGGGGAGGGGAATTTTTGGATCAACAGATTTGCACCACTACCCAGAAAACAATACCGGCAAATCCGAAACTCTGTCATCAGAGGATGAAATTCTTTACAAAATGGGCCAAAGAGCGGTAAACGGCAGATTTGCCGATGCTTCGGAATGTCATGACCGGTATCTGTACAGCGGCAGTCCGGGGAAATGAGAAAAAGTTTAAATCCGTAAGGATTGATATTATTATAGAAAAAATCTGAAAAAACAAATCAGAATCCCGAAAGGGATGACATTATCAGCCGGTTTGACCCATTGTCCATTTTTTTCTTGTCTTTATATTTTTTTTGCTGTAAAAAGCAGGAAACAGTCTTTTTAAGTTCTCAGCCGAAAACTTTCGTGTATCAGAAAACCCGGATTTTTTATCCGCAGATTTGACCTTCTTCAAAATTCACAATAAGGTTCAGGTATGAGGTCTGAACAGGAACTGAGGTTTTGAATTATATACTTAAACAGATTAAACGACTGATCATAAAAGGAAATTATCTGTTTACCCTGAAAGCTGAATGTGAATTGGAATCTGAAGGATTGGTAATGGAGGATGCTCTTGAATCAATACTGAATGCTGAAGACATATTCAAAATTCTCAACACCAGTAATCCGGGAACAGGAAAAAAGGAAAAACTGTATATTATCAAGAGCGAAACTTATGATAACATACTGATTTACACAAAAGGAAAAATTGTGAAAGAATCAGGGCAGGAACAGTTTTATGTTCTCATTTCATCCAAGAGGGCCGAATATGTTTGAGAGAAAAAAAATTAAAACATGCCCCTTATGCGGCAGTAAAAATATAAGTCATATTTTGGGGGAACATAAGAGCAGAATACGGGGAACAGCGTATAATGTGCCTCAGACTGTCTGTTCCGACTGCGGTGAAATTTTTCTGGGGCCTGACAGTCTTGAGATTATTCGGATGTATGCGAATCAAAAGAAACAGAATCCGCTCCGGGCAGTGGCAAAACAGGAAAAGAAACGCTTAACGCATGATTCCGGGGGAAAGTTTATTGTTCACCACTGAATCTGCTGTCAGACTGTTAAAAAAATATTATAAAATTCTGTAGTTGCCATACATTTAACATTAAAAATCAAGTGCTCAGAATGATGAAACCACTCCGCTCCATAACTGTCATTTTTCTGACAGTAGCTCTGCCTGTGTCCTCTTTTCCGAAGTTTGCGGCTGAGGATTGGGGATATGGATGAAGAGGGAATTTTCCCATTGATTTGACAGATGCGGTTTTTAAGGATTCTGTGCATTCCGCTGTAGTGCGGACAAATTTTGCGGATTGACAGTTTAATAAATGAAACCGGATGGTTTTATATGCAGTTTGAGTGGGATGAGGAGAAACGCAAAGCAAATATCCGGAAACACGGTTTTGATTTCAGAGATGCCTGCAATTTATTCAGTTCGCCGATGATGGTGGCACCGGATGATCGGTATGACTACGGGGAAGATCGCTGGATAGGAATCGGTATGCTTGAGGGCAGAACTGTTGTTGTTGTATTCACAGAAAGAAATGATACTGTCCGAATTGTTTCAATGATGAAAGCACTGAGCCATGAAAGAATCCGATACGAATACTATCTCAGAAACCGACTGGGAACTGATTGATTCACTGACGGATGAAACTGCTGACAGAACTGAACTTCCGCCTCTGGATGATTCTTTTTTTGCCAAAGCCAGATGGCGTATGCCCGAAAATAAGACAGTGCCTGTTACTATTCATATAGATTCTGAACTGTTATCATGGTTCAGATCACAGGGCCGTGAATATGAGCATCGCATGAACGCCGCTCTTCGTATCTATGCACAGGTGCATAAAGATCTGGGACTGACCTCTGCAAAGCCGGTTTGATCTGTCGGTTATGTTATCCGTTACAGGTAATTATAATGAACAATTCCAGAAATATAATCATTTTTCTGCTGATTTCCGCTCTGCTTCTGTCCTCTTTCCCGGTTTTCCCGCCGGAGGATATGGACAGGGACAGCCGCATTGGGCTGAAAGATGCCATTCTTTCGGTTATGGGTTTTGTGCGTGATGCGGCAGAGCCGGGGAAACTGTCTGAAAAGGCAGGAAATACCTTTTCCGCACTGGCAATCAGCGCAGGGCTGAAGACTGTGATTGCGTCTGATGACAGTCCCTCTTTTCCCCCGCCCCCGGTTTTTCTTGTCTCCTTTTTTATTTTTTTCTTGTCTTTATGCTTTTTTTCATATATTAGTGAAAGAGAGTGTCTTTTTGTTTCCCATACCATATACAGGGATGTCCCCCCGTCCTGAACTGTCTGAACCCGGATTCACGGGATTAACCGGGATTTGTCCCGTCTGATCGCAGGGTGGGTTAAGCGGAGCGCAACCCACCTCAACCCTGTCTGAACCGGGATTCACGGGATTAAAGGATTGACCGGGATTTGTCCCGTTCCCGTTTCCACGCTACGCGTCAATGCCGTTAAGTTAAGGAAAAAGGCATTTCAGGTAAAGCCCTGAAAGGGCCTTATGTTATAGCCCAGGGCAACGCCCTGGGAAAATTGAATAAAATGCAGTTGAAGCCCTGAAAGGGCGCATTAAAAAAAGATTCCGGTATTTTATCGTCATATAATCCGCCCTTTCAGGGCCTTATCATATTTTTTATTCTGTATTCCCAGGCCGTTGGCCTGGGCTATATCAATCCGCCCTTTCAGGGCTTAACTTAATGGCATTGACGCTCCGAGTGGATCGGAACGGGATAAAGATGAATAACCCGGCAATTTATTGCCGGGCTTCGGGCTTGCCGGGCTTGCCAGTTTTGCCGGGCTTGTCTCGTTCCCACGCTCCGCGTGGGAATGCAGATCGGACGCTCTGCGTCAGACTGGCCTGATTCGGGACGCGGAGCGTCCCGCAGCCGTTCCCACGCAGAGCGTGGGAACGAGGGAAATCCGGGTAAATCCCTTAATCCTGAGAATCCCGGTTCAGACAATAAATGGTGGGTTCCGCTTCGCTTCACCCACCCTGCATAATTTAATGCGAACTACGCATTATTTTTAATTTTCTTATTTATAGGGAGGATTTGTTTATGAATAAAAGATCAATTAAGGCAGTATTGCTGACTGCTGTACTGGTGTTTACGGCTGTTGCTGCCGCCCATGCGGTGGTGACATATCCCAATCAGGTTACGATAAGCCTTTCCATGGATCCTGCAGGAGACGCTACAACCCCCATTCCTCAGGGCGGCACTGTTACGCTGATTATCACTGCTGATGATATGAATTATGTCACAGAGGCAGGAAAAGCCGTGCAGGTTGCAGGCTGTGCGCTGACTGTGGATTATGATGAGACCATTCTGGAAGTGGTGAATGGCGGCGGTGAACTTAACAGAATTACGGATGTGCTGAGTGACGCTTTTGGAATGGTTTCTGACAACCGCACTCCTCCGGGTACTCCCACACAGGATTATCCCAGAATCGGGTATGATGATCCTGCTGCAACGAACAAGGTGCTGAAGCTGAGCGGTGCAAATGTCGGTAATGAAGGGCATACCGGATCAAAGGCATTGTTCAAAGTGAAATTCAAAGTTAAGAGTACTGCTACCGCTGGGGTTCACAACAATGCTTTTATTGTGACAGAGACCACATTGAATAATACCAATGCAGGTTATAATAATGAAGCAGTGCCGGTTCTGATTGGGGCAGTAGCAAGCACGGATGCAGCATATAACGTGTATGATTGTGAGGCAAATGCGGGTAACTGTGCATTTCCTGAGGTTCTTAACACGTTAAATTTAAATAGTAATTTGGAGATATCCGAGGGTACACCACTTCCAGACGTAACTGGCGATGGTTTTGTTAATGTGTTTGATGTTATAAAAGTTCAAAGAGCTGCTTTAGGGCTTCCAGTTGATCCACCATTTGATGCAGACCTTGCGGATGTGAATAATGATGGATTTATTAATGTATTTGATGTTATAAAAACTCAAAGAGCTGCTTTAGGGCTCCCAATTGATTGATTTTAACTGTTATTGAAAATATGGGATATGCTGAAAGGACATATTCAGTTCTTTCAGCATTAACGGTCAGAAGGAATTTTTTTAAATTTTAAATTTTAAAAAGGAGGAGTTAAATGAGTAAGAGTAGAAAGTGTTTTTATCTATTTGCGGCTATTTTGACCATTCTGTTTAACACAGGTTGGTCAGCATATGCGCATGAAGTTACTATTGGTAATGGACAAGGTGCGATAGGGAGCACCGGCAATACTGTAACTATAAGTGTTGGGACATTGCCGGATAATATTGCTGGATTTCAGATTGACATCCAATATGACAAAAATGCTATAACACCTAATACTGCACCTGCTTCATTAATATTAGGTAGTGATTTTTCTGCATTATTTACTGGTCCAACTTTTACCAAACAGGCAAGTATTACGAATATTGATGCAACTTATAATAAGTTGTCTATCTTAATCACTGATGCTAACATTGGCGGCTCAGTTGCATCATCTGTGCCTGTTGATATTGTTTCAGTAACCTTTGATGTTGCAGCTAATGCCAATACACCAAACAATCCTCTCGTTTCACTTCCAACATCGCCTGGACTTTCTGATACAAGTGGTAATCCTGTAACAACCACATTTGTTAATGGAAATTTTTTGATTACTGGCATCCCCACCGGCACAATCACCCTTACCCCCGACCCTGTATCCATTGAGGCAAATGGCACTTCTACAACCACAATCACAAGTTCTGCCATTAAAGATGCAAGCAATGCAGTTGTGCCGACCGGAACTCTTATTACGGTTGCCACTGATGCGGGAACAATCAACGGCACTGACGCAGATGGTGCAACTGCCGGATTTCAGGTTGCCACAAATGCAAGCGGGATTGTTTCCTTTGTACTTAAATCCAGCACCACGATAACACCTGCTGTTAATGTCACAGCAACCAGCGTTGCAGGAAATGCAACAGGGGCTGCAGTAGTCGCTTTCACTGCCCCCCCTGCTGCAAGTTTCACAGTTGAGACAGCAGCAACTGCTGTGGCAGGTGTTGCCCAGGATGTCACTGTGACAGCAAAGGATACCGCAGGGAATACAATGACCGCTTATGTGGGAACCATTACATTTACCTCAACTGACACGCAGGCCGTTCTTCCCGCCGATTATACCTTTGTTGCCGGAGATAACGGTGTACACATCTTTACGACTGGCCTGACATTGAAAACCGCTGGAAACCAAACTGTCACTGTTACTTCCGGAGCAGTTACAGGTTCAGCTACAGTTGCAGTTTCTCCCTCTGAGACGGCAGCCAAGATTATTCTTACCGCTCCCACACCCATCTCCTGTGCCGCACCAGTGGGTACCCCCACACTTACGGCCACAATACAGGATGCTTTTGGCAACACTGTCACGACCGGCGCAGATTCCACTCTGGTTGTCACCTTTGGGGTTGATGCCGCCCTTACGTATGGCAATCTTGGCGGAGCAGCTACTGCCACAGCCACAGCGGCTGGCGGTGTGGCAACAACCACACTTACTGCTGTTGAGCATGCAACAGGCGGACCAATCAACTGTACTGCCAATGCCACAGGCGCAGGCGGTGCATTGGCACAGGGAACCGCTATAGTGACAACCGTTCCCAAGACACTGACCAAGTTAGTCATCAAAGGCTCACCGTACACTGAAGATCCGCCGACCACCACCAACACCTGCAGCAATATTAATCTGACCGCTATGGGAACCTTTTCTGATGGCTCTGAACAGAACCTTACTACTCTCGCAACGTGGGCTCCAAGCGGAAATTTTACAACACCAGGTGTTTTCACCCCGCCGAACACAGCCCAGGATGTTGACATCACTGCCACTTATGCTTCAATAACAACAGCTATTCACACAGTGACTGTCAAGGCTTATACGCCTCTGACACAGGCCAGCAGTTTTGTCATAACAAGAATGGTTGGCGAGACGGTGGATTTTGCTGATGCGGTTATTGACGGATGCACACCTTATAATTATACCCTTAGTGCACAGCCTGATAGCTGCACAGATGCTCTCACAGGCAGTGTGCTTACACCAACCTGTATTGGCAGTTATACAGTCCAGGTGACAGACAGTGCAAGCACACCCACCACGGTTCCTGTCACCATCAATGTTGTCCCCTGTGACGCCACAGCGTCTTTTACCGTAGGCAATTATGTTTATGCTGCCGAAACGGGATTTGGCTTAACTGACAAATCCATAGCTCCAAAAGGATGGGCATGGCTAATCTCCTCCGATTTATTTGGGGATGTTGGCAACTCGGCTGTTCAGAATCCCCCGCCTGGCGATGACCTTTATTCTTTTGTCGGAGGAGGACTGACCGGTGTATTCAATGTCACTCTGACCGTCACCGGAACAGGCGGATGCCCCTCGACTTATCCCGAGGCTCCTGAGCAGGTACTCGTTTATGTCAACGGAGCTGCAGACTCGACCTGCGGGCTGGCTTTGAACAGTACTGGATTCACCGCGATGTATGATCATGACAGTGATGCTGCAACTGATCCTATTGTAGTCCCGGCCGCCGGAGTGCCCATAGGGACATTGATTACTTTTACTCCTCCTGCTCAAACGGTAAACGGCTCTGCTTTCCCTGCCACTGCCACAATGTCATGGGATTTCAACAATGACGGAACCGCAGACGTAACCGGCAGCCCCGTAACAGCCGAGGTAACATACGCCTATACCGCAGCCGGAACCTACACTGGTATCGTCACCATTACTGATGGCACATGCACATGGTATGAGGAAGTCGATGAAGTCACGGTCAACTGTGATGTCACCGCAAATTTCACAGCGAACCCGTCCAGCATCACGCTGCCGGCCACTCCGACCGTGACCTTCACCAACACCTCGACCGGAGGAACGGATACGACCACATATGCCTGGGATTTCAACAATGACGGAACCACAGACGACACCACAACCGGAACGGAAGCACCGGATACGTACACCTATCCTTCCACACCCGGAACCTATAC
This sequence comes from Desulfococcaceae bacterium, assembly GCA_050180235.1. Lineage (GTDB taxonomy): Bacteria > Desulfobacterota > Desulfobacteria > Desulfobacterales > Desulfococcaceae > JAABRU01. The sequence goes on from JBFXEJ010000102.1 coordinate 7,377, forward strand.
CGCAAAAATGACGGCCACAGGCACAGGCGGATGCACCACAGTGAAAACAGTGAGCATCACAGTCAATTCTCAGCCTCCGGTGAATGTGCCCTCTGTCACCGCAGCCTTTTCCGCAGATAAGACCAGCGCAAAGGTTTCAGAGACTGTGAAATTCACGGATGCCTCCACAGCCTCATACTGCACACTCAGCTCGTGGTCATGGACTTTCGGTGACGGTGCATCAAGCACAGTTCAGAACCCTGAACATGCCTACACCACCCCCGGAGTTTACACCGTGACACTTACGGCCTCCTGCTCCGGCGCGTCCGATACGGAAACCAGGACATCCTATATTACTGTCATCGGATGTATGGCCTCTTTTACGGCCGCGGGAACCGGCAATGCTCTGGAAGTGAAGTTTGACGGATCCGCCTCCAGCAATGCAGTCACCTATGAATGGGATTTCGGAGACGGCACAGGCGGCGAGGGCGTGACCCCCACCCATATCTACAGTGCAGCCGGAACCTATACGGTAAAACTGAAAGTGACGGGCGCGGATGAAAATTGTTTCGGTGTCACAGAACGTAATGTTATCGTAAGTGAAAACTGTCTGGCCTCGGCCTACTTCACAGTGAAAACTGCTGCCTCGGCATCGAGTCCCTTCCCCTTCCCCTTCCCCCTGCCCGGAAATGTCCGTACCGCAGAATTTGACGCGGAAGGCTCCACAGGCGACACCTTTGCCTGGACTTTTGGCGATGGAAACACAGGAACCGGCAAACAGGCCACCCATACCTATGCCGCAGCCGGAACCTACAATGTCACTCTTACAGTTACAGCGGCAGCCGGATGTTCGGCCAGCACCACCCAGAGCGTGAACATTGGCGCATCCTGTGTGGCTGATGCCGGATTTACGGCATTTGTCACGGAAAATTCCCTGAAAGCAAGTTTCAGTGCAGACAGCAGCACCGGAACATCCTATGCCTGGGAATTTGGTGACGGGGCCACTGCCTCCGGCATGAGTGTAAACCATACATATGCAGCAGGCGGCACATACGAGGTGAAACTGACTGTCACCAGCGGTGCATGCACAGACACCACCACACAGTCTGTCAGTGTTCAGACAGAGGCATGTCCGGCAGTGGCAAAATTCACCTTTGCGGATGACGGACTCACGGTTACGTTTGACACGACCGGATCTGTGGGAACTCTGCTCTTTGATTACGGAGACGGCAGCACCGGCACAGAGACCACACATACCTATGCGGCAGAGGGAACCTATACAGTCAAACTGACGGCCAAATCCCTTACTGACACCGGCAATGAATGCAGTGCGTTTGCCACTGCCAATGTCACGGTAAGCACATGTGCGGCACGGGCTGCGTTCACCGCATCCAATGACGGACTGACTGTCACCTTTGACACCACCGGTTCTGCGGGAACCCTGAGTTTTGATTACGGTGACGGTCAGACCGGAGCAGACACCACCCATACCTACAGCGCACCCGGAACCTATACAGTGGTTCTCACGGCCACCGCAGATGACGGATGCTTCCGGACACGCAGCCTGAGTGTGACTGTATGCAGTGCTGCAGCCGCATTCACGGCCCAGCCGGTTGCAGGTACGGTACCTCTGACAGTGAATTTTGATGCCGGTGAATCCGTAGGTGAAACCTTTGCCTGGGATTTTGGTGACGGCTCAGTCGGAAGCGGCGAAACTGCAAGTCATGAATATGCCGCAGCCGGAACCTATACGGTTGTTCTGACTGTATCTGACGGCAACTGCACAGCCACAGAGCAGGCGGTGATTACAGTTAATTCTGCCTGCACACTGGTGGCCGCATTCACAGCCCTGCCCGGTGATGATGCCATGACAGTGGTTTTTGATGCCAGTGCATCCATAGGTGACAGTTTTGCCTGGAATTTCGGCGATGGCAAAAGCGGAAGCGGCAAAATCGTAAGCCATGCCTATGCGGCAGAGGGAACCTATGTTGTCACCCTTACGGTCAGCGGATGCAATACCACTGCAACTTTGGAGAAAACCGTTGTTGTGGTGTCACCTTCTCCCAACAGACCGGATGCACCGGTGCTGACAGAACCGGCTGACGGCATGGTCAATGTCATCCTGCAGGCTCTGCTGAAATCCGGAGCCTTCCACAGCCCCCTGGGTGCTGGTCATGGCCGCAGTGTATGGCAGATAGCCCTGGATCCGGATTTTACGGAAATGGTGTTCAGTCTGATGAGCGATGAATATCTCACATCCCTGACCCTGCCGGAATTCATCCTGAATCCGGGAACCTCCTATTACTGGAGAGTGAGATACCTTGACGCCAATGGTCTGGCCTCTGACTGGTCTGAAGTCTTCACCTTTGTGACAGTTGGCACAAATGACGAAGATCTCAATGCAAACGGCATACCGGACAGCCAGGAAGTCGCAAATCCGCCTTATGCGCTTGCCAACGGACTGTGGGTGAAAATCCTCACCGGTGAGGGTTATATCGGTGTGGAAGGTCTGGAAGGCGTTGAGGAAATCGGCTGGCTGAAATGGCTGGATGTGAGAACAGTGGAAGGTCTGCCGGGCATAAAATTCCCCTGGGGCCAGTTCACATGGAAACTGAAAGCCACTGCCAAAACCGTTAAGGTGAAAATCCATTTCTCCGCAGCCATGCCGGAAGCGGCTTTGTGGTACAACTACAACCTGCAAAGGGGCTGGCGTGATCTGACCGACACTGTGGAATTTGCCTCTGACATGAAATCTGTCACCATCACCTTCACCGATGGCGGTGCAGATGATGCGGATGGCGTGGAAAACGGCTGGATTGTTGATCCTGCGGGATTCGGTGTGGTGGAAACCACAACAGAATGCTGTGAGGACAAGAGCGATGGAGGTTCCTGCTTTATTGAAACCGCAGCTTCGGGCAAAGTGTATGCAGGACTGGCCCTGATTCTGATCACCGGTCTTTCCCTGCTTGCTTTCCGCAAATCACAGAGATAAACAAAAAACAAAACCCCTGAGGGATTTCAAAACCCTCAGGGTTTCATACAGAAAAAAAGGGGCGGGAAAATTTTTCCCGCCCCTTTTTTTTACAAATCTGCAATAATATCAAATCGCCATTGAATTTATGCAATAAGGCGATTTCCATGAAAAAATGTACCATCATTGCAGGTGGGCACGGCTTTTTGTGCCCGCCGTTTCAGCAGGACGGCGGGCACAAAAAGCCGTGCCCGCCCTACGAAAAACGGTATAATCATTAATGGAAATCACCTAATACCAAATCGCTTTCAAAATATAAGAATGTCAAATGCTTTTTTTTCGTGCTTTTCGTGTTTTTCGTGGTTAAAAAAAGAGGCATTTCCCGAACTTTGAAAGCGATTTGGTATAATGTGAATTCAGCATTAAAGCCCCAGGGCAGTTTGTTTGCCAAACTGCGGATCATTTACGGCACAGCAATAATCCGGGAAGGAGGAAACAGAAATGGAAGAAAGCAGAATGGACAAAATTGAAAAAGGCATGGCAGAATTTTTTCAGGGAATGAGGGAAATGCGGACTGAATTCTTTCAGGAAATGCAGGAAATGCGGAAATTCCAGAAGGAAACCGGAGTGCAGATCATGAAACTGAAAGAATCCCAGGAAAAGACAGATGCTCATCTCATGAAACTGAAAGAATCCCAGGAAAAGACAGATGTTCATCTCATGAAACTGAAAGAATCCCAGGAAAAGACAGATGCGCAGCTCATGAAACTGAAAGAATCCCAGGAAAAGACAGATGTTCATCTCATGAAACTGAAAGAATCCCAGGAAAAGACAGATGATCAGTTCCGCAGAACCGATGAGAAGATCAATGATGTCAGTGAACAGCTTGCGAAAACCATAAAGAAACTGGATAATATTGGCGAGCAGCTCGGGGACATGGGACTTGTGCAGGGCAAGGTGGCTGAGGATCTGTTTTACCGGAATGTGAAAAGTCTTTTCAGGGACAGGGACATGATGTTTGCCAGTGTGCGGCGGAATGTGAGGAAAAAGGGGGTTGCGGAATATGACATTGTGGCAGCGGACAAAGACCGTGTGCTTGTGATAGAGGTGAAAAACAGACTGGAGCGTAGAATGGTGGACCGGTTTGTTGCTGAAAAACTCCCCCTGTTCAGAAAGGTTTTTCCCCAGTACAAAGACTGTGCTGTTATTGGCGGAATGGGGGCACTGGTGCTGCAGGATGATGTGGGGCGTTATGCGGAAAAGAAAGGACTGTATGTTCTGACCCAGAGCGGGGACGGCGGGGCAATGCTTGCCAACCGGAAGAATTTCAGGGCCAGGGAGTTTTCCTGATCCGGGTTTCCCGAAATCCCAATCTCTCCGGCTTTACTGCCATTGCGGATAGTGGGACTTTTGATGCTGATAAAAATGTGGGTAGTGGGTCAAATCCGCTGAAAATCCCCCTCCCACTGCGGGAGTGGTCAGGGGAGGGGTAAAAATAATATCCTGCAACAAACTGATGTTTTGACCCTCCCCTGCCCCTCCCTCAGGGAGGGGAGACCGTCATCAGCGGATTTGACCCACTGCCATAATCCGATATTATCTGAATTATCAGCATGAAAAGTCCTACCGTCAAATTATGACTGGGTGTCCCAATCAGAGAATCGCATACTTAAAAACGAAATCCTGCCATTTCTGCTTATGACCGGTCCGGTACAGAATGCCCTGTAAGAAAAAACCTTACAGAAAAATAAGAAATCCTCTAATTGACGGCCTTCCTGAACTGCCGTATATATATAAAATTTATTTGTAAAATTTTTTTTTCGTGTTTTTTTGTGCCCAAATCTGCATTTTTCCCTTTACAAATAAAACGAATTTCAATAAACTTGACAGTTTAAATACATTTTCCGCTGATCAGCTTCCATAAATATATAATCCATATCCAAAGCAAGGAGACAAAAAGAGACTATGGCAAAGAAAATGAAAACCCTTGACGGTAATACAGCAGCAGCGCATGTGGCCTATGCCATGAGCGATGTGGCAACCATTTATCCCATCACCCCTTCTTCCCCTATCGGAGAAATTGCGGAAGAATGGGCGGCCGGCGGACGCAAGAATATATTCGGCCAGCAGATGCTGGTGCGCCAGTTGCAGTCTGAGGCAGGTGCGGCCGCTTCTGTTCACGGCTCTCTGGCAGCAGGTGCACTGACCTCCACGTTTACAGCCTCCCAGGGACTGCTGCTCATGATTCCCAGCATGTACAAAATGTCGGGTGAAGTGCTTCCGGCTGTTCTTCATGTCACTGCCCGTGCAGTTTCAGCTCATGCCCTTTCCATTTTCGGGGATCATCAGGATGTCATGGCTGTCCGTCAGACCGGTTTTGCCCTGCTGGGCTCAGCTTCTGTGCAGGAAGCCCAGGATCTGGGGCTGGTGGCCCATCTCTCGGCCATTGAAGCCAGCGTGCCTTTTCTCCATTTCTTTGACGGTTTCCGCACCTCCCATGAAATCCAGAAGATTGAAATGATTGATTATGAGGACATGGCAAAACTGGTGAACTGGGAATCTGTGGCAAAATTCCGCGCACGGGGCACAAATCCGGAACGGCCTGAACTTCGCGGCACAGCACAGAATCCGGATGTGTATTACCAGGGATTTGAGACCCGGAATCCCTATTATCTGAAAACTCCGGGGATTGTGGCCGATTACATGAAAAAAGTCGGCGCTCTGACGGGCCGCTATTACAAACCCTTTGATTATGTGGGAGATCCCGAAGCTGACCGTGTGGTAATCGCTATGGGTTCCTCGTGTGAAACCTTTGAGGAAGTGGTCAATTACCTTAATGAAAACGGCGAAAGCGTTGGGCTGGTCAAAGTCCGTCTTTACCGTCCCTTCTCTCCGGAATATCTCTTTTCAGCAATTCCTGCCACAGCCTCCCGCATTGCGGTAATGGATCGCACCAAAGAACCGGGTGCAATGGGTGATCCCCTGTACAAAGACGTATGCACAGCGTTTATGGAAAAAGGCGAGATGCCGGTCATCGTAAACGGACGCTACGGTCTGGGTTCCAAAGAGTTCAATCCGGGCATGGCAAAGGCCGTGTTTGACAACCTGAAAGCCTCAGGCCCCAAAAATTACTTCAATGTGGGCATTGAAGATGATGTCACCCATACCTCCCTGGATTATGATGAGAATTTTGACGTGGCTCCCGAAGGCACGGTGCAGTGCAAATTCTGGGGTCTGGGCGCGGATGGAACCGTGGGTGCGAACAAAACAGCCATCAAGATCATCGGTGACAATACCGATATGTTTGCCCAGGCATATTTTGCCTATGATTCCAAGAAATCCGGCGGAGTTACCATGTCCCATCTCCGTTTCGGGAAAAACCCGATTCAGTCCACATACCTGATCCGTTCCGCTGATTATATCGCATGTCACAAATCCAATTATGTGGATATTTATGATGTTCTTGACGGCATCAGAGAAGGTGGAACCTTCCTGCTCAACTCCAACTGGAGTCTGGCAGACATGGAAGAAAAACTGCCGGCCGCGATGAAGCGCACCATTGCCCGGAAAAAACTGAAATTCTACAATATTGATGCGGTTTCCATTGCAACTGAAGTGGGACTGGGCGGACGTATCAATATGATCATGCAGACAGCCTTTTTCAAACTCGCGAATGTGATACCGGTGGATCAGGCCCTGAACTATCTAAAAGCTGATATCAAAAAGATGTTCGGCAAAAAAGGCGACAAAGTCGTCAGCATGAACACGGGAGCGGTGGATAAGACTCTGGACAAACTGGTGGAAGTCAAATATCCGGAATCCTGGGCCAATGCCGGGGAAATTTCCGCTCCTGCCAAAGACGAACCCGCGTTTGTCACCAACGTGCTTCGTCCAATGGTATCACAGAAAGGCGACAAACTGCCGGTCAGTGCATTCCGTCCTGACGGCATTTTCCCGGTGGGAACCTCCAAATACGAAAAACGCGGGGTGGCCATCAATGTGCCGGAATGGATTCCGGACAACTGCATTCAGTGCAACCAGTGTGCGATGGTCTGCCCCCATGCAGCCATCCGTCCCTATCTGCTCACTGATGAGGAACTGAAAAAGGCTCCTGAAGGTTTCACCGCTTTGGAAGCCAAAGGCAAGGAACTCAAAGGGCTGCATTTCCGTATGCAGGTTTACAGTCAGGACTGCATGGGCTGCGGCAACTGTGCTGATATCTGCCCGGCCAAGCAGAAGGCCCTGGTCATGAAACCCATTGAAACCCAGCTTGCTGTGCAGGTTCCGGCTCTGGCCTATGCGGAAACCCTGCCCATCCGGGACAATCTCCTGAGCCGCAACTCTCTCAAAGGCAGCCAGTTCCAGCAGCCTCTGATGGAATTTTCCGGCGCATGTGCCGGATGCGGCGAAACCCCCTATGCCAAACTGCTGACCCAGTTGTTCGGCGAACGTATGGTTATCGGCAATGCAACCGGCTGTTCCTCCATCTGGGGCGGTTCAGCACCCGCGATTCCCTACTGCACCAACAAAGACGGACACGGCCCGGCCTGGGGCAGTTCCCTGTTTGAAGACCCTGCGGAATTCACCTACGGCATGTTCCTGGGACATATCCAGCAGCGGAAAAAACTCGCAGAACTGGCAGAACAGGCCATTGCCGCTGATGATATTCCCAAAGAGGTGAAAGATGCGCTGCAGGGCTGGCTCGGCAACATGAAAAATCCCGAAGGATCTAAAAAATACGGGGATCAGCTCAAGGCCATGCTGCCGGTTCACAAAGGAAACAGACTCCTGAGTGAAATTTTAACCTATGAAAAACTGTTTACCAAGAAATCCTACTGGGTATTTCTGGGTGACGGTGCAGCCTACGACATCGCATTCGGAGGTCTGGATCATATTATGGCCACAGGCGAGGACATAAATATTATGATCTATGACACCGAGGTCTACTCCAATACCGGAGGTCAGTCCTCCAAATCCACGCCCATCGGTTCCATTGCCAAGTTTGCGGCATCAGGCAAAAAAACATCCAAAAAAGATATGGGTGCAATGGCCATGAGTTACGGTTATGTATATGTGGCCACTGTATCAATGGGTGCAAACAAAAATCAGGTAATCAAAGCCTTCAGCGAAGCCGAGGCATATGACGGACCCTCTCTGATTATGGCCTATGCGCCCTGCATCAACCACGGCATCAAAAAAGGCATGGGCAAATCCCAGGAGGAAATGCGGCTGGCAGTGGAATGCGGTTACTGGCCCCTGTACCGCTACAATCCTGATCTGAAGAAAGAGGGCAAGAATCCCTTTGTTCTGGATTCCAAGGCTCCGGACGGCAAACTGCAGGAATTCCTCTCCGGCGAAGTGCGTTATGCGGCTTTGGAAAAACTCTTCCCGGAAGAGTCCAAGAGATTGCGTGCAGCCATCGAGCTTCAGTACAATGATCGTTACCTGCGCCTGAAAAAACTTTCAGAGATGGAAGCAGTCACCCTGCCCAAACCCGATATTCCCGCGGGAAAAGGCGGGGGAACAGACGCGTGTGTGGTTTCAGATACGGCTGAACACGGCGGCAGAGCAGGTGCGGGGCATGCCTGTGATGATGGCAGAGCAGGAAAGTAAGCATTGAAATATACGGATGAAAGAATGATTCTTTCATCCGGCATTTAAAAATAAAAAGGCCGTCTGCGAAAGCGGGCGGCTTTTTTTTATTCACGGGCTGTCAATCTGCGGAAATATGAATTATACCGGTTCGCCATTGAAAGTATACTTATGATTCGGTTTCCCACAGAGAACACAGAGAGAAAAAACCACAGAGAACACAGAGGAAAAATTCTTTTTTTCTGTGTTCTCTTTGCAGTCCTCTGTGATCTCTGCGGAAAATAAATTTATAAATTCAATGGAGAATTGGTATTATACCGATTCGCCATTGGTTTAATCCAATACCGTCAGTTTTTCCGCAGTTCCGGCTGTGCAAAAAACCGCTCCGCTTAATTTTTGCACTCCTCCGGATCAGCCCTGATAGTATCAAGTCAATAGCGAATCGGTATTATACAATGCGGAATGCACTCCTCCATCCGGTTTTACAGAGGGCAGAAGTTGGTAAAAGAACTGTATATAAATGACAAAAATTGAGAAACCTGCTATAATTTCTCCAAAAAATTCCGGCAGAATCAGATTTTCCCTGCGTCCTTTAAGCATTACATTCCGGATTCTTTTTTTTGCCTAACATGCGGCATGGCTTCCCGGATTCGCTGTCCTGTTTCCCATCAGGCAGGCCACTGCGCCCTCCAGCCCGTCTATGGAAAGCTCGAACATGGGAAATATCTGTGAAATCATAGTGATAGTCCGGGTATAGTCCCAGGTCTCTTTTGGCACGGGATTAAGCCATACACTGCGGGGAAAGGTTTCGGCCAGAAAGCGCAACTGCTCAAGGCTTGGCTTTCCGCTGCGTTCCTCCAGATGAATGGAACCGTCTGCAATCATAAGTTCATAGGGCGCCATGCTTGCATCTCCCAGCAGGATCAGCCGGGTTTCCGGATCAAAGCGGACAAAATCCGAAAGTTTCACAGGTTTCCGGTAACGGGCAGGATCTTCCCACAGACTGTCATACACGGTATTGTGAAAAAAATAGGTCCTGATTTCCTTAAACTGTGCACGGGCATAGTTGAACAGGGTCTGCACCACAGGAATATAGGGATCCATGGACCAGCCTCCGTTGTCAATGGCAAGAATCAACTTGAGCCGGTCTTTGAGACTCCGCTCAAAAACAATCTCAATTTCTCCGGCATTTTTCATGGTGCGGTAAATGGTTTCATCCACATTGACCTGATCCTTTGGCCCGGCCGGAACCATATTCCGCAGACGTTTCAGTGCCTCGCCCATCATGGCCTGCGTAAGCGGCCCTTCCAGAGAATAATCCTTATACCGCCGATCCATGGCAACCTTTACAGCGGATTTGTTGCGGGAAACACCGCCCACACGCATTCCGCCCGGATGATATCCCGAATGCCCTACCGGAGAAGTGCCGCCCGTGCCAATCCATTTGCTGCCCCCGTGATGCTCCCCTTTCTGCTCTTTCAGACGCTCCCTGAAATATTCAATAAGCTGATCCGGTGTCATGCGGCTCAGTTTTTCTTCATCAGCGCCCAGAGCTTTTGCCAGAAGGCGGGGATTTTTCAGCCATTCATTCAGCAGCATTTTTGCCATTTCGTCAATTTCAAAACCCTGGGCATCCGGCAGTTCCGCCCCTTCAAAATGGTGGGCGAAAACCTGATCAAAAATATCAAAATACCGCTCACTTTTTACCAGAATAGCCCGTGAAGCTGTGTAGAATTCATTCAGGGAATTGATCAGTCCTTTGGACAGGGCTTTCTGCAATGTCAGAAAAGAGGTGGGACTGACCGGAATTCCTGCATTTTTCAGTGTATAAAAAAAATTGATGAACATAGATTTTCCGCCTGGGATCTGTTTTTATTTACGCCGACCTTCCAAAATTCAGCAGGCAGCCGTATCCGCCTTTATTCCTGCAAAAACCTGAATCCTGTATTTCCAATATATTCCTGACTTCGGAGTTAGCTCAGCCCAACGATACCGGCTTTCATTGGTATGAAGATGCTGCATAACATCAGTTACAGAAGTATATCAGCACCTGTTCCGAATGAAAAGTGAAAAAATTTTTTTGGAGATGGCTTTTTTGGTAGTGGTGCAAATCTGTTGATCCAAAAATTCCCCTCCCCTGGTGGGAGGGGTCAGGGGAGGGGGATAATCAGTGATGTTTTCACCCTCCCCCTGCCCCTCCCTCAAGGGAGGGGAGACCTTATCAACGGATTTGACCCACTACCGCTTTTTTATCTGTGTTCTCTGCGGGACATTATTATGCGGGACAGAATTTGTGTCCCGCAGGCATTCCCATTCTGAATTTTCACTTGATATTTTTCTGAGAATATCAGAAAATTGTTCTTTTTTGTTTTGGAAAAAATCATTACATATGCACCGGCATCGAAAGGAGAAAAATATTGAAAATCTACACACGCGGGGGAGATCAGGGAAAAACAAGTCTTTTCAGCGGGGAACGCGTTCCCAAAAGCCATGAAAGGGTGGAAGCATACGGGGAAATGGACGAACTGAGTTCTGTTCTGGGTGCACTGGCAGCCTCACTGCCGGAAAATCAGGAAAACTCTGCTGAGGAAATCCGTCAGATTCAGTCTGACCTGCTGCAGGCAGGTGCGCTGCTCTCCACTTCCCCGGATTCGTCATCATTCCGTTCCCTGAAACCTTTTGATCCGGAACAGAGCAGATGGCTGGAAAATGCCATTGACCGGATGGATGCGGTACTTCCTCCCCTGAAATCCTTTATTCTGCCCGGAGGCGAAATATCTGCTGCCTGGGCACATATTGCCAGAACAGTGTGCAGAAGAGCGGAAAGGCGGATCATCGGGCTGACCGTATCCGCATCAGGAGCAGATACGGAAAAAATGCTGGAATATCTTCAATCTGTTATTGCATATGTCAACCGTCTGTCTGATTATCTTTTTGTGCTGGCCCGCTGGTGCAACCATATCGCGGACAGACCGGACATCAGTTGGAAAAAATAAATCAGGCGTTATTCAGCCGGTTTTCAGGCATGGGGACTCTTTATACACGGACGCGGCCTCTGTGCCCTGCATTTGATACAGACTCTTATACCAATTCTCCATTGAAAATATACTTATGATTCGGTTTCCCACAGAGGACACAGAGAGGAAAAAACCACAGAGAACACAGAGTAAGGGGCTGTATCAAAATAAGCTGTTCCAAACCCTAAGGGTTTTGAAAACCCTCAGGTTTTCCGGACGGGAAAATTGTACAGGTTATTTTTTTACAAACCCTGAAAGAACTTTGTTTTTCTGTGTACTCTGTGCAGTCCTCTGTGATCTCTGCGGGAAATAAATATATAAATTCAATGGAGAATTGGTATTATACCAATTCGCTGTTGAATCTGTATAATAAGGTGAGTTGTTTCCTCTGTGTTCTCTGTGGTTTTTTCCTCTCTGTGTCCTCTGTGGGAAACCGAATTTCGTAGGGTGGGCACGGCTTTCTGTGCCCGCCGTCCTGCTGAAACGGCGGGCACAAAAAACCGTGCCCGCCCTGCAATGATGGTACATTTTTTCATGGAAATCGCCTTAGATCTACTGAGATTTCATGAAAACAGATACTGACACCTGAAAACTCTATTTTATCTTTACCGGTATCCCTGCCACCATCCATATGACCTCATCAGCAACTGCGGCTGTTTTCCGGTTGAGCATTCCCACAATATCCCTAAACTGCCGGGCCAGCCGGTTTTCCGGCACAATACCGGAGCCCACTTCGTTGGAAACCAGAATGAGCGAACCGCTCACATTTTCCAGTGCATGAATCAGACTGTCCACACGCAGATCTATTTCCTGCATAATATCCGGATACATCAGCAGATTGCTGATCCACAGGGTCAGGCAGTCGGCCAGCACCGCATTATCCTCTTTTCCGTATTGTCTCAGAATATCCGGCAGAAGAATTGGGGCCTCCACAGTTTTCCAGGTGCTGTCCCTGTCTTCCTGATGTTTTCGCACCCTTTGGTGCATCTCTTCGTCACATGGAACACATGTCGCAACAAATATTCTGTTTCTGTTCTGAATGCCCTCTGCCAGTTTCTGGGCATATCCGCTTTTTCCGCTCCGGCATCCGCCAATGACAAATGTGATTTTTTTCAAAAGACGACTCCTGTTCAGGCAGACTGGACGGTTTTTGAAAATCTGCCAAATCCGTTTATAATAATTCAGTTATCAGACATGTTTCAGTTAAAACTGCATGGGATACTCTATCACAGAAAAAGACAGGATTGAAGACTTTGTTGCAGGGATGAATCAAAACGGAAATGGCAAATTCCTGCCGGAATAAATTTTCCTCCTCCGGCAGGATTATTTTTTTGCAGGAAATAAAGTGGGTTGAAATTATAAAATTATTTTCTGCGTATCCTCCTGCACAGTGCCAAACGGAAAGTTTGGCACTGCTTTGTGAATCATTTCAGAGTACCAGACTTTCTGTCAGGGACTTCTCTGCCCTAATCATCCGCCCACAAGAGGTCTCTCTTTATCCACTTTGAAAAAAACAAGAAATTTGCTTCCCTTTGCCTGCTTTTCCCGTTCCGGTGAAGGGGCCCTTTTGCTCAGTTCCGAAATCAGGGGGCTGTCTTTTTCTTCCCGTACCATACTCATATGCAGTCTTTTTCCCCTGTATCCCCGTTCTTCCTTAAAAAGATAGGTGGCACGGGGATTGGAAAGCAGATTCTGATGGGAAAGACGGTCATTCATGATAAAGGCCAGGGTTCCGTCATCCATCACTGTGGGACGGGCATAAACAGCCGCGTCCACATTTCCTTCCCTGTCCGAAGTCGCCAGAACACCAAGTCCTGATGCTGATGCAAAATATTCTTTCAGTTCCATATCTTATCTCCTTTTATATACTGAAATTCATATTTTTGTTGCTTTAATCCCCTATCCGCAGTTCCCATAAAGATAAACGCAAAACAGATTCCGTCAACCGGATTCCGTAAGGGAATTGCAAACAGATAATCCATCCATTTTTCAAAAAAATGCCGCAAAGACACAAAGACCCGAAGTTTCACAAAGATTTTTTTGTGTATCTTTGAGGCTTTGCGTCTTTTTGGCAAAAAAAATGCAATCGCTGCTCCTTCATAGCAGATTTATTGCACGGAATCAGCTAAAGTCTTTACCCAAACCCGCAGATGGTGATATAGAGATTTTCACAAAATTAATGCTGCCTTCACCCTTACAGAGTGATTTAAATATATTTTTTTGAATATCAAGGAGTTGTTTAATGACAGATATGAAATGGGATTTTCCCTATGCTTCCCGGCGTATGCCGGTATTTGCCAAAAATCTGGTGGCCGCTTCCCAGCCCCTTGCCGTGCAGGCAGGAATACGTATGCTTCTCAAAGGCGGAAATGCCGTGGATGCGGCTCTGGCCGCAGCCATTGCCCTGACTGTGACAGAACCGGTCAGCAATGGTCTGGGCAGTGACGCGTTTGCCCTGATCTGGGATGGAAAAGGACTGACAGGAATAAACGGGTCAGGCAAATCTCCCAAAGCCTGGACTCCGGAGCGATTTGCCGGTCTGACACAAATGCCCATGACCGGATGGGATTCTGTGACTGTTCCCGGAGCTGTGGATGTATGGGCACGGCTTTCCGAGCGTTTCGGAAAACTGGGTTTTGAAAAACTCTTTGAACCGGCCATTGCCTATGCCAGAGACGGTTTTCCGGTATCTCCCCTGATTGCAAAGGCATGGGCCGAAGCTCCTGCCTTGTACGGTCATATGCCTGATTTTGTGCGCACCTTTCTGCCCGGAGGACATTCTCCGCGTCCGGGGCAGTGGTTTTCCCTTCCTGCAATGGCCAATTCTCTGGAGAGAATCGCAGCATCCAACGGACAGTCCTTTTACCGGGGAAGGCTTGCGGAAAAAATCGCAGCCTGTGCGGCTGCGGAAGGCGGGGCCATGACTCTTGATGATCTGGCTTCCCATCAGTCAGAATGGGTGACGCCGGTTTCCGCGGATTACCGTAATGTCTGTCTTCATGAGATTCCGCCCAACGGTCAGGGACTGGCAGCGCTGATAACTTTGGGAATTCTGAACCATTTTGATATGGAAAATTATCCCCCGGATTGTGCAGACAGCATTCATCTGCAGGTGGAGGCCATGAAGATCGGATTTGCCGTGGCCCATGCCCATATTGCTGATCCGGTGTGGATGTGCACGGATTTTCACTGTTTTCTGGATGAGGATTTTCTTGCGGAAAAGGCGGGCAAAATCCGGCCGGATCAGGCAGCGGCTCCGGTTCTGCCGCCCACAGACAGGGGAACAGTTTATCTGAGTGCGGCAGATGAAAACGGCATGATGGTTTCCTATATTCAGTCCAATTTCACAGGCTTCGGTTCCGGTATTGTTGTGCCCGGAACCGGCATCAGTCTCCAAAGCCGGGGGCATGGATTCTGTCTGCAGAAAGGCCATCCCAACTGCGCGGAAGGCGGAAAACGGCCCTATCACACGATTATTCCCGGATTTGTCACCAGAGACGGCGAAGCCCTTATGAGTTTCGGAGTCATGGGCGGACATATGCAGCCCCAGGGCCATGTGCAGATGATGGTGCGGATATTTGATTATAAACAGAATCCCCAGACTGCTGCGGACGCACCCCGCTGGCAGATTTGTCAGGACGGAAAACTGGCTCTGGAAAACGGCCATGCTCCGGAAGTGAAAGAGGAACTCCGGAAACGGGGTCATATGATTGCAGATAATGATCCATACTGGGGATACGGCGGAGCGCAACTCATATACCGTCTTGCACAGGGATACTGTGCCGCGTCCGATCACCGCAAAGACGGGCAGGCGGCAGGGTTCTGAACCGGGTGAACCCCCACCGGTTACTGTTTGCAGTTCATATTATTTTTGTGATTGCCGTGGTGGTTTCATTTATGCCAATTATGGAAATCACACGAATCACAGTTCATACCAAATCGCTGTTGAAATTATACAGTATTTTCTGCCGATTTTTCAGAAAAACCGGATTTTTCCGAAAAAAATCCGGTTTTTTTGAATACCGGAAAATTTTTGGATGTGCAGAAAGCACTGCATCAAATCAATGGAGAATCGGTATCATACCAATTCTCTATTGATTCTATACGATACAGAATACAAATCCGGAGGAGTGCAAAAATTAAGCGGAGCGGTTTTTTGCACACGCTAAACAGCGGAAAAACTGACGGTATTGTATTAAATCAATGGAGAATTGGTATCAGACATATGAAAAGGAGAAAAAAATGCAGATAATGAGTATTTCAGAGGCACATGAAAAACTGTTTGATCTGCCCAGACATGTTGTTTCTGAACACGAGGAAATTGTCGTGACGCATAGAGATGGCAATATAGTACTGATTTCAATGGACAAATGGGAATCTTACAAAGAAACACTGCGTCTGCTGAAAGACAGGTCCGCTCTGCACTCGCTTATAGAATCTTTTGAAAACCGTGACAGAGGGCAGTCATCCGGAAAATCTTTTGAGGAGGTGTTTTCGGATCTGATATGAGCTGGAAAATAATAATTCTTCCAAAAACTGAAAAAGACCTTGAATGGTTCCGCAGACATGACAGGCAGCTTTATGTCAAATGCTTTGATCTGATCCGGGATATTGCAAACGCTCCCCGTTACGGCACAGGCAAACCGGAACGGTTAAAGCATTTTGACAGAGAGGTATGGTCCCGCAGAGTCTCTCAGGAACACCGTCTGATTTATGTGATTAGACCTCCTGCAAAACTCCAAAATTTGACTTAACAGAAGATTTCTGATATTTATTTCTGAGAATTTGCGACTGACAGAACAGGAGAAAATAAGCTTATGCTCACAGTTGGGAAACCGGCCCGCC
>JBFXEJ010000103.1:0-23765 GCA_050180235.1 Desulfococcaceae bacterium
TGCTGAAACGGGCAGGCAGCATGACGTGGAAGGGAATTCATCCTGTTGCAAAAATTAATAAAAAAAGATACAAAAAAGGAATTTCACTGACAAAGGCCGCCATGTGTTCAGTTGAAAAATTCCTGTTAAGAAATCCGTTTTTACCCAAATGGGATATTTTGATCAGTCCGTATGAGATTGTCTGATTTGGTATATTCTTTTTAATAAATAGCCTAAGGTCGGCTCTGGCTTTGTTCCACCCGAGTTTTGAATTCAGAATTTCGGCAAATTTTGTTAGTCTGTTCATAAAGATTCTCCCTCTTAATTGGAAAAAGTTTGTATCTTTATAAACTTAAAGCATAAAATATTAATTATCAATAATTATTTAAATAAATACAGATTCTTATTGTCTTATAAATTAAAAAATGTCCTGTACAGTGGTCTGGAATTTAAAAGAGTGCATAATAACAAACTGTTAAGCGAAAACATTCCATAAAACGGAACTACCCAATCATGAAAATCCCTTAATCAGGTTAATCAGGGTTCAGACAATGCCTGACCCTGCACAAAGACCAATACCCGGAGGCGTATCAGAAATATTGTCTTGAACAAAGATAAGCCCAACGATGGTCAAACCGGCACAGAAGGAGATATAATCCTATGACATTACGAACAATTACTTTGAATTTACCCGAAAGTGTTTACATCCGTCTGCACTAGGCCGCGCAGGCGACAAAACAGTCACTGGATCAGATTATCATGCGGGTTATCCAGACCGGAAGTCCACCGGAATGGACTGATGTTCCTGCGGAATATCAGCCGGATTTGGCCGCGTTGGAGCGTCTGGATGATAATGCTCTGTGGGATGTTGTTCGCAGTCGGCAGCCAGAAGGCGATTTCAGTCAGTATCAGGATTTGCTTGATAAAAATAAAAATCAGACGCTATCAGACAGGGAACAATGCAAACTTGCTGAACTGAGGACGGATTTTGATCGTTTTATGCTCAGAAAAGCTCATGCGGCTGCACTGCTCCGATGGCGCGGTCATCAGATTCCACCACCATACGCTCTTCAGGTGAAAAAATGAGCATATACCTTCCTTCAAAACTGCGGGAGCAGCTTGTCATAGCTGACGATCATCATTGTGCCTATTGTTAGGTGATTTCCATTAATGATTATACCGTTTTTCGCAGGGCGGGCACGGCTTTTTGTGCCCGCCGTCCTGCTGAAACGGCGGGCACAAAAAGCCGTGCCCACCCTGCAATGATGGTACATTTTTTCATGGAAATCACCTTACACGAGAGAGGAGACAACAGGACAGCCCATGACCGTTGACCATGTGATTCCGGAGTCCTGCGGCGGTTTGACGGAATTTGAAAATCTGTGTTTCTGCTGCCGGAGATGCAATGAGTTCAAAGGTTCCAAAACAGCAGCACAGGACCCGATCACCGGTGAAGTTGTATCCCTTTATCATCCTCGTAAACAAAAGTGGCAAAACCATTTTGCATGGGATGAATCAGGTTCTTTGATTATCGGCATAACTGCCGCAGGCCGCGCAACAGCAGTCGCGCTGAATATGAATAGACCTCCTGCAAATCTAGATTTTCTCATTATCAAAATCAATAATAACAAGTAGTTAGTTATGAGAAATTCGAGTTTTGCAGGAAGTCTAATGATGCTGTCATTGCTGCTGCAAGACGCCGCTGGGTAAGTGTCGGCTGGCATCCGCCTGAGTAACAGCGACTTGTTCATCAAGGCCATCAAAGCCGGAAGCCAAAGGGCAAAAGAACGCATGAAAATCTTCCGGCAGTGGCTGACCCTGCATAAATACCAATCCCGGAGGCGTATGGGAAATACTGTGCTGAACCATGATGGTGGATTGTCTGAACCCTGATGAGCCGTTGTCTGAACCCTGATTCACATGATTAAGGGATTAAAAGATTGAAAAATAAGGTAAATTGAAGTTCATCATCTGAAAAGCTGCGGATGATTAATCATGATAAGCCCTTAATCAGGTTAATCAGGGTTCAGACAATTGTGAATCAGGATGGGGATTGTCTGAATCATGACGAGCCGTTGTCTGAACCATGATTCACATGATTAAAGGATTAAAGGATTGAAAAATCAGATAAATCGAAGTTCATCATCTGAAAAGCTGCGGATGATTAATCATGAAAATCCTTTAATCAGGTTAATCAGGGTTCAGACAGATGAAGCATGATGGGGATTGTCTGAACCATGATTCACATGATTAAAGGATTAAAGGATTAAAAAATCAGGTAAATCAAAGTTCAGACAACTGAAAAGCTGCGGATGATTAATCATGATAATCCCTTAATCAGGTTAATCAGGGTTCAGACAATTGTGAATCAGGATTCAGACAATGGATAACCGAAAGGACTGCAACTTATGAAATACGAAGATATTACAGGAAAAATAACTTTGAATTTACCTGAAAGTGTTTACATCCTCAGCGTTCAGTTATCAGTTGTCAGTTACCAAACTGTTCACTGACAACTGTTTACTGATTTACTGATGTTACGCCGGATCGTCATACTGACGAAAGTCAGTATCCGGAACATATTGAAAACACCGGATTCCGGCTTTTGCCGGAATGACGGGAAATACAGCAGTCTGCCGGATTCTGAAGGATTGGCGTAACATCAGTGATTTATTCTTTCTCTTTTTTCACAGCCGCGATCACTTTTTCCGCCATTTGGGCAGGCACTTCATCATAATGGGAAAATTCCATTTCATATGTGCCGCGTCCGCCGGTCATGGAGCGCAGATCCGGGGCATAGGTCTGAAATTCTGCCAAAGGAACCTGTGCCTTGATGATCTGGTATTTTCCATGTCCCTCCATGCCCATCACCCTGCCCCGGCGGCTGTTGAGGTCGCCCATGATGTCACCCATGAAATCTTCAGGCGTGGTGACAATGACATTCATGATGGGTTCCAGCAGCACAGGATTTGCCTGTTCCACTGCTTTTTTAAAAGCCAGTGATCCCGCGATTTTAAACGCCATTTCTGATGAGTCAACCGCGTGATAGGAACCGTCATCCACCGTAGCCCGGAAGTCCACGCAGGGGAATCCGGCCAGTACGCCTCTTTCCGCAGCTTCTATTACGCCTTTTTCCACAGCCGGAATATAGTTGCGGGGAATGGAACCGCCCACAATCGCGTCCACAAATTCAATGCCCTGGCTTCTGGGCAGTGGTTCCATCTGAATCCAGCAGTCACCAAACTGTCCGTGACCTCCGGTCTGCTTTTTGTGCCGTCCCTGTACGCGCACTTTCTTTTTGATGGTTTCCCGGTAAGGCACTTTCGGCGTGTTAAGCGCCACATCCACATTGAATTTCCGTCTCATTTTTTCCGTAACCACTTCAATATGAATCTGTCCGCGGCCGGAAAGCAGAATCTCTTTTGTCTGTGAATTGCGGTCGATCTTGAGTCCCGGATCCTCTTCCAGAAGTTTCATCAGGGAACTGTATATTTTGTCCTCATCCCCCTGTTTTTTGGCTGAAACCGCAAAAGAAATCAGAATGGGAAGCGGACTGGCGCATTTGAACTGCACCTGATTTGCCTCATCGCACAGGGTGTCGCCCGTGGTGGTTTCCTTGAGTTTGGACACGGCCAGAATGGAGCCGGGTATGGCTCCTTTGGCTGTTTTCTGCTCTTTTCCCAGAACATTCAGCAACTGGGTGAAGCGTTCCCTGGCGCGTTTGCCGGGATTGTAAAAGTTGCCATCAGCCCCGAGTTTTCCTGATACAACACGGAAAATAGACAGTCGTCCGGCGTATGGGTCCGCAATGGTTTTGAACACAAACGCGGAAAAAGGCGCATCCGGGTCAGGTTTGATTTCCACTTCCTCACCCTTTTCATTGACCGCTGTTTTGCCTTTGCGATCCAGAGGGGATGGCATGGCAGTCACAAAAAAATCCAGAAGCGGTTCAATGCCTGCTGAATTTAGGGCCGAGCCGCAGAGAACAGGCGCAAATATCCGGGAAACAACACCCTTGCGCAGAGCCGCCCTGATTTCATCATCCGAGATCTGCTCCCCTTCCAGATAGCGTTCGATCAGAGCGTCATCCGCCTCGGCCACATTTTCGATCAGAGCCTCCCGCTCACTTTCGGCCTCATCTTTAATATCCGCGGGAATTTCGCCGACCTTCATCTTCCCATCCTCAAAGGTGATGGCTTTCATGGAGATGAGATCCACCACTCCCTTAAAAGCAGCTTCCGCTCCGATGGGCAGTTGAATTTTGATGGGTTTGGGAGTAACGAAAGATTCGGCTGCATTGTCGAACGCCTTGGAGAAATCAGCCCGCTCCTTGTCCATTTTGTTGATAAAAATGGCGCAGGGAATATCAAATTCCGTTGCAAAATCCCATGCCTGCTCGGTCTGAAAGCGGACTCCGTCAACAGCATCCACCACAGCAACCACTCCGTCAGCGGCTTCCATGCACAGCCGAGTATCTGTGAAAAAATTCTGATCTCCGGGTGTGTCCAGCAGCGTTACCGTATGTTTCTGCCATGCAAACTGATGCAGCCCCGTGCTGATGCTGGAAGCGCGTTTGACTTCCTCAGGTTCAAAATCCATTGCCGTGTTTCCCTCTTCCACACGACCGATCCGGGTGGTGACACCGGCTTTGAACAGAAT
Organism: Desulfococcaceae bacterium; assembly: GCA_050180235.1. Classification (GTDB taxonomy): domain Bacteria; phylum Desulfobacterota; class Desulfobacteria; order Desulfobacterales; family Desulfococcaceae; genus JAABRU01. Next base: position 4,639 of record JBFXEJ010000103.1, read on the forward strand.
GGCCTCCGCCAGGGATGTCTTACCCGCGCCGTTATGGGCAACCAAAGCAACATTTCTCAATTTATCAACCATATCCGATTTTTAACTCCTCTCTGGAAAATTTCGGAATCTGCAGGCAGATTCTCCGTTTGGACCTATTGCTTTTCTGAAATTCCGGAAAATTGGAAATTTTATCTGTTTGTCCTGAAAAAATCAAGGTCAATTTCCTTTTTTCAGATTTTCTCCCCATATCTCATTGAAATGACAAACTCCTGATTGCCTTTGGGACCGGGAACAGGCGAGGGAACCAGCCCATCGCATGACAGTCCGGCTTTTTCAAAAAACAGGCGCAGAGATTCGATAACCTCCTGATGCAGTTGACTATCCCGCACCACGCCGCCTTTGCCCACATTTCCCTTTCCCACCTCAAACTGGGGTTTGATCAGAGCCAGTATCTGTCCTCCGGGTTTGAGAAAGCGCAGAGCCGCAGGCACAACAATTTTCAGGGAGATAAAGGACGCGTCTATGGTAATCAGATCCGCAGGTTCCGGGACTGCTTCCGGGGCCAGATACCGGATATTGGTTCTCTCAATCGGGATGACTCTTGCATCCTGCCGGAGTTTCCATGCCAGTTGTCCATAACCCACATCCACAGCAAAGACTTTTGCCGCGCCGTTCTGCAGCAGGCAGTCCGTGAATCCGCCTGTGGACGCGCCCACATCCATGCACACAAGTCCCTGCACGGAAATGGACAGATCCCGGAGAGCGGCTTCCAGTTTGAGTCCCCCCCGGCTCACATAGGGAATATCCTCACCCCGGAGAACAATCACAGATTCCGGAAAAACCCCGGTTCCGGGTTTGTCCGCAGGCTGATTATCCACCAGCACCCGGCCTGCCATAATTATGGCGCGGGCACGCTCCCGGCTCTGAACCAGTCCATCTTCCACCATGCGCTGATCCAGCCGCTGTTTTTTGCCGGATTTTATAATCAAAGGCTTTTTCCGCAAAGTTCCCTGCCTGTTTTCACAATGGCTGCCGCATCCACCCCGTATTTGGCACGGAGAATTTTCTGTGCCCCGTGTTCCACAAAGGTATCTCCAATGCCGATTCTCCGGAGAATGAAACCGCTGATGTCCGCGTCATTGAGTTCCTCCAGCACAGAAGAGCCAAAACCGCCCTGACGCACATTTTCCTCTACCGTAATCACACGGGGAATGCGCGTGACCATAGATGCAATAAGTTGTGTATCCAAAGGCTTGACAAAACGGCAGTTGACCACAGTGGCCTGTATGCCGGATGCTGCCAAATCCTCTGCCGCGTGCAGGGATTCTGCCACTGAACTGCCGATTGCCAGAAGCAGCAGATCATTGCCCTGTCGGAGAATTTCCCCTTTTCCAATGGTAAGCGGTTTTGGCAGAGTCTCCAGTTTCACTCCGGTCGCGCTGCCTCTGGGATAGCGCATGGCAATGGGGCCGTTGTGATGCAGGGCTGTCACGAGCATACTGCGCAGTTCATTTTCATCTTTGGGAGCCATGACCACCATATTGGGCAGACTGCGCAGATAGGAAAGATCAAAAAGCCCGTGATGGGTGGCGCCGTCCTCGCCCACAATCCCGCCCCGGTCTATGGCGAAAATCACGGGCAGTTTTTCAATGCACACATCATGCAGAATCTGGTCATAGGCCCGCTGCAGAAAAGTGGAATAAATGGCCAGCACAGGTTTGAATCCTTCTGCTGCCAGACCTGCGGCAAAGGTTACGCCGTGCTGCTCGGCTATGCCCACATCAAAAAAGCGATCCGGCCATTTTTCCGCAAATTTTGCCAGTCCTGTTCCCTCAGGCATGGCTGCGGTTACTGCCACAATTTTTTCATCCGCGCGTGCCAGTTCGATCATGGTGTCCCCAAAAACCTGTGTATAGGTGGGAACAGATACGCCATGCTTGATGCAAATCCCGGTTTTCACCTCAAAACATCCCACACCGTGAAAATAGACCGGATTGTTTTCCGCAGGTGCATATCCTTTGCCTTTTTTGGTGGTCACATGCAGCAGCACCGGCTCCCGGAGTTCCCTGATATTGGTCAGAATGTCAATGAGATGATTCAGTCTGTGTCCATCGATGGGGCCGAAATAGTCAAGATTGAATGCCTCAAACAGCATTCCGGGCGTCACAAAGGTTTTAAAGGATTCTTCCGAGCGTTTTGCCAACTGGTACATGTCATCGCCGATATGGGGCAGGGAGCGCAGAAATTCCCCGAAATCCTTGCGAAATCCCTGCAGATATTTGGCAGACAGGGTGCGGCTGAGAAAAGAGGACAGAGACCCAACATTGTGGGAAATGGACATATCATTGTCATTGAGGATGACAATGAGGTTTTCATCCTTGTGCAAAGCTCCGGCCTGGTTGAGTCCCTCAAATGCAATTCCCGCAGTCATGGACCCGTCTCCGATTACGGCCAGGACTTTGGATGTCTCGTTTTTCAGCCGTTTTCCGCAGGCCATGCCCAGTCCCGCAGATATGGACGTGCTGCTGTGTCCGGTGGTGAATGCGTCATACGGGCTTTCACTCATGCGTGTAAATCCGCAGAGTCCCCCGTATTTCCGTATGGTATGAAACTGCTCTCTGCGTCCGGTCAGCAGTTTGTGGGCATAACTCTGGTGCCCCACATCCCATATGATTTTGTCATCAGGTGTGTCAAAAACATAAAGCAGGGCAATGGTCAGTTCCACCGCTCCGAGGCTGGAAGCCAGATGCCCGCCGTTTACAGATACGACCTCCACAATGATTTTCCGCAATTCCTCGGCCAGTTTCGGGAGGTCGGATCTCTTGAGGCATTTGAGATCTGCCGGAGAATTGATGCTGTCGATAAGGTTCAAATTTTTTTGTGTTTTCCTTTCCCTTGAATTTGGGGCACTGGGTCAGATTCTCTTAAAAAACCTGAAACGGTTCAATTATAATCTTTTTTCTGGTTTTTGTCTTTAAAAATATCTGAAGACTCGTTCAGCAAACCAACTTTATGCTCCCAAAAGTTTCAAGACAGCCTGCGTGGTTTCAATAACCGGTTTGCCGAGCGAGCCTATTGCTTTGGCAGCATCGATCAGACCTTCTCCACTGATGGAATACCATTTTCTTTTGGGTTTTTCGCTGGTTGCCTGTTTCACCAGTATTTCAAGATTTTCTTTTGCCTCATCAGCGTCATCTTTCGGCATTTGCTTTATCATGGCTTCCACAGCTTTTGTCAGTTTTTCCAGATTTGCCTTCAAATCATCTGATGCGCCTGACTGCTGAATTGCCTTGTTGATAGTAACGATTGCCTGATCCTTGCCGAAAGCAACATCTCCCTGTGCTGTAATGCTTATCGTATCGTTTCCCATAGTTACTTCCTCCTGATAGTTTCCATGCACATGAATAATCCGTTTATCCGCACCTCTGCGGTCTTCCTGCTTTTCAATGCCGTTTAACAGCTTGGATACGCTGTAGGATTTTCTCAATTTGCCAACCTTGTATTCATCTTCAAACATTTGTTCATAGCCGACTAATTCATCATATTCAACCGTGATTTCAGGATTATCTGGCAAAGGAATCCATTCTTTGACATCCAGTTTTTCAAAACTGCTGTGAATATCCCTGAAGGTTTTGCGGATAACAGAAAAATAATCCCGTTTCTGTTCGCCATTGACAGAAATGAAGATTTTCCGATCTCTGACATCCGCCTTGACCAGTGCAGTAACATGAAGATTTTTGTCTTCCAATACAAGACCGGTGCGCCAGCGCAGATGGTTTTTGATGTCCTTATGCTGTTTGACAATAAAACGGGGCATGACAGATTTGGGCAGAAAATCATATTCAAAGAGAAATTTCAGCGCATTAACTTCATCAAAGGCAAAGGCCGGTTCCTGAACATCCAGCAGATCCGGAATCAGTACGCTGTCCTTGTCAATTTCATAGCATAACTGAAATTTCAGCATGACATCCACAATGTACTGGTATTTTTCACGGGGATAGCAGTATTCTTCTTTTGTTTTCGGCTGTAAAATGCCATCCATGTCGCAGAATTTCAGAATTCCTCTGCTTTCTGCCAGTTGATTGGAATTGATGATTTTATACACGGCTTCCGTAACCCATTTGGGTTCGATAATATGCGTATCCAGCAGATTGAAATCTTTGAAATGTACAATCACACCAAGATCATTGAGAAATTCAACCAGAATATCCTGATTTTCAGCAACAATGTTTTCACCATTGCAAATGTCTCTGTATTTTTCATGAGAAATATAAGGAAATGGCATGGTTTCCAACTCGGTTTTCACATTGAACCATGTTTCCGGCCATACGGTCTGAATCAGTTCCACCTGTGCCAGTTCTTCTTTCAGACGGGCAGAAAATTCATCAATTCCGAAACGGGTGGCGCAGGAAATCTTGTGAAAGCCTTTAATGCCTTTGTATTTTTCCTGCAAAAACTTCCGATTCACATCAAAGCCCGGATTCTGATCTGTTTTGTTCAGCACTATCAGAATCGGAGAATCACCGCCGAAACTTTCCATATGCTTGAGCCAGTATTCAGCATCCTCCTCTTTTCTGCCGTCCAATACCAGAATATACAGGCTGCGTTTGGATAAAAAGAACTGGTGTGTGGCGTGCATGATTTCCTGGCCCCCGAAATCCCAGAAACGGACGTTGATTTTTCGTTTTTGAGTCCCTATGCCCCAATGCCGGATGCGGATGCCATGCGTCTGCGCCTCGCTTTTGTCAAAGGCTTCCCCGAACAACTGCTTTACCAGAGAAGTTTTCCCGGAACCGCCGTCACCCACAAGCTGCACCTTCACTTCATTCAGCGGCTTTTTCCCGGCTTTCAATGAACGGAACCAGGCTTCAATGGCAAAATGGCCTTGTTGGACAATTTCAAGGGGCGGAGTTTCAATGGGGTTGCCGTAAAGAGTGATGGCATTGGGAAGATAAGAATACACTTTTCCCCATTCCATCTCTGTATGCAAATCAAGCAGGGAAGCGGGCAGTTCTCTGATTTGATTTGCTCTTAAATTAACTCTCCGGATATATTTTAAATGTTTGCAAAAAGAACAATCTGAGATTTTATTGTAGCTTACATCAAGCTGTGTGAGATTCGGCAGGGACTGGAGAAAAGAACAATCTGAGATTTTATTGTAGCTTACATCAAGCTGTGTGAGATTCGGCAGAGACCGGAGAAAAGAACAGTCTGAGATTTGATTTCCGCCTACATCAAGCTGTGTGAGATTCGGCAGGGACTGGAGAAAAGAAAAATCTGAGATTTGATTGTTTCTTAAAGAAAGCTGTGTGAGATTCGGCAGGGACCGGAGAAAAGAAAAATCTGAGATTTTATCGTTTCTTAAAGAAAGCTGTGTGAGATTCGGCAGGGACCGGAGAAAAGAAAAATCTGAGATTTTATTGTTTCTTAAAGAAAGCTGTGTGAGATTCGGCAGGGATTGGAGAAAAGAAAAATCTGAGATTTGATTTTCACTTACATCAAGCTGTGTGAGATTCGGCAGGGACCGGAGAAAAGAACAGTCTGAGATTTGATTTTCACTTACATCAAGCCGCGTGAGATTCGGCAGAGACCGGAGAAAAGAACAATCTGAGATTTTATTGTCACTTACATCAAGCTGTGTGAGATTCGGCAGAGACTGGAGAAAAGAACAATCTGAGATTTGATTGTCACTTACATCAAGCTGTGTGAGATTCGGCAGAGACTGGAGAAAAGAACAATCTGAGATTTGATTGCGGCTTACATCAAGCTGTGTGAGATTCGGCAGGGACTGGAGAAAAGAACAGTCTGAAATTTGATTGTGACTTAAAGAAAGCTGTGTGAGATTCAGCAGTGACTGGAGAAAAAAACAGTCTGAGATTCGATTGCGGCTTACATCAAGCTGTGTGAGATTCAGCAGGGACCGGAGAAAAGAAAAATCTGAAATTTGATTGTAGCTTACATCAAGCTGTGTCAGATTCGGCAGTGCTTGGAGAAAAGAAAAATCTGAAATTTCATTATTTCTTAAATCAATCTGTGTCAGATTCGGCAGTAATTCCAAAAAGGAAATATCGTTTATATTACAATTGAATAAATTCAGGCCGATGATATTTTCACGCTCATCCAAAAGATAGCATTTACGGGCTTCCTCTGTTAAAAATGAATCCATGTCCCCATCCCAGGGTTTCAGGATTCTTTTCAGTTTCTGTGCAATAATTTGTATGTTTTCAAGGTCTTTGGACATAGTTTCTGTTCCTTTGGCATGGCCCGGTGTTTTGTGCCCGAAGCCCGGAGCATGTGCCCGAAGATAAATCTCCGGGCTAATATCATCAAACCCGGGTGAACCCGGCTGTGTTTCGGTTCGGGATAAAGGCGTGTACCTCAAAAGGGAAATGCTTCAGCATTAGACCCATCCAATGGCAACAACCGTAACTGTAATGTTATCCACTATCTGCCGGTCTGAAAGTTCCACCAGTGTTTTTTCATCCTCGACCGGCACAAACACAGCCAGGGTAATGGCCGGAAGATTCAGTTTCCGGGCATAGCGGGCAGCCTGCTTCCGTGATTCGTCAAGTTCCATCTGATTTTTGAAACTTTTAACTTCAATCACACTCTGCCTGTCCCGGCAGCGCAGATGCAAATCCACTCTTCCGTTGCCGGTGGGAAATTCCGGGCTGATGCTGCACTGCCTGCCCACAGCATTCTGCAGCCAGAAATACAGATGAAAATGTCCCACATATTCAGTATAATGCAAATCCGCCCTTCTTGGCTGATCCTTCCAGGGATTGATGCCTTTGGCTTTGAGTCTTTTCAGATAATTTCTGTAACGCTCCAGCAGAGCCGGAATATTCAGTTCCGGGGATTCAAACACATCTTCAAGCCTGTCCAGAGGTTCAATGGCCAGTATGGGCAGTCTGCCGCCTGTCAGATCATTGCTAAGTGCATTGTAAAGTCTGTGCTGCATAAAGGGATTTGCAAAACGGCAGATTTCAGTCTTCCGTCCCTGTGCATCCGCAACGGTTTCTGTATCAATAATCCCGTGAAGATACAGATAACTGCACCATTCCGAATCTATGGAAAAGGGAATGTCTGCACGGGTGAACAGTTCAAGGATATGCGCCTGATATTCCCCCTTTGCCTTTTTGATGATATTGAGCACCGTATTGTTCCATTCCACAGCACAGGCCAGCCGGAAGGTGTCATTCCATACTTCTGTGCTGATGATTTTTTCTTTTCCCGGATTGTATTTCTCCGTGAGCAGTTCCCCGAACCAGCATGTCAGCCCGGGCTGGCCCCTTGTGACTTCATACACTTTTCCCACAACTTCATCTTCAATCTTCTGCCCGCTCTCTTTTTGATACTGCCTGAACAGATCTTCCACCTCTGCTTTTGCAAAATTGGGAACATGCAGGGAACGCTGGATATTGAAGGGTGAGCCGCGTTCGCTTTCTGTTCCCAGAACAGCATGGACACCGATCAGAGCCAGACCGTGAAGAAGATTGCTTTCGCGATCCAGATACATTTCCCTGAACTGACCGATCAGTATATCCAGAAAATCCGGAGAAACCGTATCCACTTCATCTATAAACAGCAGCAGAGGACGATCCCACAGACCGTTTTCTTTGGAAAACAGTTTTCTGAACCCGCCCCATGTGCCTGTGTCCGGTTTTCCCGGCAGTTTTTCCCGAAGCAGATCGGAAAAAGCCCGTGGCAGAGGAGCAGATTTTTCGGAAACAGCACACTGCTCCCCCCGGAGTACTCCGAGAGAAAAAGAAAAAATTTCAAACTGATCCGCATACTGCTCCCTGATATATTTTATCACCTGCTGCATAAGCCAGGTCTTTCCGCACTGGCGGGGCGCCCAGATGGTGAAATAATGGCCGCCTTTTTCCCTGTGACCGATCAGATTTTCCATGCAGGATGCCACCAGAGATTTTCTGGGAACCGCAAAATGTATTGTTTCATCCACCGGGCCGTAAGAACTGAATCTTCTCATCATTTCCTCCTGCATATTCTGCGGGGCTGCCTTTTCCCTGCCTGTTCATTCCCAGATTTTTTCACAAAATCCTGTACAAAAATATTTGTATGATATATTAGAATATTAAATATTTGCATAAATTTTTTTCTCCCAGGCAGAAAAACATATCATAAATCAGCATATCCGTCATCAAATAATAAAGGGAGTCTCAGCAATGATCATTGTCAGTGCATGTCTTGGAGGTGTCTGCTGCCGGTATAACGGCGAAGGATACCATATTGAAAAAATTGTTCAACTGATTTCACAGGGAAAGGCACTGCCGGTCTGCCCGGAGCAACTGGGCGGACTGCCCACGCCAAGACCGCCTGCGGAAATCCGGGAAGGACGGGTTATGACGCGGGAAGGAGCGGATGTGACTGAATTTTTTTATAAAGGCGCGCAGGAAGTCCTGCGGCTCGCAGAAATGGTCAACTGCACACAGGCCATACTCAAGGCCCGTTCCCCATGCTGTGGATACGGACAGATTTATGACGGCACATTTTCCAAAACACTGGTATGCGGAAACGGAATTCTTGCGGAAATGCTTTCTCGGAAGGGAATACGGATTTGCACGGAAGAATCTTATGAATGTTGAATGTTTAATGAGAAAAGCCTTTTAAAAACCGGGACAGTGAAATGCAATCAGGGTATTGACAAATCAGAGAAGAGAATTAAAAGTATAAAAGAATTTTTTTACTTCCGGGGTTCTGTGTCAATGCCATTAGTTTAAGCGTTTTTTATCCCCTTTTATGAAAATGGGGATTTTGAAGTGACATCCCCTTAATTTAATGGAAATTTTGAAACCTTATAAAGAGAAAGGATTTCCCATGCGTTTTTTTGCAGGTTTGGCATTTGTATTGTGCGGACTTTATTTTCTTGGAAAAAATGTTATGTTTACAACCCGATGGCTGCCCTATTTCTGGCAGGATTTTTCTGCAGCCGGTGCAGTTTTGTGCATTGTATTCGGTGTCATTGCACTGATATTTCTGAATGAAAACCTGAAAAAAGCAGGATGGGTACTTATTTTTCTTGCAGTTGTACTTGTATTCGTCCATGCAAGGGTTTTTATAAAACCCACAAGTTTATGGACTTTCTTTCTTGGAATCGTTTCAATGGCGGCCGGATTCAAAATCATGCACAGTCAGAGAGACTGATCAGAATTTACAGAGCAGGAAAAAATATGTCCATAGTCAGCACCATCAAAGGATGGGTTGGTGAAAAAAGCGCGCAGTTCGGCATGTGGCTGAAACTGGATGACAAAATTTACATGCGCTTTCACAATCTCATTCTTCAAACCGGAAACGGCACAACACAGATTGATCACACTGTTTTATCCAGATACGGTATTTTTGTGATTGAAACAAAGAATTTCAATGGCTGGATATACGGCGGAGAAAATCAGAAAGACTGGACACAGGTTTTGTTTGGAAAAAAAAGCAGGTTCCAGAATCCTCTTCATCAAAATTACAGGCATACAAAGGCATTGTCTGAAAATTTGGGAATTGATCACAGAAAAATATTTCCGATTGTTTTTTTCATTGGTGACGCAGAACTGAAAAGTGATTTTCCGCCAAATGTGATGAACAGCGGACTGTCTGCATACATAAAAAGTTTTACCGGGATTATTTTTTCTGACGCGGAACTGGATCGGCTCCGTAACTGCCTTGAACAACTGAAAAACAGCGGAATATCAAACCGCCAGCATGTCCGCAATCTGAATGCAAGATATTCTGATACTTCAATATGCCCAAAATGCGGTGCTGCACTGGTTGAACGGACAGCAAAAAACGGCCCGAACGCGGGAGAGAAATTTTTTGGGTGCAGTTCCTGGCCGAAATGCAGGTATATCAAAAAGTGATAATTGACTGACCATTGCCACAAAGAATGAAAACGGGAAAATTCTTAACAGATAAACTGGCAAAAACATTATGTTCCGATTTGCTTCACCCTATTTTTTTCTGCTTCTGGCTTTGATTCCCATAGCCATGTTTTACCGAATCCGCAGACAGGTGTATCCGGTTATGGGCGTATCCGGTTTGACCGGGTTACGCGGTCTGAAACCATCGCCCGTGCTGCGATTCGGCTGGATCATTCCTGCCCTGAAATACGGGGTTTTCTGTCTGCTGATTCTGGCTCTGGCCCGTCCCCAGTGGGGAACCCAGAAAATCAATGTCATGACCGAGGGCATCAATATCATCCTGGCTGTGGATTTGTCCGGAAGCATGGCTGCGCTGGATTTCAGGCGCAAAGGAAAAATCATCAACCGGCTGGAGGCTGTCAAAGGCGTGGTGGAAAATTTTGTGCAGAAACGCTCCGGGGATCGCATTGGAATGGTGGTTTTCGGAACCAATGCCTATACCCAGTTGCCTTTGACACGGGATTACAATACCATTGTCTCGCTTCTGGCCCGTCTGGAAATCGGAATGGCCGGAGAAAGAACCGCGATTGGGGATGCCATTGGGGTTTCCCTCAAACGCATTGAAGATATTCAGAGCAAATCAAATATCATCATTCTGCTTACAGACGGCAGCAGCAACGCGGGGGAACTCGCTCCTGACACTGCATCGGAGATTGCCGCGCAGAAAAAGGTCAAAATTTACACCATTGGCGTGGGAACACAGGGTGAGGCTCCGTTTCTGGTAAGACATCCCATTTTCGGGGAGCGATATGTATATCAGAAAACCGAAATGGATGAGGAAGTGCTGCGCAAAATAGCAGACAAAACCGGAGGAATGTATTTCCGGGCTGAAGACACCGAAGGCTTGGAAAAGATTTATGAAACCATTGACAATCTGGAAAAAACCGAGGTGAAGGTGGAGCATTTTGCCGAATACCGGGAGTTTTATCCCTGGTTTCTCATTCCTGCCTTTGTGCTGCTTATCTGCCGGATTTTTCTTATCAATACAAGATTTCTGAGGATTCCATGAAATTTGCCAGAATGGAAATGCTTTTTCTGATTTGGGCAGTGCCTGTCTGTTTTCTGCTGTATCTGTACGGAAACAAAAAGCGGAAAAAAATACTGGAAACATTTTCCACACGCAGGGGACTGAAATCCATTGTTCCTGTGCGCGGGGACACGCGCAGATGGATAAAAGCGGGACTGGCACTTGCAGCCATGACTGTTATGGCTCTGGCTCTTTCCGGCCCCCAGTACGGATACAAATGGCAGGAAACACAGCAGCAGGGCGTGGATATTGTCATTGCACTGGACTGCTCCAAAAGTATGCTCGCGACTGATATAAAACCCACGCGGCTGGATCGTGCCAAACGCAAGATTTACGATCTGCTGGGCATTCTGGAAGGCGACCGGGTGGGACTGGTGGCTTTTGCAGGAACCGCTTTTATGCAATGCCCTCTGACTTTGGATTATGGAGCGTTCCATATTTTTCTGCAAACTCTCACTCCGGAATATCTGCCGGTGGGCGGAACTGACATCAGCGCGGCTGTGCGCACTGCCCTGAGTTCCTTTGATACCAAAATCAATTCGGAAAAAGCACTGATTCTCATCACAGACGGAGAAAATACCGGTGAAGATGATCCCATAAAAGCTGCGGAAGAAGCGCAGAAAGCAGGAGTGAAGATTTTCTGCATTGGTGTGGGAAGTGAAGGCGGTGTGCCTGTTCCGGAAAAGGAAGGTTCCCTGAAAAAAGACAAAAGCGGTCAGATTGTTGTCACGCGGCTTGATGAGGAAAGCCTGAAAAAAATGGCGGTTCTCACGGGCGGAACCTATGTGCGCTCTGTGGCCGGGGATATGGATCTGGAACTGATTTACAAGCAGGAAATACGGGGAAAAATGGAACAGTCTGCTCTGGCAGGCGGACGCAGACAGATTTGGGAAGACCGGTATCAGTGGGTGCTTATTTTTGCGCTGATATTTCTGGGAGCGGAAATCTTTTTGCCATCAGTGGGAAAAGCAGCCGCTGTGCTTGCGCTGTTTTGTCTGATTTCAATGCCTTGCGATGTACATGCCAATGCCATGCGGGACGGGCTGGAGGCATATGACAAAGGCGAGTATGAAAAGGCGTTGAAATTTTTCATTGACGCACAGTTGGATGATCCGGACAATCCGAAAATTCTGTACAATATCGGCAATGCCTATTACAAACTGGAAAATTATGATTCTGCCGCGCAGAATTACTCTCAGGCATTGGAAAAAGAGGATAAGGAACTGAAAGAAAAACTGCTTTACAATCTGGGAAATGCCAATTTCCGGAAGAAAAAATATGACGATGCCATCAAAAATTATGAAGCCGCGCTGCAAATCAATCCTGATGATCCGCAGGCAAAGCAGAATATGGAATTTGCAAAACAGGTGAAAGAGCAGATGGAACAGCAGCAGAAACAGGAATGTGATAAGGGCGAAAAAGGCGATAAGGATCAGGAAAAGAAAGACGAGCAGGACAAGAAAGAAGGGGAAAATCAGGATCAGGAGAACAAGGATCAGGAGAAGAAAGAGGGAGAAGATCAGGAGAAGAACGGGGATCAGGAGAAGCAGGACGATCAGAAGGGAGAGCAGGAAAAGAATCAGCCTGAAAATCAGGAAAAGCAGGGGGAAGATCAGAAATCCGGTGAGAATAAGGACGAAGAACAGCCTTCTCCTGAGTCTGGCAAAGAAAAAGAGGATGATGGGCAGCAGTCTGCTTCCGGAGAGGAAAAAGCGGAAGATCAGGAAGAACAAAAGGAAATGGCAGAGGCTAAACCCTCTGATGAAAAAAATCAGCCGGATACTGATGCCGCTCAGCAGCAGCAAATGGAAAAAATGCTCAACCGCCTGAAAGATGAACCCGGAAAAGCCATGATTCCCCGTTACCGGGAAAGGCATGTGGAAAAGGATTGGTAATGAAATCGCATACAATTTTCGAATACAATCATTTGCGTATATCCTTTTTGCGTAGGGTGGGCACGACAGTGCCCACCAATTCTCTGACAATGGTGGGCAACGCTTTCGCTTTTGCCCACCCTACAATTTTTATTGTTATTCTGACACTCTCCCTGCTTTTTCCTGCACAAATTCAGGCAGAGGAAGTCAGTGCAACTGTGAATCGTACACAACTGCGGCTGGGGGAATCCCTTGAACTGAAAATCACAGTCAGCGGAGAGGAAGGAAATGTTGATCTCAGTCCCATACAGGATTTCAAAATCATTTCCAGAGGTACAGCCACCAGTATCAACATGATCAACGGACAGTTTTCCCGTGAAACAGCTTATACGTATACCCTGATTCCCCTGAAGGAAGGCAGTCTGACCATTCCCTCGCTGCCTGTGAATTCCGGAAGCCGGACTTGGCATACCAAACCGGTATCCATTCTGGTTTCCAAAACCGATCCGTCTGAGAACAGCACCAAGGCAGATCAGGATGTTTTTGCACAGGCACAGGTTTCAGAGAATTCCCCTTTTGCGGGTCAGCAGATTGTTTATACCATCAAAGTTTATCAGGCTGCGGAAATAGCCAATGCAAATCTGCAGGCCCCGGATTTTTCCGGATTCAGTGCCAAAAAGGTGGAGGAACCGAAACAGTACCGTACCGTAGTCAATGGCAGGGAATTTCATGTTACTGCACTGACTTATGTGCTGATTCCTGTAAAACCGGGGGAAATCACCATTGGCCCTGCCGTTCTTCACTGCGATATTGTGCGCCGTTCCGGCAGAAGACGCAGCTTTTTTGATGATCCTTTTTTGGGTGGCAGGTTGGAATCCGCTGTATTTCAGACCGAACCGATCAGCCTGAATATCCGTGCTTTGCCACAGTATCAGGGAACCGGGAAATTCTCCGGGCTGGTGGGAAAATTCAGCATTCACACTGCCATTGATCCTGCTGCAATCAAAGTCGGGGAATCCGCGACCCTGTCTCTTGTCATATCCGGAACAGGCAATATCATGGACGCGGGCCAGCCGGAGATTGCCATTCCCCAGTCTTTCAAAACCTATAATGACAATCCTGAAGATGCGATTCAGGTTACAGAGCAGGGCTATTCCGGTCAGAAATCCTTCCGCACTGCGCTGGTTCCCTCTGAACCGGGGGAATATGACATTGGTGCTGTGCAACTGGTTTATTTTGACACAGAAAAAGGGGAGTATGCAGAAACAGCAGCGCATGCTCTGCATATGAGTGTGGCTCCTTCCAATGAAAAACCTGATGATATGAATGCGGTTTCTCCGACTTTGCCGGAAAAGCCGTCTTTTAAGAAAAAAGTGGAATTCACAGGCCGGGATATTCTGCCTTTGAAAGAGGACATGGAAGTGCTGAAAACACAGAAATCCATGTCTGCCATGCTTTTTTTCCTTTTCCTTGCAGCACCTGTGTCTGTTTTTGTGATGGCAAAAACAGTTATTGTGATGACAGGAAAAAAACAGGAAATTCCCCAGATGATGGCGCGCCGCGCGCAGAATGCTCTGAAAGACGCGGAACGGGCAGTGTCTGATCCGGAGAAATTTCTTTCCTTTATATACCGGGCTGTGATTTCCGCAATCCATGCCAAAGCCGGAACTGCGGGAGAATCCCTGACCTATGCAGAGGCTGCGGAGATTCTGAGAAGCAAAGGATTTGCTGAAGAAACTGCACGGAACGCGTCAGGTCTGCTGGAAAAAATTGAATCTGCCAAATTCAGCGGTCTGATGACAAAAACGGATTTTGCACAGGAGCTGCTGAAGGAAACAAAGGATTTGTTCAAAATTATAGATAGATAGCTGTCTGTTTTTTTGTTTCCCACAGAGGACACAGAGGGTTCCCACAGAGGACACAGAGGATTTTTTCATCTGTTCCAATTTTGAAGTATCTGTAATATTGGAAATTATATGAAAATCAAATTCATTTTTTTTGCATTTTTGCTGTTCTTTCTGTCCGGAAATGCTGCTGCTCAGGATAAGGAACTGACTCAGGCTTTTCTTCACGGCATTGATCAGTACAAAGCCGGGGATTTTGCCGCGGCTGCCCAGTCTTTTCAGAAGCTTGCGGACGCGGGCATCCGCAATGGAAAACTTTTTTACAATCTGGGCAATGCCTATCTCAAAACCGGACAAATCGGGCCGGCCATGCTCTGGTATGAACGCGCACTGCAGCTTATTCCTGATGATCCTGACCTGCGTTTCAATTATGAATACGCTCTCACCCTGCTCAAAGATGACAGAGGGGAAAAAAACATCAGCATTGTCAGGATTCTGTTTTTCTGGAAATACATGCTCAGTGCCTCAGTTGTCCGCATAACAGCGCTTGTGCTGAATGCCCTGTTCTGGATGATGGTGACAGTCCGGCTTGTGATGCGCAAAAAACTGCTGAAGACTCCGATTGTCCTGACATTGATTCTGGCTTCGGTTTTTTCCCTGACCGCCATATACAATTATTATGAATCCAAATATTTGCAGATGGGAGTCATTATTTCTGAGGAAGTGCCGGTGCGCTCCGGACTTTCAGATGACGCGACAGAACTCTTCCGTCTGCACGCGGGAAGCAAAATACAGATTGAAAGGGAAAAACAGGGATATTACCGCATTGTTTTCACAGAAGACAAAATCGGGTGGATACGCAGTGCGGATGCGGGAGTCATCTGAGCAAAGACAAACTGTCTGCTTTGATATTCAGGCAGTTTTTGCGGATCTGCGCCGGGCATTACGGAATGCCCGGAGAAAGCGTTTTCCGGACCTGCCGGTTTCTTTGCTCCGGAGCGGATTGCGGGAGCCGCCGGCCGGGGTGCGGTGAAGGGATGCTGTCCGGAATCTCCGGGGCAGAATTTTTGCCTGTTTCATTTTGCGGACAAAAGCCCGGCGGCAGCGCGGGGCAACTATCCGCTGAAACAACAGCGCATACAGCACCCGGCCCCGGCGTTTTTGGCACAGGGTTTTCTGTTCCTGTTCAGCATCTTCTGCTTTTCTTCCCCCGGTAAAAATGAACTCATCAAATTTCCGCTCTTCCCCGCTTTTCTCCCTGAAAGCTTCCAGAGGATCCTCTTTGCCGAAAGCCTCAATCTCTTTGGGGGAAGGCAGATCCTTCAAGTCCTTTAAATCAAACATTTCCAGAAATTTCTGGGTGGTTCCGTATATCATGGGACGGCCCGGAATCTCCCTGCGTCCCATGACGCGGATCAGCTTGCGTTCCAGCAGGATACGGAGAACTCCGCCGCTGTCAACGCCCCGGATATAATCAATGTCACTGCGGATTACAGGCTGCTTGTAGGCAATGATGGCCAGCGTTTCCAGAGAGGCCTTGCTGAGCCGGGCCGGTTTGTTCTGCAGCATCCGTCTGATCCATTCCTTATACTCCGGTCTTGTCCGAAGCTGGTATCCGCCTGCCACTTCGCAGAGGTAAAATCCGCCTTTGCGCGTGTCATAATCCGAAGCCAGTTCAAACAGAGCCTCGCGCACAGGAAAGGTTTCCCGCAGATCCAGAATCTCCTGAATCCGTCTTACAGACAGGGGCGTGTCTGAGACAAAAAGCAGAGCTTCAATAATATGTCTGAGTTCTTCCTTCATATGTAAAAAAGCCGGATAATGCCGGTATGCACCTGCTGGGTAATGCGGATCAGGCTGAGTTTTGCCATCTCCAGAATGGACAGAAACGTTACTATGAGTTCCTCTTTCACGGATGCTGCGGAAAAAAGTTCCTGAAAGGTGACAGAACCCCGCTGTTCCAGAATATCCAGTATCTCTGAAATTTTGTCCTTGATGGAAAAGCGTTCTTCGCTGAAATCCACCCGGTGATCCTCTCCTACCTTTTCCAGAATGGTCTGAAAAGCCATAATCAGATCATAGAGACTGGCCGCAATCAACTGTTCTTCCTTATCTATTGTAAGTTCCTCTTTTCCGGGTGTTCTGACAAAGGTGTCTTCTCCCAGAATGGGCCGTTCATTCAACTGATCAGCCAAAGATTTCATGCGCAGATATTCCAGCAGGGGACGGGCAATCTCCAGGCGCGGGTCTTCATCGTCATCCCCTTCGGAACCGTGAACAGGCAGCAGAGTACGGGATTTGATATGTGCCAGGGTTGCGGCCATAAGGATGAAATCTCCGGCCACATCAATATTCATGGCCTTCATCCATTCCAGATAGCCCAGATACTGCTCGGTTATCATAGCGATGGGAATATCGTAGACATCCACCTCATTTTTTTTGATGAGATAGATAAGAAGGTCCATAGGGCCTTCAAAAACGCTCTCCACCTTTACTTCATAACGGTCATCAGGCATTCCGGCTGGTGTTCTTCCTCAGAAATTTTCAGAAAATCAGCAAATGAAAAACTGTTTGTGTCAAACTGTGCTTACCCGCACACATAAGCGAAATCTGTCTGTCAGGCATGAATTTCTCTGTAAATTCAGGCTGCATGCAGATTTTTCTGATGCAGTATATCACGGAAAGATTCCAAATCATGACATTTCACAGCCTGCACCAGAAGAGATTTCAGCACAGTGAATTCGCCGATCTGTCTGACAGTGCGGGAAACATCTCTGGGAACCCTGCCGAAACGCCCCCTCACCGCATCTATCAGCATTTCCCGGCTGGCTTCCACTTTTCCCTCTGCTTTTCCCTCTGTCTTTCCTTTTTCCTTTCCGATACGTTCAGCACTGGTTATATACGGCATTTTCTTTTCCTCCTCAATGGCTGTCAGTTCATCAGTCAGTTTCTTCTCCAATGTTTCAGGCAGAACCATGAGCCAGTCAATGAACAGGCATAATCCGATTCAGGCTGCATTCAAATCCTTTTGATGCAGCATCTCACGGAACGATTCCAAATCATGGCATTTCACAGCCTGCACCAGAAGAGATTTCAGCACAGTGAATTCGCCGATCTGTCTGACAGTGCGGGAAACATCTCTGGGAACCCTGCCGAAACGCCCTCTGACCGCATCAATCAGCATTTCCCGGCTGGCTTCCACTTTTCCCTCTGCTTTCCCCTCTTTCTTCCCCTCTTTCCTTCCGATACGTTCCCAACTGGTGACATAAGGCATTTTCTTTTCCTCCTCTGCTTTTGCCAGTTCCTCTGACAACTGTTTTTCCAGATCTTCCGGCAGAACCATGAGCCAGTCAATGAACCGGCATAATTCAAGAATATCCTCCCGTGTGTATCCGCGATGATACAGCATACGAATGAGATAAAACTTCCATTTTTTTCTTTCCTCATCCTTTCCCCTGCCGAATTCCTGGGCTTTGAGATGTGCCATGACCACAACGGCAAAGGGATTGGGATTTTTTTCCAGACTGTCCCATTTTTCCCGCCAGTCCGCAAGTTTTATCACGGGAAATTCAAATCTCAGTCTGCATCCGTACCATTCCGAAACATATTCCGCAGGTTTGAAATCCGGGTCAGTGTCTGTCAGAACAGCCAGACTGACAACCGGCATTTGGTAACGGTCAAACAGCCGGTAATTGTAAATGTACATTCTTGCTGCAAAACCGGCATCTCCGTAACCCTGAATTTCAATGTGGATCAGAATCAGGGCAGGCTTTCCGTTCCTGATATGCACTCTGACAAGTTTGTCAACCCGCCGTGTTCCGGCTTTGGCATCCCTTACAATCTTTTCCAGTTCCTTATCCAGAAAAATATAACCTTTTTCCCAGTCAATGTCATCATGTATTTCCGGAAAAAACAGTTGCATGAACGGACGGAAATATCTTTCCAGAGCCTCTTTCCAGGGGCTGTCCTGCTTCATTTGTATGTCCTTTCATATGGTTTGCTCTCAAATCCTCCGGGCGAGGCAGAAAATATCCTGCAATTATAAATGCGAATTAAGAGTCAGATTCCGGCAGGATTTGACAACTTCTTAAAAGTTGTCAAATCCTGTATGAATATACAGCAGTCAGTTTTTGTTCTTTCTGAAATTTTTAACTCTTAATTCGCATTATAAATTTTTCCCCATCATCAACTGTTTTGAACCATTACCGAAAATTCATCCTGCAATTTTCACTGCTGCCCGGACTTCTGCCATTGTCTGCTGTGCCACTTTTCTGGCTTTGTCACTGCCGGAGACAAGAATATCATTCACCATTTCAGGCCGGGCTTTGTAAAATTCCCTTTTTTCCCGGATGGGTTCCAGAAATGAGATCAGATTTGCAGCCATTTTTTTCTTGCACTGCACGCAGCCGATGCCTGCATTCCGGCAGTTTTCATTCACCTCAGCAATCATGGCCTGATCAGAATAGAG
>JBFXEJ010000104.1:0-23696 GCA_050180235.1 Desulfococcaceae bacterium
ATGGAGATTTGGTATTACTGTTGGGTGGGAACTTTTTTTTGTGCCCACCTCTGAATTGGTGGGCACAAAAAAAGGTGCCCACCCTACTGCTGTTTGAACACGATTATACAGGATTGAAAGGATTTCAATAGTGTTTTTATCCTGTAATTCCTGCATAATCCTGTCCATCTTGTATAATCCTGTATAATCATGTTCATCACAGAAATCAAAACAACCGCAGACAGCAATCCTGTAAATCCCTTAATCCTGTGAATCCCGGTTCAGACAGCATTTCCGCACCACTGTCTGAACCATGATTAACCTGATGAAAGGATTTTCATGATGATTCAATCCTGTAAATCCCTTAATAATGTTAATCATGGTTCAGACAATCTCCCAAAGGGTAAAAGTGCAAAAACTAAGACCTCTGAACCCGAAAACCGAGGCCGTCGCTGCGGTAGGCGGGATGGCCGCCGGAACGGTACGCCGACCGGCAGCACAGCGCCGGAAAGCCCCAACGGCCGCCACGGTAGACCCGGAGCGGGCCAGATGCAGCACCGACAGGATCAGTTGCAGCAGCAGAGGAATAAGGCCCATACCAGTCCTGACACCATTCCCATACATTGCCGTGCATGTCATACAGCCCCCATGCGTTGGATGCAAGCTGGGCTACAGAATGTGTTTTCCTGCCTGAATTCTCACTATGCCAAGCATACTTTTTCAGCTTTTCCACACTATCCCCGAAACAGTAAGGTTTATCTGATCCTGCTCTGCACGCATATTCCCATTGGGCTTCTGTGGGCAGATGGTATAATTCCTTTTTCTCAATCCCATTCAGTTTCTTCATAAATTCCTGCACATCATCCCAAGAAACCTGTTCCACAGGACAGTCATCACAATTTTTGAAATATGAGGGATTGTTCCCCATGACCGCTTTCCACTGTTTCTGTGTCACCTGCGTGATCTGCATGTAAAAACCTTTGGTCAGCGTGACTTTGTGCAGGATTTCATTCTCAGATCGTTCCGGTTCATCTTCCGGGCTTCCCATCATGAACGTGCCTGGAGGAATATAAACGAATTTCATGCCGAGGGAATTGGTGAATTCTTTTTCCGGTTCCGACACAGAAGCAATCACAGATTCCGATCTCTTATTTTCTGATTTTACAGACGCAATCACAGCAGGCTCATCAGATTCCTCTGTTTTTTCCGATGCGGCATACTGAAACACCCGCATAATTTCATCCCTGCCTGCCTCGTAAGAGGGAAACAGATCCGCCCAGTTAAGATATTTCAGTCTCTCATCTTCCGTCTGGCAGTCATCCACGCGTGCCGGAATGAGAAAAACATCCTCATCGGAAAATTCCCCCAAAATGTCAAGGGCAAGTTTCAGTTCCTTCTGAACAAATCCTCTTTTGGAAAGGGATTTTGGGTAGTGGGTCTGCACATACTGACAAAAAATTAACTATTTGATATTATTATATTTTAAAAAATATACTGATTTTTGTCTATACATAATAAATACAAATAGTTATACGATACATCCATGATACTGCTTATACTGATTATAAATAACATATTGATTTATATATTAAAAAAATCAGTATGAGCAGTCCCACTACCGGATTTTGAGGACAGCAGGGCAATGAAAAAACTGCTTTCCCGTATGGCCTTTGTAATGTGGAATTTCCAGTTCTGCCCCGGCAGCAGATCAATCTTGTCCATCCAGGGAACAATCCCGGCCATTTTCAAATCCGCATAAAGTCTTCTTGCCGTGTCAATATCTTCCCTTGCATAACTGATAAAGACTTTGAGCGGTTTGCATCGGCTGAGGGCATTTCCGCTGTCTTTTGGCTTTTCCGGAGCCGCAGCATGCGGAGACTGGGGCTGATAATAATGGTAATGTATCCCGCCTTCCACATGAACATCTTTGCCTGCAACACCCACCTGCGAACCGTTGATGTTTATGGTTTCAGATGATTCTTTGCCCTCATCAGACTTTTTTTTCTCCATTGTCTGCATTTCCTGTCAGCAGTGTGGACAAAAGCGGAGATCTGTCCACCGATTGAAATGCGGGCACAAAAAAAACCGTGCCCACTCTTGCTATTCTTTCACAGAACCGCTTCCGTTTTCTGATTTCCTGTTTCCGGTATATCCGGTTTTGCCTCATTTTTCTCCAGCTTTTTCAGCCATCTGTGGAATGTCACCAGACTCATGCTGAGCAGTTCTGTCAGCACCACCGCTTCTCTGGGGCTGTATTTTTCCACAATAAAATGACTCAGTTCGAGCTGAGAGCGCTGGGGATGATACAAATCCAGCATGACTTCCAGATCCGACCTTTTTCCAAGGGGCTGCCTGTCTGTGTTTCCTGTTTTCCGTTTTTTGCGAAAAAAGGCAAAGGAAACTTTCCGGTTTTGAAGAATGTCGGCCAGTCCGGTCTGTCCCCGCTGACGCCGGGCCCATATGTACAGAATATCCAGCATAGCTGTCAGACGAATATCCTTGTCCCGTGAGCGGAGCAGTGGCAGAATTTCGGCAAAATCCCTTTTGCGCAGCACAATTTTCTGGCGGAACTTGCTCGTTCCCTCAATCACGGCTGCCACCATGTCTGACCAGAATTTTGCCTGCACAATGCTGGGAACCGAAAGCAGATTTCCCAGGGGAGCGAAAAGAGCGGAAAATGGCCATGCCAGAACACTTCTGAAAAAATTGGCACGGATGACGCGGTTGTCAAAGTTGCGGATTTTGTTGTGCATGGAAACATACATTCCATTGGCGATACAGATGAAAAAAAACTTTGACCATTCAAATGCCAGAGTATCAAAGGCAAAGGGCCAGACCAAATCAAAACCGTTTTTGACCATTCCAAGTACAGGCACAGAAAAACCGGTCCAGAAAAGAGACTGGGATGTATTGTCCAAATTTATGTCTTTGACAGACCACCGTTTGGGGCTGGGACCGGAAAATGCCACCAGATCCACGAAAACATTGCGGAAAAAAGTAATGCCGAACCAGAGCAGTGCATAGCCAGGCCCAACCCACAGCCATGCAGGAATCAGTCCGATACTGATGCGGATGATGTTTTTCATCGCGGGATTCAGATACCGCCAGATCCGCGTTATGCCGATATGTCCGAAATTTTTTTCATCTCCCAGAAGATTGGGTTTGAAATTGCCGCTTTTTCCCAGGCAGAAAATATCTATGGCATCCTTGTCATCTTCGGGCATGGGGCGTCCTTTGCCCAAAATCAGTGCAGAAACATGCCGGGGAAGCCGGTAATGGGTCTGGGCAAAATATCTGCGGGATTTGCGCGGAATGCCGGTTTTCCGGATGAATCCCATGCCAGGCACACGGGGCATCCAGCCGGTGGATGCACTGGCAACAAGAGGAATCAGGGGATTTGCATGATATTTTTCAAATGCCTGCTCCAGCAGCGTGTCATCCACTTTTTCCGTATGCCAGTCTTCCAGAAACTGCCTGAGTTCTGCCATTGTTCCGTTGTTGATGAGATGAATGAACTGACTCAGACGGCCAATCTCGGACGGATCCCGTTCCATGCTGTCGTGCATGTTCATCAGCTCAATGCAGTCAATGAACAGATGATGGGCAATCACGTTTGTTATGGCCCGTGTCAGACCGAGTTCCAGCGGCCGGGCAAACACAAGGGTTCCATCTGCGGCTTTGAGTTCAGGCATCACATCGTCCTCGGAAGGAAAGGCCGAGTTGTAGTCTGTGATATTCTTGCCGGAAAACCAGGAAGTGCTGATGTCCGCGGGTGTCAGAGAGGTATACTGTTCCCGTGTTCTCCGGCAGGTTTCAGCAATCCGTTCCATCTCCCATCCGCTGAGTGCATCCTCTTTCATGAGGCGGGAGGCAACCTGATGCTGAACTTTGAGCGCAAGCGCCCGTTTGCGGAGAACCTCTTTAAGTTTTGCATACAGCAGCTCGCTGAGATGGTTCCGGGAATACTGACCGTGGGGAACAATGCGCTCCAAATCCTGAAAGCGCAGGGGTTTGAGGGCAAAGATGCTGTCTTCCTCATAGCCCTGATTGATCATAATCCGGTAGGTGCGGTTGAAATTTTCCAGAATCTGGGTTATTACCACGCGGCGCCGTTCCCGGTTCACCTCCAGTCCATCCACAAAAGACGAAAGAATCTCGCACCTGCTGTTGAAAAAATCCAGATAGGACTGGCAGTCTCCCGCAGGGGGGACAAAAAGAAAATGCCTGCGCCGGGACATGGTTCCCACACTGAATTCAACGGCCAAGGAAACATTTATTCCCAGAATCCGTCCGGCCTCTGTGGCCTCAAAGATAATGTCCCGGCTGGGAATGTCGTAATAGACCAGAGTTACGCGGGAAAGCCCTTTGATAAATGCATCCAGAATAAGCTGGCTCGGAGTTTTTCTGCCTGTGGAAAGATTGTCATGCACATGACAATCCCATCCCAGATCCAGCTCCTTTAAGGGCCTGCCCAGTTCCGGAGCCTCCACCCGTCTGAGTTCCCGGAGAAAACCGCGAATGACAGCCTCGTGTCCGTATGAGGCCAGTGAAAAATCCGCAATCATCTCCATCTGGCGGCGCCGGTCATGGATGTTTTTCACAGCTTCTTTCATGATTTCGATCTGCACCCGTGCCGTATTCAGCGGCATACTCACGGTCTTGGCATGAAAAGAAAGATGCATAAGGGTTTTGAGAGCGTGAAGTCTTTCCCTTACATTGTTCCGATCCAGATCCTGTGCAATGCGGATATAGGATTCCGCGATACCCATGCGCCGTTTCCGGAATGCGCGGATAAAGCCGCCCGGATGGGAAAGCAGATCCGGGGTCACATCTTCGTAACGCCCGGCCTTCCGGTTGAGCATATCCGTCAGATCGCGGATTTTGTCATTGAAACTGATGGCATCTATGAAGCGGTAAAACCCGGACTGAATCCCGCTGCGCAGTTGTCCGAACATGGCCTTTCCTCAGTTTTGTCCCATTTCTTTCATCATGGCAATGGCCTGACAGTCCGGGAATTTGACGCAAAGCATACAGTCTGACCATATCTTCAGGGGCAGATCCGAACGCTGAATACGGCCAAAACCGAATCTGGAAAAAAAATCCGGTTTAAAAGTTAGACAGAACAGCTTGGTCATTCCGTAACTTCCTGCCTCCCGGATACAGGATTCCACAAGCCCGGAAGCCACTCCCATCCTGCGATAAGCGTTTTCCACCACCAAAGACCGTATCTCTGCCAAATCCTCCCAGCAGAACTGCAGGGCACAGCATCCCACCACCTGTTTTGTCACCGTATCCGCAGAAACGGAAAAATCCCGGACATGATCATACAGATCGCTCAGGGGCCGGGGAATCAGATCGCCCTGATGACTGTATGTATGCAGCAGTCTGTGAATATGTCTGATATCCTCAATGGCCGCTTTCCGAACAATAAATTCCTGTTTCATCTGAACTTCCTTTGCACCTGATATACCTGAAAATCCTGAGGCAGAGTATTTTTCCCGAAACTGAACCTTCCTGACCTGTTTTGCAAATGGCAGACTCTGCAATGCTGAACTCAACTCATGGTTCACATTGACAAATCTGCCATCCGCGGGCAGTACTGCCTGAAATCATGCCAGTGACATTTCAACAGTGGCCAATAATATATTAACATCAAAAGGTTTTTCCAGTGTGTAAGTGGCACCCAGTCCTTTAACGCACTCCAGATAATACTCAGGAGGAACCACCCCGCCGCCTGAAATGACAATAAACCGGACACCGGGAAACTCCCGTTTCAGTTCCAGCATTACCTCAATGCCGTCTTTTTCCGGCATGACAACATCCGTAATAATCAGATCAGTGGGATTGTTGCGGAATTTTTCAATTCCCTCCCTGCCGTCAACGGCTTCGGTAATTTCATATCCCGCACGTTCCAGCAGTGTTTTTAACATGTTCCGAATTTCTTTGTCATCATCTATAACAAGTATCCGTGCCATGACCAGACTCCTTTTCATTTTTTTTATATGTTCAGGAGTTACGCAGCCGGTTTTCATATATTTAATTTTGCATGAACCGATTTGTGCAACGCAACATCCGCATCCATAAAAATCAATATGTTAAAATTCAACTGTGTAATTCCTATCCTGATAAAAATAAAAAAAGTATTTTCTGATGGTTAAAACTGAATTTTCTGACCATTGCCAAAGGCGGGAAAAAAAGCGTTTAAAGCATGAATGTGAAAAACCGGGTTTTGCGGAAATTTCCGACCGGCCCTGTTCCGGCAAGGAGCACATCCGCTGACAGTTATGATTTTGGAATGGTAAAAAAGGATTGACCCCAGGGGATAGTACCTCATTCAAAGGTTTTCAGTTTTTCCGCAAGCATACGGTTGATTTCGGATGTTTTCAGAGAAATCCGTATAAATCTGTCAGACAGTCCCCGGAAATTGGCGCAGTTGCGGATCAGAAATTTCTCCCGTGCCAGCGCAGAGCAGATCTCTTCTGAATTGCGTAATCCATTAAGCCGGGCAAGAATAAAAGAGGTGCAACTGGGAAACAGCCGGATATGGGATACAGATGCCAGCGTGTGAAAAAAATTCTTTCTTTCAGTCTCCAGAAAAGTTCTGCTTTCCGCCACAAACCTGTCGGTAATTTCCCGGTGATCCATCAGCCATACCACTGCATTCAGTGCCAGACTGTTGACACTCCAGGGCATTGCATAGCGGGCCATTTTTCTCACCATGCCCGGGACTGCTATGAGAAAACCGATTCTCAGCCCCGGAATCCGGAAAATTTTGGACATGGAATTCAGCACAATGACATTGGCAAGCCCGCAGTGTGTCATACTGTGATCGGTTTCATCCTTTACAAAAGGAAGATAGGATTCATCAATGATGAACCTTGTTTCCGGATATGAAAGGCAGAGTTCCCTCAGCATGGAAAAGGGAATCAGGCTCCCTGTGGGATTATTGGGATTGCATATAAAAACAGTATCGGCCTTTTCCGCAGCCAGTGAAATTTGCTGCATATCCGGCACAAAATCCTGATCAGCCGAAGCAAAAAGAAAATTATGCTCTATACCGTGCATGGCGCATGCATCAGCATAATCCGCATAGCCTGGGCCGACTATGAGCACCTGTCTGCTCTCAAGGGCCAGGGGAAGGAAATAAATAAACTGGGTTGTGCCGTTTCCGGCCAGAACCTGCCGGGGATTCAGATCGTGACGGCTGGAAAATGCACGGACAGCAGCTCCGGAATCCGCATCCGGCAGTGCATTGATTAAATCCATGTTTTCCCGGAGATAATCACTCAGTCCGGGCGGAGGCCCCAGCGGATTGACATTGCTGCTCATGTCAGTAATATCCGCAGGTTTACACCCCAGTTCTTCCGCCAGCCTGCGGATATTTCCCCCATGTCCCTCTATCATGCAATTCCTCCCACTGCTGCGGTCATGAAAAGAGCTGATTCCGTGATCTCTGTCATGGCTCCAAGCATATCCCCGGTTATGCAGCCCATGCGTTTTCTGTAAAACAGCACCAGCAATGCAACTATGCAGAAAAATACGATATTGAGCATCAGCCCCCGCCATCCGCAGAACAGGGACAGGAAAAAGGGAATCGCCAGCCAGCGGAATGCTTTCCATTCAATTTTTTTCTGAAAAAAAGCATGTCCTGTTCCGCCTTCGGGTCTGCCGTATTCCAGAAAACGGAATCCGAAAAGCATTGCCCCTCTTGCGTAGGCCGGAATCAGGATCAGAAACATAGTCCGGAAATGCGTCAGATCCGAAATTCCCGCCCATTTGACAGACAAAGCGCAGACAACCGTGACCAGAGCCATTGATCCGATGCGGCTGTCTTTCATGATTTCCAGAGCCTTTTCCCTGCTTCTGCAACCGTAAAGCCCATCCGCTGTATCCCCCAGGCCGTCCAGATGAAATGCGCCTGTAATCCAGACCAGAAAGATCACATCCTGAACTGCGGCTGCTGACCGTGACCAGAGATGGCATACGGCCATGTCAAACAAAGAAAGCAGAAGCCCGATCATCAGACCCACTATGGGAAAACAGGGAATCATACCTGCCGGATCAAAAGTTCCCGGCTTTCCCACAGGCAGTATGGTGATAAACTGTATGGCGGAAATCAGTCCCTTCACTGTCTCTCTACACTTTTTTCAGCACATCAATCATGGAAAAAATCTTTCCCCTTACACCCTGTTTCAGTTTTCCTGCCAGAAAAATAACCGCATCCATAGTTCCTCTGACATAAATATCCCGGCCGTTGACATTGTGCGTGAAGGAAAATTTCACAGTGCCGTCATCCGAAAGCAGGGTATAGGTATGCCAGGCATGTCCTTTCAGATATTCTTCGGGAATGCCCCACTGTTTTGCCTGTATATCCGGATCTCTTTCTTTCAAAATCTGATCAGCGGAAAAATCGCATCCGAGTTTGCTGAAATATGTCACCATAGCTTTGGCTGTTCCACTGGTGTCGGCCTTTCCCTTCTGATGACTTTCCCTGAT
Source organism: Desulfococcaceae bacterium (assembly GCA_050180235.1). GTDB lineage: Bacteria > Desulfobacterota > Desulfobacteria > Desulfobacterales > Desulfococcaceae > JAABRU01. The sequence goes on from JBFXEJ010000104.1 coordinate 8,476, forward strand.
TTCAAGGGAATATCCCTCAAAAAGTCCGGGAAAACACTGGGCGGCATATTCCATCATGGCCTGAAACCCCACAATCTGCTTTGCCATATTGGGAGCAATCACAGCGGAAATTTCCGAAGATTTTACAGTCTGTGCAAGTTTTTCCCTGTCACCGCCTGTGGTTCCCATGACAAAGGGCAGTCTGTTTTTGCAGTAAAATGCCGCATTGTCATTCACTGCCGAGGGATGGGTGAAATCAATACTGATGAAATTTCCCTCTTTTTTCCGGATTTCCCGGATGGCTTCCTCCCGCTGATCCGGATGCACCAGACAGACCCCTGCACCATCCGAAATATATTCAGATTCTGTAATCTCAGGCCCGGTCAGAGACCAGGGAATCAGGACAAAGCGTTCATCCGTGCCGGCATACCGCATAAGTCCGGCTGCCATGTTTCCGGGCGCTCCGTTCACCATAATTTTGATCTGATCCATAAATAGCCTCCCTAATGTGATACCAAATCGCTTTCAAAGTTCAGGGAAAGCCTCTTTTTTTTAACCGCGAAAAACACGGACAGCACGGAAAAACAGCATTTGGCATGCTCATGTTTTGAAAGCGGATTGGTATGATTTTGACACAAAAATTCAGTTTGCGGAATCAGAGGTTCTCACCTTTTTCAGAGGGACGGCAAAAAACCGCTTTGCTTAATTTTTGTATAGCGGGTCAAATCAGTTGATTCTGAAATTCCCCTCCCCCGGGGAGGGGAGAGTTTTTCCGCATTATCAGCCGGTTTGACCCACTACCAATTTTTGCACTCCGGGGTGCAAATGAAAAAAGCCCCGCCTTTCACAGACAGAGCTTTTCACCAAACACCGCTTACAGCGGATAATCAGTATCCCGCGGTTTATGAATCTTTTCAGCTTTCCGCCGAGATCCCGCCTAAGGATTGTTCTTCTGTTTTTCCGCCTTCGCTTTTTTCCTGCTGATCAGAGGATGCCCCGGCTTTCTGAACGGATTCTTCCTTTTTCGGTTCTTCGGTTTCAGCAGATTTGTCCTCTGCCGCGGCACTTTTCTGTTTTTCAGCAGAAACAGTGTCTTTTGTTACTGACGGTCTTTTCAGACTTGTGCTTTTTTCCCGTGCTATCAGTTCAATCAGAGAAACGGGGGCACAGTCTCCGGGACGTCTGCCCAGCTTTACAATCCGCGTGTATCCTCCGCTGACATTACCGTAACGGTCGGCTGCCTCAGCAAAAAGTTTGTGAACGACATTTTTTTCCCTTACAATGGCAAGTGCCTGGCGTCTGGCATGGAGATCGCCTCTTTTCGCCAAAGTGATCAGATGATCTGCCCATCCCCGCAGAGCCTTTGCCTTGGTGTCTGTCGTCCGGATACGATCATATTTGAACAGGGATGTCACCATATTCCGGAACATGGCTTTTCTGTGACTGCCTGTCCGGCCTAATTTAACCCCCGCATTTCTATGTCTCATAGAATCTTATTCCCCCTCATCCGCGTCTTCTTCAGGAGCCGCAAATCCCTCAAGCTTCATCCCAAGCGAAAGTCCCATTTCGGACAAAACCTCCTTGATTTCATTCAGAGATTTTCTTCCAAAATTCTTGGTCTTGAGCATTTCGGCCTCGGTTTTGGCAACCAACTGGTATATCTTGAGTATATTGGCATTTTTCAGACAGTTGGCACTGCGCACCGAAAGTTCGAGCTCTTCAACGCTTCTGTAAAGATTTTCGTTAAATTTTGGTTTCTGCTGGTCTTCGGACTTCCGATCCGGCTCCGGCTCGGCTTCTTCATCAAAAGTGATGAAGAGGGACATCTGCTCCTTGAGAATCTTGGATGCATATGCAACCGCATCCTCAGGGCGGATACTGCCGTCCGTCCACACTTCCATGGTCAGCCTGTCATAATCCGTCCGCTGCCCCACACGCGCATTTCCCACCACATAATTCACACGCCTGATGGGAGAAAACACTGCATCAATGGGAATTGTGCCGACCGGTGCCTCATCATCCCTGTTAGCCTCTGACAGCGCATATCCCTTTCCCACTCTGACCTGCATCTCCATCAAAAGCGATGCACCTTCCTTGAGTGTGGCAATATGCTGTTCCGGGTTCAGGACAGTGACACTTCCGTCATCACTGATGATATTCCCGGCTCGCACCTCCCCTTCGCCCGCTGCCTGAATGCGTATCCGTCTGGGTTCCGAATCAGAGACCCGGAGACGGACTTCCTTCAAATTCAGAATAATCTCGGAAACATCTTCAAAAACTCCAGGAATAACACTGAATTCATGCATCACACTGTCAAATTTCACAGATACGACCGCAGCCCCGTACAGGGAGGAAAGTATTATCCGTCTCAAAGAATTTCCGATGGTTATGCCAAATCCCCGTTCAAGAGGTTCACAAACGAACTTTCCGTATGATGGGGTGCTGGTTACCTGAACTTTTTCCGGCCGGATAATCTCCCGCCAGTTCATGTACATAAGTTCATTTGATGACATTTATCCTCACTCCAGATCAGAAGATGTCTGAGCAGTCTTATACAGCCTTATCATCAGCAATCTGCAAAAAATAAAATAAATTGCTACTTGGAATAAAGCTCCACAATCAGCTGCTCCTGCATTGGCATAGTCAGGTCTTCGCGCACCGGAAAACTTTTGATCCTTCCCCTCATATTGTCTTTATCCAGTTCAAACCACTGTGGAACACCTCTCCTGACAACAGCATCCAGAGCGTCTGTGATAGCCTGCACCTTCCGGCTTTTCTCACGCACCTCAATCATATCCCCCACACTGACCTGGTAAGAGGGAATATTAACCTTTTTGCCATTGACAAGAAAATGGTTGTGACGGACAAAATGGCGTCCCTGTGTCCGTGAATTTACAAAACCGGCCCGGTATACTACGTTGTCCAGACGGCGCTCCAGGAGAACCAGCAGATTGCTGCCTGTGATTCCCTTCTGCCTTTCGGCCTTTTCAAAAAACAGCCGGAACTGTTTTTCTCCCAGACCATAGATTCGTTTGACCTTCTGCTTTTCACGCAACTGGACTCCGTAATCCGAAATCTTTCCCCTGCGGCGCTGTCCGTGCTGTCCCGGAGGATACCCGCGACGGTCAAAAGCGCATTTGTCAGAATAACAGCGGTCACCCTTAAGAAACAACTTCAGATTTTCCCTCCGGCATAATCTGCAAACCGATCCTATGTATCGTGCCAAATTTTCTCCTCCTTATCCCTAAACCCTGCGCCGTTTGGGCGGCCGGCATCCGTTATGGGGAATGGGTGTCACATCTCTGATCATCAGTACATTGAATCCTGCGGACTGGAGGGATCGCAGTGCTGACTCCCGGCCCGCTCCCGGCCCTTTCACAAATACCTCCACATTCCGCATTCCATGCTCCATAGCCTTTTTGGCTGCATCCTCGGCGGCCATCTGTGCGGCAAAAGGTGTACTTTTCCGGGATCCCTTGAATCCATGCGCGCCTGCACTGGACCAGGAGACGATGTTGCCGGACGGGTCCGTAATTGTGACAATTGTATTGTTGAACGTTGACTGGATATGCACGACACCGTTCAGGATATTCTTTTTTTCTTTTTTCTTTGTACGGGTTCTTCTGGGCATACTGTGTTCATCCCTTTACTCTTGAATGGATACTCCGTTGCTGTCTCAAAGATTCCTTCAGAATCAGCCCTTATCATTTCTTTTTGGCTGCGCCCTTCTTTTTCACCGCAGACCTTCTCGGTCCCTTGCGCGTCCTGGCGTTGGTACTGGTCCTCTGCCCGCGTACAGGAAGGGATTTCCGATGCCGCAGTCCCCGGTAGCATCCGAGGTCCATCAGGCGTTTTATATTCATGGAAATCTCAGTGCGGAGTTCACCTTCCACCCTGCAGTCACTGTCAATCACCCTGCGGATATCATTGATCTGCACTTCACTGAGATCATCTGTCCGGGTATTGGGATCTATATCCAGTTGTTTCAGGATACGATTCGACGTGGACGGACCAATACCGTAAATATAGGTCAGTCCAATCTCAATCCGCTTCCGTCTCGGTAAATCTACCCCTGAAATTCTTGCCAAAACCAACCTCCTCTATCCCTGCCGCTGTTTGTGACGTTTGTTTTCACAGATAACCCTGATCACGCCTTTTCTGCGGACAATTTTGCATTTGCTGCAAATTTTTTTGACAGACGCCCTGACTTTCATTGCATCACTCCTTTTAAATCACCTGTAAAAAATGCGTATACAGAACCCTGCCTCCGACCCTATTTTGACCGGTAGGTAATTCTGCCGCGTGTCAGATCATAGGGAGAAAGCTCAACAGTCACCGTATCGCCGGGAAGAATCCGGATGAAGTGCATACGCATCTTTCCGGATATATGCGCCAGTATCCGGTGTCCGTTTTCCAGTTCAACCCTGAACATTGCATTGGGCAGGGTTTCCATGACCGTACCCTGCACTTTTATTGCTTCCTCTTTTGCCATCTGTACTGTTTTCCTGTCTTTGTTCCCACCGGCCTGTTATGTCAAAACCTTCCCGGACACCTGAAACCTTGTTATCTCCGCCCCTTAATCCTGCCGCCCCCGCTTTTTTTGAGAAAACCCTCATAATGGCGGGTCAGCATGTGTGACTCAATCTGGGCCACTGTGTCAATGGCCACGCCCACCACAATGAGCAGTGCTGTCCCCCCGAAATAAAAGGGAACATTAAATTTGGTCATGAGCACGGACGGCAGCACACATACGGCAGAAACATATATGGCACCGCCCAGGGTGATACGGGTCAGGACCCGGTCAATATAATCGGCAGTCCGTTTTCCCGGACGTATGCCCGGAATGTATCCGCCGTGTTTTTTCATGTTTTCGGCCACATCCACCGGGTTGAAGGTGACGGCTGTGTAGAAATAGCAGAAAAAAACAATGAATCCCACATACAGGAGTTCATAGGCCGCACGTCCCGGAACCATAGCATTGGAAACGGCCTGCATCCAGGGCACATTCACGAAATTGGCCAAAGTGGCCGGGAACATGATGATGGATGAGGCGAAAATCGGGGGAATGACCCCGGATGTGTTGATTTTCAGGGGCAGATGCGTACTCTGCCCGCCGTACATACGGCGGCCCACCACCCGTTTGGCATACTGCACGGGTATTCTCCGCTGTCCCTGTTCCACAAATACAATCAGGCCCACCACCGCTGTCATGAAAAGCACCAGCAGCACAATGGCAAATATGCCCATTTCCCCGCTGGAAAGCAGGCGGAATGTATTGCCGATGGCCGTAGGCATTCCCGCGACAATTCCCGCGAAGATGATCAGGGAGATTCCGTTTCCTATTCCCTTTTCCGTAATCTGTTCGCCCAGCCACATGATGAAGGCCGTTCCCGCGGTCAGGGTGATGACGGTCATAAAACGGAAACTCCAGCCCGGATCAATGACCACAGGAGCACCGCCCGGAGAACTCATGCTTTCCAGTCCGATGCTGATGCCGAATCCCTGTATGATGCTCAGCACCACAGTGCCGTAACGTGTGTACTGGGTGATTTTTTTGCGTCCCTGCTCGCCTTCCTTGGACAGACGTTCAAGGTGGGGAATCACGACTGTCAGCAGCTGCAGAATAATGGATGCGCTGATATAAGGCATGATTCCCAAAGCAAACACGGACAGTCTTTCAAGAGCACCGCCTGAGAATATATTGAACATATCCAGAAGTGTGCCTTTGGCTCCGGAAAAAAAGGAGGCCAGGGCCACACTGTCTATTCCCGGTGTCGGCACATGCACCCCCACCCGGTACACCGCGAGCAGTGCAAAGGTGTACAATATCCGCTTTTTCAATTCGGGTATCTTGAATATGTTTTGAAACCCGCTGCTTACCATATGATCTCCCGTTCAGGCCGGACAGACACTGCCGGCCTTTCCCGTATCCGCCTATCTGCCCCTGTTCTGAACTGTGCAGAGACAGGTGTGCTGCGGGATTATCCGACAGTGCCGCCCGCGGCCAGGATTTTTTCTTTTGCGCCTGTGCTGACCATAGGAATCCGGACAGTCATCGGAGAGGAAACATCCCCTTTGCCAAGCAGTTTGATGCTGTCATACCTTCCTTTGACCAGGCCGGCCTGTTTCAGCAGATTTTCATCAATCACTGCACCGCTTTCAAACCGGGCAAGATCCCGGATATTGACAACAGCAATTTTCTTTTTGAAGATATTGGTAAATCCCCGCTTGGGAAGACGGCGGTGAATGGGCATCTGTCCGCCCTCAAAACCGGGTCTGACTCCTCCGCCGGAGCGGCTGTTCTGTCCCTTGCTTCCCCGGCCTGCGGTTTTGCCTCTTCCGGATCCGGGGCCTCTTCCCACCCGTTTGCGGGCTTTGCGTGCGCCTTCGGCAGGCGCGAGTTCATGCAGTTTCATCGAGCATCTCCTCTGCCCTGACCATATGGAACACCTTCTGAATCATTCCCCGTATGGAAGGGGTGTTTTCCAGAACAACTGTCCTGTTCATCCGGGTCAGCCCCATGCCGCGGAGCACTCTGCGGTGTTTTTCCGGCTGCCCGATCATGCTTCTTACCAAAGTTATTCTCAACCTTCCGGCCATTTTTCTTCCTCGCCAAAATCCGCTGTCTGAATCAGAGTTCCCCAACGGGTCTGCCGCGTCTTGCTGCGATCTGTTCCCGGCTCTGCAACTGACGGAGTCCTTCCACTGTGGCCTTGACCACATTGTGTGGGTTGTTGGTTCCGATACATTTTGTCAGGATGTTCTGCACTCCCGCAGCTTCCAGCACCGCACGGGCAGCACCGCCTGCAATCAGCCCTGTTCCGGGAGAAGCTGGCTTGAGCAGTACACGGCCCGCTCCGAATTTGCCAATCACCTCAAAGGGAATGGTGCCCTCTGTGAGCGGAACCTTCACCATGCTTTTTTTTGCCTTGTCCACCCCTTTGCGGATGGCTTCGGGAACCTCACCGGCCTTTCCCAAACCGTATCCCACACTGCCATCTCCGTCACCCACCACCACAATCGCACTGAAACTGAAACGTCTGCCGCCCTTGACAACCTTGGCGACCCGGCTGATATGCACAACCTTGTCAATGAACTGATTTTCGTCCCCATCCTGTCTTTTTGCCTGTAAGACCACGGAACTGCCTCCTTTGTCTGGTTAAAAATCCAATCCGGCTTCGCGCGCACCGTCTGAAACAGCCTTGACCCTGCCGTGGTACAGAAAACCGTTGCGATCAAACACAACTTTTTTCAGACCCTTTTTCAATGCGCGTTCCGCAATCAGTTTGCCGACAATGACAGAAACCGGAATCTTTCCTTTGGCAGAAACAGTATCAGGATGTTCTTTCACGGCTGCTTCCACACTGGAGGCCGCTGCCAGGGTTTGTCCTTTTGTGTCATCAATAATCTGTGCATAGATATGTTTCGCGCTCCGGAAAACACTCATCCGGGGACGCTCCGGTGTACCGCTCAGCTTTTTTCTGATTCTTTTTTTGCGCTTGTGCCGCGCCTGACTTTTCTCCCCTACAGCACCCATTTTCATATCCCCTACATTAGTAAAAAAATATATGCCACAGGCACAGGAAAACTACTTTGTGCCGGTCTTTCCGGCTTTTCTCTGAATATGCTCACCGGCATATTTCACGCCTTTGCCCTTATAAGGTTCCGGGGGTCTGAGACGGCGCATGGCGGCTGCTGTATGGCCCAGCAGTTCCCTGTCAACTCCGGAAAGTTTCACCACTGTGTTTTTTTCCACGGCAGCGGTTATGCCTTCAGGTATCTCAAAATTCACCGGATGCGAAAATCCAAGATGGAAAATCAGATTTTTTCCGCTCATTTCAGCGCGGTATCCGATGCCGTTAATCTCCAGGACTCTTTCAAATCCGCGGCTTACACCTGTCACCATATTGGCCACCAGGCTGCGGGTCAGTCCCTGCAGGGCGCGGACTTTCCGGCTGTCCCTGAACGGGATTACATGAATCGCACTATCCCCGATTTTCAGATCCACGTCAGGGTGAACTGTCCCGCTCAGACTGCCTTTTTCGCCCTGTACACGGATCACCCTGTTTTCATATGACACTTTTGTTTTGTCCGGTATCGGAACCGGTTTTTTTCCCACTCGGGACATCTGTCGCTCCTTTTACCAAACCCTGCAAAGCACTTCGCCCCCGATTTTTTCGCTTCGGGCGCGCTCATCTGTCATTATGCCTCTGGAGGTGGATAAAACGGCTATGCCGGTTCCGTTCAGAACGGGTTTCAAATCCCCGTGTTTCATATAAACCCGCCGGCTCGGTTTGCTGATCCTTTCCAGGCGGAAGATCACATGCGCATTGTCAGGACCGTATTTGAGATAAACCCGCAGGATTCCCTGTCTGTCGTCTCTGATGAATTTGTAATTTCTGATATACCCCTCGTTCTTGAGCACCTTTGCCAATTCGGTCTTCAGATTCGATCCGGGGATATCCACACTGTTAAACTTTGCCTTTCCCGCATTACGTATCCGGGTCAGCATGTCCGCAATGGGATCACTCAACGTCATTTCTGTGTGCTCCTTACATTTGAAAACTACCAGCTCGATTTGACAACGCCCGGAAGTCTGCCCTGGGAGGCAAGATTCCGGAAACAGATGCGGCAGATACCGAATTTCCGCATATAGGCCCGCGGTCTTCCGCACATGGGGCATCTGTTGTATGCCCGGACAGCAAACACGGGTTTGCGCACCGCTTTCATTCTGAGCGATTTTTTGGCCACTCCAACCTCCTTAATTCCTGAACGGCATTCCCAGGAGTTTCAGCAGTTCTTTTGCCTCTTCATCTGTCCGCGCCGTAGTGACAACCGTCACATTCAGCCCCTTGATTTTGTCAATTTTGTCATACTCGATCTCCGGGAAAATAATATGCTCCCGGATGCCGAGGGAATAATTTCCCCGACCGTCAAATGCCTTTCCTGAAATTCCCCGGAAATCGCGGACACGGGCCAGCGCAACATTGACCAGTTTGAAATAAAAATCATACATTCTGTCACGGCGCAGGGTCACCCGGCATCCCACAGGCATACCCTCGCGCAGTTTGAATGCCGCTATGGATTTTTTTGCCCGGGTCACAACCGGCTGCTGTCCGGCGATCAGTCTGAGCTCCTCCGCAGCGGAATCAATCAGTTTGATATTGTGAATGGCTTCTCCCAGTCCCATGTTCAGGACAATTTTCTCCAGCTTCGGGACCTGCATACTGTTCCTGTAAGAAAAGGTTTCCACCAGTCTGGGAACAACCTCTTTTTCATAATAGCTTCTCAGCTCTGACATGAAAAAAACCTCCGGCAGCGATTCTGGGCTCAAATGATTTCATTGCATTTTCTGCAAACCCGCATTTTTTTGCCGTCTTCGAGCCGCTGCATTCTGATACGCACCGGGGTCATGCATTTGCTGCACATCAGCATAACATTGGACCAGTGTATCGGCGCTTCTCTTTCCACAATTCCGCCCTGCCGGTTCTGAGCGTTCGGTCTGACATGACGCTTTATCATATTAATATTTTCCACCAGAACCCGGCTTTTCTTCCTGTCAATTTTCAAAATCCTGCCGATTTTTCCCTTGTCTTTTCCGGCAATGATTTTGACCTTGTCTTCCTTTTTGATACGGCACTTGTTTCTTATCATCCTTCACATCTCCACAGGTCAGGCGGGATGGGCTAAAGCACCTCAGGTGCCAGGGAAATTATCTTCATGAATTTCCTGGCCCGCAGCTCTCTGGCCACAGGGCCGAAGATCCGGGTTCCGATGGGTTCCCTTCCCGCGTTAATCAGCACAGCTGAATTGTCATCGAAACGGATATAGGAACCGTCTGACCGCCGAATTTCCTTTTTCGTCCTGACCACCACGGCCTTGAGCACATCACCCTTTTTGACCTTGGCATTGGGGATGGCTTCTTTGACACTGACAACAATGACATCCCCGATACTGGCATACCGTCTTCTGGTTCCCCCGAGCACTTTGATGCAGTAAAGCACCTTTGCCCCTGAATTATCTGCCACGGTCAGTCTGGTTTCTGTCTGAATCATCGTTCTTTTCCCTTACACAGCTTTTACGAGAATTTCGCTTACACGCCATCTTTTTGTCTTGCTGAGAGGCCGCGAGCCGGTGATCAGCACCTTGTCCCCGATCTGACAGGCGTTGTTCTCATCGTGGGCGGCAAAGCGGGCCCGTCTCCTGACATATTTATGGTACAGGGGATGTTTCACCAGTCTTTCAACGACAACAATGACGGTCTTGTCCATCCTGTTACTTGCGATTATTCCGATCAGCTGTCTTCTCATTCCTCGTTTTTTCATGGCTATCAGCCTCTGCCTTTGATTTCCGACTCTCTTACAATCGTTTTAATCCTTGCAATCTCGCGGCGGGTCTGCTTTATTTTCTGGGGATTTTCCAGTTGACCGATGCTGTGCTGAAAGCGCAGATTGAAATATTCCTCTTTCAGATCGGCAATCTTCCCATGCATCTCATCTGTACTCAGTTCCCTGATCTCGCTCGCCTTCATAATACATCTCCCCTTTCTATGAATCTCGTGCGGATGGGAAGTTTGTATGAAGCCAGTCGCAGGGCCTCCCGCGCCAGTTCCACAGGAATTCCTTCCATCTCATAAAGGATTCTTCCCGGACGGATAACAGCCACCCACCCTTCCGGTGCGCCTTTTCCCTTACCCATTCTGACCTCGGCAGGTTTTTTGGTATAGGGCTTGTCCGGAAAAATCCGGATCCACATCTTGCCGCCTCTTTTGACATGACGGGTCATGGCAATACGGGCTGCCTCAATCTGCTTGGCGGTGATCCAGCCGCATTCCATTGCCTGCAATCCGAACTGACCGAAACTTAGATTGCACCCGCGGCGGGCTGTACCCCGCATTTTGCCTTTCTGCTGTTTTCGGAATCTGACTCTTTTGGGACTCAGCATATTCCCTGTCCTCCCCGCTTAATTGGCGACTGTTTCAATGGCTTCCTTCTTTAAAATTTCGCCTTTGAAAATAAATACTTTTACGCCCACAATGCCATAGGTCGTGTGTGCCTCTGCAAAACCGTAATCTATATCGGCTCTCAGGGTGTGCAGCGGAACCCGTCCCTCCCTGTACCATTCGGTACGGGCCATTTCTGCGCCGCCCAGACGGCCTGCGCAGATGATTTTGATGCCTTTGGATCCGAAACGCATGGCGGATGTGACACTCCGTTTCATGGCACGGCGGAATGCCACCCGTCTTTCAATCTGCACAGCAACATTTTCCGCCACCAGCTGGGCGTCCATTTCAGGTTTGCGTACTTCCTGAATATCAATCAGCACTTCCTGGGAAATCATTTTTTCCAGTTCTTTTCTCAGTATTTCGATTTCCGCTCCCTTTTTGCCGATAACGATCCCCGGACGGGCAGTAAAAATCCGCAGTCTGACACGTTTGGAGGATCTTTCGATTTCTATTCTGGAAATGCCTGCATGATACAGTTTCTTTTTTACAAATTTGCGGATATTCTGATCTTCCAGGATATATTCCGCATATTTTTTCCCTGCATACCAGCGCGACTCCCATGTCCTGACGATGCCGAGCCTCAACCCCACAGGATTAACTTTCTGCCCCAAGCGACCTCCTTGAATTTTCAGCCAAAATAACCGTTATATGAGCGGTTCTTTTCAATATCCGGGCGCCTCTGCCGCGGGCTCTTGCCCTGAAACGTTTCAGCATCGGTCCCTGATCTGCGGTGATATTCCGGATAACCAGTGAGTCCACATCCATCCCCCTGTTCTGATCTGCATTTGCCACCGCAGAACGAATCAGTTTCTCCAGAATGCCTGCGCCTTTCTGCGGCATAAACCGGAGCCTGTTCAGACCCGTTTCCACATCCTGGCCTTTTACTGCGCCGATCAGGGTACGGACCTTCTGCGGAGAAATGCGCACATACCGTAATACAGCTCTGACCTCCATTGCAACATTCCCCTTCTACTTCTTGACTTTGGATTTCTTATCTCCGGCATGCCCGTAAAAAGTCCGTGTCGGCGAAAACTCTCCCAGTTTATGTCCGACCATGTTTTCTGTCACAAAAACCGGAACAAACTTTTTCCCGTTATGAACCGCCAGGGTGATTCCGACCATTTCCGGTATAACGGTCGAACGCCGGGACCAGGTTTTGATTACCCTGCTGCTCCTGCTTTCCTGGGCTGCCTGCACTTTAATCATCAGTTTTTGGTCGACAAAGGGTCCTTTTTTCAATGACCTGGGCATAACTTCTCCTGCAAGTTTCATCGGTCCGCCATCAATGGCGGACCGGAACATTTCCTATCATTTGGTACGCCTTTTCACAATAAAGCGATCTGTGTTTTTGTTATTCCGGGTTTTGTATCCCTTGGTGGGTACGCCCCATGGGGTACAGGGATGACGTCCGCCCGATGATCGTCCTTCGCCGCCGCCCATGGGATGATCCACGGGGTTCATGGCCACTCCGCGCACTTCTGGGCGTCTGCCCATCCACCGCTTCCGTCCGGCTTTGCCCAGGGAAATATTCTCATGGACTACATTTCCCACCTGTCCGATGGTTGCCATACAGGTCAGCAGCACCATGCGGACTTCTCCGGAAGGCAGTTTGATCAGGGCATACCGATCCTCCTTTGCCATAAGCTGGGCAAATGTACCCGCACTTCTGACAATCTGTCCGCCTTTGCCCACTTTCAGTTCGATATTGTGAATATGGGTTCCCAGAGGGATGTTTTTCAGTGGCAGTGTATTGCCGGGACGGATATCCGCATCCGGACCGGACATTATATCATCTCCCACCGAAAGATGAAGCGGCGCGAGGATATAACGCTTTTCACCGTCCGTATAATGGAGCAGAGCTATACGTGCGCTGCGGTTGGGATCATATTCAATTGATGCGACTTTTGCAGGGATTCCGATCTTGTCCCTTTTAAAATCAATGATCCGGTAGTGCCTTTTGTTTCCGCCTCCGCGATGACGGCACGTGATACGGCCTTCTGAATTGCGGCCGCCTTTTTTCTTCAGGACTTTCAGCAGGCTTTTTTCAGGTTCTTCCCGGGTGATTTCATCACGGCTTGCGTATTCCTGAAATCTGCGTCCGGGTGATTTCGGTTTTGTCTTTTTTACAGCCATTCCCACTCCTCAGCATTAAACACCTTCAAAAAACTCAATCCGTTCGCCGGGCATCAGTGTCACGATTGCTTTCTTCCAGTCCCTGCGTTTTCCAACAATCCGGCCTCTCCGTTTGACTTTTCCTCTCACATGCATAGTCCGGACATCCGAGACACGCACATTGAAAATCTTTTCCACAGCCTTGCCGATTTCGATCCGGTTGGCATGGGAATCCACTTCAAATGAAAACTGGTTATGATCATCTTTCAGGCGGTTAGTCTTTTCTGTATTCAGAGGCCGTCTGATAATATCATAAAATCCGTTCATGCCGCCAGCCTCCCTTCAATTGTCCTCACCGCCGGTTCCATCATTATGACATCTTTGTACTTCAGGACATCATAAACATTCAGCCCCTCGCTTCTCATCACCTTCACATTTGGAAGATTCCGGGATGAGAGTTCCAGCCTTTCGTCTTTCTGATCAATGACAAAAAGCACATTGTTTTTTCCCAGAGTCTGAATGACGGCAAGAAAATCCTTTGTCTTAATCCGTTCCATTTCAAAGCTGTCCAGCACTGTCAGTTCATTTTCCCGCAGTTTGCTGCTCAAAGCCATTCTGAGTGCCAGTTTTCTGACTTTTTTGGGAACTTTGTACGCATATGATCTTGGACTTGGTCCGAAAACCGCCCCTCCGCCTCTGAGCAGGGGGGATTTGATATCGCCCCTCCGGGCCCGGCCCGTGCCTTTCTGACGGAAAAGTTTGCGCGTGCTTCCCTTGACTTCCCCCCGGCGTTTCACTGCGGCAGAACCGGCCCGTCTGTTGGCCAGTTGCATAACAACCACCTCATGCAGAACAGCAGGCCTGGCCTCCACACTGAATACTGCATCTGCCAGTTCCAGCTCTGAAACTTTTTCGCCTTTGATATTGAGTACATCTACGACAGCCATAACTCACTCCGCATCGGCCGTCCGCCTGTCAAAGGTGACGGCCGTTTTTGCTTTCACGCAATTTATTTCGAAACCCCGGTCTTTTCCACAGTAATCAGGCCCGATATATGCCCCGGAACAGCGCCTTTTATCAGAATGATATTCTCTTCCGGCCGGATATCAATAATTTCCAGATTTTTTACCGTACTTGTCTCATTTCCGTAATGACCGGGCAGTTTTTTCCCTTTTGCCACTTTGGACGGCCATGCGCTGGAACCGATGGATCCGGGAATTCTGTAGCATTTGCCGCCATGTGTCCTGCGTCCGCCTCCGAATCCGTGTCTTTTCACCACGCCTGCGAATCCCCGCCCCTTGCTTTTTCCGCTCACCCGGATTTTTTCGCCCACGCTGAAAAGCTCTGTGCTGATAATCTGTCCGAGGCTGTATTCATCAGGATTGGCTACGGAAAACTCCTTCAGCACTGCGCAGGTGCTGACTCCGCTTTTTGCAAGATGGTTTTTCAGCGGTTTGCTGATACGGGATTCCTTTTTTCTGCCGAATCCCAGCTGCAGGGCATTGTATCCGTCTGTGGACTTGGTTTTGATTTGGGTCACCACGCACGGACCGACCTGTACGGCTGTCACAGGAATACGCTTTCCTTCCGGTGAAAAGGTACCGGTCATACCTATTTTTTTTCCGATCAATCCTTTACACATAACATCCTGTCCTATGTACGGCTATAGTTTGATTTCCACATCCACACCCGGAGACAGATCCAGTTTCATCAGGGCATCCACTGTCTGCTGTGTGGGTTCCAGGATATCCAGCAGCCTTTTATGTGTCCGCATTTCAAACTGCTCACGGGATTTTTTGTCAATGTGCGGGGATCTTAGCACACAGTATTTGCTGATATCCGTGGGAAGCGGTATGGGCCCGACAACCCTCGCCCCTGTCTTGTTCGCAGTGTCAACTATATCCGCTGCGGACTGATCCAGCAGTTTATGATCATAGGCTTTCAGACGGATTCTGATTTTACTGTTCATTATCATGGATTGCATATCCCTAGTTACTGAATTACCTCACTGACCACCCCTGCGCCCACAGTGCGTCCGCCCTCACGGATGGCAAAGCGGAGCTCCTTTTCCATGGCTATGGGGGTGATAAGTTCGGCTGTTATTTTGACATTGTCTCCGGGCATG
>JBFXEJ010000105.1:0-22247 GCA_050180235.1 Desulfococcaceae bacterium
CCGGGCTGGTTAATATGAAAATTGAAAAAAGAACTATGAAAAATGCTGCTTAAAGACGGAAAATTCAGAAAAAGATGATTTATTGCAATAACCGGGAATATGACTTTAGTTTTGCAGGATGTCTATTGCTGCAGAGGTACTGACCCGGAACGGAGAGGATGGTAAGGCCCGGAAAGAAAAACTGACTGCAGGCAAAAATCCTGACGGGACTGAGGTGAAATATTCGCTGTGCAATGACAGGCAGAACCGGCACACGGATTCCGAACTGCTTTATATGCAGATGCAGCGGTATTGGACAGAAAGAAGCCTACAGGATGCGAAAAGTGAATTGGGAATGGCAGAATATCAGGTGAGAACATGGACAGCATGGCATCACCATATCTCATTGACAATGTTGGCATTACTGTTCATGATCGAACAGAGAATCAGAAACAGAGAGCATGTTCCTCTGCTTTCCTACAGTGATATTAAATTTGTTTTGGCAAATACGCTTCCGCAAAAGGCGAATTCAAAAGAAGAAATATTGAATCTTATTCATGAACGCCATATATACCATTACTTGAAACATTTCGGTTGTAAAATACTGCATTCGAAAAACCTGCATCAGCAGAGTTTATAAAAATGTAAATAAATATAAGTATCGGTATAGGTTAAACAGCCACGAATAACACGAATCTGCACGAATGCACAAACCGTAATTCGTGTCATTCGTGCAATTCGCGGCTGTACCATCAAATCTTCTGAGTAATGGTATACGTCGAAAATATGATATTGACAGATTCAGCTAACATGACAAAGTAAAACTAAGGTGATTTCCATTAATGATTATACCGTTTTTCGTAGGGCGGGCACGGCTTTTTGTGCCAGCCGTCCTGCTGAAACGGCGGGCACAAAAAGCCGTGCCCACCCTGCAATGATGGTAAATTTTTTCATGGAAATCGCCTAAGTTCACAGGCACAGGCTGGAAGCCTGTGCTACTTTTCCGGAAACCGCCTAATACCGATTCGCCATTGACCTGATACAGTCTGCAGTCCCGCCCCGGACTGGTCCGGAGGAGTGCAGAAATTAAGCGGAGCGGTTTTTTGCACACGCACGCTGAACCTCGGGAAAACTGACAATATTGTATAAAATCAATGGCGAATTGGTATAACAACTTCACCGTCATACCGGAGAAATCGGATATCCGCAACCCACTGAAATTTAATACCAATTCTCTATTGAATTTATACAATAAGGTAAGTTGTTTTCTCTGTGTTCTCTGTGGTTTTTTCTCTCTGTGTTCTCTGTGGGAAACCGAATCATAAGTATACTTTCAATGGAGAATTGGTATAATAAATCCCGGCTAATGCCGGAATCACGGTGAAAGAGAGCGGCTTCCTGATTTCAGGACGGGTTGCGTAACATCGGTTGGTTAATCCCCAATCCCTAATATTGCATCAGATCACTTTCTTCAAAATTATCCGGACGCAGCTTTTTTTTCTCTCCATACATGCACACAGTGTCCTGCTCCCGCTGTTTTTTTGCCAAAAACATGGCAGGTTCCCTTTTTTCCCTTTTCCTGTCCGGATGTTCCGGGATTTCTTTCTGTTCCGTATGCTTTTCCGCATTATCTTCGCCGGAATCGGAAAGCCGGAAAAAGGAAACCGCCTTGAGCAGACATTCAGCCTGAAATCTGAAATCCCGGCTGCCGGCCGCCATTTCCTCGGTGGTGGCAGCATTCTGCTGGATCACCTCGTCAAGCTGCTGAATGGCCTTGTTCACCTGATCAATTCCGCCGGACTGCTCCGCACTGGACGCACTGATTTCCTGAACCAGTTCTGCGGTTTTTTCAATACCGGAAACCATTTCCGCCATCCGCTTCCCTGCCTCTTCCGCTGTTTCCGCATGGGATTCGGAAAGGGAATTGATGTCCCTGGCTGCATTCTGGCTGCGTTCTGCCAGTTTCCGCACCTCTGCGGCCACCACGGCAAAGCCTTTGCCGTGCTCTCCGGCCCGTGCAGCCTCAATAGCCGCATTCAGGGCCAGCATATTCGTCTGCCGGGCAATGTCCTCAATAATCCGGATTTTCTCGGAAATGCTTTTCATGGCCCTTACTGTCTGTATCAGGGATTTCTGGCCTTCACGAGCGTTCTGTGCGGTATTCACAGCAATAACAGCAGTCTGATGCGCATTGTCCGCGTTCTGTCTTACAGTGGAGCTCATCTGCTCCATAGATGTGGAAATCTCCTCTATGCCTGCGGCCTGATAGGAAGTTCCCTGGGAAACCTGTTCTGCCGCGCTGCTCAGGTGTTCACTTCCGGCCCATACCTGCTGTGCTGCCCGGTTCACATCACGGGCAAAACTGCGGAGATTTTCAGACAGTCTGTTGAGATGACCGATAATTTTGTTGAAATCCCCCCTGAATTCCCCGCTGATGGTTTCAGGAATATCTCCGGCAGATATGCGTTCAATAACATCCGCAGTCAGATTGAAAGGTTCCATAAACGCGTCTGTGATACTGTTGATGCCTAAAAGAAGTTCCTGCCATTTTCCTTTGAACGCATCCGCGCTGCTGCGGACTTCCAGATGTCCGTCCCGGATATTCTGTATCAGAGACTGGGTTTCGGCCAGCAGCCCGTTCATGGTTCCTATGAGAAGATTGAGACTGTCTTTGATTGCATTGAAATCCCCCTGAAAGGTTCCGGTCATTTCTTCTGGAATCTGTCCTTCGGATATTCTGCCCAGAGATTCTGCTGTGCGTGAAACCGGAACAGCAAACGCGTCAACCATCTGATTGAGACCGCTGAGCAGTTTGCGCCAGTCCCCTTTCAGCATATCTGCATTGCCGCGTGTTCCCAGCCTCCCCTCCCGCACAGCCTGAATCAGGGCATCAGATTCGGCCATCACCAGACCTATTGTTTTTTTCATATTCCTGAATGCCTCTGCCAGAAGTCCTATCTGATCATTGCGCTGTATGGTTATCTCCCTGCTGAAATCCCCGTCCGCAATCGCTGATGCTGTGTCTGTGACAATGGTATGGATGGGTTTGACAACAGAATTTCCGATGATGAAAATAATGATTCCCGCTATGAGCAGTGTTGTAAGGGCAATCTGAATATTGATCTGCCGGATTCGGCTGGCTGATGCAAAAAGTTCATCTGTGTCAATGCTGACAGACAGAAAAGATTCGGGATCTGTGCATTTTTTAAAGGCCGTGATTTTTTCGATTCCTCTGAGTCTGTATTTTTCCACACCCTGTTCTCTTTTGATGATTTCCTCAGCAAATCCGAAGTCAGTGACTCTGATTTTAAAAATACCGCTTTTGTCCGGATGCGCAATCATCAGACCGTCTCCGGTGAACATACTGACAAAACCCTTTTCCCCAACCCTGACCGGATCCACATATCTTTGGATATAATATTCCATATCCACAGTTCCTGCAATTACACCCGCAACAGTTCCGTTATCCTTCACAGGAGCGGAAATGACAAAAACCGGACGGTTTCCGCGCTGACTTTTCATAATTGCGCTGAGAAAAATATCACCTTTTATGGCATTCTGAAACCAAGTCTGTTCCCCGGTGTTTTCTTTTCCGATCTGTTCGGGTTCAGACGAGGCAATCACCAGACCATTGGCATTGAGAAGAGAAATATTCTCGTAAAAACCGTAATCTGCTTTCAGTCTCTCCAGAAGCAGACTGAAGGATTTGCGTGCGGACTGGCCCAGAAAGGTTTCGGGAATGGAAGCCTGGCAGATGGTCTGCTCACTCCAGATGGAAATGTCCATCTGCGCCCTTTTTGCCCAGGATGCCAGATGCACTGCAAGAGAATCAGCAATTCCCCGGATTTGTTCAATCATTGCTTTTTCCAGAGCTTTTTTCGATTCGGTATGCGAAAACCATGTCGATACACTGATGGCCATGATAATTATCGCTATGGTGGGAAGCAGAAACTTTGTTCTGAGTCCGAAGGGAATTGTCATTTTCATACATTTCCTCTTTGCTGCTGTCGTTGAGACATATCGGAAAAAACGCGGGGCAAATCTGCTGAAAAATCATGAAAGGGTAAAAAAATCAGCGGATTTGACCCGCAATCTGCCGGGACTGAGGATTTCAGGTGAAAATCTCCGGCAGAGTTACCTGACTATCGTTGCATGCTGCAGAATCTCATAGGGTATGGTCAGCTGCAGTTTGTTGGCAGTGGCTTCGTTGAGAACAAATTTGGGTTCCGTGTCAAATTTCACCGGAACATCTTTGATGGCCTTTCCTTTGATCAGCACATCCACCACAGATTCGGCCAGCATGTGCATCAGTTTGTCTTCATCAGACAGAAAACCGCCCAGAACACCCTCTTTTACAGGCGGTGACATAAAGGAGAAGGTGGGGATTTTTCCGGCTTCCGCAACAATGTCTCTGGCATTGTCAAAGGTTACGGCCTGAGTTCCGACCAGTATGGCCGACACCCCTTTTTTCACGGCCTCTCTGACAGCGGCCAAAACCTCTTCACGGGTGGATGAGAAACTTTCATTGTATTCAATGCCAAGTTCCCCGCAGTATTTCTTAATCTGATCCTGATCAATGGCACTGCCGGGATGTCCTTTTTCCAGCAGCAGCCAGACAGATTTCAGATCCGGAATGATGGCCCTGAATATCTCAAACTGTGTTTTGGCAGGGACAAAAAAACTGGAGCCTGTGATATTTCCCTCAGGAGCATCCAGATTTTTGATCACATTCAGATAACCCGGATGGTTGACAGAGCCGATAAAGGTCGGGATGGAAGGCGGATTTTTGGCAAGCCATTCAGCACCGTTGGATCGGAAGATAATCATTCCTGCTTTTTCCTTCTGAAAGTGCTGCACCACTTCTGCCAGTTTTTCCCCGGATTCCAGTTCGCCATGAACCTCCAGCCGGATATTGGGGGCCATTTTTTTCAGCTCTTCCTCAATTACGGCAAGAATCCGTTTGGATGATCCTGATTTGCCCATCCATGCCAGACCGACCTGAATATCACCGGCTCCGGCCATTGCGGAAAACATCAGGGATGCCACTGCCAATAATGCGAATACAAAAGATTTTTTTTTCATTTCTGCTCCTTTCTGTTATGAATTGGGATGATGAATGAATATAGTGCTTCATTTCATTTTAATTTATGGGTATCATCTCTGATGAATACCGGGTGTCGGATTACGCTGACGCTAATCCGACCTACAATTTTAAGTGAAATGAAGCAATAGTACACTGTTTCAGCTAAAACTGCCGGTGTATTTCACGGCAGTACCGGAATGCCGGATTACGCTGACTCTAATCCGGAATGCAGTTTCAGATGAAATGAAGCAATAGTATTTTCCTCAACTTTTGTCCTTTAGATGATTTCAGGAAAAGAATATCCCGGAAAAGTAGCAAAAGCTTCCAGCTTTTGCCCTGTGCCTGTGAACTGAAATGGGATATTTATTTTCAGAAATAACCTTATGACTGTGCAAAAAAACGCTCCGCTTAATTTTTGCATTCCGGCATCCGGTTTTGCCGGAGACAAAAATATTGTCCGGATCTTTCAAAAATCAGAAAAACAGTATCAGTCCGGTTCAGCAGGTTCCGGATCAATGCCGTTAATCTGAGCCGGAAATGATTGGAAATGTTTCATCCGGAATCCCAAACTGAAAATTTGGGAGACTTAGGTGATTTCTGAAAACAAATATCCCGTTTCAGTTCACAGGCACAGGGCAAAAATCGGAAGTTTTTGCTGCTTTTCCGGGATATTCTTTTCCGGAAATCACCTAAGTGGCTGTATCAAAATAAGCTGCTGCAAACCCTAAGGGTTTTCAAAACCCTTAGGGTTTCCGGACGGAAAAATTGTACAGGTTATCTTTTTACAAGCACTATACTTCCTGCAAATCTAGATTTTCTCATTATCAAAATCAATAATAACAAATAGTTAGTTATGAGAAATTCGAATTTTGCAGGAAGTCTACTAATGATGTTTTCCGTTTCATTGATTAAAAATGCTCTCCATGCTGACACCGATACGCTCCGCGGCCTTCCGGACAGCATCCGAATCACCCTTGATCATAAAATTTTTCTTTTCATTCCGGGCTTTTTTCCTTGCTGACAGCAAAAGCTGAACACCTGTGGTATCACAGTCACAGATCCCTGCGATATCCAGAAGCAAATCCCTTTCCCCTTCCAGCGCAGCCAGCAGCACCTCCCGCATTTCTCCGACTTCATACACTGTCAGGGGTCCTTCCAGTCGCAGAAAGGATTGTCCGCCCCGGTCTTCTTTGATAAAAGCCATATCACTGTCCTGTGAAAAAATGGATAGTATTAAATACTGATGTTACGCAGCCTTTCCAAAAATCAGGCAGTTATTCTCTTTGAGCGTCATTCCGGCGGAAGCCGGACTCCGGTAATTTCAAAATGTTCCGGATACCGGCGTTCGCCGGTATGACGATTCAGCGTAAGTCGATTTACATGAAAAAATGTACCATATTGTAGGGTGGGCACGGCTTTTTGTGCCCGCCGTCCTGCTTAAACGGTGGGCACAAAAAGCCGTGCCCACCCTACGAAAAACGGTATAATCTTTAATGGAAATCACCTAACATCAGTTAAATATTATCGAAAATAAGGCAGAACATGATTCCAGCCTGTTCATGAACCATACAGGCTGGAAACCTTTGCCAACTGTACAGTGTTTAAGGTGATTTATGAAAATAAATATCCCGGTTCAGCTCACAGGCACAAGGCAAAAGCTGGAAGCTTTTGCTACTTTTCTGGTATATTCTTTCCTGGAAATCACCTAAGACCCGGCCCTCACCCATTGAGGGGAGGGAGTTTTAGATCTGCTGACTTTGCCGGGATATTCTTTTCTGGAAATCACCTAAAATCTGCGGTTCAGATTTTTGTCTGTTATCACAAACCAGGCAGGGTGTCATGTTTTTTCAGCGCGGATCAGGCACAATTCCCGCAGTTTTATGCCGAACCCGCCTGTTAATTTGGAGAAAAAAATTATTCCTGATATTTTTCCGTAAATTCATCTTCAAAGGATATCAGATCACCGGGCCGGATGATCTGATTCATCCCCGGCATTGCCTTTTCTTTATGCTGTCCGGCCGGCAGTTTTTCCGAACCGGAACCCTGATCATCTGCATTATTCGCAGCATCAGTATTTTCCCTGCCATCCGTATCAGGAGAAAGAATGTCCTGACTGGGAATTTTACTGCTTTTTTCCCGCAAACGGAAACGGGAAAGTGTTTTTCGCAGATACTCGGCCTGGCCTGAAAGCTCAGTTGCGGATGAAGCGGTTTCCTGGGCTGTGGCCGCATTGTGCTGGGTCACCTGATCCACCTGATTCAGTCCCTGACTGACCTGTTCAATGCCCCTGGCCTGTTCATCTGAGGCTGAGGCAATTTCATTGACCAAATCGGCCATCTGAACCGAGGACTCCACAATTTTTTCCAAAGCTCCTGCGGTCTGGGAAGCGGTTCTGTTCCCGTTTTCGACTTTTTTAAGTGCACTTTCAATGAGTTCTGAAGTATCCTTTGCCGCACTGGAGCTTCTTCCTGCCAGATTGCGGACTTCACCTGCCACCACTGCAAAGCCTTTTCCGTAGCGGCCTGCACGCGCTGCCTCCACTGCCGCATTAAGGGAAAGCAGATTGGTCTGAAATGCGATTTCATCTATGACTTTGATAATTTTTGCCACAGACCGGCTGGATTCGCTGATCTCTGTCATGGCAGAGATCATGTTTTCCATTTCCTGCTTTCCGAATGCGGCTGTGTTCCGTGCCTTTTCCGCCAGAGTCATGGCACGGGCGGCATTTTCCGCATTGGAGCGGGTCTGTGAGGATATCTGCACCAGGGAACTGGTGATTTCCTCCAAAGAGGAGGCCTGCTCATTTGTGCCTTCAGACAGGGACTGACTGGATCCTGCAATCTGATCCGCACCTTCGGCAACCAGATCCGCTGTATTTCTGACATCCCTGAGCAGTTTTCTTAGATTTCCGCTCATTTTTTCAAGGGATTTGCCCAGCACGTCCTTATCGGAAATGACAAGCGCCTTCCCGCGCAGATCTCCTTCGGCTATCTGTTCCGCGAGCAGTGCTTTTTTCTCCAGACTCTCGCTCATCTGCATCATATTCCTGTAAACCCCTGTAAGCTCCTTCCCCTTTTCCTCAAATTTGAATCCGCTTTCACCGTCCGCAATCCTCCGGGCCACTTCCGACAGAATATCCGGCTCCGCTCCCAGGGGCCGGAGCACTGACCCTGCAACGAGAAATACGAAAATACCCACTATCCCGGCTATGGCAAAAGTGATAAACACATTTACCATGCGGACTTTTTTTGCAGGCGATATCAGTTCATCAGCATTGGCCACCACAACCACTGACCAGTTGATATCCGCTATTTTGCTGAAGGCCGCCATTTCCGCCCCGCCTGAATCAAAATAAGTGATCAGCCCGGTATCTGTTTCCAGCATTTTTTTCCCGTAAACAGACTCACTGATATTGTGTTTCATAACCTTTTGGGCATCCGGATGCGCAATGACAAGTCCCTCTTTGTGGATAAAGGCATAACCGCTTTTTCCTATGCGGATGGGAGCGATAAATATGCTGCTTAGGGTGCTGACACTGACACTGACACTCAGAACACCGTCAATGGCTCCGTCCTGCTGAACAACAGGCGCTGATATGTTGACAATGGGATTGCCTGTCACCCGGCTGCTTATGACTTCTGAAATGAAAAACTCCCCTTTGAAGGACTTCTGAAAAAACTCCCTGTCCGCGACATTCAGTTTTTCGCTAATCTCAGCGGCTCCGGAAGCAATGGCTTCACCGTTTTTGTCAAAAAGGATGACAGTTTCAAATACCGCATAGTTTTTCTGAATATCGGCCATCTTCTCACTCGCTGCTTTGCGTGCGGATATGCCCAGATATGTATCCCGCACGGCTGTTTTATAGGTCAGATCGCTGCTCCAGTTAAGGATATTCAGACGAAGATCATTGAGCCAGAAGGAAATCCTCGATGATGCGGCATCAGTCAACTGCCGGATTTGTTCATGGGCCATATCCTCAATGGCTTTTTTGGAATAACGGTAGGAAACAAAAGCCGAAAAACTCATGCCCAAAGCAATCAGCACAACTGTCGGCAGCAAAAATCTGTTCCTCAGACTCAGTTTCATATTCTCTCCTTTTTCCCAGAGATTTTCCTGTTCATTAATATCTCCTTTGCTATGTTTGTCAAATGATACAATCAGCAGCAGCGGATTAAAAACGGCTGATTTTTGTCTGAAAAGTTTCGCACATAAAAGATTCTGCGTCACTCTGCTGTTAAAAAAAACAGACTGTCAGCCTGTTTGATCCACTGTCCAAATAAATATCCCTGCCTGTTTTTTTTATTTTTTAAACACGGATCACCTTATGTACGGCATCAGGTTTTTCAGACCGGGAAACAGTATTATTCCGGATATTTGTCTTCGGAGATTCCGAAATCCCGCTGCCGTCCTCCTCTTTGAACACAAATCGGCCCAGACTTTCGCGCAGATGTTCGGACTGCCCGGAAAGCTCAAGGGCATAGGCTGCCATTTCCTGTGCATTGGCGGCAGTCTGCTGTGTCACCTGATCCACCTGATCCAGTCCCCGGCTGACCTGCCCGATGCCTCTGGCCTGTTCTTCGGATGCTGCCGCAATTTCACCTATCAGCTCGGATGCTTTCACAGCCGATTCCATAATTCTGTCAAAAGCCTGTGCTGTCAGGGCGGCCATTTCATTTCCCTTTTCCACCCTTTGCATTGATCCTTCAATGAGTTCCCCGGTTTCTTTGGCAGCGCGGGAAGTCCGTTCTGCCAGATTCCTCACCTCACCGGCCACCACGGCAAATCCTTTTCCATGCTGTCCGGCGCGTGCTGCCTCCACTGCGGCATTGAGGGAAAGAAGATTGGTCTGGAATGCGATTTCATCAATGATCTTGATGATTTTTGCCACAGATCTGCTGGATTCGCTGATGCCGTTCATGGCTGACATCATATTTCCCATTTCCTTTTTTCCCTGTTCAACAGCCTCCCGTGAATGAGCGGCAAGCCTGCTGGCCTGTGCAGCATTTTCCGCATTGCAGTTTATCTGGGAACTGATCTGCACAATGGAACTGGTGATTTCCTCCAGGGATGCTGCCTGCTCATTTGCCCCTTCGGACAGGGACTGACTGGAACCCGCTATCTGCCCGGCTCCGGCTGCAACATGCCTGGCTGCCGCATTTATTTCTCTGAGAATGTTTCTGAGATTTGCAGACATTTTGCGCAGCGACTTTCCCAGGATGTCTTTGTCGGAACTGAGGCTTACATCTTTGCCCAGATCCCCTTTGGCAATGGCTTCGGCCATACGGGATTTTTCCCTCAGATTTTCAGTCATCTGCCGCATATTTCCGTAAACACTTTTCAGATTTGAGCTGTCATCATCCGGAAAATGTATATTCAGGTCTCCAAGAGATATTTTCTGAGCCAGATCAGACAGATCATGCGGTTCTGCACCCAGGGAACGGGTCGCACTTCCGGCAATGACGGCTATAAAAAAAAGAGCGGACAGGGTGCAGACAGCGCCAATGAGAATCATGAAACCGATATCCCTTTCGGCCTGACGCATCTGTTCATCAGCGGCAGCAGTGATATTTAACATAGGAATAATAAGATTGACGCACCAGGGCATTGCCGTATATCCGATCCGGATGGGAACAAAAACCCCCAGATGTCCCTCATCCTGCTGTGTCACTGTTTCAGCCTTCTGTATATAACCCAAATCCTTTTCCCAGTCTTTATGCACTTCTCTGATATGCTTTCCGGCCAGTTCCGGATGACCGGTTGCAGCCGCGAAGAGTCCGTTATGACTGATGATTTCAATTCCTGCGCTGCCCTGAAAAATATTCCCGACATCGTCAACTGTTTTCTGAAGACCTGACAGATCTGTGTCAACACCGGCCACGCCGTAAAAAACATCATTGACCACAACAGGAACGCACAGGGAAGTCATCAGGGTGCCGATTCCCTGAACAGTGTATACATATGGATCCGTAATGCATTCCTTTTTGGTCTTTTTCGGAATCTGATAAAAGTCTGTGTTTTCATTTTCATATTCACGAAGGGCCTCCAGTGCAATTTCCCCTTTTTCTCCGCCCCGGTTCCAGTAGGGAATAAAACGGCCTGTTTCATCATGTCCCGGTTTATTCACATATCCCATATCCATTCCGTCAAAAGCATTTGATTCCCACAGGGTCCATGTCCCCAGAAAAGAGGGATTCTGCACCAGTACGGTTTTCAGGATTCCGTTTGCCTCTTCACGGCCCAGTTCAAGTCCAACGGTTTTGTCTTTTATGCCGGAAAAGGTATGGGCCAGGGTACGGGCCGTATCCAGGGCCACTTCCAGTTCGGCTTTGATATGGTTGGCATGTTCCCTGGCAAGGGACTGTGCGTATTTTTGGGCATCCGCCACAGCGGTTTCCCTTGTGATTTCAGCCCGGAGTTTCATGGATACAGCCGAATAGCTTATGATAAGTGCCGAAGTCAGGATCAGGCAGATGCCTGTCCACAACGCTATTTTCATTTTCAGACTGCTGCGTTTCATGTTGGAATCCCCTTTGATTTTATTCTGCCTTTTCCGGGCCTTCATCTCTGAGTCTGAAACGGCCAAGTATATTTTTCAGTTCTCCGGCCTGATCGGAAAATTTTTCTGATGCGGACGCAGTTTCTTCTGCACTGATGATGTTCTGATGAGTTACCTGCTCCACCTGGGAAAGCCCCAGATTGACCTGTTCTATCCCCTGTGCCTGTTCATTGGAGGCCATTGCGATTTCCTCCACCAGATTTGCGGTTTTGACAGTGGAATCAAGAATTTTATTTAATTCCGCAGCGGTTTTAACCGCAATTTTGTTTCCCTCTTCCACTTTCTGCACCGAGCCTTCAATCAGATCAGCGGTTTCCTTTGCTGCTTCTGCACTTCGGGCCGCCAGATTTCTGACCTCACCGGCCACCACGGCAAAACCTTTTCCATGCCGTCCTGCGCGGGCAGCCTCCACAGCCGCATTCAGGGAAAGCAGATTGGTCTGGAAAGCAATTTCATCAATCACCCTGATGATTTTTGCCACCGACCTGCTGGCCTGACTGATGACCTCCATGGATGACATCATCTGTTTCATTTCCGCAGACCCCTGCTCTGCCATAGTTCTGGATTCCCCTGCAAGAACCCTTGCATGGGAAGCATTTTCCGCATTTGCCCGGGTCTGGGATCCGATTTCTGTCATGGCAGAGGTGATCTGCTCAATCGCGGCAGCCTGCCTGGCCGCATTATGGGAAAGGGACTGGCCTGAATTTTTTATCTGCTCCGCACCTGAGGTCACCTGTTCTGCTGCCCTGTTCACCTGTCCGATCAGGTTTCTGAGATTGGATGTCATTTTCTGAATGGCCATGCCCAGAATATCCTTTTCAGAACCCAGCACCACCTCACGGGTCAGATCCCCGTCTGCTATGCTTTCCGCTATTCCGGCTTTTGCCTCCAGCCCTTCTGCCATATTATCAAGGGCATCGGAAAGTTTTCCGATTTCATCCGTATGTCCGGAATTCAGACGCAGGGAAAGCGCACCCATGCTGACCTCTTCTGCCATATGCACTGTTTTTGCCACCATTGTTCTGATATGCTGCGCGAGCAGAAAACTTGCGGTCATTGCCAGCACAATGAACAGTATGACACCGATAATCAGACGGAAACGCACCTGATTACGGAGTTCCAGACTTTTTCCCCTGTATTCCTCCACTTTTTTGGCCGCGCGATCCCGCATTTGGGAAGACAGTCTGTCTGTCATCTGAAACTCCCTGAATCCGGCCCCGCTGTTGAGTGTCTGTGTGGCATCCTCTTTCATATAATTCCTGCTGTCCTCCATAATCTCTTTTGACAGTTCTGTGATGACATGCCAGGAGTATCGCAGGTATTTCATAATCATCTCATCAGATTCCCCGGCATAATCCAAAGAGGGATCTTGGACTTTTTTTTCAAATTCAGAGACTTTTTCCCCGGATATTTCAGGCACTCCCAGCCTGTTCAGTATTTCATCGGCCATGCGGAATTTTTCAGATATATCTGCCTCAATTTTCTTAATATTCCCGCCGTCATACTCGGCAATGTGATAATTGAGAAGGCTTTGGATATCTCCGGCCCGGAGTTTGAACAGAGACCAGTCTTCCAGCGGAACCACGGCCTGCACATAGGCCAGGTCAAAATATCCGCCCAGAGTCACCAGCCGGTTGACTGCATAAAGGGCAAACATTGCCAGAAGAAATGATATTCCCAGAAAAGTGCTGATGAGTTTTGCAAACAGGGACAGTCTCTTTTTTTTCATTCCTCCTCCTTGATGTCTGACAGCGGACGGCTGTCCGGTGTTTCTGATGTATCCTGCGGAAACGGAACATCTGTTTTGGTTATGTCTGTGGAAAAACTCTCATCCGTGAAATCATCAAGACTGACTCTTTTTTTCAGAATGCCGCCTTCCAATGCCAGATTCATGATCAGTTCCAGCCCCGGCTTGTCTGTGTTGAGATTGGAATAATTGATCACGTTCAGATCACTGCGAAGGCTTTGCACAATCACTTCTGGTTTATGAAGGGGAATATAGGTGCTGATGAGTTCGGCAATGTTTTGCAGCGCATCTCCGCCTGCCTCTCTTGCGGAATCAATATCTCTTCCTGCTTTGTGAATATAATAAATCAGTTCGCGCAGAGCCTCTTTTTTGTCCCGGATGGTGCTGTCCTTTGCAATCATGATACATTCCACATGGCCGTGTTTCCAGGGAATCACATCTTTGGAATACCAGGTAATTTTTCCGTATCCCCCGGTTTCCACCACATCAGCCCAGGGCAGGGACTGCTCAAAACTTGCGGCTTTTCCGGATTCGGCCTGAAGTTGAAGAAAATCAGGGGATTTTGGGGGAGGCACAGCTCTGGCCATCACATCAGCCTCACCTTTGCCCACAGACATTGTCACCCCATGATCCTTAAGATATTTGTACAGGACAACCGTATGGGTTGCCAGAAGGGATGGAACCGCACAGATACTGGTGATGCCGGTCTCCTTTTTCCAGTCAGACATGGCCAGGGCCGTATCCGGCAGGGGTTTTCTGTCAATGCGCTTTTCCGCAAGTTTAATTCTGGCGGAAAGCACACTGTTTACAGCCAGAGCGTTGCCATCGCGGTGAACCAGACTGACAAAACGGAAATCCGGATTTTCTGCAAACATATCCAGCGCCATAGGGCATATGATAAACGCGGCATCTGCCTGATCCGCTGTGAATTTTCCCCGCAGAGCAGGCCAGCTTTTCATCATCTGCACAGAATAATCACAGTGCTTCATTTCAGAACGGTATCTGGCATGGGCAACAACAGCAGCCGCGTAATGATCAGCCAGGGGAATATAGAGAGCATGGATTTTCTCTTTTGCCGAAGCCGTATCTGTGAAACAGAAAAGCATCATTACAATTGCAAGAAAACAGGCTTTCATTTTTTCATCCTTTCAGAAACAGTCATGAAAATGAAACGTTCCTGACTGAGGAAACACAGACGAAATCAGGGAATTCTCCCAGCCGGATTACAGCGAAAGCTCCTCTGTCTGTTCCGGAAGCGGGAGAGAAGCACCTTCCTCGTCAAAAAGCAGACGGCTGATATCCAGGATGATTTTCACATCCTCACCGCTCTTTCCCAGCCCTTTGATATAACGGTTTTTTGTCCCTTTGCCCACTTTCGGGGCCGGAGATATGTTCTCTCCGGGAATATCAGCCACCTCTTCCACCCTGTCCACCACCAGCCCTATGTCTGTATCCTCAATCCGGGCCACAATGACACATGTGCGCTCATTGTATTCCTCCTGTGCCATATGGAAACGGGTTCGCACATCCATCACCGGTATCACCTGTCCCCGCAGATTGATGACACCTTTCACATAATCCGGCATATCAGGCACTTCAGTGATCTTCTGAATTCCGACAATCTCAATCACATGGCAGATTTCAATACCGTAAACCTCTTTTCCCAGACGGAAGGTCAGGTATTTGTCCTTCATGGTGTCTTCATCATCATCCTCTTCATACAGATCATCATCAAAAAATTCTGTTTCCCTTATTTTGTGCATAAAAGATCCTTTATTTGAATCTGTGAATAAATCCGCAGTACGTTGATTTCTGAAAATAAATATCCCGGTTCAGTTCACAGAGGCAGGTCTGTTAAGTTTTTTTTCGTGACAATTCCCATCCTGAGAGGGGGCAGTGGTGTGTTTTGGGAGTTTGCAGTTCCGGACACACCCCGCCCCTCTCAGGAGGGGAATTAAAGATGCACAGAACTTAACTGCCCTGCCTCTCAGGAGGGGAATTGATACCATAAAATCTAAAGCGGTTATGCAGCAGTCTGTTTAGAACTCAGCACTCCCCACTCATTTCAATAAGATCCCCCACGTCAAGAATCAGACTGACCTCGCCGCTGCTGAGAATCGTGCATCCGGAGATTCCCCGCGCGGATGCCACATAATCCGGCATTCTTTTGATAACTGTCTGATGATGCCCGATGATTTCATCTGCAAACAGACAGATATTCTCTCTGCCGGAAGCCACATGAATCAGAATGCCTTTGTCCAGTTCCCTGTGATCCGGAACCATTTTGTAAATTTCATGCAGACGGATCACCGGGATCAGTTCCTCCCGGATTTTGATGATTTCCTGCCCATCCATAGTTATTACAATCTGTTCCGGAAGGGGCCGGAAAGATTCGCGGATGGAAAGAAGCGGGATGGTGCAGCGGGATGAACCCACACGGATAAGCATTCCGTCAATGATGGCCAGGGTCAGGGGAATCCGGAGCATAAAAACCGTTCCCTGCTCCTTTATGCTGCGTATATCCACCCTTCCCTTGAGTTTTTCAATATTTTTTTTCACCACATCCAGCCCCACCCCCCGGCCGGAAATATCTGTCACCCTGTCCACTGTGGAAAAACCGGGTTCAAAAATCAGGCGATCAATGTTCTGATTGTCCAGATGGATGCGTTCTTCCCGGAGGATACCTCTTTGCGCGGCTTTGGCAAGAATTTTTTCCCGATCCAGTCCCCTGCCGTCATCTGAAATGCGGATCAGCACCTCTCCGCCCCTGTGCCTGGCTTCCATCCTTATGATTCCGCTTTCGGATTTTCCCCCGGCCTTGCGTTCCTCAGGATTTTCAATGCCGTGATCCAGGCAGTTGCGGACAATATGCAGCAGCGGATCTGTGATCTGCTCAATCACGCTTTTATCAAGCTCGGTTTCCTCACCCACGATCTCCAGTCTGCAGGGTTTGCCCAGTTTTCCGGACAGATCATGAACAAGCCGGGACATTTTCCGAAAAGTCTGGGTCAGGGGAACCATGCGCATGGACATGGCCACATCCTGCAGTTCAGATATGATTCTGCGCAGATTCCGGGATGAATTCCCGGATTCCTCTGCATCAGAACTGCTCCGGACGGAACGGTCTGTGAGCATGGATTCTGCAATAACCAGTTCGCCAACCAGGTTGATCAGCAGATCCAGTTTTTCCAGATCAATGCGAATGTCATGCTGTCTTCCCCCCATAAAACCGCCGGTCTCTGCAAGTGCCTTTTTTTCCGGATCAGTGAATTTTTCATTGTAAACAGGTCTGAAATATCCGGCAGATGCTTTTTTTTCAGGTTTGCCGCTTTCGGGGATTGTGTCCGGAATTTCGGTTTTCTCATGCCCTGTCTCACTTTCAGGAGTACCGGGGACTGATATGTCAACCGGTTGACCGGTTTCAGAAAGGGAACCCCGGTCAAGGGAAAGCCAGGTTACATGTCCGGGAAACAGCTCAGCCGGATCTGTTTCCGGATTCATGATTTTGCTGCGATCCAGAGGGATAACAGAGGATTCGGAAAGACCGAGGACATCACAGAGATCATCTGCATCAAGGGAACTTGCATATACGAAAAAACAGAGCAGAGGTTCTTCCGGAAGAGATACAAGCAGATTTCCCGGACCTGTCCGGATTTCCGTATCCAGAATTTCACCGGCTGCCAGCAGTTCCCGGATCACAATCACCGGGCTTTTCCCTGTTTTTTTAAGGATTTTGTCAAAATCATATCTGAGCACATAAATAAATTCCTCTGCCAGAGGCAGTTTCTCCAAAACAGACTGTCTGATGACAAATTTCACTTCCTCTTCCGGCTGCTCCGGCAGATTTGCGGATGCGGGGGCCGTTTCCGCAGCAGCTTCCGGCGGCAGGATTCCGGATCTTTCCACAGTTTCGGACTCTTCCATTAAAGCAGCCAGATGATCACAGATCCCGGAAATGTCGAACTCATTGCTCTGTCCCAGATTACTGAGCATAACGCGCAGCATGTCTGTTCCTTCCAGCAGCACATCCGCAACAGACTGATCCGCTTTTATTTTTTCCGAGCGCAGGCCATCCAGAAGATTTTCCATGGCATGGGCCAGTGCCGCTGTCTTTTCAAGCCGGATAAATCCCGCAGCACCCTTGATGGAGTGGACGGAACGGAATATTCTGTCGATCCTTTCGCAGTCTGCGGAAACATCCCCTTTGAAAAGCTGCAGAATATCATTTTCAACATGCTCCAGATGCTCAAGAGATTCGGTGGCAAATTCTTCCAGAATTGACTGACTGTAATCCATTTTCCATTCCTTTTACATAATCCGGCAAAGCCTGTGCAGGCAGGTAATCCGCATCAGATTGACAATGTCCGGATTTGCGTTGATAAGCTCCATTTCCGCATCCGGATATTTGTCACGGAGCAAATCTGAAAATTTTATAAAAACACTCAGACTGACAGCGTCAATATCTTCAGTATTTTTAAAATCAAGACGGTAAAATTTGCATCCTGTTCCGAAAATATCCAGCAGGGCATTCCGGAATTTCGGGGCATTTTCCGCAGTCATATCCCCTGTGGGCCGGATGATTTTCCATTCTCTGCCATCCATGCCGGGCAGAGAACTTACTTTAAATTCGGTTTTGGTACGCATACGTATCCATACAGACACGCTGTTGCCTTTGCCGCTGAATTCCATCCGGTCTGAAAAATCTTTTACAAGGCCCAGCCCCCATTTACGCGCCTGCTCCGGATTGTCCGGCAGATTTGTCAGAAAATTCTCATGGTCAAATCCTTTTCCCTCATCCTCTACAATAATTTTAAAACACAGATTTCCGATATATTCCAAAGAAACTGCAATGCTGAGGTTTTCCATATTCCGGTTGCCGTGTTCAATGGCATTGGTGATCAGTTCCCTGAGAGTCAGAATCAGCGGTCTGTCATCCTCCAGTTTATATCGCGCAAAAAACTTCTGTGCCTCATGAATAAGGGGATTAATATGCCGCATATCCGTACTGATTTTGAACCGGATAAAATCATCATCCTGAAAAATAGTAAACATATAAAGAAATTACCTCCTGAACCGGAATTTTCCCCCATACTGGTTTTTCTTATGAAAATAAATATCCCATTTCAGTTCACAGGCACAGGGCAAAAGCTGGAAGCTTATGCTACTTTCTGAAATATTCTTTTCTGTAAATCACCTAAGGCGATTTCTATGAAAAAATGTACCATATTGTAGGGTGGGCACGGCTTTTTGTGCCCACCGTTTCAGCAGGACGGCGGGCACAAAAAGCCGTGCCCACCCTACGAAAAACGGTATAATACCGATTCTCCATTGACCTGATACAATCTGCACGCCCGCCCCGGTCTGATCCGGAGGAGTGCAAAAATTAAGCGGAGCGGTTTTTTGCACACGCAGAACCGCGAAAAAATTGACAATATTGTATCAAATCAATGGCGAATTGGTATAATCTTTAATGTAAATCACCTAAGATCAGTGAGCAAGGTGAGTTATTGATGGTTGTACCGCTGTTCCTTTGGATAAGCATATTTTGCCGGGTAAAATATCTTTTGGATAATAAGTAAGTCAGCATAAATTTTCGGGTATAAAGTTTTCATAAGAATCCGGTTTTTCGGAAAAACCGGATTTTTTGAAATCACTGCCTAAAAATAATCCCTGCAGTTATGACAGGGCATAAGCAAATAATTTTCCAATATTTTGCAAAAGGATTAAAGGGGATTCCCTGTCTGCTGCGGGAAATCCCCCTTTTCATAATGGAAATGAACTAAGCATAAAAACTGCAATAGTTTGTACTTACACCACAATATTGACCAGCTTGCCGCGTGCCACAATCACCTTGCGGATAGGTTTTCCTTCAATGAACTTCTGCACCCGTTCATCTGCCAAAGCTGTCTGTTTCATGCTTTCCTCATCCGCATCCGCGCTGATGTCAAAACGGCTTCTGAGTTTGCCGTTGACCTGCACCACAATGGTGAGTTCATCCTTTGCCAAAGCATCTTTCCGGAATTCCGGCCAGGGACTGAGCAGAATGCTGTCTTTATGTCCCAATTCCGCCCATATCTCTTCGGAAAAATGCGGAACCATTGGCGAAAGCAGGCGCACCGAGGATTCAATGCCCAGACGCATGACAGCAGCAGTCTGTGCTGTTTTTTTCTCCCGATCCACACCGTACATGAGATTGACCAGTTCCATGACCGCGCTGATGGCCGTGTTGAAACGGAAACGGTCTTCAATGTCATTGCTCACTTTCCGGATGGTTTCATGGATTTTCCGGTACAAATCCCGAAGGTTTTCCTCCAGTTTTTCCGGGCTGTCATCATAAGAGGATACGGTTTTTATATCCTCCAGCCAGTCCAGAGTCAGACGCCAGACCCGGTTGAGAAAGCGGAAAGTGCCGTCAACTCCCTGCTCGCTCCATTCCAAATCCCGTTCCGGCGGAGCAGCGAAAAGACAGAAAAGTCGGGTGGTATCTGCGCCGTATTCTTCCAATAACGCGTTGGGATCAATGACATTGCGCTT
Organism: Desulfococcaceae bacterium; assembly: GCA_050180235.1. Lineage (GTDB taxonomy): Bacteria > Desulfobacterota > Desulfobacteria > Desulfobacterales > Desulfococcaceae > JAABRU01. The sequence continues at coordinate 19,900 of JBFXEJ010000105.1, forward strand.
GGATTTGGACATCTTTTCCACACGGCCTATTGTCACCGGACTGTTGCACAGACTGCATTCCGGTTTTCCCTCTTTCCAATTGACCTGATTGGGAAAAAGAAAACCGTGCTGTGCGCAGGCTGTGGTTTCCTTGCATACCATTCCCTGGGTCAGGAGCCGGGTAAAGGGTTCCATGCATCCAATGAATCCAAGATCATGGAGAACACGGGTAACATACCGGGAATACAGCAGATGCAGAATCGCATGTTCCACTCCGCCAATATACTGATCCACCGGCATCCAGTAATCCACTGCCTTGCGGTCAAACAGGCCCGTATTGCAGTCCGGACTACAGTAACGGTCAAAATACCAGGAAGATTCCACAAAGGTATCCATCGTATCGGTTTCCCGCCGCGCATCTTTGCGTCCGCATTTGGGGCAGTCGGTTTTGGCAAAATAATCCAGCGTGTGCAAAGGAGAACGTCCTCCTTCCAGCAGATTGGCCGCTTCAGGCAGAACAATGGGCAGATCCTTTTCCGGAACAGGCACAATGCCGCAGGTCTCACAGTGAATCATGGGAATGGGCGCGCCCCAGTACCGCTGCCGGGAAATGCCCCAGTCCCGGAGCCGGAAACTCACGGTTTTTTTGCCCATTCCTTTGCTTTCCAGAAATTTCACAATCGCATCTTTGGCCTCTTCATTGCTCATGCCGTCAAACTGAGCGGAATTGACCATAATGCCCGGTTCTGCACGGGCTTCAGTCATGGCTGCCGCGTCCAGATCGCTGTCTTCGGGTTTGACCACCACAATAATTTCCATGCCGTATTTTTTGGCAAACTCAAAATCCCGCTGGTCATGCGCGGGGACCGACATGACCGCGCCTGTGCCGTATTCCATGAGAGCAAAATTGGCTGTGTAAACCGGCATTTTCCGGCTGCTGACCGGATTGATGCAGTATGATCCGGTAAAAACACCCTCTTTTTCATAGGTTTCCAGAGCTTTGTCCGAACGATCCTGCAAAGCCATGCGATCCACAAATTCGGTCACAGCCTTTTCCTGCGCTGTTCCTGCGGACAGCACACTTACCAGAGGATGCTCCGGAGCCAGACACATGAAAGTCGCGCCGAACAGAGTGTCAGGCCGTGTCGTGAATACCGTGATGATTTCTTTGGAATTTTCCACAGCAAAACGGATTTCCGCGCCAAAACTCTTGCCAATCCAGTTTTTCTGCATGGTGGTGACTTTTTCCGGCCATCCGGGCAACTGATCGCAGTGAAGCAGCAGATCATCAGCATAATCACTGATGCGGAAAAACCATTGTGAAAGTTTTTTCTGCCGTACCGGTTTGCCGCAGCGCCAGCACATGCCTGCCTCTACCTGCTCGTTTGCCAGCACGGTCTGACAGGGTTCGCACCAGTTGACAAAAGATTCTTTGCGGTAGGCCATGCCTTTTTCATACATTTTCAGAAACAGCAACTGTTCCCACCGGTAATATTCGGGTTTGCAGGTGGCAACCTCCCGATCCCAGTCATAGGAAAAACCAAGCTGTTTCAACTGACTGCGCATATAATCAATGTTTTCATAGGTCCAACGGGCCGGATGGGTATTGTTGGCAATGGCTGCATTTTCCGCAGGCATACCAAACGCGTCCCAGCCCATAGGGTGGAGAACATTGAAACCCCGCATCCGTTTGTAGCGCGCCACCACATCACCGATGGTGTAGTTGCGCACATGTCCCATGTGTATCTTGCCGGAAGGATAGGGAAACATCTCCAGCAGATAATATTTTTCCTTTGCCGGGTCCTCTGTCACTTTGAAGATGCCGGTTTTTTCCCAGTGGTTCTGCCATCCGGCTTCAATGGTTTTGGGATTGTATTTCTGTTCCATTATTGAATTCTCCTCCGAATTACGGTGATTTTTTTATATGAAAACCTGCTGAGCAGCAGGCGGTTCATGGTTTCTTATGACTGCAAATCATGGCGGTTTATAAGTAAGGAACCGAAAATTTCCGTGTATCAAAAAATCCGGTTTTTTCCGAAAAACCGGATTTTCGGAAAAGTTTATACCCGGAAATTTATGCTGACCTGCTTATGAACTGATGTTACGCAGATTCGTCATACCGGCGAAAGCCGGTATCCGGAACCGTCTGAAAATACCGGATTCCGGCTTTTGCCGGAATGACGGGAAATACAGCAGTCTGCCGGATTCTGAAGGTTTGGCGTAACATCAGTTATGAAATTCACTTAGGTGATTTCCATTAATGATTATACCGTTTTTCGTAGGGCGGGCACGGCTTTTTGTGCCCGCCGTTTCAGCAGGACGGCGGGCACAAAAAGCCGTGCCCGCCCTACAATGATGGTACATTTTTT
>JBFXEJ010000106.1:0-21925 GCA_050180235.1 Desulfococcaceae bacterium
CCCTGAGTATGATAATCAGGATAGTCATTCAGATATCCTATATAATACCTGCCGTCTTTCCAATATGTATATCTCATTGTTTTCATCGTTGATGCTCCTTCACTGCTGTTTCTCTCCCCGAAAGATAATTGCAGGCGGCGCGTCATCAGGCCCGCTGCAACGGAGGGTTATGCGATTTTTCCTTGTAATTATTATTGGCAATCCCAACCGAGTCTCCACACATTAAACAATGCATGCTTTGGTAAACCTGCAAATGGATTCGGGCATGCAACCATTACCCACCATGAATCACTATCATGGTCTTTCGAGCTGGGTAAAATAAAATTCAGATATGTTATAAATCCTCTATGTTGATTCTCAAATAGTCGGAATAAAAATTCATCTGGTTCGATTGGACTGTCACCGATTATTTCAGACTTCAGAAATTCTTCTAAAACTTCTATTGCTTTTTCGATAATTGCACTTTTATTCTCGGTTATGAAACTACCAACTTCTGGGTCTGAACACTCAGGTGCTAATGTAATATCATTCCAAAATTCATCTTCGGTGCCTGAAAATATTGGATGATCAAATTGTACTTCCATAATAATTATCCATTTATTCTTTTAGCATAACCAGTTGTTATGCGTTTTTTTGTCTTAAAGCATGAAAAAAGCGTGTTATGCAGACGGCAAATTTCATGCCAGTCTTCAGATAAACTCTCATTTTTCATCAGGAATATGACCTGATGCGCAGACATACCCGAGGTGATTTCTGAAAATAAATATCCCGGTTCAGTTCACATGCACAGGGCACAGGCCGGAACCCTGTGCTGCTTTGGCGGGATATTCTTTTCTGGAAATCACCTAAGAATTATCATGGAGGATATTGCAAAATTTCAGATAAATTTGATTCTTTTGGCAGCAAACAAGACCATTTTCAGCAGCAGCCAGCCGTGTTTCCAGCGCTCAATATTCGTATCTCCGTAAGTTCTTGCCCTGTAACGGATGGGGATTTCCACAATTCTGAAATTGAGTTTTGCCGCGCCGAACAAAAGATCAAAATCACCGAAGGGATCGAATTCTCCGAAGTAATAACGGTTTCCGGCTATCATTTCATAATCTTTTTTCCATAATACCTTTGTTCCGCATAATGTGTCCTTTATGGACTGTCCCAATAACCACGAAAAGGCCAGGCTGAAAAACTTGTTGCCCACCATGTTCAGAAAACGCATGGAATCCTGCTCCATAGGATACACCAGACGTACACCGTTGACAAATTCACCCTTTCCCGAAGCAATGGCATGATAAAAACGGGGCAGATCTCCAGGCGGAACCGTCATATCCGCATCCAGAATCATCAGAATATCGCCCTCTGCCTTTTCAAATCCCAGGCGCACCGCATCGCCTTTTCCCTTTCCTTTCTGGCGGAACAGCCGGCAGCTTTTTTCCGGATACCGGGGAATCAGTTTTTCAATGGTTTCAAAGGTATTGTCCTGTGAATGGCCTTCCGCAAAAATGATTTCCGTTTTTTCTCCCATCACAGGAATTCTTCTGATAATATCCTCTATGTTTCCGGACTCATTACGGGCAGGCACGATAACGGAAACAGAGGGAGAATATGTTTTTTCCGGCTGCCGCACAGGTCTTGCCACCATAAAACTTGTGAGCGCAAACCAGTGCACTGGCCACAGTCTGACAAGATAACGGTTCAGCATCTCTGACAGAAAAGGGACTTTCAGGGGAAACAGAATCAGGGGACTGTATTTTATCACCTCAAAGTCTGACAGATGCAGAAGATTGCGCATGTCTTCCGGAGAAAACCAGTTCTGCTCCAAAGTCATGGCCCCCAGTTTCAGAAGCTTGATCACAGACAGGGGAATCCGCCACATATTGTTGTAAAAATTGAGAATCACACGGGTTCCCTTATGGCACAGGGGATGAAGTTTTTCCAGCAGAATCTGCACATCCCTGAGATCATTGACCAGATCAGACAGAATGATCACATCAAATGTATCTTTGAGCGGAATTTCATGTGCATCAGCCTGAACAAAAAACAGATTTGGATGTTTTTTCGATGCTGTGCGGAGCATGTTTGCAGAAAAATCAAGTCCCGCACCCACAGACGGTTTCAGATCGGCCAGCAGATCCCCGTGACCGCAGCCAAGTTCCAGAACTTTCAGTCCCGGAGGAACCAGAAAGCGGTAATAATGTGCAAGCAGTTGGTGATAAAAACTGCCGATGCGGTTTGGATTTTCCTTAAAATCTGAAACCATGTCCCAATGTGTCATGCGTTTTTTCTGATAAATTTTTTCCGCTGTATTCATTATTTTTTTCCTGTTTATCCCGCATTTTCAACAGATATGCCCAGTTCCCTGAGTTTTGCAGCCAGCATTTCCGCCCTTGCCACGGCATCATCAGCCCGCCTTCTTTCCTTTTCCGCTATTATAGCGGCCTGCTTTTTTCCCTTTTCAGCCTGTTTTTTTTCCTTTTCAGCCTGTTTTTTCTCCCTTTCAGCCTGCTTTTTCTCCTTTTCAGCCTGTTTTTTCTCCCTTTCAGCCTGCTTTTTCTCCTCCTCTGTCCGCAGTTTCTCTCTTTCTGTTTCCACAGGGCTCAGAAATTTCCGTCCGTCAGGCCGGAAAATATCCAAATCATCCTCTCCGGGTTCAAAGCGGATTCCCAGCAGGGGACTGACCCAGCCGCGCATGTTTTCTATGGTTGCAAAACGGTTCCCGGACCTGACCCATCCTCTGAGAATGTTTCTGTCCGGATCATACTCATAGTACTCCTCCACACCGTATTTTTCGTAATCATCCCGTTTTTTTGCCATCTCCTTTTTTGTGTTCCCCGGAGACAGCACCTCGAACACGGCCTGCGGTACAATCCCTCCCTCCTCCCACTGACGGTAGGAACCGCGATAGCCCTTGGGCCGTCCGAAGGCCACCATCGCGTCCGGCGCTATACGGGTTTTGTTGTCACCCTCCACCGGGTACCAGAGCAGATCACCGGCCACAAACACATCTGCCCGATCCGCAAACAGAACCTCCAGACCCTCCTTGATCTTCACTATCCAGTCAAACTGTTTTGTATTGTCGGCCATGGGTTTTCCGTCACTGTCCGGGTATATAATATCCTTTTTCCTGTTACTGACAGAAGTCCGGGACAGGAAGCCTTCTTTTCTGAGCGCATGTAAGGCATGGGGCATGTCGCACCTCGCTTTTTTATGACAGGATTTTTTGTATATGGACAAAATATACACTGTTCCTGCTGTGTTCACAATACCGGGATTATGCTTAAATCCGATCTCTGCATCGGTATGGGTTCCGCACAGGGCGGATGGAAAAATATTCAACGGGAATTACGAAGATTTCATTTCGGATTTCTTTCCAGTTTCTTTTTCTCCCCGCTTCTGGCCAGGCGGATGATTCCCGGAATATCTGCTATGAGTGCCACTTTGCCGTCTCCCATAATTGTGGCGCCGGAAACCCCTTCCGCATTCCGGTAATTGCGATCCAGGGATTTGATCACGGTCTGTATATTGCCGAGGATCTGATCCACCACAATGCCAATACGGAAATCATCGGCCTGTACCACAGCGATATGTCCTGTTTCAGGTTTTCTGCTTTGAATTTCATAAATATCACACAGATGGACAAAGGGAATGAGATCTCCGCGCAGCATCATCACATCCCGTCCGCTGCTTTTCCCCAGCATATCTTTTGTCAGTTCGGAACATTCCAGTACCTGGGACAGGGGCAGAACAAAGGAACTGCCGCCCGCATCCACCAGCAGACCGTCAATAATGGCCAGAGTCAGCGGCAGACTTAAGGTGAAACGGGTGAATTTCCCTTTTTCGCTTGCTATCCGGACAGTTCCTCCCAGGGAGTCAATTTCCCGTTTGACCACATCCAGACCCACTCCCCTGCCGGAAAGACTGGTAACAGATTTTGCCGTGGAAAAACCCGGGGCAAATACCATATTGAATATCTCCTCATCGGACGGGATCTCATTTTCTCCGATCAGCCCTTTTTCAGCAGCCTTTGCCCGTATGGCTTCCGCGTCCATTCCCATGCCGTCATCCTCTATGGTAATTAGCACATTGGGCCCCTGATGAGCGGCTGTGAGCCTGATGCTTCCCCTCCGTTTTTTCCCTAAACGCTCCCTTTCGCCGGGTTTACGGATACCGTGTCCGATACTGTTGCGGATGAGATGTACCAGAGGATCGCCCAGCCGATCAATCACGCTTTTGTCCAGTTCGGTATCCGCACCTTCTGTCACCAAATCGATCTCCTTGCCCAGTTCAGCGGACAGATCGCGCACCAGTCGCCGGAAGCGGCCGAAAATTGTCCCAATGGGGAGCATCCGCATATTCAGCGCACAGTCCCGCAGATCAAGGGTCAGCCTTTCCAGGATTTCAGCGGTGTTTGCCAACTGTATCTGAAGCTGTTCAAGTATCTCGGCGGGATTGGCGGCTCCGCTCTCCCTTAAATCCTCTGCCTGGTATGAAATCTGTGAAAGGCCGGCCTGGGTGATAACCAGCTCGCCCACCAGGTTAATCAGGTGATCCAGCCGGGAGGAAGGCACCCGGATGCTGCTTTCCGATGAGGATTTTGCCTTCTGTTTTTCATATATTTTCTGCTCGTTCAAAGCTGCCAGCACCTTATCATGGGAAACAATTCCCGCCTCTATCAGCAGTTCCCCGATCTGTTTCTGATGGGGAGCCAGTATCCGGTTGATGTCTTCCGGTGTGGCATCTCCTCTCTCCACCAGAATATCGCCCAGACGGGGAACCAGGAATGAAGTCCTTTTTCGGGATTCTTCTGTTATATCCTTTATGCTGATCCGGCTTTCATCCTGCACAAAGACAAACACATCCTCCAGATCGTTGCGCGTATGTCCGGAAACCAGCAGAATATCCCAGTAAAAATAGCAGTGTTCCGGAATCAGTTTATCCAGGGCGGGAATGGCGTCTGTATGCGCTGTGACAGTGCATTCGCCCAGATTCCGCAGTTCATCCAGCAGCAGGGAAGGTTCCGTGCCGGTGGTGACAATGCCCGGATGGGGCTTAAAACGGATATGCCAGGTTTTTTCCTCTTTTTCTTCTGTTTTTTCAGGGAATTTTTCTTTGGAAACCGTTTTTTCTTCCACTTCCCCGGCAGGCAGAAGACGTTTCAGCTCGGCAATCAGTTTTTCGCTCACATCCCGGTCAACACTCTGGCTGCCTTCGCCTGTATCCAGCATAGTCCTGATATGATCCCTGGAGGCCAGGATCAGACTGATGAATCTGCTGCTGACAGGAATATCCCCGTTCCGGATATGATCCAGTACGGTTTCCACATGATGGGTAAAGCCGGCGACTTCATCAAAACCGAACATGGCGCCGGAACCTTTGATGGTGTGAACGGAACGGAAAAGGCGGTTGATGCTCTCTCTGTCCTCCGGATTCTGCTCCAGATCCAGAACCGTAATCTCCATATCGGCCAGCAGTTCTTCTGCCTCCTGCCTGTATATTTCAATGGGATTGTCTGTGTCACTCATATCGTCTGATTCTCATTTCCGAGACCTGTGCTCAGTTCATATGTCTTTTTTCAAAATTGGCGTTGCCATATCCGCTGTTATACCGTGAGGAAAATTTTTCGGCAATCTTTTTCTTAAACAGCTTTCATGACTCAGTTTCTCCTGTCCGTTAATGTTTTTCATGCTGTCCCGGACAGAAATTCCCGTAATGCAGTTTCCGCGGATTTCCGCTTACCATAAAGGGGAATTTTTGCATCCTGCCGGGACTTCCGGATGTGTTTATACACCTGCCGGCCCCGGCAGGACAGAGGTTTTTGCCCGAAGTCAAAACTGCCGAAAGCGGTTTTGCCGGGACAGGATGCCGTCCGGATCAATCACATTTTTGCCGCTCGGTGTGCTCCGCACACATCTCCCCTGTCCGGAGACAGTAGGGTGGGCAACGCTTTGCTTTTGCTCACCCTGCCTGACTTTCAGCCGAAAATCACTTCAGTTTGAAATATTCCGGTTTCATGCCCCACAGATAAAACCGGATCCAGTCAAATCCCAGTTTCAGCAGTTCCGTGTCGCTTCTCCGGAATTTCATCAACTGATCATTTTTGATTTTGTAGCGCTTCAGAAAAGAGCTGTTGAATACAAAATCCCGGAACCGGTCAATATTATAGGCCGACATAAAAGCCATTTTTGCCTTTGGCCCCTCTGTTCCCTCATTTCCCCAGGGACTTTTCCCAAACAGACTGCGGATTTCTGCCCAGAGCACTGTCATGCGCTGATAGGTTTTTGCTTCCTGATCATCTGCCCATGTGTCTGCTGTCCATTCCTGTTTTTCATGCTGTCCCATACAGAAATCCGGAGGTCTGAAAAAGGACAGGGTTTGCGATTTCCCTTTGTCATCAAAGAGTATCCCGTATTCCACAGGAAAAGACCGGCAAGCGTCCGGCCTCTCAGGATAAACCGAGCATCCGGCCTCTGTGAGAAAAGGACAGGTTTTCTCCGCATTGTCTGCCATGCGCAGCAGCACTTCCGGAAAATATGTGCCTTCCCGCAGCACTGCATCTGTATAATTTTCCAGAAACTGATCCGAGGAAATCCCCAGACTCTTTTTCAGGCGCACCACATCATAGGGATAGAGAAAAAGATTGAGATTTCGGCAGCACAGGTTAAAACATCCGATATCCGGATGGCAGCGGAAACAGAAGGTGTCACCCGGTTTCAGCCTTCTGCCGGGCAGTTGGTCAATTTTGTCTGCATCAATTTCTTTCATGAAAAATCCTTTATCATTTCCGCAACTGTCATTCTGATTTTATTTCTGATCCCAATATGTTGCTTCAGTCCGGATTCCAGACTGGCCATTTCCGAATAAAAACGCGTCCGGTCAAAACAGATATAATCTTTGCCTGCTGTCTGCTTTGTGAATGCGTCACATCCCGGACTGTAAACCGCTTTGCGTCCGGGCGGATGAAGTTCATGGGCAATGCCGTGAAGCCGGCAGATCATGGGCCGGAATTTGTACAGTATGCACAAACCGTTTTCATTGAGCGGACACATCACGCGTATCAACTGATTTTCCCTTTCCGCAGAAGCCATCTCCATGATGACTGTTTCAGCCTGTATTTTCAGTAAGTCCTGTTTTTCCGGGGCAAGTTCTGAAAATCCATGTTGCAGATACAGATATTCCAGCCATGTATGATGATAAAACCGTGTCAGGCAGCAGTTGTCCTCACAGCCACTGCAATGGAAACCGTACTGAGCCGCAACTTTTTCATAAGCCGCGTCCATATCAGCAAAAATGCTTTCCAATTCTTCCAAAAACCGTTCATATTTTTCAAAAGGCCAAATCATATCAGCAATCCGTTGTTTCAATTATGAATTGTTAATTGTCAATTGTCAATTGCCATTACACCACAGGAATCGGAAAAAACAGTTTTGCATAAAGATTCATGGCATAGCGATCTGTCATGCTGGCAATGAAATCGCAGACCACCCGTTCATATGGCTGACCATTGTGTATCAGATGCTCCATTTCCAGATTGATCAGTTCCTGCTCCAGCCTGGAGGAATTTTCCAGAAAAAAATGATACAGTTCCGACAGAATCTTTTTGGCTTTGACAAATTCCTTATGCACTTTGTCGGAACGATATACATTGTCATAAAGAAACTGCCGCAGCAGACTCATGGCAGAATACACATCATCACTCATATTCAGCACCATTTCCCCATCAGTCACTTTGCTGGAATAGATAATATCGCGTATCATGTTCGTAGCTCTGTCAGGATGGTCTTTCCCAAGAATTTCTATACATTCACGCGGAACCTGATCTTCACGGATCACCCGGCTGCGGATGGCATCTTCCAAATCATGATTTAGATAGGCCATAATATCCGCAAAACGGACAACCTGTCCTTCAATGGTGCAGGGCATTTCATTTATGTTTTCCGGAACAATTTTGCCGTATCCTTTGGAATGTTTTAAAATTCCATCCCGCACCTCATAGGTCAGATTCAGTCCCTTCCCCTTGTTTTCCAGTATGTCCACAACCCGGAGACTCTGCTCGTAATGGGCAAAACTGTGGGAAAAAATTTCCTTCAAAGCAGTTTCTCCGCTATGGCCGAAAGGGGTATGTCCCAGATCATGTCCCATTGCAATGGCTTCGGCCAGATCTTCGTTGAGATACATGGCCCGCGCAATGGTTCTGGCTATCTGCGCCACTTCCAGAGTATGGGTCAGCCGGGTTCGGTACTGGTCTCCCATAGGGGAAAGAAAAACCTGGGTTTTGTATTTCAGCCGCCGGAACGCGTTGCAGAAGACAATGCGATCCTTGTCCAACTGGAATGCAGTGCGCACATCCCGCATGGGTTCAGGATTTTTCCGCCCTCTGGACTTGGAACTCAGACAGCCATGAGAAGACATAAAACGTCTTTCACGCTCTTCAAAATCTTCACGGATAGACATTTTTATAATTCCTTACGCATAGATGAAGGATTCTGCATTCTTAAAATTCACAACTGCCACAGAAATTACATTTTTTCTGTTTCATATTTTGGAATTTATCCTGTATTTACAGATTATTCTGCCAGATTCTGTCAATTTTTTCCATGTATTCCCCTGTGACATTGAGGATGCTGACAGTATTTTTGAAATGCTCCTTTTCCTGATAGGTGAGTACCCGGCCTTTGCGGGATTTCAGCCACTTGTCCAGCACCTGATAACCGCCAATGCAGAATTCCCATGCAGAGACAGGAATACCGGAGAAATACTGGGTTTTGCTGATGAAAACATTGCCTGTCTTACTGTTTTCATCCTGAACAAAACGCACATTTTCCACAGCGTCACTGCCTGATTCCGGAAAGGAGACCGGGCTTTCAGAGTACGATTTTTTCATCAGATGGTGTTCCGAAAGTTCGCTTCCAATTTCGGAAAATGCCCTGAATATATTGAAATCATCCGCAAATGGAATTCGGGGAAAATCCATTTTCAGAAATTCAAGATACATTTCCCGGTAGGAAGGGCAGTGCATCACAGCATAAATGTAACCGAAAATATCCTCCGGTGAGGGAGAATGCGGCTGGTATTTCTTTCTGATGAAATCCTGAAATTCCTTTGTGAAATTGACTTTTTTCTTCAGCCCGCTCTCTTCGTCAAACATGCCGTTCTGCCCGTTTTTCAAATCCGGATTCGGGGTTTGATAAAGATAAAGTGGAGCAATATAGGTTTCTGAACCTGTGTTTTTTCCTCCCAGTGCAACATCCGCCAGTGCATCTGTAACATATCCGTAATCAAAAATACTGTTTTTACAGATTCTTGGAAACACAAGTCCCCAATTTTTGCCTTTGATGAAATGCTGCATTATGTTGTAACGATTTGTGCCTCTTTCAATCAGATCAAAATGATAAATTATATTCCGTCTGTCAAAGGGCCTGTAAGTGTATTCATGAATATAATCAGCAATATTTATATTTGCCAGATTTTCTTTTGCCTTTTCCGGATTCCAGTCTCTTGTACCTTTCAGATTCAAAATTTCCTGTGAAAAATGCAAATCATTTTTGATGAATTTGCTGAACCGGCTTATCAGTTCCTCTCTCTCAAATCCCACAATAAAATGATCTCTGTGCGTTTTCACTCCGCCGGAATATTCTGCAAATATTTCATAAATGCCCATAAAAGAACCGTAATTTTTTACAGTCTTTCCGTTTTTCAGAGGAACAAAAAAATTCAGGGGCTCTTTGAAACGCTCCTTTCCCCAGAGTGTTTTTTTGAACTGCTTTTCAAAATTTTCTGTTTTCAGCTCTTTCCATTTCACTGTTCTTATATCATGCTTTTGCAGAAATCCGAATTTATCCTCCCGTTTTCCGTACAGATCATAATAAAACACACGGCAGGCTTTTTCCCGTTTTTCTTTTTTCACAAAAAGACTTATGCCCACACCCTGCATAATGTCAAACACATTCTCATCAGCAGATCCGTCTTCACAGGTTTCCTGAATTCTTGCATTTCCATGCAGGTTCAGAATATAGATTTCATCAAAATCCCGCATAAGCAGCCCCCGCATTTTCCGGTGAATCAGGCCGCTCAGAAAGGAGTTGTTAGTGATGATGCCGATGACCCCCTGCCTGTTTTTCTCCATTTTGTGATGGGCAAAGCGGATGAATTTCACATAGTCGTCATGCAGGGGCTGAATGTTCTTTTCCCCTGAGGGTTTGTAATCATCCACCCACTGACTTCCGCTTTTGGATTTGCTGTAATATGGCGGATTTCCGGTTATCACAAGCACGGGTTTTTCCAGTTTTACAGCATTGGCCTCATTGCCTTCTCTGGAAATGACCGGAAAAAGAGTATTGGTTTTGTGCTGCGAATCATCAAGGGTGTCAGTGAGATAAATCTGCAGTCTTTCATTATCCTGAATCTGATAACCGCTGTCCTTCAGCAGTTGGGAAAGTTTCAGATGCGCGACTGCATACGGCGCGGCCAGGCATTCAAACCCGTAAAAATTCTTCAGAAGATGATCCCCAATTACACTTTTCAGACTGCCCGCATCTTTCTGACGGATTCTGTAAAGCACCAGTTCAAACACGGCCAGCAGAAAGGTTCCTGTTCCGGTCGCAAAGTCAAGAACTGTGACGGATGAATCTGCAAAACCTGCGGATTTGGAAAATGTGTCAGCAAGTATTCTGTCAATGGAACGGATAATGAAACCGACCACCTGCGCCGGAGTGTAATAAACGCCTTTTGCCTTTCTTTTCTGCGGATCAAATTCGCCCAGAAAGGTTTCATAAAAATACAGATAGGGATCAACTGTCTGCTCCGTGTCTGTTTTTTCAAAGGAAAGAGACTGTGAAATGCCTTTCAGATCAATATGGTTGATAAGACTGACAATCTCACTGAAAATCCACGATACATGGTTCGGCAGGGAATAGTCATAACTGATGAAACTGAAAAACTCTTTTATCACCCTGAAGGAGACAGGAACAAAACGGCCTGAGTCGCTCAGGGTTATGGTCTCACCGGACTGCAGCCGTGCCAGAAAAAAGCCGTAAATCACGGTCTGCGCATACGCATCCGCAAACTCCTCATGATTCATGTCCTTTACCAGCATTTCCTGAAATGTGGCGCACAGTCCCCTGATTTTCTGCGAAAAATCATCATCCGCTTTGTTTTCCAGCAGTTCATTCACATATTCTTTGAGGATTTTTCCCCGCTCCGCAAGGCACACGGCCAGTTTCTGCGAATCGCTTATCAGCGCAGGTGCGGACAGGAAAAAATTGAAGAAAAGTCTGTCAGCAGCATGAATTCGGTCTTCTGACAGAACGGATTTTGTTTTTTCCCAGTCTGCGGCATCAAACAGATCGCAGGTTTCCGCAGGCACGGGATCACCGTTCCGGAAAAGCAGGAACCTTCTGTAATCCGTGAGAATCAGATTGTCAGACAGGGCCAGATACTTTTTCATCTGCTCTGATTTTATTACAGAATCAGGATTCTCACCGGGTTTTTTGCATTCAATATAACCGGTTACTGCCCCGCTTTTCTCAATGCGGAAATCCGGCGCACCGAAGCCCTTTTTCCGTTTCGGCTCGTGGATGATGCGGATTTCCTGATCTGTTTTTATATGATTCAGCAGATTTTCAAAATGCGTCCGGTACGTGTGCTCGGTTCCTTCCTGTCCGATCTGCTTCATCTGCTGAAAATATTCAATATAATGTTCTTTCATGCTTAAAATTCCTGCTGCCAAATTTTGTCAATTTTTTCCATGTACTGCTCTGTGACGGTGAGAATGCTGACAACATTTCTGAAATGCTCTTTTTCCTGATAGGTGAGCACCCGGCCTTTGCGGGATTTGAGCCATTTGTCCAGCACCTGATAACCGCCGATGCAGAATTCCCATGCTGAGACAGGAACATTGTCAAAATACTGGGCTTTATTGATGAAAACATTGCCTGTCTTACTGTTTTCATCCTGAACAAAACGCACATTTTCCACAGTGTCACTGCCTGATTCCGGAAAGGAAACCGGGCTGTCCGCATAAGATTTTTTCATCAGATGGTGTTCCGAAAGTTCGCTTCCAATTTCGGAAAATGCCCTGAATATATTGAAATCATCCGCAAAGGGAATGCGGGGAAAATCCATTTTCAGAAATTCCAGATACGTCTCCCGGTAAGACGGGCAGTGCATCACTGCGTAAATATAGCCAAAAATATCCTCCGGTGAGGGAGAATGCGGCTGGTATTTCTTTCTGATGAAATCCTGAAATTCCTTTGTGAAATTGACTTTTTTCTTCAGCCCGCTCTCTTCGTCAAACATTCCGTTCTGCCCGTTTTCCGAATCCGGGTTCGGGGTCTGGTAAAGATAAAGCGGCGCAACATAACTCTGACCGCCAATAAAATGGATGTCAGACAGTTTGTCTGTCACCATTGTGAAATCAAAGCGGCTGGCTCCGTAATCATTTCGGATAAAACACAATCCGATATTCCGGCCTTTTAAAAAATGTTGCATAGTGTTATACCGGTCTCTCCCGATTAACGCCAAATGATAGATTATCTTTCTTGCATCAAAGGGTCTGTAAGCATATTCATGAATATAAGCAGAAATATCGGCATTGATCAGCTTTTCTTTTGCTTCTTCCGGGTTCCAGTCTCCTGTGTTTTTCAGCTTCAGAACTTCATGAGCAAAGTGCATGTCATTTTTGATGAATTTAATGAATTTGCTTATCAGTTCCTCTCTCTCAAATCCCACAAGAAAATGATCCCTGTGCGTTTTCACTCCGCTTGAATGTTGTTTGAAAATTTCATAAATTCCCCAAAAAAAGCCGTAATTCCTTACTGTCTTTCCGTTTTTCATGGGAACAAAGAAATTCAGGGGTTCTTTGAATCTCTCCTTTCCCCAGAGTGTTTTTTTGAACTGCTTTTCAAAATTTTCTGTTTTCAGCTCTTTCCATTTCACTGTTCTTATATCATGCTTTTCCAGAAATCCGAATTTATCCTCCCGTTTTCCGTACAGATCATGATAATACACGCGGCAGGCTTTTTCCCGTTTTTCCCTTTTGACAAAGATGCTGATGCCCACACCCTGCATGATGTCAAACACATTATCATCAGCAGAGCCGTCTTCGCAGGTTTCCTGAATTCTTGCGTTTCCGTGCAGGTTCAGGATGTAGATTTCATCAAAATCCCTCATCAGCAGCCCCCGCATTTTCCGGTGAATCAGTCCGCTCAGAAAGGAATTGTTGGTGATGATGCCGATGACACCCTGCCTGTTTTTCTCCATTTTGTGATGCGCAAAGCGGATGAATTTCACATAATCATCATGCAGCGGCTGAATGTTCTTTTCCCCTGCGGGTTTGTAATTCTCCACCCACTGACTTCCGCTTTTGGATCTGCTGTAATATGGCGGATTTCCGGTTATCACAAGCACGGGTTTTTCCAGTTTTACCGCATTGGCCTCGTTTCCCTCGCGGGAAATGACCGGAAAAAGAGTGTTGGTTTTATGCTGCGAATTATCAAGTGTGTCAGTGAGATAAATCTGCAGTCTTTCATTATCCTGAATCTGATAACCGCTGTCTTTGAGCAGTTGGGAGAGTTTCAGATGCGCAACTGCATACGGTGCGGCAAGGCATTCAAATCCATAAAAATTTTTCAGAAGATGATCCCCAATTACACTTTTCAGACTGCCCGCATCTTTCTGACGGATTCTGTCAAGCACCAGTTCAAAAACAGCCAGCAGAAAAGTGCCGGTTCCGGTTGCAAAATCAAGGACTGTGACGGATGAATCTGCAAATCCTGATGATTTGGAAAATGTGTCTGTCAGTATTCTGTCAATGGAACGGATAATAAAACCGACCACCTGCGCCGGTGTGTAATAAACCCCTTTTGCCTTCCGTTTCTGCGGATCAAATGCGCCCAGAAATGTTTCATAAAAATACAGATAGGGATCAGTTGTCTGCTCCGTGTCTGTTTTTTCAAAGGAAAGGGAGCGGGAAATTCCTTTGAGATCAATGTTGTTTATAAGACTGACAATTTCCTGAAAAATCCACGAAATATGATTCGGACGGGAATAATCATGGCTGATGAACGTGAAAAACTCCCTGATAACCCGGAAAGAAACCGGAACAAAATGATCCGCATCTCTCAGGATTATCTTCTGACCGGACTGCAGACGTGCCAGGAAAAAACCGTAAATAACAGTCTGCGCATACGCATCAGCAAACTCCTCATGATTCATGTCCTTTACCAGCATTTCCTGAAATGTCTGGCACAGTCCCCTGATTTTCTGGGAAAAATCATCATCTGCTTTGTTTTCCAGCAGTTCATTCACATATTCTTTGAGAATTTTTCCCCGCTCCGCAAGGCACACGGCCAGCCGCTGAGAATCGCTTATCAGCGCAGGTGCGGACAGGAAAAAATTGGAGAAAAGCCTGCCAACTGCCTGAATTCGGTTTTCTGAAAGAACGGATTTGCTTTTTCCCAAATCTGCGGAATCAAACAAATCGCAGGTCTCCGCAGGCACAGGATCTCCGTTCCGGAAAAGCAGGAACCTTCTGTAATCCGTGAGAATCAGGTTGTCAGACAGAGCCAGATACTTTTTCATCTGCTCTGATTTGAGAACAGAATCAAGATTCTCACCGGGTTTTTTGCATTCAATATAACCGGTTACTGCCCCGCTTTTTTCAGTCCGGAAATCCGGCGCACCGAAGCCCTTTTTCCGTTTCGGCTCGTGGATAATGCGGATTTCCTGATCTGTTTTTATATGATTCAGCAGATTCTCCATATGCGTGCGGTACGTGTGCTCGGTTCCTTCCGGCCCGATCTGCTTCATCTGCTGAAGATATTCATTATAGTGTTTTTTCATATCTGTCATTATCGGATTGTTCCCAAAGACGGAATTGCCGCCACTGCTTTGTTTACGGTTTCATCCACAATTCCCTGCAGCCAGAGTGTTCCGTTTTCTGCTTCTTCTGCTGCAAGAGACTGAATCACCGGGATATAGTCTTTCCCTTTTTCCTGAATCCGTTTTTCCGCAGATTTCAGAAATGTATCCCGAAGTTGGACATTTCCCTGTGCTATTTGCGCATTTTTAAAAATTTCAGCCAATTCCGGCCAGTTTTCATGGAATTCCTTTTTCTGTGCAAGCAGGGACTCAGACGCACTTTCTCCACTTGCAGCAAGATATGCCGCAGCAGAACCCGGCATTTTGTCCGCGAGTTCTTTCAGCCGTTTGATCCTCTCCGCAATGCCCATCCTGATTTTTTCCTGCAGACCGTCCAGCAGAACCTGCGGAAATGCTTCTGAAACAAAAAGGGAACGCACCTGCGCATACCACTGCCCCAGAGCGGCAAGATTGGCAATATAAATGAAATTATTCACAAGAATCCGTTTTACATTCTGATAAACGCCTGTGGAAAAAGGCATACTGCCACCGCGTCCGCCGCCGCAGATCAGAAGCCGGTTTGGCCTCAGTTCATCTTTGCGCCAGACACAGCCTGCAGCAATGACTGTGCCGAATTCCAGTATGCACGGGCCGACCAGTCCGCCCTGACCACCCAGAAACACAGGTTTTTGTTTCAGCATAACCCCGCGCGGCACATCTCCCATCAGCGAAGCCGTGGCCTTGTCCTGATTTGGCGTATAATTGAAATGAATATAGGAACTTCCGACCTCGCTGTGATCTTTTTTGCCTGTTCCTCCGGACATTAGGCAGTCACAGAAATTGATCAGACTGCCCAGAGTGACAAAGGGAAAAAGAATGGTCTGTTTGAGGCCAACTGTATGAGCGATACTTGCCTCTTCTTCAAAAATGCAGCCTTCCCGCACATGCGCACCTGAACCTGCGGATGCTTTTTTGAGAAAAACAGACTGCCGGAAAAAACCGCCTTTGAGGCTGACATCCGGCCCAATCTGGCAGTTATCAACCGTAACCGGAGCTTCGGAACCGATCTGCGCTCCCGCAAGAATCAGTGTGGAAGAACCGGATATTCTGCAACCCGGATAAATCCTTACGCCATGCCCGGAAATCCTTTCCATATCCACATCCGCACCGATAAGCACTGTTTCGGGACAGGGAATGTCCACACCTTTTGCCAGCAGTTTTCCGAACTGCGAATTTTGTCTGATCTCCATCATTTCCACCTTTTTTAATTTTTGATATTCCAAATGATATTGCAGAAAAATTTTCTGTTTTCAAAAATTTCTGTTTTCAATACCTGAATCATATATTATAGTAAATAAATATCCCTAAGAGAAAAAAAGATCAAGTTATTAATGCCTGTCAGATGTTCAGCGTCTGGCAATTCTGTTTTTCTGACTGAAAGGAGCCGTTATGAAAATTGGAAAATGCTTTATTCTGTTTTTCGTGTGCCTGCTGACCCTGCCCGCCATCGCACTTGCAGGGGAAGCGGATAAGGAAGATACTCCCCTGAAAAAAGGGAATATTTTTCCGGAAACCGGCATATCCCTGCCCAAAGCCGAAGTGCTGATCATTCAGATTTTCAGCATGTACTGCCCCCACTGCCAGAAAGAGGCGCCCGCGGTCAATGCCTTTTATGAAAAGGTGAGTGCGGATCCCATGCTTAAGGATCGGATAAAACTCATTGGCATTGGTGCGGGAAACTCGGAATATGAAGTTGATTTTTTTCGGAAAAAATATGATGTCCGCTTTCCGCTTTTTCCTGATGCGGATTTTGCCGTTCACAAAAAAATCGGGGAAGTCCGAACCCCATATTTTATCGGGGTGAAATTTGCGGAAAACGGCAGCCCTATGATATTCCATTCCCATCTGGGCGGCATCGGAACTCCGGAAGAGTTTCTTGACACCATCATCAAAGAATCAGGCAACCCCAAACCCTGAGGGTTTTCAAAACCCTCAGGGTTTATGGTCATGCTTATTTTTTTAAACCACAAGGAGATGGAAAAATGAGAAAACTGTATGGATTATGGGCATTGATGGCGGTTTTTGCCGCATTTGTCTGGGGCACACAGAGCTTTGCTTTGTCTGATGTATTCAAAAACAATGTTTACAATCCCGGTGAGCTGAAACCGGTGGACAGCATTCTCAAAGTCAAACCAGGAGAAAAAGCGCCGGATTTCAGTCTTCCCGCAATTTCCGGGCAGAAGATTTCCCTGCAACAGTTCCGGGACAAAAAAAATGTGGTGATTTCCTTTGTGCCTGCGGCCTGGACTCCGGTATGCTCTGACCAGTGGCCGGGCTACAGTATTGCACGGGAACTGTTTGAAAGCCATGATGCGGTGCTGCTGGGCATCAGTGTGGACAATGTTCCCACCCTGTACGCGTGGACGCGGCAGATGGGCGATATATGGTTTGAGGTGCTTTCGGATTTCTGGCCTCACGGCGCGGTGGCCGACAGTTTCGGCGTGCTGCGCTCGGACGGACTTGCGGAACGTGCCATTTTTGTAATTGACAAACAGGGCATTGTCCGCCTTGCCCATGTTGATGACATCAACAAAAGACCGGAACTGGGCATGATTGTCAGGGCTTTGGAAAAAATGAACAGGTAGGGTTGGCAAAAACGGAGCGTTGCCCACCGTTTCAGCAGAAAGGTGGGCACAAAAAAACATGCTCGCATTAAGAAAAAATACGCAAAAATCAGAACAGGATTCTCCGTCATACCCGCTTTCACGGGCATGACGATGCCGTTCATAACTTGGAATGAAAAATAAATGAATTCATGGCAGACAGAATGGGATTTAACGATTCCAAAGAAAGAGGCAATAAAGCTTTTACACGATCTGATTCAATCGCCAAAAGAAACTCATCAAACCCATAGAAAATTTAAGGGAAAAATAACAGGAGGAACTTTTGATGTGACAATAAAAAGATCTATTCTTTGGGGAATACCAATGCGAAAAGAAATAGAAGGCAGAGGGGTGGTAACTGACAGCAACTGCGGTTCTCATATATCAGCGTATTTCAAAGTATGTGCCCCTTACAGCTATGTGAATTTGGATATAAAAAAACTGGGTGTCATAATTTCAGTTTTTGTTTCCTCATTGCTTGGACTATTTATTACAACTAATTATCCTGAAAAATTGGGTTTTCTGAACAACCTGCTGGTTCCTTTATTCTTTGTGACTTATTTTATTCTAATCACAGGGGCTTTAAAATATTTGTTTATAAAGCAAAAATTCAAAAAAATCAGTATGCTGTTTGAAAAGACATTCAGCAGATATATAAAAAAATAAAACCGGACCGATATGATTCATTGATTTTTTTATACCAAACGCATGTTACGGAAAAACGGAAATGGGAAAGAGTATATATGATGCAAAATGACAGACATATCAGGCTGTTTCAGCAAAAACTGCTGATCTGTCTTACGCTTCGGCGCTTTGTGTTTTTTGCGACTGTGTATCTTTTTCTCTGGGGAACATTTACGCTGATTCTTCGGGCTTCATTGGGTATTCCCCTGCATCAGATTCTCTGGGCAGGACTCGGTCTTATTCCCGTGTTTATTACCGCATTTTTTATGGAAAAACATAGACTGCCCGGACATTCGGCAGTTTCCGCACTGCTGGATCAGTACAATCAGATGAACGGCCTGCTCATGGCCGCAGATGAGACCGATGCCTCTCTTTGGATGGGGCAGAATAGTCAAATCCGATCTCCCTCGGTATTCTGGCACGGGAAGCGGGAATGGAGCCTGCTGGCAATGGCGCTTGTTTTTCTGTATGCGGCTGCGTTCACTCCCCGGTATATCAAATCTTTGCAGCCCGGCAGTTCTCTGGATATTGGTGAAACTGCCGATAAACTGGCTGCCGGAATTGACATTCTGGAAGAAGAAAATATTCTGGAAAAATCCGAAGCGCAGAAAATAAAAGAGGAACTGGAAAAACTCAGCAGCACCGCTGAGGGAAAAGATCCGGCCAAAACATGGGAATCTTTGGATCATCTGGAAGAAAATCTCCGTGCCGAAGCGCAAAAGGCAGCACAGGATATGTCTGACAATCTCAGTTCTTTTGCACGCATGGAATCTCTGGCCGAAGCCCTGTCCGGAGAAAGCGGGCTGAAGCCGGATGTTCGCTCGGAAATTATGAAACAAATGGGGCGGGAACTGTCTGAAATGCTTTCATCCGGGGAAAATGCAGGGGGCGATTCTGCAGCGCAGGTTCTCAGCACAGACATGCTGGAGGCATTGGGAAAGGGAGAATTGTCAAACGCGGAAATGGAAAAACTGAAAACCGGAATGCAGGAGATGAAAGAACAGATTAGCGGCAAACTTGAACGGATGGAAAAAGCCGGACTCGCGCAGTCCATGCCCGGCAAATCTCCATCCGAAGGACAGGCAGATACATCAGAACTGGCTGCTTTTCTGAAGGAAAATGCCGAAAATCTGAGTGCGGAAGATGTTATGAATTTTATGCCCGGCAAAGGCGGCACAGACAGGGGCCGGGCAGATGCCGTTATGACATGGAAAGAAATGAGTCCAGAAGCAACAGCGGGATTTAAGGAGGAAACCATACCGCTTTCCGAAGTCAGTGCAGCGCAGGAAAATCTGCTCATGGGCATCAGTCAGGGAAAACCTGAACCCAATGCGGATGCTGTGCCGGTTTCTCCCGGTATGCTTTCCGACACTCCGGCAGGAGCGGGGTCGGCCATTATCCGCAGAACCCTTCCCCGGCACAAAGAAGCTGTGCGCCGGTATTTTGATCCGCAGGAAAAAGGGCAGGACGGGGAAAAATTCATCTTTGATGAAGTCTGGTCAGGGTGGGGATGATATAACTGAAAAATATCCGGGAATCTGTTGCGGATTGAAAAATCAGGATCAGAGGTGTTTGAAAAGTCCCTGTCCGGACATCTTCCCCCTTTTTTAAAGCAGGGCTGTTAAGGAATGAAAATTTTATAACATGATTTTTTCCGAACCGTAGAGACAAGGCATGCCTTGTCTCTGCAGATTCAGAATGGGATGTTATACCAAATCTCTGCTGAAAGCAAGCTTCTGAAAAATACAACATTTTGCAATTAAACAGAAAAAAGTGACTGTATTGCATAAAATCAATGGAGAATTGGTATTATTTAATTTTCTTTCCTAAGTTCTTAAAAAAATCCCCTCCTGAGAGGGGGCAGTGGTGTGTTTTGGGTGTGCTCAATTCCGGACACACCCCATGATATAATTTTCATTAATTGGTAGTGGAACTTTTTATGCTGATTTTTTTAATTTATAAATCAATATATTACATAAAATCAGCATGAACAGTATCATGGATGTATAGTATAACTGTCTGTATTTATTATATATGAACAAAAATCCGTATTTTTTGAAAACATAATAATATAAGACAGTTAAATTTTAACCAGTTCGTGCAGACCCACTACCCATTAATTATCATTTGCCAGAGATGGCTGTTTTATACGGCGCTCTGCTTATTAGCCAGTTGTTCAAAGTGCTTATCATGGCATTGAAGAATCTCACAATCTTCTGATTGGGAAGAATCATCTGCATATTATCACATCTGCATCACTGGAACTGAAAATAATTATGAAATCTGAAAAATATTTCAGCAAAAGAAATGCCTGTTTTTTTCAGTCTGCCATGAAGATACAACAACTCAAAATTTCATGTAAATCAGTTCGCAACTGTTTTTTGTGCAGCTGACCTGGACTGGCCAAATCTGTGAAAACCGCGGGTCTGCCAAATTTTTGACTTGACGGTCAATGCAGATTTTTGGCATAGTTGAACACTCCTGAAAATTTTTCAAATCTGTCCGTTACGGATACAATTCCTTCGGACAGGAAGGAGACTGGCTGGCATCGCTGTGTGGTAATGCAGCATAATCCATTAGTTAGCTTAACAGAAGGAGGATGAAAAATGGGTCTTTTCAGTTTTCTGAAAAATGTGGGGGCTTCTGTGCTCGGAGGCAAAAACAATGCCGGAGACATAGAAAAAATGCTGAACAAGGAACTCAGCGGCAAGATACTGAATCTTAAAGCCGAAGTTTCCGAAAGCACGGCAAAACTGTCCGGAACCTGCGATTCTCTTCCCACCAAGGAGAAAGCCATACTGCTGACAGGAAACACCAAGGGAATTGATCTGGTTGACGGGGACAAACTGCTGTATCCTGAGCCCAAATCTGCCGAAACAGCGGCCCCGGTTCCGGGGACAGTTCCTGATCTGGTGGAAACAGAGTCAAGTCAGTTTTATGAAATCAAATCCGGTGACACCCTGTCCAAAATCGCCAAACAGTATTACGGAGATGCCAATAAATATCCGCTTATATTTGAGGCAAACCGTGAGGTAATCAAGCATCCGGACAAAATCTATCCGGGCCAGCAGATCCGGATTCCGAAACTGAAGTAATTTATTTTATATGAATTTTCACCTGTTCCCGGACTATTTTCCGGGAACATTTTTTCATGCCCGGCATTCATCCTCAAAATCCCCCGTTCCTGAATCAGACCTCTGGCATTCCCTGCAAGAACGTTTTATTTTTTCAATAGTCAGAAAGAGTTCTCTGCATACCCTTATACCAATTCTCCATTGAAAGTATACTTATGATCCGGTTTCCCACAGAGGACACAGAGAGAAAAAACCACAGAGAACACAGAGAATATAACTCATTTTATTGTATAAATTCAACAGCGAATTGGTATTATACCGATTCTCCATTGAAAGTATACTTATGATTCGGTTTCCCACAGAGAACACAGAGATAAAAAACCGCAGAGAACACAGAGAGGAAACAACTCATCTTATTGTATAAATTTAATAGCGAATTGGTATTATACCGGTTCGCCATTGGTTTAATCCAATATTGTCAGTTTTTCCGCAGTTCCGTATGTGTGCAAAAACCGCTCCGCTTAATTTTTGCACTCCGGATCAGCCCGGAACCGGGGGCGGACAGATTTGACAAGTTGTCAAATCTTATACCAATTCGCCATTGAAAACATACTTATGAAACACACCCTCCTGCCACCTCTCAGGATGGGATTT
>JBFXEJ010000107.1:0-20579 GCA_050180235.1 Desulfococcaceae bacterium
GACTGCCGAATGGTATAAAGAACGGAACAGGAATATGAAAGGTGTGGACTGGCAGTTCAGAACAAAGGATGCGAGAATAAAACTGAAGCGACTTTATCCGTCAGTTAAACCTTGACAGAACACTAAGGAACTTCTTGACGGCAAAAACTGGGCGGTTGAGGTTCCTGATTATCAGGGAGATTTTTATACGATACAAGTAAAGATAAATGGTCATGATAAACAACTGGTTATGAGTAAAATTCATTTAAATCATGTGGCATCTCTGTATGAATGAACTGTATAAGAAAAAAGAGAGCCATATTTTCTTGATACATAAAAAGGTTCAGATTGGTATTTATCTTACAGCAGAGCGGTTATATCGGGTGTGCTGAATTACATGACTGAAATTTCATTTATCTGTTGCACAGTTTATGATTAAAAGTTTCAGACACAAAGGCCTGGAAAAATTCTTTACCAGAGGAGCCAAAGCAGGTATTCAGGGAAAGCACAGTGAACGGCTGCGTCTGATTCTGGGCAGATTGAATGCCTCCGCGTGTCCGCAGGATATGAATCTTCCGGGTCTGGGTCTGCACGAATTGACAGGTAAGCGCAAAGGCACATGGGCTGTGAAAGTAAGCGGCAACTGGCGGGTAACTTTTACTTTTTCAGACAAGGATGCCGATAATGTTGATTATGAAGATTATCATTGAGGTGAATTATGATAATGCACAATCCTCCCCATCCCGGAGAAATTCTGAAATCTTTGTGTATAGATCCTCTTGGACTGAGTATCACAGAGGCATCTGAGGCACTGGGCGTAAGCCGGAAAAAACTGTCTGATATTCTGAAGGGACGTGCCCCTGTCACTCCTGATATGGCTGTCCGTCTCTCCATTGCTTTTGAAACCACAGCGGAAAGCTGGATGAATCAGCAGGTTCAGTATGATCTGTATCATGCGGCACAGCACATAGATAAAATGCGTGTCAGGAAACTGGTGAATATACAGCCTCAGTATGCCTGACCCGGCAATAAAACAAAGGGCAGTGGGTCAAAATGGCTGATTTTTTTAAATCTGAATTTCGCCCGGAAAAAACTCTGTGTGACTCTGTGCGGAACTCTGTGTCACTCTGCGGTTAAAAACAGGTAATCAGCGGATCTGATCCACTGCCAAACAAAGTCATATCCAGATTGCAACTTCTTGCATTCTCTTGGGAAATTTTGTGTCTGTTTCCTGTTGGAGAG
This sequence comes from Desulfococcaceae bacterium, assembly GCA_050180235.1. GTDB lineage: Bacteria > Desulfobacterota > Desulfobacteria > Desulfobacterales > Desulfococcaceae > JAABRU01. Next base: position 1,222 of record JBFXEJ010000107.1, read on the forward strand.
CAGATGGCAATGGATTTGGCAACCTATCCAGCAAACAAAAATTGAAAATTTTCAGAGTTTGTGACACAGTTCATCAGAAGATGCAATTACAGAAATCCCAAAAAACATAAAGGAGCATTATGGCAAAACAGGTGCAGACAGCAATTTCGCCCACACGGGCCGAAGATTATTCAGAATGGTATCAGCAGGCGGTAAAGGCATCGGATTTGGCCGAGCATTCGCCGGTTCGGGGATGCATGGTCATCAAACCCTGGGGTTATTCCCTGTGGGAAAACATTCAGCGGGAACTGGATGATCTGTTCAAGGCCACAGGGGTGAAAAATGCGTATTTTCCGCTTTTCATCCCTTTGAGTTTTCTGGAAAAAGAGGCAGAGCATGTGGAAGGCTTTGCCAAAGAATGTGCGGTTGTCACGCATCACCGGCTGGAAAAAAATCCCCAGGGCGGGCTGGTTCCTGCCGGTCTGCTTGCGGAACCGCTGGTGGTGCGTCCCACATCCGAAACCATTATCGGTGATTCCTTTTCCAAATGGATCAGCAGTTACCGGGATCTGCCTCTGCTGATCAATCAGTGGTGCAATGTGGTGCGCTGGGAAATGCGAACACGGATTTTCCTGAGAACCAGTGAATTTCTGTGGCAGGAAGGCCATACAGCCCATGCCAACGCGGACGAGGCCATCAAACGCACCCAACTGATGCTGGAAATATATGCGCAGATGGCAGAGGAATACCTTGCCATGCCGGTCATCCGGGGAAGAAAAACCCCGTCCGAGCGTTTTCCCGGAGCGGTGGACACTCTGTGCATTGAGGCCATGATGCAGGACTGCAAAGCACTGCAGGCCGGGACTTCCCATTTTCTGGGACAGAATTTTGCAAGGGCTTCACAGATAAAATTTCAGAATACACAGGAACGCGAAGAATATGCGTGGACAACCTCATGGGGCGCATCCACCCGGCTTATCGGCGGTGTGATTATGACACATGGCGATGATGATGGCATTATTCTTCCGCCCCGTGTGGCTTCTTCCCATGTGGTGCTGCTGCCTATCTTCCGCAAAGAAGAGGAGCGTCAGGCTGTGATGGAATATACGCAATCCATTGCCAAAGAACTGCGTGACACCTTTTATCATCATTCCCGCATCAGGGTGGAGGTGGATGACCGGGATATTGGCGGAGCCAGGGGATGGGACTGGATTAAAAAGGGAATTCCGGTACGCGTGGAAATCGGCCCCAGGGATATGGCTGAAAATGCTGTGTTCATGGCGCGGCGGGATAAAAGCCACAAGGAAAAAACATCCATGAAACGCGATCAGTTTGTCAAAGAGCTTCCCGCTATTTTGGATGATATTCAGCGCAATCTCTTCAATCATGCTGTGGATTTCCGGAAAAATCATACCGTTTCCATTGATGAACGCAAAGATTTTTACGATTATTTCACTCCGCAGAATAAGGAAAAACCTGAAATTCACGGCGGTTTTGCCTATTCGCACTGGTGCGGTTCCGCAGAATGCGAAGCCAAAATCAAAGAGGATTTGCAGGTGACCATCCGGTGTATTCCTTTCGACAGCAAATCCGAAGGGAAAAAATGTATCTGCTGCCAAAATCCGGGAACAGAACGGGTGGTGTTTGCAAAGGCGTATTAGGTTCTGTGGACATTTCAGATTAAGTTGCCGGTTCAGAGTCTCGGCTCTGAACCGGACACAGGTTTGCATCTCATTCCTGACAGAGTCCGTGAAAGTCCGTCAGGTTCAGTCCTGAAAAATTATATATAACAAATTCAAAAAAATTATAAAATATAAACAGAACCTGAACCATACATGACAATAGACCTCTTTCCAAAGTGAATTTTTATGCAATAAAATCAATTGGGCAAATCTTAGTTTTGAAAGAGGTCTAATGTTATCGGAATGTATATATGCCGATATTATTTTCAGACGGGCTGCTGTTCCGATCAACGGATTTGAACCACTATCTAAAATTGAAAGAAAAAATCTGAATTTCAGGACAGATATAAAACGTCTGAACAGGAAAACAATCTGTTTTTCAAAGAACGAAGATATACATGACAATGTAATCGGAATGTATATTAACCGTTATTATTTTGAGACAGGTCAATATTCGGAAGCAGTCTGATCAACGGATTTGACCCACTGCCAAAAAATCAATGAAGAATCAGTATAAGAAATTCTTCAGACTGGAACAGCACCGGACAGAAAAAGCGGAAAACCATCTGACAATATGAAAGAAATACAGATATGACAGACAATAATGATTATGAAAAGGAAATCCTGCGCTCCGGCCCCATTGCCTGGATGGCCGGCCATTCCGTCACCGCAAACCTGCTGATGATCGTGTTTCTTGTAGGCGGTCTGATCTGGGGGTTCCGCATCAAAAAGGATGTATTCCCGGATTTTGATCCGGATACAGTAGTAATATCTGTATCCTATCCCGGTGCAAGCCCCGATGAGGTGGAAAGGGGCATACTCCTGGCAGTGGAAGAGGCAGTGCAGGGGCTGGAAGGTGTGGAAGAAGTGCAGTCCGTAGCCAGCGAAGGTTCCGGAACTGTCACCGTGGAAATGATCGAGGGAGAGGATATCCAGAAACTGGCACAGGATATCCGCAATGAAGTGGATCGGATCAATTCCTTTCCGGATGAGGCTGAAGATCCGGTTGTCGCGATTTCCACCCGGAAACGCTATGTGGTGTCCCTTGCCCTGTACGGAGATCAGACGGAAACCGTTCTCCGGGAATATGCCGAATATCTGCGGGATCGGCTGCTGCAGGAGGAAGGGGTTACACAGGTGGATCTTTCCGGTATCCGGGAATATGAAATCAGTATTGAGGTTTCCCAGGATTCCCTGCGCACCTATCATCTTACCTTGGAAGAGGTGGCAGACCGCATCCGCAGGGCATCGGTGGAACTGCCTGCCGGAGCAGTCAAAACGCCCGGAGGCGATATTCTTGTCCGCATGAAGGAGCGCAGTGACTATGGCCGGGAATTCGGAAAAATCCCCATCATCACTGCCAATGACGGAACCCAGGTGCTGCTGGAGGATATGGCTGTCATCCGGGACGGTTTTGAGGAAACAGACAGATCCGCCACATACAACGGAAAACCCACTGTATTCATTGAAGTTTACCGGGTGGGCGATCAGACTCCCATCTCGGTTTCCGATGCAGTCCGGCAGGTGGTGGAAGAGGTCAACCGCACTTTTCCTGCGGGCCTGACCGTTGATATCCGCAATGACCGTTCCGATGTGTACCGGCAGAGACTGAAACTGCTGCTGAACAACGGGTATATGGGGCTGGCACTGGTGTTTATCTGTCTGGCCCTGTTTCTGGAGATCCGGCTGGCATTCTGGGTCAGCCTGGGAATTCCCATTTCTTTTCTGGGTTCCATTCTCTTTCTCCAGATGATCGGGGTCAGCATCAACATGGTTTCCCTGTTCGCATTTATCATTGCCCTGGGTATTGTGGTGGATGATGCGATTGTTGTTGGGGAAAACATCTATTTTCATCACCAGCAGGGGCTTCCCTGGCAGGGGGCATCGGTTCTGGCAGCACGGGAAATTGCCATGCCTGTCAATTTCAGCGTGATGACCAATATGGTGACATTTGTGCCAATTCTCTTTGTGCCAGGGTTCATGGGCAAAATTTTCAGGGATGTGCCCCTGGTGGTTATCAGTGTGTTCGCCATTTCCATCATCGAAAGTCTTTTCATTCTTCCGGCCCATCTGGCGCATCAGAAAAACTGGAAACCGTCCGGATTTTTCGCCTGGTTTGGCCTGCAGCAGACCCGTTTCAGTGATGCGTTTCTGCACTTTGTGGACAGGTATTACGGTTCCTTTCTGGAACTGACCCTGCGCTGGCGATATGTCACCATGTCTGCCGGAATTTTCATTCTTCTTATCACTGTCGGATATGTGAAAAGCGGCCGCATGGGATTTGAACTGTTTCCCAAGGTGGAATCTGATTATGCCACGGTGACAGCAACTCTGCCTTTTGGAACAGCCTTTGAGAAAACCCAAAAGGTTCAGCAGATACTGGTGGATTCCGCGCAGGAGATTGTGGCGGAAAACGGGGGGAAAAGACTCTCAGAAGGCATTTATGCCAGTATTGACGGCAATGTGACTGTCGTGCGTATCTATCTGACGCAGCCGGATATCCGTCCTGTATCCACTGCTGATGTAACAGAAAAATGGCGGAAAAAGGTCGGGGAAATTCCGGGACTTGAAGCCCTGAAATTTGAGTCAGACTCAGGCGGGCCGGGCGGAGGAGGCTCCATTACCGTGGAACTCAGTCACCGGAATATGGATGTGCTGGAAAAGGCCAGCGCGGAACTGGCCTCCGCGCTGCGCTATTATCCGGAGGTTTTTGATATTGATGACGGATTTTCTCCGGGCAAACAGCAGTTGGATTTCAAAATAAAGCCTGAAGCCCGGAGCCTGGGACTGCAATCCAGGGAAGTGGCCCGGCAGGTGCGTCATGCCTATTACGGAGCCGAGGCCCTGCGCCAGCAGCGGGGACGCAGTGAAGTCAAGATCATGGTCCGTCTGCCCAAAGAGGAACGGGTTTCGGAATACAATCTGGAGGAAATGATCCTGCGCACACCTGACGGCACGGAAATCCCCCTGCAGGCTGCCGTGACAGTAACCCGCGGACGGGCCTATACCAATATTGACCGCAGGGATGGCAGACGGGTGGTAAATGTGTCCGCAGATACCCGGCCCAGAAGCAAAGCCGGTCAGATTCTGGAATCTGTGAAAACAGATATTCTTCCGGAACTGCAGAACAGATATTCAGGTCTGGTTTACAGCTTTGAGGGGCATCAGGCTGATCAGCGGAAAAGTATCCAAAGTCTTATCAGGGGGCTGCTCATCGCACTGCTCGTCATCTTTGCCATGCTGGCTATTCCCTTAAACAGTTATATCCAGCCGGCTATCATTATGACAGCCATTCCCTTTGGCATTGTGGGCGCGATCCTCGGACATCTGATGATGGGTTACAGCCTGAGTGTTCTCAGCGTGTTCGGCATTGTGGCTCTGTCCGGAGTGGTGGTCAATGACTCCCTGGTGCTGATTGATTTTGCCAACCGCAAGCGCAGTGAAGGTCTTGCTCCCGCGGAAGCTGTTCACAAAGCAGGCATTCACCGCTTCCGGCCCATCATTCTGACCACAGTGACCACCTTCGGAGGTTTGGCTCCCATGATCCTTGAAACCTCCCGGCAGGCAAAATTCATGATCCCAATGGCTATCTCTCTGGGCTTCGGGGTGCTGTTCTCCACCATCATCACCCTGATGCTGGTTCCCTCTCTGTACCTTATTGTTGAGGATGTGCAGGGACTTTTCAGAACCGAGAGAGTCCCGGATGATGCAAAGGCATACTCAGATTTGGAGAAATGACAGTGATGCTGAGGAGTTTCAGCAGCATGGCGGACAAAAGCGGATTGCTGTCCGCTATTTCAGCAGATTGGTGGGCACGGAAAAACATGTGCCCACCTGCAGGTGCACAGGAAAAAAAATCAGGGAAATCAATAAAATCAGATGAATCAGCGGTTCAGACACTGGAGAATCCGCTCAATCTGTAAAATCCGCGTCCATCAGGCGTTCAGACAACCACAATAATACCAAATTGCTGCTGAAAATATGCTTCTGAAAAAAACAATATTTTGTAATCAGACAGAAAACCTGACTGTATTGTATAATATCAATTCGCCATTGATTTGATACAAATTTCAGAAAATCCCATCCTGAGAGGGGCAGGGGTGTGTTTCATAAGTATGTTTTCAATGGCGAACCGGCATTACACCATCTTTGAAAGTTCAAAAACTGGGGCGGGCTTCCAGCGCTGTTAAAAAACGGGCAGGCATATCCACGGACACAGAAAAATCCTTTTCCCCATTTTGGAATCCACATAATTTATTGAAATTTAATATTTTCATTTTCCGCAAGTGTATACCGGGCAAGAAGACTTCCCCGCCAGTAGTCATTTTCCGGATCAGCAAAAAAGGCCCGGAACAGTTGCAGGCTTTCTTTCCGAAGAATGCCTGAAATGACAGAGATTCTGCTTTCCCTGTACAGAGGTGGAAGCACAGACAGATCGCAGCCCGTGCCCCCGCCCATGACATCTTCATAGGCATACACGATTTTCCCTATGCCGCTGATCAGAATCGCTCCGTAGCACATAAGGCAGGGTTCCATTGTGCAGTAAAGGGCAATCCGGCTCCGATCTGTATCCGGGTACTGCTGCTCCAGACGCCGCAGTGCAGTCATTTCCGCATGATCGGTTTCATTTTTTCCCCCACTGGATGTCCCTTTCCGGGAACCGGTGACAAGCACCTGATTTTCATGCACCAAAACACATCCCACAGGAAATTCCCTTCGCATGAGTGCCTGCCGGGCCTCTGCGAGAGCCATATTCATAAAATATTCGTCACCGCTTTTGGATGCCATTTTATTTATATAAAATATCAAATTGTTAATGTTGAATGATAAATGATTGGGAATTCATGCCTGATCCGGAGGAGTGCAAAAATTAAGCGGAGCGGTTTTTTGCACAGATGGAACAGCGGAAAACCGACAATATTGCATCAAATCAATCACGAATTGGTATAAATCAGCATAAATTTTTCGGGTATAAAGTTTTCAGAAAAATCCGGTTTTCCGGAAAAACCGGATTTTTTGAATACACGAAAAATTTTGTTTAGCTGCCTAACGGGAAAATGTATGGGTTCAGGCAGAACTGCCAGAGGATTTGACCACGCCCCGGTGTTTGTCCAGATATTCCCGCAGAGCCGGAACCATATAAATATTCTCATAATCCATTCCTGCAAGGCATTCTGCCAGAATCTCGTTTTTCTGGGAAAGGGGCAGGTTCCGATCCATGATATACATATCCTTTTCCCGGATTTTGCACAGACCGCTCTGAAAATGGATACCGGCAGCAATATTGCGGAAACTTTTTTCCGCGACCTTAATGCCGAGTTTTTCTGCCAAATCTTTTAATTCCTGATAGATTTGTTCCGGTTTCATATTCCATCCAAAGTGAAAGTTTGCAAAATAGAACCGATTTGTCTTGAAAAAAAGGCCGGGTGTTGTTATAGTACAAAAAAACACAGGATGACAACAACTTTTCAAGGAGGTAATAAAAATGGAGTATATTCGTCCCAAAGTACAGCCCCAGATTCAGACACAGGTAATGGTCAATTCCTTTATTCAGAGTGTTTACAACTGGATGGCTATCGGACTTGCGCTTACCGGTTTTGTGGCCTATTCAGTTGCCAGCAGCCCGGCCATGCTGAATCTGATTTTCGGAAGCCGGGTGGTGTTCTTCGGTCTGATCATCGGAGAACTGGCCCTGGTATGGATTCTCAGCGCAAGAGTCGGAACAATGTCCGCTTCCACGGCTACCGCCATGTTCATCGGATACGCAGTACTCAACGGTATGACCATGGCTGCGATATTTCTTGCTTACACCATGAGTTCCATTGCCGCAACTTTTTTTGTCTGTGCGGGAACCTTTGCAGCATGCAGTGTTTTCGGCATGGTCACAAAAAAAGATCTGACCTCTATGGGCAGTTTCATGATGATGGGTCTGTTCGGCATCATTATCGCTTCTCTGGTCAATCTGTTTGTGCAGAGCAGCGCAATGGGCATGATCATCAGTTATATCGGTGTGATCGTTTTTGTGGGACTCACCGCGTATGACACGCAGAAGATCAAAGAGATGGCAATGACACAGCCTTCTGATCTGGAAGCGGGTGTGGCAAGAAAAGGGGCCATTATCGGTGCGCTTAACCTTTATCTGGATTTCATCAACCTTTTCCTCATGCTTCTGAGAATTTTCGGGGGCAGCAGGGACTGATGATTTTGTAAAAAAATACAAACCCCAAGGTTTTTTGGAAAACCTTGGGGTTTTCAGTTTATCGCTTTTTTTGGTAGTGGTGCAAATCTGTTGATCCAAAAATTCCCCTCCCCCGGTGGGAGGGGTCAGGGGAGGGGGATAATCAGTGATATTTTCACCCTCCCCCTGCCCCTCCCTCAAGGGAGGGGAGACCTTATCAACGGATTTGACCCACTACCCTTTTTTTATAAAAGAATTATGGAGACAGGATATGATGATGCTGGCTGAAATAGAGAATAAACTTATAAAACCGCTCCCCATATTAGATAAATTAAGACTTATTGCGCACATTACCAGGATGTTGCAGGAAGAAGAGGAACTCCCGGAGAAATATTTTATGAGAGGAGTCAAATATCCGATCATGACGCCGACTGTCACACCTGATGACACTTCCTATAAAGCAGCCTTTCAGCTTCAGCAACTTTTGGATGAGAATAACAAATTATGAAATATCAATACAGTCGTTCTCCTGCTTTTCCTCAGTTGCGTGGAGGATTACCTGTCGTAGAAATTTCTCTTTGTAATGGAGAGCATAAAAGCATCATCCCTGCTTTGGTGGATTCAGGGGCAGCAATGTCTGTATTGCCATATGACACGGGGCTGGAATTAGGTCTGATATGGGAAGATCAGACAGTTCAAGTCGATGTTGGAGGGGTTTTGAAAGGTACACCCGCTTATGGAGTACTGCTGAGAGGAGAACCTTATTCTCTTGTTCCTGTGCCATTGGTGTTCGCGTGGGTACGTCGTGAAAGCAATGAAATACGGACAATTCTGGGACAGATGAATTTCTTTCATCATTATAAAATTATCTTTGAAGCATAAAATGACACATTTGAAATCATCCCGCGTGGAATGAGTTAAAAAAGTGAATCAGAAACTGAAAACAGGTTGAGTCCAATTGTCTGATTTAAGAGATATACCTGTATTCAAGCATCTTACTTCGCTGATCAGCCGGGCAGTAAAAATGTCAGATTATGTTCAACTAACCCGACCTGTTTTTTTCGTATTTCAGAATGCTGTTCATTTCCCAATCTCCGCTTTTACCACAGCCGCAATTTCCTCACAATAATGACGAATTTCCTCTTCTGTCGGGCCTTCGGCCATAATTCTGCACAAAGGCTGGGTTCCGGAATAACGCACCAGCACTCTTCCTTTTTCTCCCAATGCTTTTTCCGCATTCCGGATCACTGCGGAAATGCGCGGATGTGTTTCAATATCAGGTTTTTCAAGCACTTCCACATTTACCAGCAGTTGGGGATATACATCCATGATTTTTGCCAGTTCAGACAAAGGCCGGGCCGCATCCATCATGGCCTCAATCAGCCGCAGAGCAGTAAGAATACCGTCTCCTGTGCTGTGATAGTTGAGAAAAATCATATGCCCGGAATCCTCACCCCCAAGCACGGCTCCGGAAGCCAGCATTTCCTGCATCACATAGCGATCTCCCACGTCCGTAATCCGATGATCTATCTCCATTTTTTTCAGTGCAATATGCAGCCCGATATTGCTCATGACTGTGGTGACAGCCAGATTGTTTTTCAATAACCCCTTTTTTTTCATATATTTTGCACAGATCACCAGAATTTTGTCGCCCGTGATGATATTTCCTTTTTCATCCACAGCAATCAGGCGATCCCCGTCTCCGTCAAAGGCCAGACCAATATCAGCACCCCATGCATGAACTTGGGATTTCAGGCTTTCCGTATGCTGTGATCCGCAGTGTGCATTGATATTTTTTCCGTCCGGCAATACAAAAAGAGACTGAATATCTGCTCCCAGTTCTGCAAAAACCTTTGGCGCAACCTGATATGTGGCTCCGTTGGAGCAGTCCAGAACAATTTTCATTCCTTTGAGGGAAAAACCCGGAGGCAGGGTGTTTTTCAGAAATTGTGCATACCGATCCCCAGCGTTTTCCACCTGAAAAACCTGACCGGTTTCCCGGATATGTCCGCATTTTTCCGCAAGTTTTTCATCCAGCAGAAGCTCTTCAATTTCCGCCTCTTTTTCATCCGGAAGTTTGAAACCGTCCCCTTTGAAAATCTTGATGCCGTTATCGTAAAAGGGATTGTGGGATGCGGAAATGACAATGCCCGCATCCGCTTTTTCTGCCTGCGAAAGAAAAGCAATGCCAGGAGTGGGCAGAACACCTGCCAGATACGCATTTCCGCCTGCGGAACAGATACCGGACGCAAGTGCATATTCCAGCATGTTTCCGGATATGCGCGTATCCTTTCCAATGACAATTCTGCCTTTTGTGCCAAACACCATTGAAACAGCCCGGCCAGCGCGCAAAGCTGTTTCCGGGGTCATAGGATGTTGGTTTGCGACCCCGCGTATTCCGTCTGTACCAAACAATCTGCCCATAATTGAAATCCTTATTTTCCGGAAGGTTTCATTTCTTCCATATTCAGAAAGGCAGTGATGCCTTTTTTCTGATCCATTGTCATGCCAAAAGAAAGTGTGCCCTGTTTCATGCCAAGCACTTCCTTTACAGACGGCATATCATTGATCGGAGCCCAGTTTTTCCCGTCCGTGCTGATATACATCATGAAATGTTTCAGCAGTTCAGACTGTTCGCGTTTGTCCATTTTCTGATTTGCCGTTTTTTCCAGCAGGGCCAGATCCTTTTTGGAAAAATTTTCCGGCATTTTCAGGTGGAAATAAATTTTTTTCCGGGCAGTCAGCGCTATATTTTCCGGTACTGCCCCAATGCTTTCCGTATCTATGGAAATCTCCAGAGGAAGGGTATCGCCCTTGTCAAAAAAAATCGCATATTCATTGATATTTGCATTTTCATCCAGTTTCTTAAACTGACTGTGGTGGATCATCTGTCCGGCAGAAAATTCCCTGCTGACAATCTTTGCTGTTTGTGCACATCCTATGCAGTCCAGAATCAGAAGCATTATCAGAACCTTTTTCATAAAATTTCCCTTCTTTTGCATATAGTTGGATATTGGAAAACCTTCAGATTTATAAGTTTATTTCAATTAATTTAATAAGTTATTGTCTATTTTTTCTCCAAGTTTGGGACAGACGGAAGACTGTCCATCAGCACCAAATTCTGAAGCAGGAATTGCAGGAAATCTGTCTGGGGGGTTCCTAAGTCAGCAGTCTGTCTGTTTATACGGTATCATTCTGAAAGTCAAGGGATTTTATCCTACGGATGAATCCACAGAAGCATGGATTATGCCAAACCGGATTTTAAACGGATTCATATTCTGACTGCCGATTCAGGTTTTTTAAGATTTTTACGGTTTTTCCCTGTTGATTTTTTTCTTTTTTTTCCGTATAAGACAAAAAATATTACCAACTATTACCAACTATACGGATCAGGAGGAATTATGAGAAGGACGTTTTTTGCGGGGATCACCATAATATTTCTGCTGTCGGCTACAGTTGCACTGGCTGCGTATCACCATATGGGAGATACTGATTCTGATGTTTTTCTAAGTGTATATCCAGACAAAGCCGGGAGCAAACTGGACAGTTGCGCGTTGTGTCATACCGGTGGGAAATATGAGAAAAAACCGGGTGTATGGGCCAGCATGGGAAGCTGTCAGTGGTGTCATTACACATACGGTTATGACCAGAGCGGCGATATTGCCCAAACCCTGAATCCCTACGGCATGAATTATCTGGCAAAGGGCCGCAGTGCTTCTGCCTTTACCGCTGTTGCGGAACTGGATTCGGACGGAGATGCTTATACCAACAAAAATGAAATTGAGGCAGGGACTTATCCGGGAAATGCAGAGGATGATCCCACCAGGAAAACAGCTCCTTTCAAAGTTTATACCCGGCAGCAACTGGAATCCCTGCCCCGGCAGACACAGTTTATGCTGATGAATACCAGCAAATCCGGCGATTTTTATGCACAATATGCAGGCGTGGCAGTGGAAAACCTGCTGTATGATGCGGGAATTCTGGGAACTGCCACAGGCATCACCGTGTTTGCTCCGGACGGATGGGCGCAGTATCATCCGCTGGAATATGATGAAACCACTGAAATATATCCTGTTTTTTGGACATACCCGGAATCGGTTTATCAGTACACAGAGCAGGCTGATCTGGGACTGTATCCGGATACAGGCTGGTGTGATTACAGCGCGGCCTCCTGTGCAGGACGGGCAGCCGGGGAAAGTATCAGTGTCAAAAACGGCCTCAAGATGATTCTCGCGGGAAAAAGGGAAGGAAATAACCTGAATACCGGATACCTGACAGAGGATAACAAACTGGATGGGGAAGGCCCCTACCGTCTGGTGGTTCCCCAGAAATCCCTCAATCCGCCGGATCAGGCCAGCAATGCTGCAAATCAGGATGTCATCTGGCCCTATAATGAGGACTGGGATCACAATGCCGGAGCCTGTACGCGTTCTGTCACCATTATCCGGGTGGAACCTCTGCCTGAAGGAACAACAGACATTGATCTGCTGGAGGCCGGATGGAATTATATTGATCAGGAAAAAATCATTGTTTACGGCGCGATTGCCGGACAGGATACAGCAGCAGAAGTCCTGCCATATGAGGAAATTCAGCAGATTGACACCAATAAAGCCCGGAGTTGGGAAAGTTTTTCCATTGACGGAACCGCGTATCTGGCTGCCGCGAATGAAGGCGGAAATTCCCTTATTTACCAGTGGAACGGCACATCTTTTGCAGAAATTCAGACTGTGCAAACTCTTTGGGCGGAAAGATGGGAAAGTTTTGTCATCAATGGCACAACTTATCTCGCGCTGGCTCTGAACCGCAAAGATGAAAGCACGCGTCTTGCAGATTCTCCCATCTACAAATGGAACGGCAAAAAATTTGAACTGTATCAGACTCTTCCCACACAGGGCGCACGGGATTTTGAAAGTTTTGTCATCAGCGGAACCACGTATCTGGCTGTGGCAAATGAGCGCAATGACAGCAGCAGGAATGTGGATTCGGTCATATATAAATGGAATGGAAGCAAATTTGCAGAATTCCAGTCCTTTCTCACGCACAGCGCACGGGACTGGGAAAGTTTTGCCATTGACGGACAGATTTTTCTCGCCATTGCCAATCAGGACAATGATGAAACCCGTGATATTTATTCTGTGATTTATAAATGGAACGGAACAGAATTTGTTTCTTTCCAGTCAATTTTGACGCACAGTGCGCGGTGCTGGGAAAGTTTTTCCATTGACGGACAGACTTTTCTGGCTGTTGCCAATAATCAAAGTTCCACTTCCCGTGTCACAGGCTCTGACATATACAAATGGGACGGCACTGCATTTTCAAAATTCCAATCGATTCTTACATATGGCGCGCATGACTGTGAAAGTTTCACCGTAGGAAATGACACCTTTCTGGCTGTGGCAAACAACAAGGATGATGAAACTCCCACGAGAAATTCTGTGATTTACAAATGGAACGGGTCCGCGTTTGCTGAAAATCAGACCATTACCACCTACGGCATACGGGACTGGGAATCTTTCACCATAGACGGCAATGTGTATCTGGCTGCTGCCAATGATGATGAGGAATACAGCGAAAATATCTTTTCACGGATATACCGTGTCGGGGAAAAAGTGGAGACCGCAGATACAGACAGCGGAGGCGGAGATTCCTGCTTTGTTTCCACACTGCTTGGGAAATAGAATGTTTTGTCATTTCAAACACCGGACAGGATGAAATTGGCTGTACAATGAAGTTGCATATGCCAAACAGTACGACTATTAAAAACGTTTTTTAATAGTGTGAGTTGCGATGATAAGTATCGCATTATTGATAACATGCTGATAAAACAAAAGGAGAAATGGAAATGAAAAGAGTGAAACTGTTTTTTGCTGCTGCACTGATGATTTGTATGATCACAATGCCGGCACTGGCAGAAGAAAGCCCTGTGCTGATGATGGCCACAACCACCAGTACGGATGACACAGGTCTGCTGGATTACCTTGCGCCCCTGTTCAAAGCAGACAGCGGAGTTGAACTTCGCTGGACTGCGACCGGAACAGGAAAAGCCCTGAAAATGGGTGAAAACTGTGATGTGGATGTCCTGATGGTTCATGCGCCGGATGCGGAAATGAAATTTGTGGCAGACGGTTTTGGCACAGATCGGAAAGAAATCATGTACAATGATTTCATTCTTATCGGGCCGGAATCTGATCCTGCTGGAATCAAAGGGAAATCCGTAAAAGAAAGCCTGAAAATCATACAGGAAAAAAAGGCCGTGTTTGCCAGCCGCGGGGACAAATCCGGAACCCATCAACTGGAACTGAGTCTGTGGAAAACTGCTGAACTGACAGTGCCGGAAAAAGAGACCTGGTATGTGCAGACCGGTCAGGGAATGCTGACCACCATCAGTATTGCCGCAGAACGCAAAGGATACACCATCACAGACAGGGGAACTTATATCAAGTATGAATCTGATGCAAAGGGCAATCCTGATCTGAAAATTCTGGTGGAAGGGGATGATTCTCTGAAAAATCAGTACAGTGTGATTGTTGTCAATACGGAACGCTGCCCCAAAGCCAAAGCAGATTTGGCAAAAAAATTCTCGGACTGGATCTGCGGAGAAAAAGCCCAGAAACTCATCGGGGATTTCAAACTGCTGGACAAGGCATTGTTCACACCCAACGCGAAATAAGGTGATTTCCGGAAAAGTAGCAAAAGCTTCCAGCTTTTGCCCTGTGCCTGTGAACCGAAATGGGATATTTATTTTCATAAATCACCTAAGATCAGCAGATCAAAAACTCCCTCCCCCTCAATGGGAGAGGGAAAATAAAGGAAATTTTAGATCTACTGAAGGTGTCAGGTGTCAGGTTTCAGTGCTGGCGTATTATGTGAGACTTTCAGGGACCGGTAAGAGAAAATAAGCCATGACTCTGAAATTATAATATTTCTGTTGAGAAAGTCACATGATGGGTCTGATCTGATTTTTGGAAAATCAGATCAGACCCATTTTTTTTATAAACTCACAGCATATGCGTACACATAAGCTGAGTTCGATGTATTATGCTGTTATAACAGGTATTAAGCCTGAGTTAATATAATTTAAGTTTATCAGTATAAAAAATCTCATTACCCACTTTTGGACAAATATTTCAAGATTATTCCACAAAGGCAGCACAAAAAGACATATCATGAAATATATGCGCCGGATTTTTCTTGAAAGTTGATTGAACCTTATCTATAAGTAATTAAGAATTCACCCTACGCACTGCCGTCATACTGACGAAAACCGGTATCCGGAAACTCTTAAAAACAATGGATTCCGGCTTTCTCCGGAATGAAGGTGAAAGTCAGTAACTTCCTGATTTCTTTAAAAAGCTGCGTAAGGTGAGTTAAGAAAATGTTTGTCACAAAAATCCTAAAGATTTGAAAATCATTAGGGTTTCAAGGTCAAATTTTTTTTTGAACGCCTATAAGGACATTGATGTGCAAAAAACAATTTTGCATTCCGGTTTCAGACGGTATGCACGAAATGAGAAAAAATTATGATATACAAAAAATTCAGGGCCGCTGCTGTACAGTGGGATGTGAAACTGGGAAATGCGGAAGCCAATCTTGCCGCAGTGCGGGAAATGCTTGGAATTGCGAAAGCCAATGGCACAGACTTGGCAGTGCTGCCGGAAATGTGGTCATGCGGTTTTGACAATGGGCATCTGGCGGATCATGCCCGGAACACTCCGGAAATTCTGACAGAAATTATGAAACTTGCCAAATATTATGGTATGATTATCGCAGGTTCCATGCCTGAATCCGAAGGAAAAGAGATTTACAATACCATGTATGTGGCCGACAAAGACGGAAGCCTTGCCGGTTACTACCGCAAAGTCCATCTTTTTTCTGTCACCGGTGAGGAAAAGTATTTTTCACCGGGGCGCAGACATGCACTATGCAGAACTTCTCTGGGTCTGCTGGGACTGATGATCTGCTATGATCTACGTTTTCCCGAACTCTGCCGAACACTTGTTCTGAAAGGCGCCACAGCCGTGATTGTTTCCGCACAGTGGCCCAGAGTGCGTATTTTTCGCTGGGATATTCTGGCCCAGGCCCGGTCAATTGAAAACCAGATTTATCTGATTGCATCCAACCGTTGCGGAAAAGAGAATAATACTGTATTTGGCGGACATTCCATTATTGTGGATCCCGCAGGGGAAGTGCTGGCAATGGCAGGAGAGGAAATCTGCATACAGTATGCGGAAATTGATCCGGATCGGATTGCTGAAGCAAGAAAAGCGATGCCTTCGCTTAAAGAAAGAATGCCGGAGGCATATGAAATTTAAAATACAGGACAGGGAAACTTTGTCCGGAATTTTGGCAAAAGAGCGGCAAAACGGGCGCATTATTGTATTTACCAACGGCTGCTTTGACCTGCTTCATGTGGGACATGTGCGTTATCTGACAGCGGCCCGTGAACATGGCGATCTGCTGGTGGTCGGGCTTAATTCGGATAGCTCAGTGCGCTCCATCAAGGGGGAAAAACGCCCAATTCTTCCCCAGGAACAGCGGGCAGAAGTGCTGGCCGGGCTGGAATGCGTTGATTATGTGACTATTTTTGATGAACCTGATCCGCTTTTGCTTATACAGGTTTTGAAACCCCATGTTCTGGTTAAAGGCGCAGACTGGGCCGAAGCAGATATTATTGGCGGGGATTTTGTCAAATCCATCGGCGGACGGGTGGAAAGAATCCATCTGGTTCCGGGCGCATCCACCACTGCAATCATTGAGCGGATTGTGCACCTGTATCAGAAATGAAACACCCTGAAAGCAATGGATTATTTGGCAGTGGATAAAATTGTCTGCAAGTCTGTTTTCAACCGCAAAGTAACGCAGAGTTTTTTATCTTCCTGAAATTTTGCATCTTTGTGGCAGCCTGAAAACACCCGGTGATGTTTCAAAGCATAATACCAATTCTCCATTGACATGATACAATTTGCAGACTGATCCGGAGGAGTGCAAAAATTAAGCGGAGCGGTTTTTTGCACATTTTCGGGGGAGTGCAAAAATTAAGCGGAGCGGTTTTTTGCACACGCGGAACAGCTAAAAAACTGAAAATATATCAATAGCAAATTGGTATAACAAAGGGGAAAAACCTCTGTGTTCTCTGTGAAAACCTCTGTGTTCTCTGTGGGAAATGACTTACCCCACGCAGAAAAATCAGCAGTTCTGAACCGCTGCGAAAGAAAGATACTGATGAAAAATCAAAGAGTTTATGAATACCGCATGAAGGTTCCCTTCCATGATCTTGACCCTGTTCAGATTGTATGGCATGGCAATTACCTGAAATATTTTGACATTGCCAGATTCGGTCTGTTCGCGGAAGCAGGAGTGGATTTGTACCGTTATTATCAGGAAACACAGTATCTTTTTCCGGTCATCAAAACATCCACCAAGCATATTGCATCCCTGACTTACGGAGATGAATTTGTATGCAGTGCCACTCTTGCTGATGCCAGCATTAAGATTGTGATTGATTTTGAGATACGCCGGGTAAAAGACAACGTGATCTGCGCCAAAGGCAGAGGAGAACAGGTGGCCGTGAAAATGCCGGAAATGGAAACCATGTATGAAATTCCCGCGGAAATCCGCATGGCTTTGGGGTTCTGATTATGGAAGAGAACATCAGGCAGTCTTTTGTCCGGGGAGCGGAGCGGATGTCGGCATGGGCTGATCTGCTGGATAACATCAATGTGTTTCCGGTCGCGGATGCAGATACAGGACGCAATCTGGTGCTGAGTCTCAGGCCACTGCGCAATCTGGATGGAAATCCGGATAATACAATCAGGCAAATGCTTTTTTCCGCGCGGGGAAATTCCGGAAATATCGCAGCCCGTTTTTTTTCAGAATTCATCAAAACAGATAGGCCATCGGACATTCCATCTGCAGCCGATGCCGCAAGAAGAGCCGCGTATCAGGCCGTATCCACGCCTAAAGCCGGAACCATGCTTTCTGTATTTGACACATTCGCGGATACTGCATTGGAAATGCCGCTGAAAAATTCTCCGGATCAGACAGCGCGAATAGTCACGCATTTGGCAGATACCGTGCGTTCCACTGCGGATATTCTGCCGGAACTCCGGGAATCAGGCGTTGTGGACGCGGGCGCGCTGGGAATGTTCCTTTTTCTGGAAACCTTTTTTTACGCGCTGACCGAACACCCGGAAAAAATGCTTTCCCCGTATGAACGCTTTGCCGGAAAACTGAAAATTTCCCCTGCATTTCACAGAGAAATTGAAAAAGGGCATTGCATCAATGCTGTTATCCGCACCAACGGAAATGCGGAAAATGCCAGAAATCTGATTTCTGCCTGTGGTCAGCATACTGTTGTAACATCTGTCCCTGCTGAAAAAGGCGGAAACTGTCTGTCCGTTCATCTGCACAGTGAAGAAAAAGAAAAAATCCGGCAAAAGTTTGAGACCATAGGGCATATCATGGAATGGTCAGATGAGGATATGTCCCTGCAGTCAAAAACATCTGCTTCCATCCGGCAGTGCATCCGCATTATGACAGACGCAGCAGGTTCCGTAACCCGTGCAGATGCGCAGCATTTGGGTATTACGCTTCTTGACAGTTATATTCTCACAGAAGATACATCCATGCTGGAAAGTTTCTTTTCCCCGGATGATCTTTATAAGGCCATGAAAGAGGGAAAAAAAATTTCCACTTCCCAGGCTTCTGTATTTGAACGGCATCAGCATTATCAGAGCGCGATCAGTCAGTATGAAAAAGTGCTGTATCTTTGCGTAGGCTCGGTTTATACGGGAAATTATCATACAGCCGCTGCATGGAAACAGGAAAATGATCCGGAAAACCGCATGATTCTCATTGACACTGGCGCGGCTTCAGGCAGATTGGGAATGATGGCCCTGTCCGCAGCACGCTATGCCATGCGTACAGATGAACCGGAGTCTGTGATTTCTTATGCCCAGCATATCATCAGCCGGTGTGAGGAATTTGTTTTTATAGACAGACTGCAATATCTTGCTGCCGGTGGCAGACTTTCCAAAACCGGAGCGTTTTTCGGGGATATGCTGCACATGAAACCGGTTATCAGTCCCCAGCCGGACGGAGCCAGAAAGGTCGGAATGGTCAGAAACAGTGATGCACAGATTGCATTTGCCCTTGCACAGTTGAAAATAGCAGAGGAGCAGAATGCTTCACTGCTTATTATGCTGGAATACACCGACAACCGGGAATGGGTGCAGGAAGATGTTCAGGAAAAAATCAGGAAAAAATGCCCGTATGCAGAAGTGACTGTAAGGCCGCTTTCCCTGACATCCGGAGTGCATATGGGGCCGGGAACCTGGGGAATAGCGTTTGCTCCGAACGCTTCATCTGCTTCAGTCCTGATGACATAAAATTGCAGTATAATACCAAATCGCTATTGTAATGATCCATTAATTGCATTTAAAATATAGGAAAAACCGGTAAGAGATGCTGTCATTTTATTGGAACATTTTATCAGAATATCTGCCACATAATCTTTCATT
>JBFXEJ010000108.1:0-20139 GCA_050180235.1 Desulfococcaceae bacterium
GTGTTCAGAAATATTGCAATAAACATTGTTCGCGGAAACGGTTTTGACTCTGTCAAAAACGCATCAGTCCACTTTGCTGGCAATATCAGAAAACTTCTGAAAATTATGAGAACTTAACAGCCCTGGGGTTGGGCCGGGGTCAGAGTTTCAACTGCAGGAGACAGATTAATCAGTTTTTTTTTAACCAGCCGGTTACGGTCTGGCGGGCAATGCCGAAAGTTCCGGCAACGCCGCGTAAACTGGAACGTTCCCGATAAGCTCCCAGGACTTCTTCAATACGGGCTTCGCTGTAACCTTCATGGGGTTCAATTACTTTACGCGAACCACAATCTTTACAATAGTATTGCTGACTTCCGGAAGCATTATGGCCATTTTTAACAATATTAATACTTTGACAGTCACGACAATGATAATTGACAGTAATCATTATATTCTCCTAAAAAAATATAAATATGTTGACGTGTCACTGTAAAATTATACTAATACCATATCACTTACGATTAGGCCACTACCAAAAATTCCTGTTGAGAAATCCGTTTTTACCAAAATGGGATATTCTGGTCAGTCCGTATGAGGTTGTCTGATTCGGTATATTTTTTTTAATAAATAGCCTAACCCGCCATACTCTGCAAGGATTTAGGATAACTACAGGGATTTTTTATAAGAAAGGATTGTTCAGCTTTGCTGCAATCCTTTCTTATCCAAAATCCCTGCAGTTTATCTCGTTCCCACGCTCCCGCGCGGGAATGCAGACCGGACGCTCTGCGTTCAGTGTGTGGCTTGTCTGAACCGGGATTCTCAGGATTAGGTATCTCAAAAAAAATAATTTACCCAATTACAGGTTCGATAGTAACATCCCATTTGGGTAAAAATTGAGATCTTTTAAGTCTTTTTTCAAAAATTTTCACTCCTTTTTTATATACTTTATGAAGAATATGAACATCAGGTTTCATTCCCCTCCATTTCATATTTCCAGCCCATTTTACTGTTTTTTCAATTGAATTCAGAATGGTGCCGTTCCACTGTCTTTCCAGAACTCCCCGGCATTTTTCCACAGGATTGTATTTGCTGTGGTACGAAGGATAATACACCAGCCGGATTTTCAACCCTGTTTTGTCAGAAAATTCGATTAACCTCCTGATAAACTGGGTTCTTCTGCTGCTGAGATGCGGACTGCTGTCTTCATTGATAATCAGCTCTTTGATGCGGGCAAAACGCTCTCTGCTGATATTCCACAAAAATTCCAGTCCGTCAGCAATGAAGTCACCCGTTTCCGATGAAGTCCCGAAAATAATGGTGAAACTGCCGGATGCCGCTTCAGGAATACCCAATGGAACCAGTATATTGTCAGGATTCATATCATGATCTGCGGCCGCATCCGGCAGTCGCGACTTTCCGTTTCGGGAAAAATCTCCGATCTTCACTTTCGCTTTGGTATCAACTGAAATCCTGAGCACTTCCCTGTTTCCGTCCGCATTCCGGTTCACTTCCCCGATATTTTCAAAGATCATATCAGTTTCGGGAATTTTTTTTCCGGTTTTGTCTTCTGAATTCTTTTAAGACGGTATTCCAGACGGTTGAGCATATTTCCGATGGTGTTTTCACACGGCAGGTCTTCATCTGCATATCCTTTTTTTTTAATCAGTTCATCACGGACAGCCTTTGCTGTAATGCGGGTATAGGCAAACCCTGTCTGAAATTTGGGATCGGCCTGACTCTTCGGATCCGCCAAATTCTTAATATCTTCAGCTATTTGAGGATTTTTATCCTCTGTCTTTCTTCTGCCCCGCTCCGAATGACTGCCTGCACATTTTATACCGGCTGCCTTCTCTCTGATCCCTTTTTGTATTGTATTTCTGCCCCAGCCAGACTCCCGTTCCGCTTTCCGGGTATTTCCGTCAAAAAATTCAAGAGTTACAGTGGCAAGGTATTCGCTCCTTTTTGCCAGTGCCATCTTTTTTGCAGCATTTTTGATAATCAGTTTGACCTTCTCTGACAATTCTTCTTTTTGCATTTGGTCCCCCTTTTTCTGAGAAAGAAAAAAATCATTGATTATGACAGGGAGATTTTATATACTCAACTTTTAAGCAGGTCAATCAAATTTTGGGTAAATTATTTTTTTTGAGATACCTTAAAGGATTGACCGGGATTGTCCTGAAGTGTGATTTGTCTGATTATTCTGATTTGTCTGATTAAATTGTCTGAACCGGGATTCTCAGGATTAAAGGATTTGCAGGATGAGACACATTGTCTGAACTGTGATTTGTCTGATTATTCTGATTTGTCTGATTAAATTGTCTGAACCCTGATTTACCTGATTAAGGGATTTACAGGATTGAACCGGCCTGATAAAATCATGGCAATCCCTTAATCCTGCAAATCATGGTTCAGACAGTCGATTCCAAACCGGAATTACACTGATCTCATCCGAACCCAGAAAAAATATCCCGGACAGTCTGTTTATGTTGTAAATCTTGATGGATATATTTTTCTGATCCCTTTTGTTGAGGATGAAAATACAATTTTTCTCAAAACCATAATCCCAAGCCGGAAGGCCACGAAACAATACCTGAAGAAGAGGTGAATATGAACTATGAACTGGATTCCGAAGAACAGGAAATACTGAATGCTTTTGAACGGAATGAACTGAAAACTGTTCCTGATGCGGAGCATAAGCTCAGAGAGGCGCGGGAGGCAGCCCGGAATACGCTTGACAGGATGAGACATATCCGGCTGAGCCTGACGGAAAGGGATTTTCATCTTGTTTATGACAAAGCTGCGGAGCAGGGACTGCCTTATCCTGTTCTGCTTTCCAATATCGTTCATAAATATCTGACAGGGCAGCTTGTTGAAAGAATATAAGCACAGTTGTTTTCAGACTGCTCTGGGGTAAACTGGCCCGTTCCCACGCTCCTGAGCGGGAATGCAGACCGGACGCTCTGCGTCCGGTATTGTCTGAACCCTGATTTACCTGATGAAAGGATTTACAGGATCGGGGCCTGCAGTTTTTGCGGAACTCCTGTGATAAAGGAAAAAAACAGAGGGAAAAATTCGCCATTGATTTTTTCAGAAAATCCCCTCCTGAGAGGGGCATGGGTGTGTTTCATAAGTATATTTTCAATGATTCCGGCGCAGACCGGAATCATTTTATCCTGCAAATCCGAATCGGACAATCGGGAACAGATTTCACAATATGTCTGTACAGGCTCAGCAAATCTGATTCATTACGGAAATGATTCCGGAATGTCTGCCGGATTTTCGTCCGGCACTCCGGAAATTTCTTAATGCAATGGCACTGTGGCAATGCTGTTTTGTAAAACCTTATTGACAGAAATGCTCAAACAGTGGAAAATGCCGGAAATACATCAAAGGAAAAAAATGAAGGAAACAGAAGACTCCTCTCAGGATTTGAAAAAGGCAATGGATACAGTCATCCGTATTCTGGCCCGGCGCAGTCATGCCTGTGCCGAAATCAGGCAGAAACTCCGGCAGCGGGGTTTTGGTGCAGACATAATCCATACAGTCATATCCGAATGTGAACGCCTGCACTATATTGATGATGGAGAAACAGCCTGCCAGTATTTCCGGGAACTGAAAAACAAAGGATGCGGCCCGCAGCGAATCCGTGCGGATATGAAAAAAAAGGGATTGTGGGGCGACAGGGCGGAAAGTCTCATCTCTGAATATGCTGAAAGTAAGGAAGAAAAAGAGATTGCGCGAAATGTGCTTGAAAAGAAAAAAACCGCTTTTGACAGGGAAAAGGAAGGGAGAAAACGGAAGGAGAAAATTTTCCGTTTTCTTTCTTCAAGGGGATTTTCCGGAAGTGTCATCTCAGATCTGATCCGATCAGAACTGTTCCGGCAGGAAGCCATACCGGAATCAGACTGAGGGTCTGTATCAAAATAGCCGGTCCCAGACCCTCAGAATTTACGGACAGAAAAATTGTACTGCCTATTTTTTTTTGCAGGCCCTGGGAATCTGATTTACTGACTGTTTTTATCCATGTCTTCTATGGCCTTTCTTGTGGCATCCCGTCCCCGGTTGACATGTTCATTATAATCCTTTTCATCTCCCAGTCCGGACTTTTCCTTCTGCGGAAGATCCAGTAAAGGAATATTCACCACGCCGAAATAATTCAGCGCAAAGGCAATGGTAAACGCTATGATGATATATGTGATGACTTTTCCCATCTGAAATACCTCCCTGTATCTGATAATTTTGCCAATTACCGGACATCCTTAATAAAAAAACCTTCTGAAATATTATAACTCATTATTTGTCAGAATCAAATGAAAATTTTGGTGGCAGGCAAAACCTGACGGCCAATTTATCGTTGGATTTGAGCATTGCAGGCAGTTCAAAATTTTACACAGCAGTCCCCGATCATATCCTGCCGATCATACGTTCCACAGCTTTCAGAGCGGGGAGCCGGATATTTTCCGGCACCCGCACTTCTCCTTCCATTTTCTCCAGACTTCTGAGCACATCTTCGGGTTTTATCTTTTTCATGTCCGGACATTCCATTTTCTCTGACGCGGGGAAAAATTTTTTGCCCGGACTGGCTTTTTGCAGAGGATAAAGCAAACCGTTTTCCGTGCCCACAATAAAGGATGTATGCTCTGATTCCTGCGCATGGCGGATCATGCCGGATGTGCTGGCTATTATATCTGCTTCCGCAAGGGTTTCCGGCCTGCATTCCGGATGGGCCATGACAATGGCTCCGGGATGATCGGCCCTGGCTTTGCGGATATCACCGGGTGTCAGCCGGTCGTGAATGGGGCAGTATCCTTCCCACAGATGAATTTTTTTTGATGTCCGGCTGGCTGCATACTGTGCCAGATTCCGATCCGGAACCATCAGCATTTGATCTTCAGTTATACTTTCTGCCACTTTCACGGCATTGGCCGAAGTGCAGCAGACTGTGGAAAGTGCCTTGACCGAGGCAGGGGAATTGACATAGGTGACCACCGGCATGGGGCCAATTTCTTCCAGTTTTTTTTGCAGTGCTTCGGGTGTTATCATATCGGCCATAGGGCATCCCGCGTCTTTGCAGGGCAGCAGAACCGTCTTTTCCGGTGAGAGAATGCAGGCGGTTTCTGCCATGAAATGAACCCCGCAGAAAACAATAATATCTGCATCGGTTTTTGCCGCCTTTATGCTCAGTTCCAGGGAATCACCGCAGAGATCGGCCAAATCCTGAATCCCGGAAGGCTGATAGTTGTGCGCCAGTATGATGGCATTTTTCTCTTTTGCCAGTTTTCTGATTTTCTCTTTCATTTCCATTTTCCAATCCCGTTTTCCCTGTTAGGGTCTGTATCAAAATAAGTTGTTCCAAACCCTTAGGGTTTTCAAAACCCTAAGGGTTTTTGGACAGAAAAATTTGTACGTGTTATTTTTTTACAAACCCTTACTGAAACCTGATTTCCTGTTCCATGCACCCAGAATCTGACATCTGAAACCGCATAAACTATTCTTCCAACTGCACCACATCCGCTCCCTCCGGTATCTGAAAACTGAACACAGAGTCGTCAATGGTCTGATCAAACTGCAGATGGGTCATTTCAATCAGTGTTTCATCCTCATAGGCATTATAAGTGACGATCCTCTCAATGTCATTGCTTTTTTTGGCGATAAAAAGGTGGAGAGAGGCCAGATCCGGTTTTTTCACCTTTGGCAGGAGAATGAATTTGTAATATTCCGAATCCCTGTGGGTTTGGGCAGAAACCGTGAATTTTTCACGGATGAGCCGTATATCCGAAAGGATGCTGGCCCCTTTGCCGTCACCGAAATACGCGGGAGATGTGCCGGTCATGACCTGATTGTCATCAGGCTTGAAAATCCATAACTGCTCGCCGTCTGTGAGGATAATCTGTTTTTCCGGTTTTTCATATTCCCAGCGCATCATGCCGGGCCGCTTGATGAAAACCTTGCCCTCTGCCGTGTCAGTAATATCCATTGCCTTAATAGTGGATTTCTGAGTGAAATATGCAATAAACCCTTTGCCGCTGTACCGCTTTTCCACACCTGTCAGAATCTCATCCATAATTTCTGCCGAAACTGCCTCACCTGAGCCCTCAGATGTTTTGGCGGATGTTCCCTCTGGTGTTTCCGCAGAGACTCCATCCGGCGCAGCAGGGGAAGTCTCTGCTTTGTCTGAAGGATTTTCTCCGTATGCGATCTGCAAACCGTTTAAAATGCAAGGTATTACGATAATACAAAAAATCATGAATATTCTTTTTATGCTCATTTCTATGCTCCGTAACAGTGTTTTTCCGGCACAGGATTGAAGTGCCGTTTTTTTCAATGCCCATTAACAATCTCTGCATACCCTAATACTGAGGTTTTGTAAATATGCAAAAACATCTCCGGTTCGGAAATACAGACCTGCCCGGTATCCTTTCAGTCTGATTGTCCGGGCTGTGGGAGAACGGTCTGTGCCGACTCTGCAGGATAAAACGCCTTTTCCATATTCTGCCGGAACATCGGGGGGAAAATCAGCGCGCTCAGAAAAGACTCTATTTTCAACAGCTCCAGCACGGATTTCGGCAGGGGGGAACCGAAGCGAAATATGAGCGCTGCTTCCAGCATTTCCTGTGAAATGACTTTCCCGCGTCCGGCCAGCACTGACACAGCGGCCAATGCCCGATCCTGATCTTTGATCTTCTGTGCTTTGAAATCCATGCGGATTACCTTTGCTTTGCAGTCCGGTATTTCCGTATCCGCAGCCTGCAGAATCAGGCAGTTTTCATCCAGACTGGCAAAAAGTTTCCGGCTCCTGTCAATGCCTTCCTGTGCCAAAGCAATTATGGCTGCCGGGTTTTCAATTCCTGTATAAGTGATTGGTTTTGGAGATAAAATCACCTCGGTTATGGAATGTCCGCGCAGCACTGTGATGGGATAGTCATTTTTCTGGGTGACATGAAGACCCGCACTCATTCCGGACAGACAGAGAATTTCTCCGGCTGTGAGAATCCGCTGTCCAGCGCTGCCAAGAATGACAGCTTCCTGTTTTTCCGCATTCAGGGGATTGAACCTTTTTTTAATCTGCTGCGGAGCAGGCGATTCTTTGATTTCAGCAGCAGTTTCCCGGTAATGGCATCCGTATTCCCTGCGCTGATTTTCCGCCACAGGCCCGTCAAATACCGGCATGGCTGCCAACTGTTCTTCTATGATTTTCGGGGTCAGCCGGTTGCGCTGAGTGTATCTGCCTGTGCAGATTCCCCATATATCCACAAGGGAAAATCCGTCAAATCTGATGGCTTTTTGCATAATATCCGGCAGATCTTTGCAGTATGCGGAACAGCGGTAAACATAAGGCGCACCTGCGGAAGCTGCAACTTTGCATACATCAAAAGGCTGTTCCAGTTGGTTGAGAAAACCTGAACCCACCTGCGCGTTCTGGGGTGTGGTAGCGGAAAACTGGCCTCCGGTCATGCCGAAATTGAAATTGTTGAGAATCAGCAGCGTCAGATTGAGATTGCGGCGGCACGCGGCCAGCAGATGCGCACCGCCAATGCCCAGTCCGCCGTCTCCCATTGTCACAATCACATGCAGATCAGGGTGGGCGAGTTTCAGACCCGCAGCATAAGTCAGTGCGCGGCCGTGCAGTCCGTGCATGGCATGGGTGTTGAAAAAAGTGTCAAACAGACCCGAACAGCCAATGTCGCTGACAATCACAATCTGATTTCCCTGCAATCCCATCTGCCCAAAGGCCGTATCCAGCGCATGGGTGATCCGCTCGTGAGCACATCCGGGACAGAACACAGGCGGCCTTTTTGTATTCAGAAATGTCATTTTTCCAAAACCTCCCGTATCTGGCGCGGACTTATTAATTTGCCGTTCATCTGGCCGAAAAATTTTATATTTTTATTTGGCAGAATCCGCTGTATTTCCCGCACATACTGGCCCAGATTCATCTCAGGAACCAGAATCTTACTGTAATTTTTTGCTTTTTCCCGGATCATATTTTCCGGAACTGGCCACAGACTTTTAAGAATCAGCAGGGAAACCGGACTGTTTCCGGATTTCAAATCATCATGCACGGATTTTGCTGCGCGTGCGGTTACTCCATAGCAGATAATCAGAGTGTCTGATTTTGGCTCCAAATATTCCTCATAAATGCAGATTTGATCCGCAGCAGAGAGCAGTTTGTCCCGCAGCCGTTCCTGCATCCGGCTGATTTCCTCCGGATCAGTGGTAATATATCCGTCCGGCCCGTGAGTGGAAGAAGTCTGGCGCACCAGTGTACTGTCTCCAATAGGCAGAAAATCCGGGACTGTCTGCTCCTCTGACACAGCAAAGGGAAGAAAGGGTCTGTCTGAAGATGCGGCTGCACGATTTTTTACTGCCATATTTCTGAGTGCATCCAAATCCACGCTTTCTTTGGTCATGGCAATTTCTTTGTTGGATGCAATGAATACAGGACAGCGGAATCGTTCTGCCAGATTGAACGCGTGAACAGTGAGAGTGAAACAGTCCCGCACATCTGACGGCGCCAGCACAATCACCGGCAATCCTCCGGTGTTTCCCCATTGCAGAAATTGAATATCACCGTCCGCTCCTTTGGTGGCCGATCCGGTGGATGGCCCAAGCCTCTGCACATCCACAATCACAATGGGGATTTCACTGCCAATGGCAAAAGAAATGTTTTCACTGTACAGACTGATGCCCGGACCTGAAGTGGCAGTCATCACTTTCCATCCGCTCATGGATGCACCCAGACAGTAACCGATGGAAGCAATCTCATCCTCGCCCTGCATACAGATGCCGCCCGCGGGAGGCAGGAGTTTGAGCATCATATTGTATATAGTCGTGGCCGGAGTAATGGGATAACCAGCAAAAAAACGGCAGCCAGCCTGCATGGCTCCCCATGCAACTGCCTCGTTTCCTTCCATAAAACAGAGACTCATATTTTTTCTTCCTCACAGTTTCCTGCTGACTTGCGGGACTCCACCTCAGTGCTCTGTCCCATGCTCATCCCACCATTTCCCGGCCTCTTTCAGATCCCTGAAATCCATTATGGAATCCCCGAAACGGAAGAGCATATCCGGCTCCGCATCCGTCAGATTCCACTCCAGCACCGGAGTGAGCCCTCCGAAACGTTTCCGCAGCAGTCTGTCATAAACAGAGAAAACCCCTATCTTTTCCCCTATTTTTTTTACTCTCTTTTCCCCTCTCTTTTCCCCTGTTTTTTCCCCAATCTTTTTTCCTCTGCGTTCAATCCTTTCCGCAAGTGTCATGGCTGTCTCCTTTGCTTTTTCACTGTCAAAGCAGGCAATTCCCTGCTCTAGCTGCTTTGAAGGCCGCATCATGGGGATTTTTTACAAAATTTTCATATTCATCATCGGATACGCTCATGCCTGATTTCATCTTTCTGGGGAAATTTTGCTTTTTATCCATTTTCCCTGAATTCAGGGTAAAAGTCAAATCCCAAAAAAATATGCGGGATTAATGTCAGTCCTATTATAATCAAAATTTGGTAGTGGGTCAAACCGGCTGATGATGCGGAAAAAACTCTCCCCACCCCTGAGGAGGGGCGGGGGGTGTGTGGAAAAAGTTTATAACTTCAGGGCATTTTCCCCCTCCCGCCGGGGATGGGAAATTCAGAACCAACTGATTTGACCCACTATCCAAAATTTTTTACCGCTTTATAAGCAGTGGCAATGGCCAGCCCGGAGCCGCATTTCATTCTCGGCCAGTCCTGATGGGCCAGGATGGAACCGGCTGCAAAGAGATTTTCATATACCGGTTTTCCGTCTTTTCCAATTGGCCGGAATTTTTCATCAATTTCCAGCCCGGCCTGACTGATCGGATGCCCGTCCGGGGCAAGAAAATCAGGATGATGCCACTGACTGCGGGTTTCCGGCTGAAATACGGGCAAATCAAAAACGGTTTCCCGTATCTGTCTGCGGTTTGCGTGCAGTCCTTTTCCGAAAAAACGTCCGCTGGCAAGAATCGCTGCTTTTGCCTGTACCTGCGTTTCCTTTTCCGTATGTCCCAAATCAAAAAGAAAATCCCCGTTTGCCAGCTTTTGCACTGCCAAAACCTGTTTTTGATAAAATGCCTGAATTTTCAGATGTGACAGTCCTTTTTCAAAAGCAGCCCGGATGCGGGAACCGGCAACCGAAGGCGGAATGGTCGGAATTTCAAACAGATCAATGCACAGTTCCTGCTCCAGTTGCGCAATAACTGACGCAGTTTTGCATACACCCAGCAGCGCGGGAACGCCAACTGTCTTTGTATTGGCAATATGGGGCCGAAGTTCCTGCATCAGCGCATTCTGTATTTCCGGAGTTTCCAGAATTTGGGCCAGATGCTGGGGATAAACATCGGCTTTCAGATTCGGGAGTGTCAGATGTGCGCTGCGCAGTTGAGGCCATTCATTCTTCAGTGTTTCCGCAATCTGCCGGGAACTGAAAGCCTTCAGTCCCCGGAAATCGGCAATCAGGCATGGCAGTTTTTCCTCATACGCTCTAACGCCTTTCCACATGGACAAAGGAACCCGGTATGTTGGTTTGACGGTTCCGGCAGGGGTTATTACCCGTACATTGCAATCCGGGTATCCGGTATAGGAAAGGCCGTTGTTTTCCATAAAATCGGTGAATTCTTCTATTGCCTCCCGGATTTCCGCTTTTGGAATACGGGCATAGGGATGCAATGGCATATCCCTGACCAGCGCGTCAATGGCTTCCCAGGGATTGTCCCATATTTTTCCTTCAGATACAGGATGAACTCCCATAAGATCCAGCAGCCCGCTGGAAAAATTGATGGCTCCGGTCATGCCTGTATGGGCTGTGGAAATGCCTCTTTTAGCAGCAAACAACGCCGCTGCCATGCCTGCCAGACCATTGCCGATAACCAGCAGATCGCATGTGATTGTGGATTGTCTCATGTTTGCAGTTCCATTTCTGCATTAGGGTGGGTGAAGCGGAGCGAAACCCACCATTTATTGCCATTGCCGCATGACGGGTTACGTTATCACTTCACCCGCCCTACAGAATTCTCCTTTACAAAAGGGAAAAGTTCCAGCCCGAAAAGCCCGCAGTGCAGGGCTTCCTGAATTTCCGCCTGCTCCAATGGCAGATCCCAAAGCATGGGATATTTGCCTTTCCAGCGTTCGTTAAGAAAATCCCGGAGTTCCTTCAGTCCCCGGTCTCCGCTCAGTTCCTTCCGGTCATACATATAGGGAGCGATGCGCGCACTGCAAAAACCGCCCTGGCACGGGCCTTTGCCGATACGGCTGCGAATTCCCACAGATTTCAGGGTGGGAACTCCGCCCTGTTCCCGTATGCCGTCAATTATGCCGTCAATGATCCCTTTGGAAACCATTTCGCATTCGCAGAGAATCATGTCATCAGACGCGTGTTTTGTCAGCCACATTTTCGGGGCCAGCCCCGGTTGAGTCCACTGACCGCTGTCTGAAGATGGCAAAGGCAAGGTTGCGGTTTTGCAGGGAGCAGTCACACCAAGTTTCTGACAGAGCAAATCCGCTGTTTTTTCAGCCATGAGGCGGAAGGTGGTCAGTTTGCCGCCTGTAATGGTGATGAAATTGTCAATTCCCTGCGCTGCATGATCGATCAGCGCAAATCCCCGTGTCACATTGCGGTCATCTCCGCCGGAAGAACCAATGAGGGGACGCACACCGGAATAGGCCCGGATATAACGGGTATTTTCAAGAACAGGAATCATGAGAGCGCCGTCTTCAATAATTTCATCCACTTCAGCTATGGTCGGTCTGCAGTCATCCGGATCTGCCGTGCGCACAGATGTGGTTCCCAGAATGGAAACTGTGCCGCCCGGAACCAGAATATCGGCATTTGCAGGTTTGCGGAGACGGTTTATCACCCGTCTGCAGATGCGGTTCTGTGTGACCAGCAGACATCCTTTGGAATAAACCATAGGAATCTGTACGTCTGCCAGATTTGCAACAATTCCGGCCCACGCACCGCTGGCACTGACCACACAATATGCTTCCACTTCCTTTTCTTCACCGCTCAGGGTATTCCGGAGTATCACAGAGCGGATGCGTCTGTTTTCTATTCTGAAAAAAATGACCTTATGATAACATAAAATCTGTGCTCCGTGCGCACGGGCCTGTGCGATATTGTCCAGAGAAAGTTTGAAGGGATCAACAGACGCGTCCGCTACCTGATAAGCCGCTATAAGTTTGTCTGAAAGTTCCGGCTCCATATCCCTGGCTTCTTTTATGTCCAATGCTTTGGCCTGAATACCGCTTTTGGCGCAGAGATTGGGAAAATCCGCAATATAGTTTTCTTTATCCCCCTGAACCGCAACAAAAAGCCCGCCCGTATTTTCAATGCAGTGAGGCGCAAAATGTTTGAGGAGTTCTCCTTCTTCCCTGCATTCCCGCGCGGCTTCGGGATCAGATGCCACATAACGCGCACCGCTGTGAAGAAGTCCGTGATTTCCGCCGGATGCACCCGCGTTCACATCCTGTTTTTCCGCCAGCACACAGCTCACACCCCGCAGAGCCAAATCACGGGCCAGCCCCGTTCCGGTTGCGCCGCCGCCGATAATCAGCACCTGTGTTTTCACGGGAAATCTCCTTTTTTGATATAAAATTCATTCTAATTCATCATTATTTCGGAAAAAGCCGGAATCCAGTATTCTCAAAGTGTTTCAGATATCGACTTTCGTCAATATGACTGTAGAATGTAACATAAACAAAAACGCATAATCCAACGCCATATGCTTTACTTTGTCTGAACCATGATTCACAGGATTAAAGGATTGTCAGGATTATGAAAAATCATGGTAATCCTTTAATCCTGTAAATCCCGGTTCAGACAGTTACGCATAATCCATTGCCATCGAACTGTTTTAAACTTTTTTGCCTATACTTTAATTTTTTGATATTATGCATTATAATTATCCAAAATCAGATAATATTACATGGAGGATAATTATGAGCAGAATACCGACAAAACTGACAGCGGAAGAATTTGAAAAATATGCAGATCCTTATCTTAGCAAGGCGAAACGTGGATATATATGTTCGATCCCTTTGTTTAAGGTTTTCAACTATATCCTTTACTTTCTTTACACCGGCTGCCAGTGGAAGATGATTCCCATTGACTGCGTACCGGATAATCCTGAGAAACCTGAGATCAGTTGGCAATCTGTTTATCACCATTTCCGGAAATGGTGTAATGATAACAGTTTCAAAAGGTTGTGGAATGAGAGTACCGAAAGCATCAGATCGTTTCTGAATCTGTCGGAGCTTAACCTGGACGGAACTCATACCATAGCCAAAAAAGGCGGGGAATCGGTTGCATATCAGGGACGGAAAAAGGCAAAGACAGGCAACATTCTTCCCCTGCTGGATAAAAACGGTTATCCGGTGGCTTCGACGGAAATTATTGCAGGCAATCACAATGATGCCTATGATTTTGAAAAGAATCTCCGTGATCTTTTTAAAGATTTGAAACAGAGAAACCTGCCGGTTTCCGGTTCTTATTTTAATGCCGATTCGGCATTTGACACTAAAAAAGCACGGAAGGTATGTTTTAATAATGGTGTTATACCGAATATATCTGAAAACAGGCGCGGGCGTAAAAAGCCAAAAAGAGGCAGAAAAAGACTTTTTAACGAAAAGATATATAAAAATCGCTTCGGCACGGAGCGAACCTGGGCGTGGGTTGATAAATTCAAACGCCTGCTTATCCGTTTTGAGCGGAATGATACTCATTTTTTTGGACTTCATTGTATCGCCTTTGCAATGATAAATCTCCGAAATTTAATCGGAGAAAAAGTTTAAATCAGTTCATCTGCTTTACTTCTTCAATGATGTCTTTCACAGGCTCGGCAATATCCATTTAATTTTTTCAGTAAAGTTATCATACCGGGATTCCGAAAACAGCAGCCAGTGATTTGACGATTTTCTGCATTTCTTTTTCAGAAAGTCTTCCGATCTGCTTAACAAACCTTGTTTGAGACACACATCGCACCTGAAACGCATCAGCCGCAGATGTTTTTTTCAATCCGCTGATGTCATCGGATTCGATCCTGACAAGCCATGCAGCTATTGTATAGCGGTTATCCCATTCTGTAATCGGAACAATCACTTTAAGAGGCAAAATTACGATGGCATCATCATTGACAATCACAGCAGGTCTTGTTTTTCTGATTTATGATCCGACAGTCGGATCAAGATTGATGAGCCAAATCTCTCCTCTGTTCATAATAATCCTCGCTGTCCAAAACAGTGAATGCGGTCAGTTCATCATTTTCAATATAATCTCTGCACAGGGTTTCAGCCGCTGCTGCCATTTGCTGTCTCAGCTTTTCAGAGGGTGATTTCTCAAGACAAAGGTCTTTCCGGACAGAGGCCAGAACCAACTCAATCAATGTAATGCGCTTTTCTATGGGAAGCATTATAATTTCATTTAACATGTTTATTTCCTGCATAAATCCTCCTTTTACGGGCGGTTACGCATAATCCACCGCCATCTGCTTTACCCTGTCTGAACCATGATTCACATGATTAAAGGATTGTCAGGATTATGAAAAATCATGTTAATCCTTTAATCCTGTAAATCCCGGTTCAGACAGTTACGCATAATCCACCGCCATCTGTTTTATTTATTATCCTCCTGTCATACATAGACAAAATTTTTTTCGGTTCTGAAACCGGGCGGTTTGATTCTTTTTTGAGCCAGAAGGGTTCGGGGACAGATTCACCGTCCTCATGAAGCCATTTTATCGTTTCTGCTACCACAAAATTTATTTCCGCCAATGCTCTTTCCATTGTGTCACCGTGCGCTGACAAGGAAGGAAATTCAAGACACCTTGCGATATGGCATCTGTCTTCTTCTGACCATTCAAGGCGGTAAGTGTATTTTTCACTTCTGATTTCCATTTCAGGCTGCTTTTACCATTTCACTTGGTTTTACATGAAGCGGCAGCAAACCCGCTGCATCTGCATCCAGAACAGTAATCTGTCCGATTCCTCTTTCGGTAAATCCGACATTCACATTCCATCCGTAAGATATATCCCGGATAATCTTATCATTGCTGAATCGGATAAACAGAACATCCTCAATGTCATCATAATCAATTTCCATAATTTACTCCATAAGTTGCCAGTTAATCATAACAGTTTTCACAACCAGCATATCCTCCGAAACAACAGCCGCACATATCAGGTTGTCGCTTCGTTCCGAAAACTCTTTATAAATCCATAACCGTTTAATGTCTTTATGCTTTATTTCTCCATTTTCGATAATATCAAGCAACATTGTCTCTGTGATGTTACGCTCTTTCATTCGCTCTGCGGCATGATGCGTTACATATATCTGTTTATGAAAGCGTTTGCTTTTCATCATGTTAATCCCTTAATCCTGTAAATCCCGGTTCAGACAATTAGGCATAATCCACAGTCATCTGCTTTACTTTTTCAATGATGTCTTTCACAGGCTCGGCAAGTCAGAGTGTTGCTGATTATCTTCTATCATTCAAAATATTCTGAATCAGGGGTTTGATTTTCGGAATTTCTTTTTTTACTGTATCCCAAACGATCTCAAGATCAACATTGTCATAACCGTGTATGATTCTGTCCCGCATTCCCGCCATATCTTTCCACGGAATTTCAGGATATTGTTCTCTTATATCCGCAGAGAGACGTTTTGTCGCTTCCCCTATGATTTCCAATGCTCTGACAACAGCGAAGTTAATCCGAAAATCCTGTAAGAATTTTTCATGACTTGTTTCCCTGACGATGATTTCAGCTTTTTCCATTGCATCCAAAATATCTTCCACATAATCCAGATATTCTCTGTTCATACAGATACCACCTCATTCAATATTTTTTCCCCAATACGGCGTTTCAGATTTTTTTTGATGGAAATATCTATTTTCATATCAAATAATTCGCTCAGATAATGTTGAAGATTTGCCAGTCCCATCAGTCCGATACGGGACGGGCTTTCCAATTCAATCAGAATATCCAGATCGCTGTCCGGCCGCTGTTCATTGCGGACATAGGAGCCAAACATACCGATTTCTTTGATTCCATAGTTTTGGGCAAGAAATGGTTTGTGTGTCTGTAAAATGTTTTTGATTTCCTCAAATGTTTTCATTGCGTATCTCCATGAGAATTTTGTTCAGAATTCAGTCAGTTCCTATAAAATCCTTTGGAGTTACAAGAATTGCCCCTTTCTGCTTACTCAGCCGTTTATCAAAAGTGTATAATTCCATATTCTGCTGACAACTTTCGGCAAGAATAAGACAGTCAGAAAAATCTGCATTGCTGTTGCGAAAAGTTTTGACGGCATCACCAAAATTATCTGTATTTTGGAGAATAAATGAACTGTTATTCTGCAAATGCTCTAATGCAACAATAATGTCTGATTTAGAAAATTTATAAGCCGTTTCAAGCACCCAAACCGTCTCCACCTGAACAATCTGCGGAACATACACTTGGATAGCAGCGCGTGCCAATTCACGGGCTGCATGAGTTTGTTTAATTTGTCCTGTATCTTCCACCAGAATTCGTACCAGTACATTTGTATCAATCGCAATCATGGCCTGCCCTTTGTCTTATGGCTTTTTCCATGTCTTCTGTACTGACAGATATCTTTGCCTGAAGCAGTCCGAAAGCAGATTCGATATTGCTTTGCTTTTTCTGTTTCGGAAAAATAATGATATTGTTTCCTTCCGAACGCAGACCGATTTCATCTCCGGTATTGAGCGATAACTGTTTTCGGATATTACAGGGAATGGTTATCTGTCCTTTGGAATTCAGCCGAACTGTCAGCATATGAAATCTCCTTTTATATGGAATCTGCGGTAGTGGGTCTGCACATACTGACAAAAAAATAACTGCTTAATATTATTATATTTTCAAAAATATACTGATTTTTGTTTATACATAATAAATACAAATAGTTATACGATACATCCATGATACTGCCTATACTGATTATAAATAACATATTGATTTATATATTAAAAAATCAGCATGAAAAGTCCCACTACCGAATCTGCAAACATCTGCTTTACCCTGTCTGAACCATGATTCACATGATTAAAGGATTGTCAGGATTATGAAAAATCATGTTAATCCTTTAATCATGTGAATCACGGTTCAGACAATTACGCATAATCCACCGCCATCTGCTTTACTTTTTCAATGATGTCTTTCACAGGCTCGGCAAGTTCCGGCGGCATTTTGTGAAAGTCCTGGTTGTTGGTGAAGTGCAGCAGGGCATAATACAGGGGTTTGAAGCGTTCTTTCAGATTCAGTTCAGGGTCTTCAAAATATTGGGTAACATGTTGGTATTGTTCTTTGGCAAGAAGGAGTAACAAATATAGATTTATATCATTATCATTTCTATTAATAAATTTTTTAGCGATAGAAATTGCATTTTCATATTGATTATTCCAAATATAAATATAGGCTAATAAATATGAATTATAAAATATTTTTTCTTTTTCAAAAGATTGAAGCGCATATTTTAATGCATCTTTTTTTTTTATCTTTTTCTCAAAAAAAAACTGTAATAGTTTATACAGATAAAATGAATTCTTTTTTGCAGCCATTAGATAATATTTTTCAGCTTTAGTATAATCTTTAAGATAATTTGGACGGGGTGAGTAGAACTCTCCACGTCCAAAATATCTCAATTCAGCAGCATATAAATCACCAAGCATATCCATTGCTTCCAAACTTCCTTTTTTAACAGCCATTAAATAATATTTCTCTGCTCCATGCTCAGAATCCAGTTCAAAATCATACAACCTTCCAAGTCTATTCATAGCATCAGTATCACCTTTTTGAACACCCATTAAGTAATATTTTTCTGCTTTTTCTATATCATCTAATTCGGTTTCATATAAATACCCAAGATTGAATATAGCTTTTTCATGCTCTTTTTCAACCGACATCAGATAATATTTTTCTGCTTTTTCGATATCCTTGAATTTAGTTTCATATAACAATCCAAGATTGAACATAGCATCCGCATGATCTTTTTCAGCAGCCATTAACCAATATTTTTCTGCTTTTTCATAATTTTTAAAAACATCTGTATATAAAATTCCAAGATTGACCATAGCTTCTTCATAACCCTTTTCAGCAGACATTAACCAATATTTTTCTGCTTTTTCAGTATCCTTAAATTCGTTTTCATATAACTGTCCAAGATTAAACATAGCACAACCATAATCTTTTTCAGCAGCCATCAACCAATATTTTTCCGCTTTTTCATAATTTTTAAAAACATCTGTATATAAAATTCCAAGATTGACCATAGCTTCTTCATAACCCTTTTCAGCAGCCATTAACCAATATTTTTCCGCTTTTTCAGTATCTTTTAAAGCTTCATAAATAAGACCATAGTTATGATAAACGCCCTCTTGATATTTTATTTTTGAGAGAATATTTAAAGCTTCATGATATTCTTTTTTATCATAATATTTCAAACAGTTGTTAAATAATTCTTTGTCTGACGGAGATAAATCAGCTAACAAACTCTCATTTTTTCCCTCTAAAAACTTTCTTGTCTGAACTTTTAATTCATGCTCAACATCCATATCCAACTTGCCTGTCCATGCCAAAGCCTCTGTCATATAATACGCTCCCTTTGGATTATAATTCCCTTTGGAAAGCGCATCTATATGCCTTTTTGCTCTGTCAATCAGTTCCTCTTTGTCATACCAGCTTTCCAAAAACCGCACCAGCCATATCACTTTGTTCTGACTGCCTTTTGGCGCAACCCGCATGAGATACCAGATATTGAAAAACCGCTCTTTCAGGAAATACAGATTCATTTGCGTATCTGCTGCTGCTCGCTGAATGATTTCCACCTTATCCAATCCCTGTAGAACCGGCTGTATTTCCTCTGTTTTCATCCGCATTTTTTTTGCAATTTCTTCCATGCTGATGGCATCCCAGTTCAGGGCAATGGCATTGACCACTTCCCGCTGCATTGGCGCAAGGTCATCCATGCGGTGTTTGTAAAGCGGAGTAACCCTGTCCAGAATGCTTTCCAAATCGCCGATAGCATTGCCGTTTTCATTGTCAATAAAAATCTCAAACAGCAGAATAATGGTGCGAAGCACGCCGCCGGTCATAATCCGCAATGCTTCTGCCCGTCCCTGCTGATGTTCCAGAATATGCTGAATTGTCTTTTTTTCCGCATCAGTTTTTGCCAACTGCTCCAAAAGACAGCGGGTTTCCTCTTTGTTCAATCCTTCCAGATGTTCTTTTTTGAAGAATTCATAAAACGCATGTTCATAGGTGAAAAAGGCTTCCAAAACAATGGCGGTTGCGCCGATAATCCGCATATGCGGACAGGTCATGAGGATTTCCCTCAGCCGGTGGCATTCCATATCGGAAAAAATTTTGAACATTTCTGCAAGGTTGTCAATAAAGAGCAGCAGTTTTCGGGAATGTGTCTGCAGTTCCTGAATGAGAATATCAAAGATGATGCGTTCATAGTCTTCATTTTCTGTATATGCGGCTTCCATTTTCGCAAACAGCCCGGAAAATTGTTTATCTTTGTTTTCCAGTTCTTTGGCAATGGTTTCCCACAGTTTGAACAGGCGGGTAATGCCCCAGTAGGATTCTTCTTTGAGAACAAGGGGAATCAGCCATGAATGTAAATCCCTGTCATTTTCCACCTCATAACCAAGCCGAAGCAGGAGCGTTGTTTTTCCCATGCCCCGCTGTCCCACAATGAGAAAATGCTGTTCTGGATATTTCATATCTGAAGATTTGATTTCCCTAAACAGCTTTTGAAAAATATTCCGGCGCACCACAAAACTTTCAATCAGTTGCTCTTTGCTTTGTTCGTGGGGGTTATATAAATTGGCGACAAGATTCTGCGTGTTCATTTGCTTATTCCTCATGTTTGTCTGAACCGGGGTTGTTTGTCTGAACCATGATTCACAGGATTAAAGGATTGACAGGATTATAAAAAATCATGGAAATCCTTTAATCATGAAAATTTCAGTTCAAGCCCCTTCGGGGCGGCATGTTTGTAGAAAAAAAAGGTAGTGGGTCAAAAAGGTTGATTTGTCTTTTTAAATATCTTATAATTATTTTTATGAAACAGTATATTCAGATTAACTGCCGCCACTGCGGCAGTGATGACCTCGTCAGAAACGGACACAGTCCGA
>JBFXEJ010000109.1:0-19958 GCA_050180235.1 Desulfococcaceae bacterium
TCCTTCTGAACACCGGTCAGTACAACCTTATATTTTCTATGCCCTCCCATGATATTTTCCTCCTCTGATTTTTTTGAGGGGAATTTTATCATAGTATTATATAAAATTCAATGTGGTTATGTAATAGCAAATATGAAATTTAATGTCTCAGGCATTTCCGTTTTTTTCAGCCGGATGGATATTACAATGGCCTGGCGGAATATCTGGCGGAACCGCAGGCGTTCCCTTCTCACCATTTCTGCCATTGCCTTTGCAGTGGCCCTGCTGGTTTTTATGCTCTCCTTTCAGTTAGGAACCTATGAAACCATGATCAGCTCGGCTGTGAAAATTCATACCGGTTTTTTTCAGGTGCAGGCAAAGGAATACAGGGAAAAACAGGAAATTGTTTATACTGTGCCGGACCCCGAAGCCATTGGCAGAATACTGGACAGCATTGAATCTGTGACGACATATACTTTCCGGGGTGAAAGTTTTTCCCTTGCCTCTTCAGAGGAGCGGACTTACGGCGTGATGGTCACAGGCATTGATCCGCTAAGGGAAACAGGGGTTTCCAATATCAGAAAACTGATCCGCCAGGGCGAATTTCTGTCTCCCGGAGATACGGCTCAGGCTGTTATCGGAAAAATACTGGCAAAAAATCTCAAAGTCGGACTTGGAGATCCGGTGACACTGCTGGGACAGGGCAGGGACGGTTCTGTGGCAGCCACTGTGGTGACGGTGAAAGGCATTTTCACATCCGGTCAGGATGAGTTCGACCGTAATGCCATCCATATACCCCTGTCACATTTTCAGGAAATTTATGCAATGGGGCCATCGGTTCACCGGATTGTGGGAATGACCCGTTTTTTGGGGGATGTTCCCGCAGTCATGGAAACTATGAGAAAACACCTGAAAATTGCAGATACAGATAATCATCTGGCTGTTTTGGACTGGAAAAATCTGATGCCCGGTCTGGTGCAGAGCATCAAACTGGATCTGAGTTTCGGCATCATTTTTTATATCTTCCTGATTATCGTGGTGGCATTCAGCATCATGAACACCTTTCTCATGGCCATTTTTGAGCGAACCCGCGAGTTTGGCGTACTTATGGCACTGGGAACCACTCCGGGGAGATTGACACGGGTGCTGCTGACTGAATCCGTGACCATGACCCTTATCGGTATTGTTGCAGGTATGACTGCCGGCTGTGCCATTACACTCTGGTTTCAGGCCAGGGGCATTGATTTTGGCAGCGCATCGGAACTTATGGCCCAGTACGGCCTTTCAGGGAAAATGTTCCCGAAACTGACACTTCTCTCCGCGGCTGCCGGCCCGATTCTGGTTTTTTTTATAACTTTCTGGGCTGCACTGTGGCCCGCTCTCAGGGTGCGGAAACTGAAACCGGTGGAAGCAATGAATTATCAGTAAAGATATTCCAAAACTGTCAATGCGTTATCAGATTCAGTCTGTTCACAAAATCCTGTGCTTCCGTACTGCGTCCGAACTGATGTTTCTGATGTATCTGATACATCTGCGCAATGCTACTGTGCCAAGCGGAGTTTTTGTTTTCCTTCAGGAAAGTTTCATAGCTGATTTTCAGTTCCGGATTCATTTTTTCAGATTCCCAGTCAAATACCGGAGAATTGTCCACCCCTGCCAGATAAATATACAGCAGCCATTTAAGTTCCGGCTGAATTTTCGTCTTTGTTTCCTGCAGTTTTGGATACTTACGGGCAAATTCCTCAAAACTGATGATTCTTTTTCTCAGTTCATCCCAGGGGATGACCAGACCTCCGTCCATGACAACATCCTGTTTTGACGATTTTTTCATAAACAGAAGATATTGGTTTATGTCAACAGGATAATCCCGTAGTATGTCACACAGAAAGTCAAAATCCTCTCTGAGATACCAGCCGCCCTCCCCGTCCGGTGAGATTTTTATACCGCATTTGGCATACCGGGTGTATTCTTCCAGTTCACCGGCATACTGTTTCCGGACAATCTCTTTCCTTTCCGGCTCCATTTTGTCAAATCCCTGCAGGGGACTGCTATAAGTTCCATCTGCAGTTTCATAGAATTCAGACAAAAAATGCAGAAATTTTTCCTTTGAAAAAAACTGTTCACTGCTTTCCTGTATGATTTTGTCATAGAATTCAGTGAACACACGGAATCCGTCCTGTGCATATTTGTCATTTTTTGGAAAGGATTTATAAAATTCCT
Organism: Desulfococcaceae bacterium; assembly: GCA_050180235.1. Taxonomy (GTDB): domain Bacteria; phylum Desulfobacterota; class Desulfobacteria; order Desulfobacterales; family Desulfococcaceae; genus JAABRU01. Next base: position 2,200 of record JBFXEJ010000109.1, read on the forward strand.
CTTTGGCAGCGATAATGCTTTCTTTTTGGGATGTTTTCAGCTTTTGAAGGGCATTCCTGTATTTTGTCATATTGTCAAAAGGTTGTGAATCTATGCCAAATGCCCGGCCCGCCAGAGAGATGAGCAGCAAAAAGAATACGGTGACACAATAAACCCGTTTTTCAAAATTTTCTGACATTTTCGTTCAAACCTCTCATCCAAGATTGTTCCGGTATATCAACAGTTGTCATTATTGAGTCAGGTTCAAACGGCACTTCAGGAGACAACATCTCACCAGCACCGATGATGAGAGATTCAATGAGTTCTTCTCCGGTTTTTTCCTGAGCGTTAACACCCGGCAAATCAAGAAGCCAGCCGATCCACCATTTATCTGTTTTTTTAATAATTGCCTGATATTTCATCTTTTTACCTCACAAACGGAATCTGAAGGTTTTTGCAAATTTTTATGGCTAATTCATCAATAATTTCACTGTGCCTGGGAACCTCTGTTTTGAAAAAGTCTTTTTGAAAAATACTGTGACGGCTGCCTTCACGCAATAAGAAGCTGTTTTAAAAATATTCCACACTGCTTTCTTCGGGAAGAAATCAGTATGGCAAAAGAGATATTATCCGTTTGGACACGGCAAAATCAGGCTTTGGCATTTGGCAGCATCCCAAAATTTTTTGCCCCCGGATATTTTTAAAACAGCTTCTAAGAAGGCTCCGTGCTTTTTCAAATGTTTTATGGGTTGATTTTGCTTCATAAGCGGTTATCCTGACCATATTCAGATGTTTTTCCCTGTGCCGGAGTTTGATTTATCAAATTCTGAGCAACGGCAAAGAGGATGTTCAGGGTTACGCCTATATGTTCTCGCCTTTTTTTCTCTGTTTCGTTTCAGAGTATATATACTTTTCTCAAACGGTCAAACAGCATAAAACCAAAGTAACCCCGGTATATCTTTTTTGATTGTGGTGGGCAAAAAAGAATTTTTGCCCACCCTACCTGCTACCCTGCTTACTGGTTATATTTCAATTAAGACCTCAGACATATCCGCCTTTCCTGTCCGAATATTTCAACACCGAATTTCTCTCTTTCAGGAATATGATGATATTTTTGTGTATATTTTCAAGTAACTTATTAACATCATAATCAGATTTCCGGGATAATTCTTTCTGAATTCTCTCTTTTTCTTCCAAAACATGATCGGTATACATATTTTACTCCCTGCCGGTTTCTGAAAACAGTTGCAAAGGTGTTATTATTTCAGGAATACTCAGATTCATCCTTGTATTTATAATCCGGATGTGCTGTTTTTTATTTGCATTGGACAGGTTGTTACAATTCCATGTTAACAGGAAATCAATTTTATAGTATGAAGCAAAAGCCAAATGCAAAGCGTCACCCTGACGATCTTTCGGCATCACATAGTTTTGAATGTAATTCTCTGTGATGTCAGCTATCTGCTTTTCTGTAGGCAGGACTTCAAAACGAAGTGAAAATTCCATAATTTTTTCTTTGTTCGGGTAATTTCCTGCGTTAAGTTCTCCGAGAGTCGCTTCTGAAAGATATATCTGATATTTGTCTGCTTCTTCACTGAACCATTTTTTTGTTATTTCCGACTGAAATTTTACCTTTTCTCTTTCGTCAAAATAATAACTCGGAATTGTCGTATCAAGATAGACTGTCTTTTTGATCATCTTACTAAATTTCCTCTGTTTTTTCCGTGAAAATGCAATTTTTCAGGATTGGGTCATTTCTCAGGAAGCGTAACAGCAGGCTAACCCACGGACTATAGCCCGTCCGGTTGAGCGACTACGTTCTTTTCCAATTTATTTAGTTTTAAAACTCTTTTCAGGTTTGATAACTCTTAACCCACCTAAGGCAAGCGATAGTTATGCAGTTGTGCAGTGTGGGTGCAGAGGAGCGTAACCCGCCATTGGGATTTGAAAATTCTCAAAAAATGGCGGGTTTCGCTTGCGCTGCACCCATACTACTTACTGTCGAGTACAACAACAAGCTAAGCGGCAAAAGGGGCGAGCACTGACTGGCAACCTGCCACAAAAGCCGCCGCCCCTTTTGTCCGCTTGAGCGTTGGGTTATATTTTTATTTCAAATTGTTAAAAGGATTAACTATCTTTGTCTTTTGGATTAAAAAACCGTCCTGCATATCTTCGGAACAGAGTATTTCACAGTTGGAATATAATGCGCTTGCGAGAATCAGACTGTCCCAAAAGGAAAAAAAGTGTTTTTCACGTATTGACGAAGCATTGCCAAGTATTTCATCATTTATTTCAATGATATTGTATTTATTATAAAAAGATGTAATTAATTTCCGGGTAGTGGGACTGCTCATACTGATTTTTTTAATATATAAATCAATATTTTATTTATAATCAGTATAAGCAGTATCATGGATGTATCGTATAACTATTTGTATTTATTATGTATAGACAAAAATCAGTATATTTTTTAAAATATAATAATATCAAATAGTTAATTTTTTGTCAGTATGTGCAGACCCACTACCAATTTCCGTATTCTGTCTTCAGAAAAACCGGCTTTTTTTATAAGGTTGACACAGACTTCATTTATTACCTGAGTGCTGACAGTTATATTCTCTGTCTGTCCCACAACAGATTTTGCAACAGATGACTTCTGAATATCAGTCTTTATCAAACTGTAAAGCCATATATTTGAATCCACAAAATAACTTTCTTTTTCCTTAGCCTCTGTCATATATTTCATCTCTTTTCAATGGCTTGAAATTTGGAATTTTAACAGGTGAACAGAGAAGTTCATCAATAATATCAGGTGACTGTTCTGTTTTTTCATCTCCAAGTATGATAACTTTGACACTTGTTTTTAATCTTTTTTTATATATTTCAGGAATTTCAATTATTCCATTTTTTATCTTTGTCCTGAACTCAACTGCATACATATTTTCACCTCTGATTCAGCGGTGAGCGGATCAAATCCGCCACACCGCATATCAATTTTCTGTCAAAATGCGGAAGTTGTTATGAAACAGCCGCCGCCGCCACCATCACCATCATCTGTATCAGTTCCCTCAACATTTAATCCGCTGCTTAAACTTTTATAATCTATTCTGTAAGGTGATTTCCATTAATGATTATACCGTTTTTCGTAGGGCGGGCACAGCTTTTTGTGCCCGCCGTCCTGCTGAAACGGCGGGCACAAAAAGCCGTGCCCGCCCTGCAATGATGGTACATTTTTTCATGGAAATCGCCTAAGGTCATTGTAACGAAATATGAACCGGCAGGCGGTGATGTATATTCCGATGTCCCTTTCAGAGAGTCAACGTATTGACCCGCCTGAATAATGCCGATATTATAACTGCCCAAAATATAACCATTGATAGAGCCACTGACATAAGGTTCTTTCGTTGCCCACAATTTCAGTTTCAGAGTTCCGAATTTGTAAAAAAAGTGTTATTGGTGATTCTTTCAACCCAAAATGTAACCTCATTATCTTTAATTTGGTATGCAATATTGCCACTCATTTTTATACCGATTCTCCATTGAAAATATACTTATCATTTGGTTTCCCACAGATAACACAGGGGAAACAACTCACTTTATTGTATAAATTCAATAGCGAATTGGTATTACATCGGTTGCATATGCCGAACTGGAAAATACTGCAAATAAAAATACCGCCATTGCTGAAATCGTTAAAAAAATCCCGTTCCTTTTCCTCATAATTTTTCCTCCCAATTTGAAAAATATAACATTGAGTTAAGCGGCAGGCGGGTTATTCCGCCTGTCCGCTTGAACGATGGGTTGGGTGTTTTCATTCGTAATATTTTTTCAGCCATTGAACAAAATCGGAAAATGTCATTTCTTCAGTCAGTTCTATTTCTGTCTTATCATTAAGATGCATATGCGGTATATGCCTTCCGGCATATTCTCTGCCTATTTTACCGTATCTGAGCCGGATTGCACGGGGATCGGGAGCATTATCAAATCCTGCCTCGACTCTGTTCCCTTTCAGTATATAATATCGGTATTTTCTTGTTTCACAGTCGATCAGTTCAGTTACAGAAATCCTATACAGATTGTATTTTCCCCAAATCTGCAAAATAGCTCTTTCAGGAGTGACATCTGTATTATATTCAATGTCCTCAAAAACGGAACGGGCTGAAATTATTACATCATCAAAATATTCCGAAGTTTTTTTGTCCAATCATCAATTCCTTTATGACAAAATTCCCATTCAGCCAGTTCACTTTCCCACATCTTGTTTATATTATTTTCTGTATAAACAGCAAATTCCTCATCTTCTGCTATACGTTGGGAAAATGTATTATAATCGTATTTGTATTTTGCTTCAAATATCAATTCTTTCTTTCTCAGTTCGGCTATTTTTGATGTAACCATATCAATAAGATATTTTTGCAAAGCAGTATCAACGGCGGCCTGCAAATCTTTTCCGAACGAATGCAATATTTCAGTATAGCTGTTTTTTATGACAGCGATTGCCATATCCATAATTTATGTACTCTTTCTGTAGCACCTAAAAACGAATTCAGCGGCGGCGCGGGCTGGAGCGAAGCGTAAGCCCGCGCCGTCCTCTGGAATGATTGGTTCGCTGATAGCGCCAGCATTTAAACAACTTTCTGTCAACCCGTTTTTTCGTATTTTATCAGTTTTGGCGAATACGACACAATTTTTCTGTTCGATTTTTCTTGTTTTTCTTTCAAATCCTGGGCGATTTTTTTCAGATCAAAATTGAACCGGGTTGCATGTTTCTGACGCACAGATCTTACTTCTTCGACTATCGGGTCTTCAAACATAGCTAATCCTCCATGAGTTCCGCCGGTGTACAAATGACTGGGCATTGATATCCTTTCTTCTCTACCACTTCCTCGATTTTTTGCCGACGGATTGCGTTGGCAAGATGTTTACAATTCCATGTCAGAAGAAAATCAATCCCGTTAACCGCGCAAATGGCGATATGCAATGCATCTTCACCAAATTGTTGTGGAACTGCCCCCTCTGATACAAGAGACTCCGCTAACAATACAGCGGCATCTGAAATCGTAAGCGAATCAATGCCATCCAAATAGTATTTTCTTTTCCCGGCTGCTTCCGGATCTCCCTCAACAGCCTCTTGAAATACTAACTCAGACACTACCAAATCAAATGTATTACGGCATTGCTCCCACCATTCTAATGTCAATACCTGACGACCGGCAACGACAGTGTTGTTGCTGAGTCTTGCCGCGAGATAGCTTACAATTGTGGTTTCAATATAAACTTTTTGTTTCATAGCACGGAAATATTTTGATCAGTCTATTTTTCAGCGAACAGCAGGCTAACCCGCGGGCGATAGCCCGTCCGGTTGAGTGACTGCGTTCTTTTCCAATTTATTTTAATTTTAAAACTCTTTTCAGGTTTGATAACTCTTAATCCACCTTAGGCAGTCGACAGTTGTGCAGTTGTGCAGGGTAGGTGCAGCGGAGCGTAACCCACCATTGGGATTTGAAAATTTTCAAAAAATGGTGGGTTTCGCTTGCGCTGCACCCACACTACTTACTGTCGAGTACAACAACAAGGTAAGCGGCAGACAGGGCGTTCACGGACTTCAATTCTGCCATAAGCCTCACGCCCTGCCTGTCCGCTTGAGCGACGGGTTATTTGCCACGATTAGAGATGGTGTTAGCTATTTTATTCCTGCAACAACCTGTAATGCCTCTATAACTTCTTCAAGTCCTTTTTTATTATCGCTGTTTGCGTCCCATCTGGCTCTTTCAATTGCCACCTCCTGATTCAATTGCTCCTGGGTGAACATAGTAGCAATGGTATTGTTAAGGTTTGTAATTTCAGTATTTTTAGCCGTAATGGTTGCATTTAAAGTATTGATCGTATTGTTAAGATTTGCAATTTCGGTATCTTTAGTCATAATGGTTGCATTTAAAGAATTAATCGTATTGTTAAGTTGATTAATTTCAGTATTCTTTTCACCAATGCTTGTGTTTAAATTGGCAATCGTAGTATTTTGAGATGCAATAGTAGAATTCAGTTCTGATATAGTTTGATCTTTTTGGGCAATAATTGCATCACAATCAGATAATGGAGCAGAATTTGCTGAATAGTATGTACTTGTTACACCACCCCGAAAAATCACTTGAAGAGTATAATAATACTGTTTTCCTCCCGAAAAATCAAGATTGATGTCAGTATATGAATTTGTGTAAATTGCATTTGTATTAATTTTGATAAATCCACTGTCCAGACTTAAACTTCGGAAGATATTATAGCCAATTACGTTATTATCAGTCTGAGTAATATCACTCCAGGTAAGTTCGACATTTGCACCATTGATAATACCGGCAGGAATTGGAATAGCAACTAATGTCATAATAGGGTATTCATTTAAACCGGATGCTCCGTCATAATTTCGGGCGGCAGCAGCATAATATCCTTTATGTGATGATGTATTCGGATTTTCTTCATAAGATACAAAAGCCATAACTTCGGTGCCGTTTGGAAGTGCACCCTCCCCCAAAAGCATTGTCAGTATCAAGATTCCATAAATGCACATCCTGATCTGCCAAGTAGCTCAGATTGTCGATGTTTCTAATATCTGCGGGGATGTCTAAACGGTAGACTTTGATAGTATCTTTGGACAGATTATTCGGAGCTTCATAGAGTAAGCCATGAAAAACAGAAGCAGCAGCAACCTGATGAGGCATTACAAATGAAGCTAAGAGAAGCGCATAAAAAAAACAGATCGATTTTGACATTTTTTTCATAAAAAATCCTCCTTCAATAGGTTTGTTAACAATATTTCCCAACAAAATAGGAATTATTACAATTCTAATTATATACGGCAAATAACCAGTTGTTATGCGGACACCATGTCCGCGTTTAAAGTATATAGTAATATATGCTTGCATATAATACTATATACCGTGAAAGTATATAGTATTATATACAAATCTCAAAAGCATATAATACTGTATGCTTTTGCTGTCTTACGGTGTTTTGTCCGGAATCTCTGTCTGCCTGAGCATCAGTCTGCCACTGTTCCACAGATTTCCCATACCGCAGATACCAAAATTTTTTTGCAGGGGCGAATACTCATTCGCCCCTGCCGGATTTCGGTAAGATGACCGCATAGGCGAATTGACTGAAATTCGCCCATGCTTTAAAGGATGTGACGCTGTGTGAAGATTAGAACAGTCCGCTTACCTTGCCGCTTGCAGTGTCAACATCAATTCTTCTGAAGGCCGGGTTGGAGCTGGTGCCGGGCATCAGACTGATGGTTCCTGCGCAGGGGCAGAGGAATTTCGCACCGGAGTAAATCAGAACGTCGCGGATAGGCAGAGTCCAGCCCTTGGGAACGCCCTTGAGCACCGGATCATGAGTCAGACTCAGGTGAGTTTTCACCATCATGGTTGCAAAATCCGCATACTTGGGATCGTTTTCAAGCATTTTGGCTTTGGCTTCGGCATCCGGTGTCCAGGATACGCCGTCTGCGCCGTAAACTTCCTTTGCAATCTTGGCAACGCGATCACGCAGCTTCATTTCCAGAGGATACAGGAATCTGAAGTCATTCTTTTCGTTACATGCGTCAATAACCGCATCGGCCAGTTCCAGTGAACCCTGACCGCCCTTTGCCCAATGCTCAGACTTGGCACAGCGTGCGCCTGCGGCTTCGGCAGCTTTTCTGACAACCGCGATTTCCGCGGGGGTGTCTGTATGGAAGCAGTTGATACAAACGACCGGGTTGATACCGGATTTGCGGATCACATTAATCAGGTGAACCATGTTCTCGCAGCCTTTTTCAACCAGACCCACATTTTCTTTGGTGTATGTATCAGGCAGGGCAATACCGGCCACAACCTTGGGTCCGCCGCCGTGCATCTTGAGAGCGCGGATGGTGGTGGTCAGAATGGAAACATGGGGTTTGAGTCCGCTGTAACGGCATTTCACGTTCCAGAATTTCTCAAATCCGATGTCTGCGGCAAAACCTGACTCGGTGACATGATAATCAAACATTTTCAGACCAATGCGGTCTGCAATGATGGAAGACTGACCCACAGCGATATTGGCAAAGGGGCCTGCATGAACCAGAACCGGCTGATATTCGGCAGAACTCATCAGGGTGGGGTTGATGGTATTGCGCATAAATGCGGTCATTGCATTGCCGACTTCCAGATCGCCTGTGGTGACAGGTTTGCCGCTCTTGTCAAACGCCACAGTGATTTCGTTGAGGCGTTTTTTCAGATCTGCCAAATCCTTGATAATGGCAAGAATTGCCATACATTCGGAACCCACGGCAATACCGAATTTGGACTGCATCATAAAACCGTCTGTGCGTCCGCCGATGCCGATGATGATATTTCTCATTGCCTGTGCGCAGAAGTCCATGATCCAGCCCATTTCCACGCGGGTGGGGTCAATGTCCAGACGGCGCATCTTGGTCAGACGGGCAAGCTGCTCGTCATTATAATTCCGCTCATGCTGCATACGGGAGGTCATTGCCACCATAGCCAGGTTGTGAGCGTTCATAATGTCGTTAATATCACCGGTCAGACCCAGAGAAAATTCGGTCATGGGAATCAGAAGAGCATTGCCTCCGCCGGCTGCTGTTCCCTTTACGTTCATCGTGGGACCGCCGGAAGGCTGACGCAGAGCTCCGCCGACATTCTTGCCGCGTGCGCCCAGGCCTTCGATCAGACCCAGAGAGGTCGTGCTTTTGCCTTCACCCAGCGGAGTGGGGGTAATGGCAGTAACTTCGATGTACTTTCCGTCCGGTCTGCTTTTCAGGCGTTCGCTGATTTTCAGAAAGTCGAGCTTGGCAAGTCTGCCCATGGGAAGCATTTCGTCTTTCTGAAGACCCAGTTTTTCTCTCCACTGATCAGGAGTGGGCATGTTTACTTCCGCAGCTTCGGAAATCTGCCAGTCAGCCATTTTTGTCGCATCGTAAGCCATTGATCTTTTTCTCCTTTAATGAATTATAGGGTTAACAACCGCGGAGCCGCTCACCGGCTCCCTGCAAAAAACCGGCATGACATCAGAAATATCCGGGGATATTTTTATGTCATACATACAGCCGTATATAAATTGTCACTCTATACCATGTACTTCAGGTTTTGGCAAGAATTATATCTTCATTGCATAAAGGTATTTCAAAAAATAAATACGGGTAAAAAAATCAGGATAAACCCTAATTTCCCGGAACACAGAGCATGTTTCAGATTCTGTTCCGGCACGGGAAAATCTGCAATGATTCTGAAAAATCATATTCTTATCCCAGATTTTTTTCCGCATAATCCCAGTTGATCAGATTCTCCGTGAACACCTTTATATAATCCCCTCTCCGGTTCTGGTAATCCGGATAATAGGCATGTTCCCACACATCAATGGTCAGCAGGGGTTTTATTCCCCGTGCAATGGGGGTGTCCGCATTGGCCGTATCCATGATTTTCAGTTTGTCGCCGTCTGTCACCAGCCAGGCCCATCCGCTGCCGAAACGGGAAGCCGCTGTATTGGCAAATTCTTCTGCAAATTTCTCGTAACTTCCGAATGAGGCATTGATCTTTTCAGCAATTTTTCCCCCCGGTTTTCCCCCGCCGCCCGGTTTCATGCTGTTCCAGTAAAAATTATGGTTGAAAACCTGGGCGGCATTGTTGAAAATGTCCGCCTGATCCGCTTTTCCGTATGTTTTCAGTATAATCTCCTCAAGTCCCATGCCCTGAAAAGATGTCCCGGCAATAAGTTTGCCGAGTTTGTCCGCATATCCCCTGTGATGTTTTCCATAGTGAAGGGAAATCATTTTCCCGGAAATATGGGGTTCCAGCGCGTTTTCCGCATAGGGCAGTCCGGGCAGTTCTATGCCTGTAACATCCTTTGCTTTTTTGGAACACCCGATGCCGGCCGCATGAAACAGGGCCAGCGCTCCCAGATTTGCCGATAATTTCAGAAATTCTCTGCGTTTCATCCAAACCTCCCTGTCTGATTGTTTAAACATTTGGTGGCAGGTCAAACCGGCTGATCTTTTTTAGGTGATTTCCAGAAAAAAATATCCCGGAAAAGCAGCGCAGGCTTCCGGCCTGTGCCCTGTGAACTGAAATGGGATATTTATTTTCATAAATCACCTAAACCTGAGTTTCGCACAGAAAACTCTGTGTTCCGCTGAAAAAAAATCTGCGTCATTCTGCGGTTAAAAACAGGATGTCAACCGGTTTGAACCATTATCCTGAATTTAATGCGATCCAGAATATTTTTTATGTATTTTGAATTAATTCAATATATTCTTTTTTCCATAAAACTGCTGTCCGCTGATGCCGGATAAACAGACTGCATATGCCTGCAGAAAATGAAGATAAATTATTCACAAATGACAATTGGACATTTATACAGATATTGGGTATATGTCAATCTTTTCGTTAAAACACTTGCAGGACAAAAAAGACTCAGTCAGGAGGATACAAGATGCGGGCAGTCATAACCGGTGTCGGACATTATGTTCCGGAACAGATACTTAGCAACCGGGATTTGGAAAAAATGGTCGATACCAGTGATGAATGGATCATAAGCCGGACAGGTATCAGGCAAAGACATATTCTGGAAAAAAACAGGGGAACTTCTTTCATGGCCGCAAAAGCCGCCCAAAGGGTTCTGGAGCAGAGTCAGGTGGGGGCAGTTGAACTTGATCTGATTATTCTTGCCACAGTAACCCCGGATATGCCTGTTCCCAGTGCGGTTTCCCTTGTGCAGAAAGAACTTGGAGCGGATAAGTGCTGGGGCTTTGATCTTAACGGCGGCTGTTCCGGCTTTCTGTACGCACTGGCCACAGCCAGCCAGTTCATAGAATCCGGACGGCACCAGAAAGTCATGGTGATCGGAGCTGATAAAATGAGCAGTATCGTTGATTATCAGGATCGGAACACCTGTGTCATTTTCGGGGATGGGGCCGGTGCTGTGCTGCTGGAAGGTTCAGACAATGAGGAAACAGGGATCAGAGATTTTGATCTCCGTCTGGACGGAGAGGGAGCGGAATATCTTTATATTCCGGCAGGAGGAAGTCTGCATCCTGCCTCATCTGAAACTGTTGAGAAAAGAATGCACTATGTATTCCAGGACGGAAAAACCGTATTCAAACGCGCTGTGACCGGCATGAGCGATGTGTCAAAACGGATTCTGGACAGAAACGGACTCAGACCCGAAGACATCAAATATCTTATTCCCCATCAGGCCAATTTCAGAATTATTGATTCGGTTGCGAAAAAACTGGAGTTGACATCCGGGCAGGTCATCGTCAATATTGAAAATTACGGAAACACCACCGCAGCCACCATTCCTTTGGCCATGTCCGAGGCATATGAGAAAAAAATGCTGAACAAAGGAGACTGGCTGGTGCTCTCAGCCTTTGGTGCGGGATTTACCTGGGGCAGTCTGCTGGTGAGATGGTCTTTGGACTGATCCGGTTAAGGCCATATGTCCAAAATAAAGGGCTTCCGAATGTATAAAGGCATGAATAAAAACAGATTGTCAGAATCCTGCCATTTACTGCACAGAATCAGAATTCCTGCAATACTGTGCCTGCTGGTTCTCTGTTTTTCCGGATGCACAGGCACTGCACCCAGGAACCCTGGGAATTTATGTGCAATATTCCGTGAAAAACCGGAATGGTATGAATCAGCAAGTGCGTCATGCGGAAAATGGGGTATTCCCATTCCGGTGATGATGGCGATCATGTACAGGGAATCGGATTTCAGATCCGATGCCAGGCCCAGGCGCACCTGTCTGTTCATCTTTCCGGGTCTCCGGCGTTCCACTGCCTACGGATATTCCCAGGCCATTGACAGCACATGGAATATTTACTGCAAACATACGGGACGACTGCACGCAGATCGGGAAGACTTTGATGATGCCATTGATTTCATCGGCTGGTACTGTAATATCAGTTTTGTAAAATGCGGCATAGCCAAACACGACGCGTACAATCTCTACCTGGCCTATCATGAGGGACAGAACGGATTTAATCAGGGAAGTTACAATAAAAAAAACTGGCTGAAAAAAGTGGCCCTTTCTGTCCGTGAACAGGCGGAAACATACACCCTTCAGTTCGGTCTCTGTGAATCTGAATTCCGGAAACCGGCAGTGAAAGGAAAAAGCTGTCTGTATCCTTTTTAGGATTTGTAAAAAAATAACATGTACAATTTTCTGCAGTGGAACTTATGACAATGCAGGGGCAGTCTCCTGTGCCTGCTGCCTGAAGGTCCGGAAAGGGCAGTCACAGGGGCTGTACCTACAGTAATCAGTATCAGAAGTATTTAGGTGAGTTATGAAAAAATGTACCATCATTGCAGGGTGGGCACGGCTTTTTGTGCCCGCCGTCCTGCTGAAACGGTGGGCACAAAAAGCCGTGCCCACCCTACGAAAAACGGTATAATCATTAATGGAAATCACCTAACAGTGCATTTTTTTTGACAGGGGAAGTGCTTTGCTTCATTACACCTGAACATAAAACAGAGGAGAAGAAAAATGGAAGAAAAAACTGCTGATTTTTTACGGATTATCGGATCAGTCATCATTCCGCCCATAGGTGTTTTTTTCCAGGTGGGATTTGGACTGCATTTCTGGCTCAATATTCTGCTCACCCTGTTCGGATATCTGCCGGGACTGGTACATGCCATTTGGATTATTATTGTAAAAAATAAGCAATCCTGAGCACATGGTACCGGTGGCCGGGTACAGAATTCATTAATCAGTACCCGGTTACCGGCACCCTTAATGGAAAAATCCAAAAACAGCAGGGATTCAGGATACCAAATCCCTGCGGGAAAGGTCTCTTATGCCATTCAAAGAAAATCTGCTGAAAAAGATTCGGATCAATACTCTGGCCCAAAATGTCGGGAACAGCATTGCCCCGTCCGGCAGCGAGAAACGCATGGATACTGAAACCATGCGCAGACTTCTGGAAATTGGGGAGTACGCTCATCACAGGGAAAGAGATATGGAACTCTATATTCTGGAAGACAGCGAATCGGAAAAAAAGAGGATTCTGGTGCTGGATAATGATCTGCCCATATATAATACAACCATAGCGGATGTGGCCATGCGCAAAAGCCCCACAGTGAAAGAGATGGTGAGCATCCGCAATGCCATGAAAATCCTCAGTGACAGCGATGTTGTGGAGAGCAGAAAAGAGCAGTCTCTGCAAAGCATTCAGCAGCAGTGCATTGACCGGCTAGATCTTTCCTTTGAACCGTCTGATCTGGATGAAATCGAAAAAGACGGCGCTGTTTCTCTGGAAAAAGCTTATGCGGACGGGGTGACAGAAGCTCTGGATTTGTTTGCGGAACTTCTGGCTTATGTTCCCGCGCCGGAGAAATTCCGGCTCAGCAATTATAAAATCATGGGGCATCTGCAAAAAAAAGATACCGGTGAACTCCTTTTCGGGCCTGTGGTTATTTACAGTCTGATTCATAACACTCTCCGTCTGACTGATCAGACTCTAAGCAGTCTGAACAAAGACGATGCTGAAATGATTTCCAAAATTACAGCAGAAAAAATCAAACCGGCCAGGGAAGGAGCGCAGGTTTTTGCTTTTCTGAAAGAAGCTGTTCTTTCGGGAAAACACTGAATTTTTTTCATTCGGTATTTTTCAAAATAACTGAGCGCGGATATTTCTGCTGCTGTTTTCATAGAGGTTTTGCTTGGAAAAACCCTTCACCATTCTCTGCATAGAAAAAAATGATCTCTGCCGCAGTGCCCTGAAAATCATTGATGCGCAATGTCAAAGTCATATCCGCATAGCCCGATCCTTTGCTGAAGCTGCGGAAATACTTGATACAGAAGAAATTCATATCATTGCTGCCAATGAGGAATTTCTCGGCATCATGGAGGAACTGATCCCGCTTTATCCGGATCCGGTAAAAATTCTTACAGGTTACGGAAATAATCCGGAAATTCTGATCCGCGCGATCAACTGCGGAGGCATACGCTGTTTTGTTTCCATGCAACCGGATGAAACGCAGTTGCGCAATGCCATTGCCCATGCTTTGGAAAACTGTCAGAAACAGAAGGAAAACAAAAGACTTGTGGATGATTTGCAGTATATGCTCCACAAGATGAACTTTCTCCATGAGATTTCCGGAAAAATTTCGGAAATCAAACCCCTTCCCAATCTGCTCAGTGACATTATGGAAAGCAGCCGGGCAGTTATGAACGCTGAGGCCAGTTCCCTGCTTCTGTATGATCCCGTTGAAAACAGACTGCATTTCAATATCACCATAGGAGACAAGGGGCCTCTGCTGAGGGAATTCAGTGTGGAAATGGGGGAGGGAATTGCCGGATGGGTGGCACAGCACCGCAAACCCCAGCTAATCCGTGACTGCTACAGCGATCCCCGTTTCAATCCGGAAATGGACAGAAAAATATCTTTCCGAACCTGTTCCATGATTTGCATTCCCATGATCCGTTATGAACAGCTTATCGGTGTCATGCAGGTCATCAACAAAAAAGACGGCTGTGTTTTTGAAGACAGGGATCTGATCATTTTTGAAACCCTGGCCTCCCAATGCGCTGTTGCCATTGAAAATGCCAGACTGGTTGAAATCCATGTGCAAACCCAGACACTGGAGCGGGAACTGGAAACCGCAAGGGAAATTCAGCAGAGTCTGCTGGCCGCCTCACTTCCCCCTTATGAGGATATTGACTGTGCGGCTGATCTGATTCCTGCCAGACAGGTTGGCGGGGATTATTACACAATCCGCAAAATCGGGGAAAACCGCAGCCTTTTTTTTATTGCGGATGTGGTGGGCAAAAGCATACCGGCCGCGCTGATTGTTTCCACGCTCTGCTCCTGTCTGAACACCTATATCAGACTGAATCCGGATCACTTTGACCTTATGACCCTGGTGACAGGAATGAACCGTGTTATTCTGGATTCTGTAACTGCCGACAAATTTGTCACAGCGTGGTTTGGGCTTTATTATCATGACACCCGTGTTCTCAGCAGTATCAATGCGGGGCATAACCGGCCCATGATTTTCAGAAAGGGAAAGGAAAAACCTGTTGAACTGGGAATGGGCGGGCTGGCTCTGGGGATTTTCGACAGTTCATACAGAATGCAGGAAATCCGGCTGCAGAAGGATGATGTGCTGGTTTTCTATACAGACGGCATTACCGAGGCATGGGATGAAAAAGGGGAGCAGTATGAAACCTGCAGACTTATACGCTCGGTTTCAGACAATCTGGGCCGGTCAGCGGCTGAGATACTGTCAGAAATCAGAAAAGATGTGAAACATCATGTGGGCAATGCTCCGCAAAGTGATGACCTGACCTGCGCTGTGATTCGCATTTGCCGGTCTTTTATGTGCCGCTGACAGCCGGTTCCTGAAAAATCTGTGACAGATCTTTCAATATGCGATAATATTCTTTGATTTTTTTAAGTTCTTTCTCCATGAACGCATGGTAACTGTCACTCATAAAACAGGGCCAGGCAATTGCACAGACAAGTGGCCTGCTGTCAAAAGAAAAAATACATCCGTCCGGGTTCAGAAAGGGGCATTGATAACGATTATCATCCAAAGACAGCCGCTCCTGCAGGGCCTTATGTTTTTCCGGGGAAAGTGGGAAAATGCAGATAAAGAGATCAATGCAATCCAGATTTGCGGGAAAATGCCATTTGCAGCATTCTCCCCTGCAATCGGGAATGCTTTTGGCACAGGCGGCAGCATAGCCCATCTGCTCTGCTTTCTGATACAGACTGTGCCGAATTCTGCTGATGGCATCCACTGCTTCCCCGGCCTGCTGCCTTTCATGACAGTTCAGCAGTTTATCCATACGGATGGCAGCATTCAGTTCCGTCAGCAGATACTGCCGGTATGCACGGGCGGCTTGCTCCTGTTTTTCCGGAGTTTTAATATCAAAATACATAGCAGCCCCCAAACTCTGTTATGATCAGCATATGCAGCAATGTCAGATTTCTATAAGGTGATTTCCAGAAAAAAATATAACGCCAAAGTATCAGAAGCTTCCGGCTTTTGACCTGTGCCTGTGAACTGAAAAGGGATATTTATTTTCAGAAATCACCTAACTGTTTCACTACTTCACTTCCCTGAATAGCAGAAAAATCTTTTTTTATGATATTTTCATATTGTTCCATTGATTTGGGACATGGATGATCCGTGGCAGGAAAACGGACAGTTCCGGAATGGGGAAAAACACTGCTATGGAAAGTGTGCATATTCCCCTGTTTGAGTCCGCTGATAATGAACTGTTCATAAATGGTTGCTATTTCATCAACATTCAGCCGGCCATCGGGTTTGTACCATGCAGCTCCTGCTGTGCATAAGGTCAGAATGGCATAGGAGAGAATTTTCACATCACAGGGTGAAAACACTCCCGCCTGAGTGCCGTTTTGAATAATATCCTGAAAAATCTGCTCATATTCATCCCGTTTCTGCACGATCACCCGGAGATGTTCCTGTGTCAGGCCCCGCATTTCACTGTTTGCAATAAAATTCTCCTTTTGCCGTTCCAGATGAAAGCGGACATGAGTATGCACTGCCATCCGCATTTTTGCTTCCGTATCCCTGCCTTTGGCAATGCCGGTTTTCAGACAGGCTGTGAGATCTTCCATTGTTGTTTTCTGGATACTGAACAGCAGTTCCTCCTTGCTGGCATAGTGATAATAGATGCTGGCCTTCTGAATACCGCTTCCGCGGGCAATATCACTGATGCTGGTGGCAAAATACCCTTTTTGAAAAAACAGATCAATGGCAACAGATTTAATGGTTTCTTTCATATTGCCCGCAGTCATAACATTCTCCTTTGTACAGATTTCCGGTTCCGAAGCAGAGTGATAAACGGGAAAAATTTTCTACCGACCGGTCGTTAGTTCAGTTTATTTCATGTATTCCTGTGTTTGTCAAGTTGAAAAAACAGGAAGGAATCCCGAACTGAAAGTTTGGTGCACTGAAATGACTCATACCGATTCTCCATTGGTTTGATCCAATACCGTCAGTTTTTCCGCAGTTCCGGCTTTGCAGAAAACCGCTCCGCTTAATTTCTGCACTCCTCCGGATCAGTCGTGCAGATTAGATCATGTCAATGGCGAATTGGTATCAGAAAAGACTGCCGGACTTTCAGTCCGGCACTCCGGAAACTGCTTAACCGTTCCAACATAAAAACCCGCAGGATTATGACCGCCACCTGTATAAAGAACGTCATCCTTCCGAATGTTTTATAAATAAAATCAAATGTTTAAAATGTATTTTCTCCCGGAATGAACAAAAAAACCGGATTTTTTGGAAAAATCCGGTTTTTGCAGCGCACAGATTCAAGGCTGACAGAGTACTGCAGCAGACCGTGAAACACGGCAGACTGCCGGTGCGGTTTCCGGAGACCGGTCTGATAAAACATGTCTCATATTACGGGAATCTCTTCCCGGTGACTGCCGGAAACGTGCTGCTGTTTATACAGATTATCGGGAATCATACAGAAATGCTGTCCCCTCAGAACGTCTGCGGCGGTCCGGGAAGGAAAGCGGGGAAACAGCACATACTGAACGTTTTAACAGTACGTTACGCCGGAGGTGCGCCTGCATGGTGCGGAAGACTCTCCCCCTTTAAGCAGAAACCGGGAAATGCACGGAAAGCGCATAAGAATGTTTATTAGACCTCCTGCAAAACTGGGATTGACACACAATTCCTCCTGAGTTAAACAGGTTTTTAAAAATATTCCGGCTGCAGGAGGACAGAATGCCCACTTTTGAAAAACCGGCCCGTTATCCGAAA
>JBFXEJ010000110.1:0-19932 GCA_050180235.1 Desulfococcaceae bacterium
ATCTGTGTGAAGATTTCCTCATCTGATACAGATGTATACATCGCCATTTCCTCATTGAGCATGGGAATGGGAATGCCCAGACCCACAGACATAGAACATCCGTAGCCCTGCATACTTACCCCTTTGAGCCATTCCGGACTCATCTGTTTCATATCGCCCATGACAAAAAGGGTTCCCGCAGGCGTGAGGGGCACACCTTTTTCCGTGCGGTTCACAACCGGTTTATGCTGGGTTCCATGCCAGGTGACATAGCCCACACCGCCACCGAGAAAAATCCTGGTTCCCAGACCAATGGTTTTATAATAAGGATCATTGAGCAGGGGGCTGAGCTGTCCTGCGGAACAGTAATTGGCGTTTCCGGCTTTGGGTTTCAATGTGCCCATATAAGTGTAAACAGTCCGGTTGGTGAGATTGACCGCACAGTTGTAATTCTGATACCCGTTACGGGGATTGCAGAGGATCGCATTGGGCAGAGTTTCCAGATCAATCCGTTTTTCCACCTTCTGACTGGGATAGCAGGTTGTGCCGTAGCCTGTGGCCAGCAGATGCACCTTTTTTCCGGCCAGCAGATCCTCTATCACATGTCCTCCGCCATAGTTGAATTCACCCGGATGCACCTTGTTCAGGGGATCATCCTCACAGGGTTCGGTCGCACCGATATAGCAGTCAACAGCAGCGATTCCCCCATAGGCCGGAACCTTGTTGAGCCATACCTTTGATGCCCTGACAGCCGGTGCGGAATGTCCGAAATTGATAAAAGCGCCGGAGGAACACATGGGCGCAAAGGTTCCGGTTGTCACAACATCCACCTCCCGCGCGGCTTCCTCGGGGCCGTTTTCCTTCACAATGCCGATAATCTCTTCGGCTGTCACCACCACGGCTTTCCCAGCCCTGATTTTTTCATTGATTTCCTGATAGGTTTTGCTGACTTTGTGACTGCTCATCGAGTGCTCCTTCTGTCTGTTTTATTCCCTTTTATCTCTTTTATCTTTAAATTAATATGGTTTTTGATCCAGGCAGGATCCCACCATTCCAGAGGATTGACAAAGGTATTGTGCACAAGCATTCCGAAATGCAGATGATCACCGCCTGCCATGCCGGTGGTTCCTGTTCTGCCGATAATATCCCCTCTGGAAACCGTCTGACCCGGCTTTACATCAATACTGCTCAGGTGGGAATACAGACTGAAGACACCGAAACCATGATCTATCATCACAGTTTCCCCGTATATGCCCACATAGCCTGTGAAAACCACTTTCCCGTTATTTGCAGCCGGAATCGGAGCCTGGGCCAGGGACGCGAGATCAACACCCAGATGTACCTGAGCGTCAATTTTCTGTCCGTTATAGCGGTATTCCCGGTGATCTGCAAAACCTGCCTGGGGAGCAGTGCCGGGCATCCGCAGAAAAAATTCCTGCCAGTAAAGGATATTTTCCGTCTGTTCCCCAAGTTTTATGAAATGCTCTGTATTGACCACCCGGAATTTCCGGTTGACCTCCAGAAACTTTTCCAGGGGACTTATATCCGTCTTTTCCAGCATCTCGTCAAATTCCGACATTTTTTCATTGAGAAAAGTGTCAGAAATATTCAGAACATCTTCTTTGAATTTCCGGTTTCCGATATAATGGGAAAATCCGGCTTTGACCAAATTCCCGGCCCGGTCTTCAGCCTCTATAACAAGGGATGTGCCGCTCCCCTGCGTATAATCCAGAGCTATAAAACACAGATACACATTTTCATCCTTAATATCTTCAAGTTTTGCTGCGGAACGGCCGGGGAAGAAATTGTTTCCCACCCTCACCCCGCTTACCGGACAGGGTTCGGACAGTCTGTAAATCACCAGCCCGGCTCCGCCCTGGCTGATATTGTGCTGCTGGCTGAGAACCGTTATTCTGGGCGGACGGGTGTCAATATACACATCCCGGATGATTTCGCTTTTGTTTCCGTGCCACCAGGATCGCCATGAATAATCCTGGACAATAATCTGAAAAACAGTTTTTCCGTCTTCAAGACCCAGTTTTTTCGGTTCGATCTTCAGATCAATGTTTCCACTCTTTGTCTCGCCTGTGCCGAAAAAACCTGTGGAAGAAAACACTTTTTCCAGGACTGCCGTTTTTTTCCCGTCTCTTTCCAGAAAAACAAGAACCTTCCGAAGCCCGCTTTTTTCATCAGATGCGGAAATGGATATTTCGTGTGAAGCCCGGATGCCGTCGGATATTCCGCTGGTCTTCACAAGGGGAGGAGTCCCCTCCAGCCGTATTCCCAAAAACCAGATCAAAAAAATGAGGAGTATCCCCCCCATGCCTGCCAAAAACCGGATTTTCAATGTTTTCAGATTCATTTTCAATACCTTATTTTTCTCCTTTTCTTGAATTTTCTGTCCGGACAATAGCAGGTAAATTTTCAGGAATCAAGGGTTGTTTTTTTCGTTTCTTGACTTTTCGCTGTTTGCACGGTAAACAGGTATCAGAGATTAGGTGTCAGGATTCAGGCCGCCGGGCAGATAAATCTGTACACTGCAGGAGCCTGATTTGGAATATGGAAAGGAATACAGAATATTATGGTGAAGACAGATTCTCCCGGGGTGAAAAAACCGCTGATGCTGATTTCAGGCCCCTGTGTTATCGAAGATGAAAAATCAGCCTTTGATACTGCGGCTTTTCTGAAGGCCATGACAGATGACCTGAATATCCCCTTTGTTTTCAAGGCATCCTATGATAAAGCCAACCGGACATCCCTCAGTTCTTACAGAGGGCCGGGAATGGCCGGCGGACTTGAAATTCTGGGACGCATAAAAAAAGAACTGGGGGTTCGGGTGCTGTCGGACGTGCACCGGATCAGCGAGGTGGAACCTGCCGCAAAGATTCTGGATATTATCCAGATTCCCGCTTTTCTGTGCAGACAGACGGATCTGGTTCTGGCCGTTGCCCGGACCGGGAAAACAGTGAACGTGAAAAAGGGACAGTTTCTTGCGCCCTGGGATGTTGTCAACATCGTGGAAAAAATCACTTCCGCTGGAAACAGCCGGATTCTGATTACAGACAGGGGCACGTCATTCGGGTATAACAATCTGGTGGCCGATTTCCGTGCCATCCCCATTATGCAGCAGACCGGATTTCCGGTGATCTTTGACGCTACCCACAGCGTTCAGCTTCCGGGCGGAGCCGGAAAATCATCCGGAGGCCAGCGGGATTTCGCTCCGGTTCTGGCACGCGCGGCTGTTGCCGCAGGCGCGGACGGTATATTTCTGGAAGTGCACAAAGATCCGGACAAAGCCCTGTGTGACGGCCCAAATTCACTGCCTTTGGACAGTATGCACAGTCTTATAGCCCAGTTAAAGGCCATCCGGGAGCTGCTGTGAACATGAAGGACAGTCTGGCAAATATCCGTCTGCTGCTTCTGGATGTTGACGGCGTTCTGACTGACGGCAGTATTATGTACCAGGCTGATGGTACGGAAATCAAATGCTTTAATGCAAAAGACGGTCTGGGAATCCGGCTCCTCATGGAATCCGGGATACAGGTGGGCATTGTAACGGGCCGATCATCACCTGCCCTTATCCAACGCTGCCGGAATCTGGGTATCAGCCTTATCTTTGACGGTGTGAAAGACAAGGGGGCGGTGCTGGAAGATATAATGAGTCAGACCGGGGTAAGCGCGGAGGAAACAGCTTTTGCCGGTGATGATCTTCCGGATATTGGACTTATGCGCCGTGTGGGATTTTCTGCGGCAGTTGCAGATGCGCATGAGGCTGTCCGGCAGGAGGCTGCTATGGTGACGGTTCGGGAAGGTGGCAGGGGAGCAGTACGGGAAATCTGCGAGGCCATACTCAAAGCCCGGGGGGCCTGGGAGAAAACTGTGGAAGGATTCCGATGCGTGCGCTGAAAAAAAAAATCAGTTCCAAAGGGATAAAAATCTTTCTGTTTTCCCTTATGGTGATTATATTTTGTGCTGTATTGTTTGTCTTTGCCGGATACCGGAGGATACGTGACAAATCCGCAGAATTTGTCTCCTCCGCCCGGGAAGGCGCAGGCATGACCCTCAGCCGGGTGTACCAGACAGCCAGCAGGGACGGGGTACCGGCATGGAAACTGAATGCAGATTCGGTATATTATATGAATGAGGGAAATCAGGCTGTATTTGAGAATCCGTTTCTGATATTTTTTCTCAAAGATAACCGGCAGGCCAGTCTGAAAGCCGGCCGGGGCACTCTGAAGACAGATTCCAATGATTTGGAAATGAAGGGAAATGTGCTCATGGAGAGCGATATCTGGACACTGGAGACCGGGGAACTGAAGTACCGGCATGACAAAAAATTGTTTTTCTCGGATGTTCCGGTGAAAATCAGGGAAAACAGCAGAGATATGGAACTGTCCGCAGATTCAGCCACACTTGATCTGGACGCGGGAAAGGCCGTATTCAAAGGCAATGTAAAGGGGACCTTCGGTGATAACATCTCCCTGTAAAAAGATATGGATTGATTCCTGCCGGATCATTGCCGCCTTTGCGGTATTTTTCTGCATGGTCAGCACATCTGCCGCACAGCCGGCTTCCCCGAAAGCCGAAAGCGGGAGTCAGCGGATTCAGATTTCAGCGGAAAGCCTTGAGGCGGACGATGCAAAAAAATATGCGGAATTTGCAGGCAATGTCAGGGCAGTGCAGGGCGAAACAGTTATCACCTCGGATCGTCTGAAAATATTTTATGAGGGAAATCCGGCCTCACGCGATGAAAAAAAAGAAAAAGCCCTGGAAAACACCGGGGATGCCATTCAGAAAATCGTGGCCTCCGGCAATGTGAAAATCCGTTTTGACAATATGGATGCGCAGGCCAGTGAGGCTGTATATACCACGGCTGACAGGATACTGGTTCTCAGCGGACCGGGCGCGCGCATCCGCAAACCCGACAGCGGTGAAATTACCGGCAATAAAATTATTATCCGCCGGGATGACGGAAGAATCCGGTTCGAAGGCGGTGTGGAGGGTTTTCTCCTGCCGGGCGAGAAAGGACTGAACTGATATGACGGTACTGTCACTCCGGGAACTGGTCAGGTTCTACCGGGGACGGCCCGCGGTCAGTTCTGTCAGTCTGTATGTGGAAAGCGGTACTGTGGTAGGACTGCTGGGACCCAACGGCGCTGGCAAAACCACCACCTTTTATATGGCCGTGGGACTGATCCGTCCGGACCGGGGGCAGGTTTTTATTGACGAAGAGGAGATTACCTCTTTTCCCATGTATCTTCGTGCGCGCAAAGGCGTGGGATATCTGCCCCAGGAAAATTCGGTATTCAGAAAACTGACCGTAATGCAGAATATTATGGCCATACTGGAATTTTTTCCCCTTTCCAAATCAGAAAGGGAACAGCGGACAGTGATGCTGCTCGATGAACTGGGCATCCGGCATCTGGCGGACAGGAAGGCCGGGGTGCTTTCCGGCGGAGAACGCAGGAGACTGGAAATCTCACGGGCTTTGGCGACAAACCCCGCATTCATGCTGCTGGATGAACCCTTTGCCGGAGTGGATCCTATGGCTGTCACGGATATAAAGAATATTATTGCACATCTCCGGGCCAGGGGCATCGGAATTCTCATATCCGATCATAATGTCAGGGAAACCCTGAAGGCCTGTGATTACGCGTATATCATGAATGCCGGTCAGGTAATTGAATCCGGAAAACCCGAACAGATTGTGGTAAGCGAAACTGCACGGCGTATTTATCTGGGAGAAGAATTCAGCTTATGAACAGGGACAGTTATGGGAATTGAAATCAGACAGCAGCTCAAACTCACGCAGCAGTTGGTTATGACGCCACAGTTGCAGATGGCCATCAGACTCCTGCAGTTGTCGCGTCTGGAACTCATGGATGCCATCCGGCAGGAACTGGAGGAAAATCCTGCCCTGGAGGAGGTGCAGGAAAGCATCAGCCCGGAAGATCGTATCACAGATGCTGAAATTCCTGATCTGAAGACCGATGTGCCGGAAAAAGAAATCGTGATTGAGGAAAAAATCCGTGACGATATTGACTGGAGCAATTATATTGATGAATACAATACGCCCGGCAGAGCGAACTTTGAATCCGAAGACAGGGAATCCCCCCGGTACGAGGCATTTATCGCGCAGAAAGAATCCCTTAGCGCACACCTGCTGTGGCAGTTTCTCATGACATCTCCGAACCCGGAGGAGGAAAAAATCGGAAGTCTGATTATCGGCAATCTGAACAGCAACGGATTCCTGGATGTGCCGGTGGAGGATATTGCTGCTGTAAGCGGTTCCCGGCCGGAGAAAGTGGAAAATGTGCTGTCCATGCTCCAGACCTTTGATCCTGTGGGAGTATGCGCCCGGAATCTGAGTGAAAGTCTTCTGATCCAGGCACGGCATTTCAAATGTGATGACGAGATTGTGCTCCGGATTATCCGGGATCATCTCCCCCATCTGGAAAACAAAAACTACAGGGCCATTGCCAGAGCTTTGAAAACGACTCCGGAGAGAGTGGTGGCCGCTGTGAATGTCATCAAAGGCCTGGATCCCCGGCCCGGTCTGCAGTTCAGTGAGGAGGAATCCCATTATATTACGCCGGATATCTATGTTTACAAACACGATGATGATTTCGTGATTGTTCTCAATGATGACGGCATGCCCCGGCTTCGGGTCAATTCCCTTTACCAGAATTCCGTGTCCAACGGGGCTCCGGTCAGTGATTCCGCACGGGATTATATGCAGGAAAAGATGCGTTCCGCCGCATGGCTGATCAAAAGCATTCACCAGAGACAGAAAACCATTTACCGGGTGATGGAAAGCATTCTGAAATTTCAGCGGGAGTTTTTTGAAAAAGGGATAGCGTATCTCAAACCCATGGTGCTGCGGGATGTGGCAGAGGATATTGAAATGCACGAATCCACCATCAGCCGGGTCACCACCAACAAATACGCGTATACACCGCAGGGAATTTTTGAGCTGAAGTATTTTTTCAACAGTTCCATCAGCCGTGTGCACGGCGAGGCTGTGGCCTCTGCAAGTGTTCAGGACAGTATAAGGCAGATTATTGAGAGCGAAGATCCACAAAAACCTTACAGCGATGACAAAATAGCAAAAATGCTGGAAGACAGTTCCAATATCAGCATTGCGCGGAGAACAGTGGCCAAGTACCGTGAAATGATGCGGATACTTCCATCCAACAAGCGAAAACAATACTAGAGGAGGACAAATTATGCAGACATCTGTTACCTTCAAGAACCTGGATCCTTCCGAGCCCCTGAAAGCATACGTCACGGAGAAACTCAACCGTTTCGACCGCTTTCTTGACAATCCGGCGGAAGCCGGTGTGGTTCTCTCTGTGGAGAAATTCCGGCACATTGCCGAAATCAATATCATCGGCGACCGGCTGAAGATCAACGGCAGGGAGGAAACCGGTGACATGTACTCGGCAATTGACATGGTGCTGGACAAACTGGAAAAACAGATCAAAAAAAGCAAACAGAAAATCCGGGAGCGCAGGACGGATCGTAAGGGCGGAAAATCCGGGGATATGGGATTTGGCCAGGCAGGGACTTCCGATGATGAAAGCGGTGGGGAGATTATTGTCACAGCCATTGATTACAAACCCATGGATCCGGAAGAGGCTGTCATGCAGCTTGATCTCGCTGACGACAACTTTATTGTGTTCACCAATGCCAGAACCCAGCAGGTGAATGTGGTGTACCGGAGAAAAGACGGCAATTACGGTCTTGTACAGCCCAGTCTATGAGCAGATGCTGCGGGTGTCTGATTTCCGTTACAGGGCGCAGACGCACCAACCCCGTTACCCTGAGCGGAATATGTTTTATCCGGAGTTCCGAACCGGAAAGTTTGGGACTCTGCGATATCTGCCAAACTTTCCCTTTGGCACTCCTCCGCCATTTTAATGGCAGCGGGGCAAACACCCTGTAACGGATTCTGTGCGGATCCGTTTTACTGATTCGGAGGTTTTCTGTATTGAGTATGATGAAAATAGCAGATGTACTGCAAAAAGAGGCTGTTCTGACTGATCTCAAATCCCGGGACAAAAAAGGGGTTATAGAAGAAATGGTCATACCGGCCGCGCGTATCGCGGGAATGAAAACCCGGGAACTTGTCCGGGTGCTGATGGACAGGGAGCGGCTGGGAAGTACGGGCATCGGGGGCGGGATCGGCATTCCCCACGGAAAACTGAAAGGAATAGACTCTCTGATCCTCGGTTTCGGGCTGAGCCGTAAAGGGGTTGATTTTGAATCCATTGACGGCAGGCCCACCCATATTTTTTTTATGCTGATTACTCCGGAAAATTCCATTGACATTCATCTCCGTATGCTTGCCCAGATTTCCAGGATACTGAAAAACGAGGTGTTCAGAAAACGGCTGATGAATGCATCGGACGCGGATGAAATTCTGGCGATTATCCGCGAGGAAGATGATTCCCTGTAGATTCCGGACAGTCTGCCCCGTATGTCTGCAAAACACGCTGCAGATCCTCCGGACAGGATTCATATCTTATGATAAGACTGAGGATTGTTATTATAACCGGACTTTCCGGTTCCGGCAAAAGCACTGCCATGACGGCCTTTGAGGACGCGGGATTTTACTGCGTGGACAATATGCCTGTGGCCCTGCTGCCGAAATTTCTGGAACTGCCTGTGGAAAGCGGTTCAGAAATAAGCGGACTGGCATTTGTCATGGATCTGCGGGAAAAACGCTTTCTTTCAGGATACGTGCCGGTCTTTGACTTTCTCAGAAATAAGGGCTACCGTTTTCAGATACTGTTTCTGGAAGCTGATGAGCAGGTTCTGCTGCGGCGCTACAGTGAAACCCGGCGGTATCATCCTCTGGCAAAAGACAAAGGCATTGCAGAGGGAGTCCGGCTCGAACGGGAACAGTTGAAGGAACTCAGGGCAGCAGCGGATCGGATTATTGACACTTCCCATTATACGGTTCATGAACTCAAAAAACTGATTCTGGAACTTGCCGGGGAGAGCGGTATGCGGATTCCCATGCGCATACGGATCATGTCTTTCGGTTTCAAATACGGCACTCCCCATGACGCGGACCTGATTATGGATGTGCGTTTTCTGGCCAATCCCTATTTTGTGCCCGAACTTAAAAACCTGGACGGAAAAACTCCGGAAATCCGGGCATATGTGCTGGAACGGGAGGAAACAGGCATTTTTATGAAAAAATTTCTGGATCTGCTTGATTATCTGATTCCCCTGTATGAAAAAGAGGGAAAGGCATATCTGACTCTGGCTCTGGGATGCACTGGCGGCAAGCACAGATCCGTGTCCATCGCGGGTGCGGTGCATGAGCATATCCGCACTTCAGGCCGCTGGGCGGATATTGCCCACCGTGATATTGGAAAAGAATGAATCCGGAGACTTCACAATGACGGAATTATTATGACTGGGATAGTGATTGTCACACATGGTTTACTGGCAGAAACGCTGATCGGCACGGTTGAACTCATCACCGGTTCCCGTCCTGACGCTGTAACAGCGGTTTCCATCATGCCCAACGAGGATGCGGACAGACTGCGGGAAAAAATCGTAAAAGGAATCAAGGCTGTCAACCGGAAAAGAGGCATACTCATTTTTACGGACATGTTCGGAGGAACCCCTTCCAATCTGAGTTATTCCCTTCTGGAGGAAGGCCAGGTGGAGGTCATTTCCGGAATAAACCTGCCCATGCTACTGCGCGCGGTTGAGGAAAGGGATAAAAAACCGCTTGCAGATATGGCGGTTTCACTGGAATCTTTCGGGAAAAGAAGTATTTCCCTGGCCAGCGGCATTCTGAGGGGAAACCGGAGAAGCTGATGGAAAGGGAAATGATCCTTGATCATGCCACAGAAGCGGATATTGCCTCTCTTATGGCAGTGGAACGGCTGTGTTTTACCCGTCCCTGGGGATATATTTCCTTTTCAGCAGAACTGTCTGCCGAAACCGGATACAATTATACTGCAAGGGAAAAGAGCGAAATTCCGGATAACAGGATCGCTGGTTATCTGTTTTTCCGTGTCATTGCAGACGAGATGCAGATACTGCGAATCGCTGTGGCTCCGGACTGGAGACGGCAGGGGCTTGCGGGACAGATTCTGGGCATGGGACTGCAAACGGCTTTGGAAGCCGGGGCTGCTGCCTCTTTTCTGGAAGTCCGCGCATCCAACATCCCGGCCCTTGCACTGTATGCCGGGCTGGGGTTCAGACGCATCGGCCAGCGGCCGGGATATTATCCGGAAACAGGGGAGGATGCCCTGATATTAATGAAAACTCTCAAGGAGGGATTATGAGTGTCAAAGTCGGTATCAACGGTTTTGGAAGAATTGGGCGGCTGGTGTTTCGCGCGGCCATGAAACATCCGGATGTGGAGATCGTAGCTGTCAATGACCTGATGGATGCTGCAACCATGGCACATCTGCTGACCTATGATTCTGTTCACGGAAAATTTGACGGCAGTGTCACTGTGGACGGAAACGGTATCTGTGTGGATGGAAAATCCCTTGCCATCACCTCTGTCAAAGATCCCGCGCAACTGCCCTGGAAAGATATGGGCGTGGATATTGTTGCAGAATGCACTGGGCTGTTCCGGGACTCGGAAAGTGCTTCCAGACATCTGGAGGCCGGGGCAAGGAAAGTGATTATCTCCGCGCCTGCCAAAGATCCGGATATTACCATTGTGCTGGGTGTGAACGCCAACAGTTATGATCCGCGCAGCCATCATATTATTTCCAATGCCTCATGCACCACCAACTGCCTGGCTCCGGTTGCCAAAGTTCTGCTGGAAAATTTCGGTATCCGCTGCGGCCTTATGACCACCATACATTCATATACCGGAGACCAGCGTCTGCTGGATTTTCCGCATAAAGACCTTCGCCGGGCAAGGGCTGCCGCCCTTTCCATGATCCCAACCACCACAGGAGCTGCAAAAGCGGTTTCCCTGGTACTGCCGGAACTGGCGGGAAAACTCAACGGCCTGGCCATCCGGGTTCCCACCCCCAATGTCTCCATAGTGGATTTCGTGGTTACAGTGGAAAAATCCGGAATCACGGGAACAGATGTGAACAATGCACTGAAAGAGGCCTCCGAAGGTTCCCTGGCCGGAATCCTCGGATACAGCGAACTGCCCCTGGTATCCTCGGATTTCAACGGCTGCCCACTGTCATCCATTGTGGATGCACCCACCACTTATGTTGTAGACAACATGGTCAAGGTGCTGTCCTGGTATGACAATGAAACAGGTTATTCCCAGAGAATGGTTGAGCTGGCCGCAATGATCGGGAAACAGTTGTAAAAGGTTCAGGTGTCAGTTACTGAAAACCGAAACTCTGAACACTGAGGCGATTTCCATGAAAAAATGTACCATCATTGCAGGGTGGGCACGGCTTTTTGTGCCTACCGTCCTGCTGAAACGGTGGGCACAAAAAGCCGTGCCCACCCTACGAAAAACGGTATAATCATTAATGGAAATCACCTGACACCTGAACGCCTAAAACAGGAGGATATATAATGAAGGATCGCAGACCGTTTATCGCGGGAAACTGGAAGATGTTCAAAACGCTTCCCGAAGCTGTGAAAACCGCGGAAAGCCTGGCAGAACTTGTGCGGGATGTAAGCGGCACAGACGTTATGATCGCTCCTCCCTTTACCGCCATTGCCGCTGTCGGAAATGCACTCAAAGGCAGCCCTGTGCAACTGGGCGCACAGAATATGTTCTGGGAGGCCGAAGGCGCATATACCGGTGAAATATCCGCATCCATGCTGGTTTCCGCAGGATGCACCCATGTGATTATCGGCCACTCGGAAAGACGTCAGTATTTCGGGGAAACAGATGAAAGCGTAAACAGAAAAATCCGGGCCGCTTTCAGGGCCGGTCTGGTTCCTATTTTCTGTGTGGGAGAGACAGAAAAAGAGCGGGATGAAAAAAATACATTTTCTGTACTTGACAAACAGATCAAAAATGGGTTAAAAGACTTTCTTTCAGACGAACTGGAAAAACTGGTGATCGCATATGAACCTGTATGGGCCATCGGAACCGGAAAAACAGCCACAGCCGGGCAGGCACAGGAAGTGCATTTTTATCTGCGTTCCCTGATTGAAAAAAAATTCGGGAATCTGCTTGCCAAATCCTTGAGGATACAGTATGGGGGAAGCGTAAAACCGGACAATATCCGTGAACTGATGCAGATGCCGGATATAGACGGTGCGCTGGTAGGCGGAGCCAGTCTTTCGGCAGAGACATTTTCCAGGATTGTCCGGTATAAATAACAGACAGAGGTGAACTGACAGATATATGACAGCTTTACTGATTACATTGCATATTATTGTATGCATCGCGCTGATTATGATTGTACTGCTGCAGACAGGAAAGGGCGCTGATATGGGTGCCGCATTCGGTGGCGGCGGCAGTCAGACACTTTTCGGCAGTACGGGTGCATCCACATTTCTGAGCAGGGCAACAACATGGGCCGCAGTCATCTTTATGCTGACCTGCCTGACACTGGCCTATGTATCAAGCCATAAAAGCGGAAGTTCCATCATGAAAGATGCCGAAATTCCGGCTGCGGAACCGGCAGCAACTGCTGTGCCGGAAAATACGGCAGATAAAAAGACAGAAGCTGAAACGTCTTCCCCTCTGCAGACATCTGTGGAAACAAAAGCGGTGGGTGAAAAAGGCACCGCAGATACAAAGGAAGTTTCTGCTGAGGCGGCTGCCCCGGCCCCGGCTGAAGCTGTGCAGGAATCCCCCGGAGATGGAGCAGCACCTGCTGTAACTCCTCCGGTGTCAGAGGAAGGCAAAGCAGCAGAACAGGGCAAATCGGATTAAGTGATTTTTATATGCCGAAGTGGTGGAATTGGTAGACACGCTATCTTGAGGGGGTAGTGGGTTACACCCGTGCCGGTTCGAGTCCGGCCTTCGGCACCATTTTAAGATAACAAAAGACAGGGAGGCTGATACGGATCAGTGGCGGCAGGTCAGAAATCTGCTCCTGCTTTTTCCGTTACGAATCAGTTTTCCTGTTTTTTTTTGCATTTCAGTATCCGGAGAAATACATGGGTGATTTTTACTTACCGGCTATCAGAATCAGGGGATACCGGCCTTTCCGGGATGTTCTCTTCCGTTTCAATCCTTTGGAAGTGATCATCGGCTCCAATGGTGCAGGCAAATCAAGTCTGTTTGAATTTCTGAAATTTCTCCGGGATTCATGCTGCGGAGAAATTCCGCCGGAGGTCATTTCCGGTTCGGCCTGTCAGAATATATACCAGAAACCGGGCCCGGACAGGCTGTTCTGGAATGCCCAGATTGATTATCAGAACAGAATACCCATTTTCTATCAGGGTGAAGTGGAAGGCGGCGCGGGGCAGCCCAAAGTTCTGTTTGAAAGGATTCTGACCAAAAAAACCATTGACAGCAAAACGCCCGGAGGTTTTACATTTCTTGATTTCCGGGAGGGAAGGGGCCTGGTAAGAGATCCGGAAGACGGCGATTTTCTCCGTAAGGAATGGATACTGGGAAAAAACAATCAACTGGGGCTGGGAGCCATTACGGATGCAGGTCTGCCAAACCTCTGGCAGCTCCGGGAATATATCCGGAACTGGCGTTTTTACAGCTTTTCCCATATTGACACCCGTAAAATGAGACGGCCTGCCGCGCGCATACATGAACCTGTTCTCAGGGAAGACGGCGGCAATCTCAGTGCGGTGATCTATTCACTGAAAACAGAACATCCCGAAGCCTTTGCGGATCTGAAATCTCTGACCCAGTTCGCCATTCCCGGATTTAAGAATATTGATGCACGGATACTGAGCGGCACAGGCGAGGTTCATGCC
The DNA here is from genome assembly GCA_050180235.1 of Desulfococcaceae bacterium. GTDB lineage: Bacteria > Desulfobacterota > Desulfobacteria > Desulfobacterales > Desulfococcaceae > JAABRU01. Next base: position 13,828 of record JBFXEJ010000110.1, read on the forward strand.
TTCTGGGAAGAGGAGGGTGTGGAAAGCGAACTGAATTTTTCAGATGTGTCAGACGGCATTCTCCGTTTTGTTGCATGGGCCACCCTCTGTGTGACACCGACACCGCCTCCCCTGATCTGTTTTGACGATCCAGGGCAGGGGCTGCATCCCAGAACCCTGCCTGTGCTGGCCGGACTTTTTGAAAAAGCATCCGAAAGAACCCAGGTGCTGATAGCCACGCACAGTTCCTATTTTATGACCCAGTTTGATCTGGAAAATATCGCTATCATCAAAAAAACATCAGGTGGGAGCGTTTATGTCAATGTGCGGAATTCTCAGACACTTCTTAGCAAACTTCACCAGATTGACAGTGCCCAGCTTGAGCAGATGTACCGGGCGGATGAGCTGGAGGCCATGTTCTAAGTGCATGACAGGTTTGGGTTTTTGGATATTCCCCGCCTGACAGTGCAGTGGGTGTCCTGTTTCTCCCTGTAATGATTATCCAAAAACTGAAATGCCCATGTGTTGGTGCCTTGTCTTTTTGAACAGGTTCCGAACTTAAAATTTGGGCACCCGCATTTTTGCCAAACTTTCAGATGGGCACTCCCCGTCAGATATTTCTTTCCCCATTTGCGGCAACGGCCAGGTAATATCCCTGTTTTTCATAATGATTCATAATACTCTTATATTTTCGGGAATATCTTCCACCAGCAGAATCAGGCTTCTGTTTTACGGAAAATCTGTCTCACTGTTCATGTTTTCCTCCGGTTTTTCTGATGTTTTCAACAAAATCAGATATTTTTTGCAGATATGTTTCAGTTTCACTATATCACAGTCCTCAGCATAATTCATCAGACACTGTCCAAAATCAGGTAGCGGATCAATATATACTGATAATTTTTTAATTTATAAATCAGTCTGTTATTTAAAATAATATCCGAACCGTTCATGTGCGTATCTTTTAACTGTCTATCTCATGCCGGTTCTCAGTTGACTTAATACAATCTGTACTCCCGCCCCGACTGATCCGGAGGAGTGCAAAAATTAAGCAAAGCGGTTTTTTGCACAAGCGGAACAGCGGAAAAACTGAACGATATTGTATCAAATCAATGGAGAAGCCGGTATCATACCGATTCTCCATTGGTTTTATACAATCCGGAGGAGTGCAAAAATTAAGCGGAGCGGTTTTTTGCACACACACAACCGCTAAAAAACTGTCAGTATTGTATAAAATCAATGGCGATTTGGTATCATACCCCGCCACTTTTTGCCAAAAAATTTTTTCCGCAGAAATTACTTGACAATATATTCCGTATGCGTAATATATGTATAGCTTTGAATTACGCACAGGAGACTTTATGACAGATATTGTCCCATCGGATCATCCCTATTATCTTTTGTCAAGAACCACACTCATCATCACGTCCGCATTCCGGAAGGGCCTGACTTCTGCGGGTATTACCCATGTCAAACCTGCATATCTGGGGGTTTTGATTGCCTTATGGCAGGAAGACGGCCTCAAGGTCATTGAACTGGGACGCAGATCCGGGCTGGAGCCTTCTTCCATGACCGGACTGCTGGATCGCATGGAACGTGACGGGCTGGCTTTTCGTTCCGCAGATCCCAATGACCGGAGATCCCAACTGATTTATCTCACAGATGAGGGCCGAAATGTAAAAAAAGCAGTTCTGGATGTGGTGGATGTGGTCATGGGAGAAATTTTCAGAGACATATCCTCTGATGATCTTGGAAACGCCATGAAAGTGCTACAGCAGATTATCAGCAATGCAGGCTCCAGAAGCAATGGTTTTTAAAAAAAGTTCTTCAATTTTTTTTGCGGAGCAAATATTATTTGAGCCACAAATAAACACGAATTCTCACGAATTTTCATCATTCGTGTTTATTCGTGCAGATTCGTGGCTGAAAAGTGCATTTGTGCAAAAATCCCTGAAGAACCAGAAAAAATCGGCAATGGGTCAAAACTGTTTATTTTTTTCAACCCCGAAACTCTGCGTGACTCTGGGGAAACTCTGTGTCACTCTGCGGTTAAAAACAGTTTGCTGCCGGTTTGATCCATCCACAAAAAATTTTCACTTTTAAACCCTGAGGGTTTTGAAACCCCCAGGGTTTTTGGACACAAGGAGAAAATAAACAATGATCAGTCTCAATCATCTTTTTTCACCAATTCAGATCGGCAATATGACCTCTCCCAACCGGCTGCTGATGTCGGCCATGAGCATCAATTTCGGCGTGGATGAGGATGGGCTTGTAAACGAACAGCTTACAGAATATTTTGTCGCGAGAGCAAAAGGCGGTGTGGGCATGATGCTCGTGGGCGGAGGCGCTGTTCATCCCACAGGACTGGAGCTTCCCAACCTGCCGAAACTTTGGAATGACAACTGCATTCCCTCTTTGAAAAAAATGGTCGAGGCAGTGAAACCCTATGACACCAGATTCGGAGTGCAACTGATGCACGGGGGCAGGCAGTCCTATCACGACAGCAAGGTCGCTCCTTCGCCCATTCCCGCTCCCGCAGTGGTCAAAGGCATTCCCAAAGAACTGACAATTCCGGAAATTCAGGAACTTGTGCAGGCATTTGGAGACTCGGCACGGAGATGCAGGGAAGCAGGATTTGAATTTGTGGAAATTCACGGCGCGCATGGTTATCTCATCAATCAATTTCTTTCCCTTAATTCCAATAAGCGTACAGATGAATACGGGTGCGCTTCCTTTGAAAACCGCTCCCGTTTTCTCATGGAACTGTTCCGGGACATCCGGAAAAAATGCGGTGCAGATTTTCCCGTTGGCATTCGCATGAACGGACAGGATTATATCAAAGACGGTCTGACTTTGGATGACGCACTGCATCTGGCTCCGATTCTGGAAAAAGAAGGCGCGGCTTATCTGCATGTTTCCGCTGGGGTTTACGGTTCCACACAGTTGACCATTCCTTCCATGTATGTGGAACACGGCTGTTTTGTGCATCTCGCGGAGGCTGTGAAAAAAAAGGTTTCCATTCCGGTTGTCACAGTGGGAAGAATCAAAGATCCGCGCATGGCTAATCAGATTATTGCTGATGGAAAAGCCGATGTTGTTGCTTTGGGGCGTTCTGTGATTGCTGATCCGGATTATCCCAACAAGGCAAAATCCGGTGCGTTTGCCGACATCCGTCCCTGTCTGGGCTGCTGCCTGGGCTGCATTCATGCAGTTCTTGCTTTGGAGCCGGGTTCCTGCGTAGTGAATCCGGAAGTGGGCCGGGAATATCAGTTGAAAAATGAGAAAAAACCGGAACATATCAGAAAAGTGCTGGTGGTCGGAGCCGGGCCTTCGGGAATGGCAGCAGCAAGAATTCTTGCCATGCGCGGGCATCAGGTGATAATCTGTGAAAAACAGGATAAATTCGGCGGTGTGCTGCGCCTTGCTGCCAAAGCTCCGGGACGCGGGGAAGTGGGCGATGTTCTGAGATTTCTGGAAAGGGAACTGGAAAAACATAAGGTTCCGGTACGTTTTAATACAGAACTGAAAACAGAACTTCTCAACGAAATCAAACCGGATGTTGTGATTCTCGCGACCGGAAGTCTGCCGGAAATGCCCATTATCAAAGGACTGTTCCAGACCAAAATGGATTTGATGACCGTGACTGATGTAATGGCAGGAGAGGCTGAAGCAGGAGAAAAAGTCATTGTGCTTGGGGGCGGACAGGCAGGAATGGTGCTTGCTGATTTTCTTGCGGAAAAAGGAAAGCAGGTGGCTCTGCTCAACCGCAAGCCCCATTTTGGAGAGGAAATGTCTGCAAATGACCGTTTTTATCTGCGCGAGCGTTTAAAACGCGACAGTGTGAAAATCTACAAAAAAGTGTCTGTGCAGGTATTTTCCGCAGACGGTGTAACCTTCCGTTCTGACAACATTCCTGTGACATTGCAGGGATTTGACACAGTGGTTCTTTCCGAAAAAATGAATTCTGTGCGTGATGCCATGCAGATACTCAAAGGAAGAGATGTTGAAGTTCATTTTATCGGTGATGCCAAAACCCCGCGCAGTCTCATGTTCTGCATGAGCGAGGCAGAGGAAATTGCCCGGTCGCTTTAATCTGATATGATCCGGGTTTCATTCCCTTTGGGAGAAACAGCAGATCGCATATTTTCATTTACAAACTTGACAAAACCGGATTTTTTTGAAAAAATCCGGTTTTCGTAACCTACTTAAATTTTTTTATTTTTTTAACCCAAGTTAATAGTTATAAAGATCTTTAATTTTTTATATTGTCAAAACGAAATGTTATACCAATTCTCCATTGATTTGATACAATACCGTCAGTTTTTCCGCTGTTCCGCGTGTGCAAAAAACCGCTCAGCTTAATTTTTGCACTCCTCCGGATTTGTATTCTGTATTGTACAGAATCAATAGCGAATCGGTATTATAAGTTTTACCAGTTTTTGCATAAAAATCTGACTCTTGAAATCATTATGATTTTTTATAAGTAGTACACGACCAAGTTGAATTTTATGTGATACTATGATATAATCTCCTCTCAAAAAAATCAAAGGAGAAAATTATCATGGAAGCGCATAAAAAATATGAAGTTTCACTGACCGGTATTCAGAAAGAATATCTTGAAAAATACATCCGCACCGGCAGAGGAAAATCAGCCCGCAGGATTGCACGGGCGCGGATTCTTCTGAGCTGCTCCGAAGGCAGGACTTATGAGCAGACCGCTGATTCTGTAAAGGTCTGCCCGATGACAGTCTTCAGCACGGTGAAACGTTTTGCGGAAAACGGATTGGATTTCGCAATCGAAGGCAAACCGTTTCCCGGCCAGCCGGTGAAACTTGGCACCAAAGCTCAGGCAACCCTGACAGCCGCTGCATGTTCGGCTCCGCCTGACGTGCACAGTTCATGGACTGTGCAGATGATTGCCGACAGACTGCCAAGTCTTGATGCAGTGGACTCTGTATCGGATGAAACTGTCCGTCAATATTTAAAAAAAGTAAAATAAGGCCGTGGCAGAGAAAACAATGGTGCATCGGCGAACTGACCGGTGAGTATCTTTGCCGGATTGAAGATGTCCCTGATCTTTATGCTGAACAGTACAACCCTGACGAACCTCAAATATGTTTTGATGAAAAACCGTATCAGCTCACCGATCATCTTATCATGCCGTTGCCGCCGGAACCGGGTAAAGTCCGGAGGATTGATTACCATTATAAACGCAACGGTGTCTGCAATATTTTAGGCTATTTATTAAAATAAATATACCAAACTGTATGAATTAAAATTTGACTGATTTTCAACTTGATTTAAACATCATTATCTTACTACCGGACAAAAATTATTTTAAATCGCATAACTGATGAAATTTAAAGAAATACACAGCCGGCACAGAAAAAATTTTTGTCACTTTGGTGAACTCATCAGTATATTCATTCATATTGAGAAAGATTCGCCTGAGATGATCGAATCCGTTTCTGAAAATGCTTTTGGCGCGGTATCCATGTTTTTTTATAACTGTCTGTTTTTTATTTTCATTAATTTCACCGGTAAGATATGCCCATACGAAGGCCATCACCGTGATGCTGAGCAGCCTGTTTATTCTTTCGCAGTCTCTGAGCCGGGTGGATTCAAATCTGAATCTGCGGGTTTTGAGACAGGCAAACATTGTTTCAATCTGCCACCGTTTTGCATATATTTCAAAAATTTTCTCATGATTGCAGAATGTTACAATAATAAGAAATTCTCCGTCCGGGCATTTCATTCCGCCGATAAAAACATCAGCTTCTCCGATTTTTCTGATCCCTTTGAGAATACGGCTTTCTCCGGGTTTCAGATTCCTGAAAAGGGAAAATGCCGGTGCATACAATCCCCTGGAATTGGTAACCTCCTGATTCTCCCTGATTCGGATTACGATATTTATGTTATTGGCTTTCAGCCATGCAAACCAGTCATTTCCAATGAATTCACGGTCAGCGGAAACAGATTCAATACGTTCTTTTCCAAACAGTCTGATGAAATGTTCAATAAGATATTTTCGCTCTTCTGTATTCGGACTGCCTTTTTTTCCGGCATCGGGATCATCCTTTTTTATCAGTAATTTCCAAAGCAAAGGCACTGCAACTCCTTTGTAAACCA
>JBFXEJ010000111.1:0-19894 GCA_050180235.1 Desulfococcaceae bacterium
AACCTGAATTTCAGGACACATATCAGGAGACTGAACCGTAAAACAGTCTGTTTTTCAAAGAACGAAACTGTACATGACAATGTTGGCGGAATGTATATCAGCCGATATTATTTTCAGACTGGCTGCTGTTCCGATCAACGGATTTGACCCACCACCCAATTTTGCTGAAACGGTGTAAAGAAAATGAAATCAGAAAGTGAAAAAGAAATTCTTCATGGTGTTTTCCTGGCTGAAAATGATCCGGAAAAAATCTGGGGATGGGATACCCCGGCAGGAAGAATCCGGTCAAAACGCCGGGCTGAACTGATTATCAGAGGCGCAGGACTGAAACCGGGTATGAAGGTTTTGGAAATTGGGTGCGGAACAGGTTTTTTTACAGAAATGTTTGCAAAAAGCGGGGCGCATATTCTGGCTGTGGATATTTCGGATGATTTGCTGGAAATAGCCCGAAAACGCGGACTTCCGTCTGAAACGGTCAGCTTTGTCACTGCGCGGTTTGAGGACTGCGATGCCCAGGGGCCTTTTGATGCGGTCATCGGTTCTTCCATTCTGCACCATCTGGATATTAAAACCGCCCTTGCCAAAATACACAGCCTGCTCAGATCGGGCGGAGTCATGTGTTTTACAGAACCCAATATGCTCAATCCCCAGATTATGATACAGAAAAACATCCCTTTTATAAAAAAAATCATGGGAGATTCACCGGATGAAACCGCTTTTTTCCGCTGGTCTTTGGATAGACTCCTGAAAAGAAAGAGATTCGCAGATATTCAGATCATGCCATTTGACTGGCTTCATCCTGCCACTGCTCCCTCATTTATCAGAATGGTTGGCCGTATGGGAAAGTTACTGGAAAAAACTCCTTTCATACAGGAATTTGCAGGATCCCTGTTTATTCAGGCAAAGCGATGATTGCAGGCGCAAAAGAACAGGCAGACATTATCTGTCAGGATTGAAAAATGAAACTGTTTTTACGAATTATGATGCAGTCTTGTCAAAAATCAGGGCAATTATATTATTCCGGACAAAACAGAAGCAACACTTTTACCATTTGTTATAATTGATATTTTTTATGTTTATCATATTCAAAGATTTTTTTGCTGACAATTTTTCGTATAAACGGATACAGATTTTTTTCTGCCTGTTTCTGCTGATAGCTGTTTTCGGTGTTTACCGGCAGGTTATGTATCATGAATTTGTTGATTTTGATGATGATATGTATATCACCGAAAACCTTCATGTTCAAAAAGGTCTTTCATCGGAAAGTATAAAATGGGCCTTCCGTTTTACAGAAGACAAATCCTACTGGCATCCTCTGACATGGCTTTCCCATATGCTGGATGTGGAGATGTACAGCATAAATCCCGGAAGGTATCTTCTGAACAATGTGTTCTTTCATTTTCTGAGTGCGATCATACTGTTCCTTTTTTTGGTGAAATCAACAGGGCAAATCTGGAAGAGTGCTTTTGTTGTCTCCGTCTTTGCACTGCATCCGCTCAACGTGGAATCTGTTGCATGGGTTTCTGAAAGAAAAAATGTGCTGAGCACTTTTTTCTGGATGCTTACAATGCTTTTTTATTATTACTATTCACAACGCCCTGCTTTGATCAGATACCTGCTGGTTCTTTTCTGTTTTCTGATGGGTATCCTTGCCAAACCTATGGTCATCACCCTGCCATTTGTTCTGCTTTTGCTGGATTACTGGCCTTTGGAACGGTTCCGTTTTATCCGGACCGATTTTTCGCGGATACGTTTTCTGATTGCAGAAAAAATCCCTTTGTTTGCTGTTTCAGGAATATCGGTTTTTCTTTCCATTGTTTCTCTGCATTACAGCACCATTGTATCCACAGATCCGGTACCTATGGGACTCCGGATTGAAAATGCCCTGGTTTCTTATTTTGCCTATATCGGAAAAATGTTTTTTCCATACAAACTTGCTGTATTTTATCCTTATCCCTATCAAATCGCTCTTTGGAAAAGTCTTGGATACGCTGTCCTGCTGATCGGTATTACATGGTTCATACTCAGGAACATGAAAGACAGACCATACGGCCTGATGGGATGGTTTTGGTTTTTGGGAACTATGGTTCCGGTATTGGGGATCAAGCGGGCAGGATTGTGGCCTGCTTTGGCAGACCGCTGGTCATATATCCCGCTTGTGGGTCTGTTTATCATTTTTTCATGGGGCGTTTCTGATATTTCAGACCGGTTGCCGAAAAAAAGGATTATTCTTTCTGTCTTGTCCGCTCTGATTATTTCCATATTGGCGACGCTTACATTTATCCAGATCGGATACTGGCAAAACGCTGTTTCACTCTTTACGAGAGCCGCAAGTGTCACCGAAAATAACTGGCTGATGCATTTCAATCTTGGAGCAGCATTGGAAAAACAGGGAAAAACAGAAGAAGCCATTATTGAATATCGTAAGTCACTGCATATCAATCCGCATGATGAGGACACGCGTTACAGTCTTGCTGCCGCCCTTTCAAAAATCGGCCAGACAGAGGAAGCGGTTTCCGAATACAATACAATTCTGAAAAAAAATCCCCGTCATAAAAATGCACATAACAACATGGGGATTCTTCTGGCGGAAAAGGGAAAATTTGCAGAAGCCATAAAGCATTACTCAACTGCCATCCAACTTGATCCGGATTTTGATCTGGCATACATAAACAGAGGATCTGCTTTTTTTTCCCTTGGAAAAACCGGAGAGGCCATAAAGAATTATCTGAAAGCAGTGGAATGCAATCCTTCCCGTCTCCTCACTTACAAAAATCTGGCTGCCGTCTATGCTGCACAGCAGGATTATAATCGGGAAATATACTGGTATCTGAGAGCGCTGCACTCCGGTTTTCATGATGCGGACATACATAATGCTCTGGGGATTGCGCTGCTGCGAAAAGGAAAACTGAAAGATGCTGCTGTCCATTTCCGCCTGTCCTGTGAATCAGAACCGGAAAACCCTTTATACAGAAAACATCTTGCAGATACTGCCGAAGAAATGGAAAATATCAAAAAAAAACTTGCAGAAATTGAGAAAAAAATGAAACAGAATCCTGATGATTTTCATCTGCATTATGAATCCTGTGTCCTGTGTACGGATATTGGAGAAACCGAACAGGCCATCCGGCATTGCAGGATATCTTTGGAAAAAAATCCGAATTTTCCGGATGCATTGGAAAAACTGGCAATACTTTATATTGCCGTGAAAGATTATTCCTCTGCTGTTTCTTTGTATGAAAGGCTGTCAGCTCTCAGTCCGGATTCAGCAGAAATCTGCTACAGCATTGCCTGCCTTTATGCCATGCTGAATGTGCCGGACAGGGCTGTTGAATGGCTTGCAAAATCCGCAGAAAAGGGATTTGATGACTGGGAACTCATCAAAACAGACAGCAGACTGGGAAATATCCGTCATACAGATTATTATCAATCTCTTATTTTGAAAAATGGAAAGTGAAGGGATTTTTTATGCAGTTTTCATCCATACAAAATAAAAATCCGGTGATTCTTATCTGCCTGCTTTTGACAATGGCAGTTCTGATAACTTATCTGCCGGTCAGGAATTATGATTTCATCAACTTTGATGACACGGAATATATAACCGAAAATGAATATGTCAGAAAAGGACTGACACGGGAAAGCATTGCCTGGGCTTTTGACGTAAATCACGGCCCCTATTTTCACCCACTGACATGGCTCTCCCATATGATGGATATGGAACTGTTCGGAATGAATCCCGGTATGCACCACTGCATGAATCTCCTGTTTCATATATTCAATACTCTGCTTTTGTTCTTTTTTTTGCGGAAAACCACAGATGCTGTCTGGAAAAGTGCCATTGTATCCGCATTGTTTGCCCTGCATCCTGTGAATGTGGAATCTGTGGCATGGATAGCGGAAAGGAAAAATGTTTTAAGCACCTTTTTCTGGATGCTTACCATTCTGGCATATGTCTCTTATGTCAAAAATCAGAATCTTTTGAAATATCTTTTTGTTATCCTGATTTTTCAGACAGGTCTGCTGGCAAAACCCATGCTGGTCACGCTACCCTGTGTCATGCTTCTCACAGATTACTGGCCCCTGCGGCGTTTCGAACTCAAAGAAATTCCGACTTCCCGTTTTTTCCCCGTTCTGATGGAAAAAATTCCTTTTTTTATCCTTTCCGTTTTTTCTGTGTGGCTGTCTTCTGTTTCCATACATGTTTCAAAAGACTTGTCAGGCGGAGAGATGGGGTTTATAACATTTGACAGCACTCCCTTTTCCCTGAGAATTTCAAATGCCGCAGTTTCCTATATCGCTTATCTGAAAAAAATGATCCTGCCCTTTGAATTGTCCATTTTTTATCCCTATCCGGATCATATTTCTTTATGGAAAAGTGCCGGGGCAGCTTTTCTGCTGATCCTTATTACAGTGATGGCTGTCAGACTGGCAAAACAGAAAGCCTTTTTCATTACAGGCTGGTTATGGTATATGGGAACACTGGTTCCCGTAAGCGGTCTTAAACAGGCCGGTCTCTGGCCGGCTATGGCCGACAGATGGGCCTATATCCCTTTTATCGGAATCTTTGTCATGCTTGTATGGGGAGTCTCTGATATACTCAAAGGATTTTCTTTGCATAAAATGCTGTATATCTGCATTTCCCTGTTCAGTATCCTGTACATTGGGCTGTATGCAGCCCGGCAGATGGATCACTGGCGGAATTCCCGCACCATATTTTCCCATGCGCTTTCAGTCAATGAAAACAATATTCTGGCGCATAACAATCTGGGAGCCTTTTACATCATGCAGGGAGAACCGGACAGGGCAATCTTTCACTTTTCCCGTGTTACGGATATAAAACCCTCATATAAGGCCGGGAAGGAAAGACTTGAAAAAGCGCATCTGCTCAGGGCTGAAATGCTTGTTTCCCAGGCACAGTATGAGGAGGCACTTTTTCATATCTCCAAAGCATACCATTCTGATCCTGATGCTGCCGGGGTGCTTCATCAGTTGGGATATATGCTTATGGAACAGAATCATCTGGGGGAATCTGTAAAATATTTGTCAGAATCTGTCAAAAAAAATCCTTCTTATGCCCCCGCGCACAATGATCTGGGAATTGCATTTGTGCGCATGAACCGGATCAGGGACGCTGTGGAACATTTCAGAAGGGCCGCGGAAATCGCGCCGGATGATGCAGAAATACGCAGGAATTTGGAAAAAAGTCTTGAACTGTCTTATAACGGCCAGGAACTGAAATAAGGATAAAGGAGTTTGCCGCATGAGCGAAAACAGAGCCCGCCTGCTGATTGTTGATGATGAACTGAGTATGCGTGAATTGCTGCAATTCATGCTGAAACGGGAAGGGTATGATGTTTCATGCGCGGAAAGCGGCCAGACCGCAGTTTCAATGATAAACAGCGCAGATTATGATCTGCTGCTCTGCGATATCCGTCTGGGAGATATGACAGGACTGGAGGTGCTGAAGGCCGCGAAAAAAAAAAACCGGAATACACTGGTAATTATGATATCCGCATATGCCTCGGCAGAAACAGCAGTGGAAGCCATGAATGAAGGGGCTTATGACTATCTTCCCAAGCCCTTTGACAACAATGAACTAAAACAGGCCATTGCCAGGGCACTTGAGATAAAAACCTTAGAGGAGGAAAAAAAAAGGATTGATGACAACCTGAAACAGAATTTCCATTTTGGCATGATTGTGGGAAGCAGTCCCAAAATGCTTCATATCTATGAAATGGTCAGACAGGTTGCCAAAACAAAGACCAATATACTGATTACCGGTGAAAGCGGCACGGGAAAGGAACTGATTGCCAGGGCAATCCACGAACAGAGTAACCGCAGGGACTGCCCCTTTGTTGCCATCAACTGCGGGGGAATTCCGGAAACGCTGATGGAGAGTGAACTTTTCGGACATAAAAAAGGCTCTTTTACCGGAGCGACAAATGACAAAAAAGGACTTTTTGAAACCGCACATAACGGAACCCTTTTTCTTGATGAAATTGGTGAAATCGGTATTCCCCTGCAGGTCAAGCTCCTTCGGGCAGTTCAGGAAAAGACCTTTAACCGGATCGGGGGAAATGAGAATATTTCCGTGGATACCAGAATCATTTCCGCGACAAACAAAACTCTGGAAGAGGAAGTAATAGCGGGAAGATTCCGGGAGGATCTGTTTTACCGTCTGAATGTGATTGAAATCAGGGTTCCGCCTCTTCGGGAGAGAAAAGAGGATCTCCGTTCCCTTGCCCAGCATTTTCTGGAAAAATATACCAAAGAAATGGGCAAGGAGATTACCAAAATATCTTCCTATGCCATTGATCTGCTCAATAAATATGATTTTCCCGGAAATATCCGGGAGCTTGAGAATCTCATAGAACGCAGCGTGGCACTGACCAATACCAATATTCTGCTGCCGGACAGTCTTGCAATTTCAGTTCACAAAAGAAAGGGACAGCAGGATGACAAAAATAAAGCTTCCTTGCATACAGAGGTTGCAAAAGGGGTTGACCTGGATGAAATACTGGCTGATACGGAGAGAAAATACATTGAGGAAGCCATGAACATAAGTAATGGAAACAAGCAGAAAACAGCGGAACTGCTTGGGATCAATCTCCGTTCCCTGCGATACCGCATGAAAAAACTGGATATGGAGGAATGAGATGATTCTGTTTGCCTCACAGAAATATCAGAGGGTGTTTTCCTATCTTTTCTTTTGCTTTTTGCTCATAGCTGCCGTAATTTTCATATACCGGCCGGCTCTGAACGGCCCATTTCTCTTTGATGACAGCCCCAATATTGCTGCAAATCAGCATCTTCAGATAAATTCCCTTTCCTGGGAAAGCCTGAAAACCGTATGGCTGGCAAAACATCCCCTTAAGGAACGCAGACTGTCCTATATGAGTTTTGCACTCAACTATTACTGGAAAGGAATGAATCCCAGATATTTCCGTATGGTGAACATTATGATTCACACTGGCTGCGGACTTCTGGCTGCGTTTCTGTTTCATCAGATTCTCCGTATCCCCTGGCTTGCTTCCAGGTATGGCAATGCAAGATTTCTGATAATCTGGGCTTCAGCTTTTCTGTGGACACTTCACCCGATTCAGATCAATGCAGTTTCCTATATTGTCCAGCGCATGACCAGCCTGTCTGTTTTTTTTTCCCTGCTTTCGCTGAACCTGTGGATGTATGTCCGCAGATATTTGGAAAATAAAAATTATATACGGTTTTCAGTATATCTCTTCTTATGTGTTTCTGCATGGGCCTGCGGTCTGCTGTGCAAAGAGCAGGTGATTGTTCTCCCCGGACTTGTTCTGATAAGCGAATTCCTGCTGTTTCAGGAAGAGGTTCCCAAACTGAAATGGCAGTGGTTCCTTCTTCCAATCCTGATCATTGCCTGCATTTCGCCCTTTGTCAGCGCGACAGAACAGATTAGGTTTCTTTTTCCCAAATATGAATACCGGGATTTTACCCTCAGCCAAAGACTGATGACCGAATCCCGTGTTCTGTGGCATTATCTTTCTTTGTTTTATTTTCCGGCATCCCAGCGTTTTACACTGATTTATGATTATCCTGTCTCACGCACTCTGCTTTCCCCGCCTTCCACCATTATCAGCATACTGGCCTGGATGTTCCTTGTGCTTTTTATCTGGATGCAGAGAAGCAGATACCGGGTATTCTCTTGGATGACTGCATGGTTCTTGGTGTCCCATCTGGTGGAATCAACTATCCTTCCTCTGGAGATTATTTATGAACACCGCATGTATATGCCCTCACTGGCTTTGGCTTTGGGGACGTTGCTGCTGATATGGGATGGCGGAAAACGGATTAGCATTTCCAAACACATTCAGAACATTGTCTTTGTGCTTTTTATTCTGCTTATCGCAGCGTCAACATATATACGAAATATGGATTTCAAAGATTCGGTTTCTTTCTACCGCACGGAACTTGAAAAATATCCGAACAGCAAAAGAATTCTCCTGAATTTGGCAGTTGCTCTGCTCCAATCCGGGGAATACCGGGAAAGCGAACATATTCTTGGCCGTCTGGCAGAAACCCATCCTTATGATCTTCATGTACTTCAGACTTGGTACAATTTTCTGCTTTATGAAAAAAAAGACACGGAAAAGGCCGAAGAGGTTTATCAGCAAATGCTTAAAAGCATCCGTGAAGGTTTTTTCAATCCGATAGAGCATATGGGGGCATTGGAAATGCTGGTTACGGATTTTCTTGATACAGGCAGATATGCACAGGCCTGTGCCATGCTTGATTTGCTGGTGTCTGATTTTTCCCAAAACAGTTTGCTGTGGTATATGCACGGACATTGCCTGATCAGACAGGGAAGCTGGGAAAGAGGGGGGAAATCTTTGCAGGAGGCATGGAAACTTTCTCCGGACAATGAGGAAATAAAATACTGGTACGGAGAAAGCCTAATCCATGCCGGTAATATAAAGGAAGGATGCCGTATTTTCATGGAACTGAAAGATTCGCGAAACAGAACCATTGCCGGGATGAGCGAAAACAGGGAGAAAGATATTTGCAAAGAGATATATCCCTGAAAATTGCTGCGTTCTGACAAGGAGGTATAATTACTGTCCTTTGAATGACAATTTTTGTCAGATAATTGACAAAAATTTGTTCCTGATTATGACTTATTCTGTATAAAAAACAGAATCAGGAAACAGAAAATATTTATAATATTTTGTATATCAAACAGGTTATAATTTTAAAGCAATATTTTTTTCATTTATGGCACGCTGTATGCATCTACATATAGCAACAGAAAAGTAAAATAATAAACCAAGGGGGTGATAGAGAGGAGAGCGTTTTTGAGAGGCATTTTTTGGAGATTATGCGTTTTTTTAATTGTAACATTACACAATTTTAAAGGAGAAAGAAAATGAGATTGAACAAAAAAGGTTTTACCCTGATCGAGCTTATGATCGTTGTGGCCATTATCGGTATTCTGGCTGCCATCGCCATCCCGAACTTCCTGAACTATCAGTGCAAGTCCAAACAGAGCGAGGCAAAACAGTCCCTGGGAACCATCGGAAAAAACCAGGAAGCATATCTCACAGAGTATGACAGATATTCTGATGACTTTACTGAACTGGGATTCGCAGCCAAAGGCAAAGTAAGATATACCTATACAGCTACCTTTGATGGCAAAACCAGTTTTACTGCTACAGCCACATCTACCAGAGTAAAAGGAACAAGAACAGACGTTTGGACAATCAATTCATCGCAGACTTTGGCCAATACTACCAATGCATGCTCCGGTTGATTGATTGCTGTATAGAATAATTAAGGAACACCGGTCTGATAAAGAGTCAGACGGTGTTCTTTTTTGTGATTTGACATGCATGTATTTGATTTTTTTCTATAATTCATAAACAGAATGCCTAAACCCGCCCGCATATTCACAGAATTTGCAAAAAAATCAATATTCAGACACCTGATTTTTTTTGTATTGCTTGTCTCAGCAGCCCTGTGCATATATAAACCGGCCCTGAACGGTCCCTTCCTTTTTGATGATCTGCCAAACATTGTCAATAATCCATACATCAGACTTGATAATCTCTCTTTCAAAAGCATATCCTCTGCCTGGATCGCGGATCATCCCTGTAAACGGCGTAAATTTTCAAATCTGAGTTTTGCCCTGAATTATTACTGGTCTGAATATAATCCTTTTGCATACCGGATTGTCAATCTTACCATTCATCTGGGTTGCGGCATTCTGGCAGTGTTATTTTTTGTTCAGATACTGAAAGATGTTCAATGGTTTGACCTTCATTACGGGCCAACCAGGTATCTGTTGAGCATGTCTGCCGGATGTATTTGGCTCTTTCATCCCATTCAAATCAATGCAGTTACCTATATTGTTCAGAGAATGACCAGCCTTTCTGTATTTTTTTCTCTCATCTCTCTGAATCTGTGGATGATCGCTCGTAAGGCATTTAAAGAAAGAAAATATCCCGTCTTTGCTCTCTGTCTTTTTTTTGCATTTGCAGCATGGTTTTGCGGTTTGCTGTGCAAAGAACATGTCGTAGTCCTTCCTTTGCTGGTTTTTATAAGTGAATATCTCCTGCTCCGGGATCTTTTGCCGAAATTAAAATGGCAATGGGTTGTTTGTCTTTTGATAATTATTTCATTAAGTATCTTTTTCATTATAACTCCTGAAGAAATAGCCTCTGTTTTTCAAAAATATGAGTTTTTTGAATTTAATATGACTGAAAGACTGATGACCGAATGCCGTGTCCTGTGGCATTATATTTCCCTGTTTTATTTCCCGGCATCCCATCGTTTCAGTCTGCTCTATGACTATCCGCTTTCCCGGAGCCTCTTTTCTCCGCCTTCCACTTTCTTCAGTATTCTGGCATGGGGAATTCTCATTTTCTTTGCGTGGTTTTACAGAAGAAAATACCGGGTGTTCTCCTGGATGATTGCATGGTTTCTGATCAGTCATTTGATTGAGTCAACTGTCCTGCCTTTGGAAATTATATTTGAGCATCGTATGTATCTGCCAACTCTGGGTTTGGCATACGGTTCCGTACTGATCACGTATGACTTTTTCCGCACCCGCAGAATCCATCCGGCAATCCGCGTTCTGATCCTTTTATTGCTGTCCGTTCTTCTTCTCAGTTCCACCTATATACGGAATCTTGATTACAGAAATGCTGTCACCCTTTACCGTTCTGAATTAAATAAATTTCCGCATTCAAAAAGAATTCTTCTGAATCTGTCAATCAGTCTGATCCGATCCGGAAATTTTTCTGAAGGTGGAAACATATTAAGAAAACTCTCTGAAAAATATTCGAACGATATAATAATTCTGCAAAATTTTTACAATTATCTGGTTTTCAATGAAAAAAATGATGACCTTGCAGAAAGGATTTATCAGAACATATTGACCTGTATCCGGGAAGGTTACTATAATTCCTATACGGATGCCAATGCCCTGGAGCAACTGGCAATATATTTCCGGGAGACCGGAAAATATGAAAGAGCAATTTTCCTTATTGATTTTCTGATTGCTTATTTTCAGCAAAACAGCAGATTATGGTATCTTAAAGGGCATTGTTTCGCGGGTTCAGGAGACTGGAAATCCGCAGCCGATTCTTTTCGCAGGGCGGCAGACATTTCTCCAAAAGACGGAGAAATGATTTACTGGTACGGCACCAGCCTTGTCCGTTCCGGTGAAACCGAAGAGGGATGCCGCATTCTGAAAAAATTTGTCAGCAGTTCGGATGACAAAAACTTGACAGAAATGGCAAAAAAATGGTTAAATACAGCCTGTGTGATGTCAGATATTCAGGAATAATCCCATATATATTTTTTTATTAAACAAATACAAGTAATTGATTTGGAAAACCCAATATATGGCATTTTTATTGCATAAGCAGAATTCAGTTGCAAAGGCAGTTTACCCCTGATATGTGGAACAAGTTTTCAGCTTGTTCATGAGTAGACACAATCCGGAACTTTGTGCTGCCTTTTATTTTTAATTAATGATGCGAATTAAGAGTTAAATCCGGTAAATTAAAATCAGGCAGTTGCAAAACAGCTCCGGCAGGTTCAGCTTTATAACTTTCTGTTTTTGCTGATTCCGGAGTTTTTAACCCTTAATTGGCATTAATGATGCCAATATGCAAAAAAAGGAGTGTGGATTATGATGTTAAAAAATAATAAGGCATATACACTTATTGAACTGATGCTGATTGTGGCCATCATCGGCATCATCGCTGCCATTGCCATCCCCCAGTACATGAACTATACCTGCAAAACCAAACAGTCAGAGGCAAAGGAAGGGCTTGGCACTCTGGCAAAACTGGAGGGATCTTATTTTTCTGTGACAGATACATACAGCGCAGACCTGGATGCCATCGGATTTGCCATGAAAGGAAGAGTCCGTTACAATTATTCGGTCACCAGCGCTGACAAAACAGGTTTCACCGCAAAAGCAGAGGGAAAACCCGATGTTTTCCTCAAACCGGATGAGTGGACCATCAATCAGGAGATAGTTCTTCTGAATACGGTGAACGGATGCAATTAATATCTGAGGTTTTTCCTCAACGCAAAGAGAAGGAAGTATGAAAACAGCACGTTTTTTTTATGCAATCTTTTTCCTGTCTCTGATTGTTCTTGCCATTTGTTTTCAGTCCCGTTATCTTGGACTGCGTTACGGAGAACGCATTCCCATTCCTGAATGTCCCTGGTGTGATGCGGCTGAAGCCCAGAGACCGGATGTGGTCTATATTCCTCTTGATCCGGGCATCATGCGTCTTTCTGCCCCGGCAGATCCGGATTTTCTGGCAGATCTCCTGTGGATGCGTGCCTGCTATTATTTCGGGCAGCACACCCTCACAAACCGTGAATATCCCTTTCTTTTTCATATGCTTGATATGATCACGGAACTGGCTCCCAAATGGGATCTTCCCTATTTTTACGGAGCAGTGCTTCTTCCAACCGAAGCAGATGCTGTTGAGGAGGGAATGTATATTATTGACAAGGGACTGATTCATTTCCCGGAAAGTTGGGATCTTTGGTTCTTTAAAGGTTATTATCTTTGGAAAAATCAGGAAGATTATGCGGCCGCTGCCGAAGCCCTTCAGAAGGCGTCCCTTTTACCCAAAGCACCGGCATTTCTGGCTCCGCTGGCTGCCACAATTGCAGGCAAAGCCGGTCAGGAGGAAATGGCCATACGTTTTCTGCAGCAGGCCATAATAAATATGAAAGATCCGAAACATATCCGTGCGTTGGAAAGAAAAATTGAGGAGATGAAGAAAGATGGATGAATTTGCACTTCTTTGGAATCATGTCAGATTTTCCATCAGGCAGGGTTTCTGGATGAAAAAAAAGGAAATTGTTCATGATTTGACGCTGTCTGTTCCCCGGGGAACGGTGATGGGACTGGTAGGGCCGAACGGAGCGGGAAAAACTACGACCATAAAGCTGGGAGCAGGTCTGCTGCGGCCTGAATCCGGTCAGGTTCTGATCTGCGGCAATCAGGCACAGGATGCACAGTCCAGAAAAAAACTGGCTCTTCTAACAGAAACACAGTATATTTATCCGCATCTCAAACTCAGGGAATGGCTGACCATGCTTGCGGGTTTTTCCGGACTGGGCAGTCAAAAAATTTCTCAGCGCATAGATGAGGTTCTGACACTCTTTGAACTGCGGGATCGGTCTGAACAGATGATGCATACCCTTTCCAAAGGCCAGTTGCAGCGCGCGGGACTGGCCCAGACATTTGTGCATGAACCGGATATTCTTTTGCTGGATGAACCCATGAGCGGTCTTGATCCCTACTGGCGCTACCGTGTGCAGAAAATCTTTCAGGATTGCAAAGCTCAGGGGAAAACAATACTTTTCAGTTCCCATATTCTTTTGGATGTGGAAAGACTGTCTGACCGTATTGCACTTTTGGAAAACGGAAACCTCAGATGGGAGGGGAATATTTCGGATCTGCCCCGGAAGATCAAAGGGTATGAAGCCGTATGCCATACAGATGATCCCGGCATTATTGAAAAACTGTCTGTTCAAAAAGCTGTTCACCAGCCGGGAGGGGAATGGATTTTATCTCTTTCCCTGTCACAGAAAGACGCCTTGCTTGAGACTGTCCGAACCCAGTTGCTGAAACTGGAGTCCCTGCATCCTGTTCAGGAAGAGTTTGAAGAGGTACTGTTTCATTTTACCGCCAACGCACGGGAAAAAAAGGAGTAATGCAATGATGCTGTATCTGTCCCAAATCCGCTCACTGTCCCTGAATGTCTGGCGGGAGGCTGTCCGCGACAGACTGGTTCACCTGCTGGCCGGATCAGGAATTTTTCTGATGATCTTCTCGCTTGTTCTTGGCAGAATGGCCGTGGGGGGCGGAGACAGAGTCCTGCAGAGTTCGGGATTCTGGATTATGGGAATTTGGGGACTTCTGGCTGTGCTTTATCTCGGATCAGGCATTATCCGAAATGAAATCAGCCGGAAAACAGTCTATCTTATTTTATCAAGACCGGTAAGCCGTCCTGTTTTTCTGGCAGGAAAATTCATCGGAATGCTGATGGTGCTTTTTTCCGCTTTTGTTATTCTGGCCTCTGCATGGCTGATACTTATGAACATGGCAGGAATCAAAACCGGATGGCTCCATTTTGGGGCTCTGCTGTTTATTTTCGGAGAATGGATACTGATGGCGGCTGTCAGTCTGTGTTTTGCCAGTTTCACCTCTCCGCTGCTCCATAATTTCTTTCTCACCGGAATCAGTTTTCTGGGACATTGGAGCAATGATCTCCGGATTTATTCGGAAAATGTGAATGATGTGATATTTCGTTATATTTTAAAAGGATTGTATTATCTTCTGCCAAATCTGGAGGCACTCAATTTCCGTGAAGCGGTTCTGTATGCGCAGCCTCTGGATGTTTCCGTGATGACTGCAGGGGCCGGAGTGCTGCTGTGCTGGATGCTGGTATTTCTGATCAGTGCCAATCTTATATTTGTCAACAGAAAACTGATCTGAAGGAGCCGTAAGATTGTTTTCATTTTTTTCCTTCAAAAACAGGGATACAGTTCTGCCATACTGCCTGGTGCTGACACTTCTGCTGCTTATCATCCTTTCTGTAATCCTTCTTTCCCTGGTCCCCCCTGTGAGCAGGGATGCAATGGTGCATCATCTGGCCATTCCCAAATTGTATCTCAGGCATGGGGGAATGTATGAAATTCCCCATATGAGTTTTTCCTATTATCCCATGAATATTGATCTCCTGTACATGATCCCCCTGTATTTCGGAAACGATACAGCCCCCAAATTTATCCATTTCAGTTTCGCTCTTTTCACTGCATGGCTGATTTTCCATTATGTAAAAGAAAAAACAGACACGGTCTGGGCATTGGCCGGTGCTGCTTTTTTTCTTTCCATTCCGGCAGTTGTGAAACTGTCAATAACAGCGTATGTGGATTTGGGGCTGGTTTTCTTTTCCACAGCATCATTTTTTCTGCTGTTTGAATGGATGAAAAATGAATACCGTATCAAATTTCTTATTTTTTCCGGTATTTCATGCGGACTGGCAATGGGGGTGAAATACTCAGGACTGATTATATGTTTTCTTCTGACAATGCTGGTTCTTTATGTTTTTTCCCTGTATCATCCCAACAATATGAAAAATTTGTTAAAAGGCATTGGTTACGGACTGATCTTTTTACTGGTGTCACTTCTGGTATTTTCTCCCTGGATGATACGCAACTGGAAATTGAAAAAAAATCCTGTCTATCCCTTATATGATAGTGTATTTCAGGGGCAGAACATAGAGTCCGATGATATGATTATTGGGGATCCGACCAGTCAGTACGGCATTTTTACATACAGAAGTGTTATTTACGATGAAGAATGGTGGGAAATGGCAATGCTTCCCATCAGAATCTTTTTTCAGGGAGAAGACGGAAGCGGAAAGTATTTTGACGGAAAACTCAATCCTTTTCTGCTACTGTTCCCTCTGACTGCCTTTTTCTGCCGGAAAAAGGGTGAACAGAACCTCAGAAAAGAAAAAAATGCCATGTTTATGTTTTCAGTGCTTTTTTTTGCTTTCTGTTTTTTCAGCAGAGTACTGCGCATACGGTATCTGGCACCCATATTTCCTTTTCTTGCCATACTGTCTGTTTTTGGTGCAAAATATCTGTGGGATATGTTTTCCGCCAGCTCCCAAACAGTCTTTCAGAAAGCAGGGAAACTGTGTGTTTGCACTGCATTTGCTGTTTCTGTGGGAATCAATGCAAATTATATCTCTGCCCAGTTCCGGCATGTGGAGCCTTTTCCCTATCTTGCCGGGACGGTGAACCGGGATGAGTATATTGCAAAATATCTTCCGGAATATCCGGCAATGCAGTTCATCAATACAAAAGTTCCGGACACTGCCCGAATTCTATTTGTTTTTATCGGAGGCCGGGGATATTATTGTGACAGAAATTATCTGCATGATGAGGATAAGGGAATAAGTATATTGGAAAAACTGCTAAAGATGTCAGAATCTCCTGAACAGATACTGCTGGGACTGAAAAATCTGAAAATCACACATTTGCTGATTCGGTACAGCATTTTCAGTGAATGGATAGCTGAACATTTTCCTCCGGAAAAACAGTCGCTGACAAAATCATTTTTCAATAAATATGTCAGTCAGATGTTTGTGAAAAACGGATATGGTGTTTTATTTGTGGCAGATTGCAGCAACAGCGATAACTGACAGGTTTTTATTTTGAAAAAAATATTGTTGTCCCTGACATTCCTTTTTATTCTGATCATCAGCAGCTACAGAAACACTTTTTATGCTTCATTCCATTTTGATGACTATCCCAATATCGTTCACAATTTCAACATACATCTTACTGATTTATCAATTGATTCTCTGTATCAATCATTTTTTACCCCTACCCAGTACGGCAAAATATACCGTCCTGTGGCGATGCTGTCTTTTGCGCTGAACTGGTATTTCGGAAAAGAGGATGTTATCGGATATCATCTTGTAAACATATCTGTTCATACAATTTGTTCATTTATTCTTTTTCTGTGTGTTCTTAATTTATTAAAAACACCAAATCTGAAAGATACATACAAAGGCAACATATATTGTATTTCTTTTCTCACATCTGCAATATGGGCTATCCATCCTGTCCAAACCCAGGCAACAACATATATTGTTCAGAGAATGGCATCATTATGTGCACTGTTTTATCTTATTGGAATTTATTATTATGTTAAATTCAGGCTCAGTATTGATCCCAGAAGAAAGACTGACGGGTCAGAGACCGTTGCGGGAAATATGTCTGTCTGTTTTAATTATAAGAATTTATCCTATATTTTTATTTGCATGGGGAGCTTTATCCTGAGTCTGGGGGCAAAAGAAAATGGTGTTACATTTCCCATAAATCTTTTGCTGATGGAGATTATTTTTTTCACTAAAAGCAGAGAAAAAAAAATACTGTTTATTTTTGCACTTATGGGTGCATTTTTTTTGATTTTTATGACCAGCAGCATGATTATCAAAAGTTCACCAGTCTCAATCATTTTTGAAGGATACAGAAATTTTCCCTTTACGCTCAGAGAAAGGTTTTTGACCGAAGCCCGAATTCTCATATTTTATTTTTCCCTGATTATATTTCCGAAAGCAGACCGTTTCTCCCTGTGCCATGATGTGGAAATCTCCACGTCCCTGTTGAATCCCTGGACAACACTTGCCTCAACTGTGGCACTTGCCGGACTTATTTTTTACGCATTTTCCCCCAAAAAAAACAACCCTCTGTTTTCTTTTGCTGTTCTTTTCTTTTTTCTCAATCATCTGGTGGAGTCGACTGTAATTCCGCTGGAGCTCATTTATGAACACCGGAATTACATGCCAACCCTTTTTCTGTTTCTTCCTGTTTCAGCGGGAATCAGCCATGCACTGGATTATTATCAGAATAAGAACACTTGCATTTACAGACTGATTATTATATTATGCGCCGCAGTGATCGGATGGATCAGCATGGAAACCTATAAAAGAAACGGTGTATGGATATCAGAAAAATCATTATGGGAAAATAGCATACAAAATGCACCGCATCTGGCACGTCCCTACCATAATCTGGCACATGATCATTATGAAAAAATCGGAGATTATGACAAGGCATTGCAGTTATACCAAAAAGCGGCAGGCCTGAAATCTGTCAGAATGGATGAGCATAATGCTTCTTTCAACAATATCGGTAAGATATACTATATAAAAAAAGAATATGACAAGGCATTGGCGTATTACAGCAAAGCTTTGGATATTAATCCGGATGATGAAACAGTTTTGTACAACCTGACACTGGTGCTGATGGAAACAGAAAAGTGGGAAGAGGCTTTGGAAGAAACAGACCGCCTTCTCACAAAATCTGACAGCAGTATTTACCGCAGTATGAAAGGGATTGTTCTGATGCGGATGAACAGGGCATCCGAGGCTGTTCTGTATTTTGAGCAGGTGCTGAAAATATCCCCTGATGATGGGCGGACAACTTTTTATCTGGGACTGGCCCTGAGTCTGTCCGGTGAATATGAAAAAGCGGATGCTGTTCTGAATCGGGCAAAAAAATTATCCATTGATAAAATTGCCGTTTATCTGTATCTTTTGGAAAACTGCCGTAAAAAAAATGATCACAACTGTTTTGACAGATATGCGGATGCAATGCTCTTGGAATTCAGTTTGGATGAGGTGTCTGAAAAAACAGATATGATTTCCCATAACCCGCTGATGGCTCCCCTGTCACAGGGATTGGCAGAGGCAATACGCGAAAAAGCGGAACATCAGGAAAGCACTCTACAGAACCCTCTTGATGAAACATTTGGATTATGATAAGTAGTGTTATATAATGCGAATTAGTGTTTAAATTCAATAAGGTAAATTCAGTCAGTTACAAAATAGGTTCCGGATGTCAGGTTTTATAACTTCCTGTTTTTGATGATTCCTAAATTTTTAACCCTTAACTGGAATTATATAGTATAGTCATACCGATAAAATTTTGCATTCATGCTCTTTCCTGACGGATTCAGATCCGATATCGCCTGCAATAAAAAGACATATTAAACCGGAATACAGTTGAATGCACGTTTGAAAACCGGATAATTTTTTCAGCAATATATTCAAAATGAAAAAAAAACTGATTTCCGTAAAACTGCAGAGAATCATATCCCTGATACTGGTGGTTATACTCGTAGGCATCGTGATACATGAAGGCCATTCTTTGCTGGATGCAGTAAAAAAAACAAAACCGGGCTGGGCTGGTGCGGGTCTGATCTGCTATTATGTCAATTATTTTCTCCGGGCCATGCGCTTCAGGTTTGTTTCAGACGGCCAGATTCAACTGTGGCCGAATGCGATCCACTCGGCCTGTGTGCACGGAATTGCCACATATATTTTTCCTTTCCGTTCCGGAGAACTGACTTTGCCGGTCATTCTGAAATCTGTGTCAGGCATCCCTCTTTTGGAAGGCGGACGCATACTGCTGAAAGCCAGAGTGCTGGATATCTTCACACTGGGTTTGTTTATGCTGATTGCATCAATAGTTTCAACTGCTCCGATTTCTGACACCCTGAGAATTTCATGGGGAGGAATTGGTCTGATACTGTGCATTATGCCCGGTTTCCTGAATATGCTGTGGAAAATCGGGAAGTATGCCTCTTCCCGTATTTCCCCTTATGCTGAAACTTTTGGAAACATGAAACTCCGGATTGGGGAACTGATCCTGACAATGGGCATCTGGACGGCCATTGCCCTGTGTCTGTTCTTTGCTGCCCGTTCTGTGGGGGTTCCCATAGGAATTGACGGGATATGGTTTCTGATAAGCATTCAGCTCCCCATGCAACTTATACCACTGCAGGGAATCGCGAATGCGGGCAATCATGAAGCCGGATGGGTTGCGGGACTGGCGATTTTGGGTATTCCCGCCTCCGAATCGCTCACATTTGCAATCACATCGCATGCCCTGCTGCTGCTGTATGTTCTTGCTTTGGGGCTGCCTGCATGGATCAGCAGGAAAAAGACGGTTTTTGAAAAAAATACGCAACATCATTAAAAAAGGAAGGGAATCATGTATAAAAACAAAAGTGTGTGTGCGGTTGTACCGGCACACAATGAGGAAACCCAGATAGGCAGAGTTATTGAAACCATGCCTGAATATATTGATAAAATTGTCATTATAGATGACAAAAGCAGGGATGGCACTGCCGGAATTGTAAAAGCATACCGGGAAAAAAATGATAAAATAATACTGATTGAACATGAAGCAAACCAGGGTGTCGGCGGAGCCATTGCATCCGGTTACAAATGGGCTAGGGACAATCACGTTGACATGGCTGTTGTCATGGCCGGAGACGGTCAGATGGATCCCAGAGATCTGCCGA
>JBFXEJ010000112.1:0-19645 GCA_050180235.1 Desulfococcaceae bacterium
ATTTTTCTCCTCCTCACAATGTTTAAATTTGAGGAGCAGAATTTAACATAAAAAACAGGATTTGACAAATAAACTTTAATTTATTGTAATTATAAATAATATAATATTTTTGTCCGGTAGTAAGGTACATAATACAACATCTGAAAAAAAATTTCAGCAGAAAATTTTCCCTGCCGGATATTTTTTTGCAGCGAAGACACAAAGTTTCACGAAGGGTTTAAATCACAATTTTTTTCAGATTTCCTGTAATACCAATTCTCTATTGAAATTATACAGATTCGCCATTGGTCTGATCCAATACTGTCAGTTTTTCCGCATTTCCGTATGTGCAAAAAACCGCTCAGCTTAATTTTTGCAATCCTCCGGTTTGCATTCCGCATTGTATAAAACCAATAGCGAATACACAAAGGCGCAAAGTTTCACGAAGAGAAAGACTTCAGACAGATATTTTTACACAGTTCTGTATATTCTGTCAAAACAACTCATGAATATCCATGCCCCGCATATTTTTCTCTGATCATTCTTTACTGTTTTTTCAATATCTTTTATAAAACATAAATTTCAGTACAGACAGTCCGGTTGACATCCGGGACAGTCTGATGTAAATGAAAATCCGGTTTATGGAAAATATCTGACAGGGATACAGGTGATCAGACTGATTGTCCGTATTCATTTTTTTATTTTATAATATTTTGTTTTTTTACATAAAACTCACAGGAGGAATAAAAAATGGCTTATGAAAACATTCTGTTTGCGGCAGAAAACGGAATCGCAACCATCACTTTTAACCGTCCCAAGCAGCTTAATGCTTTGAATGGCGCACTGCTGGATGAATTTTCCCGTGCGCTGGACGAAATTGAGGCCAATGAGGAGATCCGGGTGCTTGTGCTGACCGGCGCAGGGGAAAAATCCTTTGTGGCAGGCGCGGATATTACGGAACTGGCAACCTTCGGCCCTTTGCAGGCAAAGGTGTTTGCCAAAAAAGGACAGGCCATCATCAGCAGACTGCAGGAACTGGTTATTCCGGTCATTGCCGCAGTCAACGGTTTTGCTTTGGGCGGAGGCAGTGAAATGGCTCTTGCCTGTGATTTTATCTATGCTTCGGAAAACGCAAATTTCGGTCTGCCGGAAATCACTCTGGGCATTATTCCCGGTTTTGGCGGAACCCAGCGTCTGCCCCGGCTGGTGGGAGCAAACCGGGCAAAGGAAATGATCTTTACCGGGAAAATGATTCCTGCCGCAGAAGCCGCAGCAATCGGCATGGTCAACAAAGTCTGCCCGGCCGCAAATCTGATGGAAGAAGTCATGAAAACAGCCAAAGCCATTGCAGCCAAAGGCCGGGTATCTCTGCGCGCGGCAAAGCAGGCTGTCAACTCCGGTCTGGGAACAGATTTGGCAACAGGTCTCAACATTGAATGTGACGCGTTTGCTTTGTGCATGGCAAGCGAAGACGCGAAAGAGGGAACCAAAGCCTTTCTGGAAAAACGCAAGGCCGCATTCAGCGGAAAACTGAAATAAGACAAAGGATTCAGGGGTTAGGGGCTGGGGATTAGGGTCTGGGGTTTAGAGGCTGGGGATTAGGGGTTAGAATTGGGAATATTATTCAGGAATCAGATCTCTGAATCTCTAACCCCTAATCTCTAAACCCTAACCCCTAATCTCTAACCCCCTAACCCCTAATCTCTAAACCCCAATCCCCAACCCCTGTTTCATAAGGAGAAAAAAAACACAACATGATATATGATATTGAATACGAGACCATGCCCAGGGAGGCTCTGGAAGCCATACAGTTTCGCAGGCTCCGGAGTACGCTGGACAGGGTTTATGCAACGGTTCCATTTTACCGGAAAAAATTTCAGGAGGCCGGAATAATGCCCGGCGACATCCGCAGTCTGGAAGATCTGCACAAAGTGCCTTTCACCACCAAGCAGGATCTCCGGGACAATTATCCCTTTGGTATGTTTGCGGTTCCTATGGACAATGTGGTGAGGATTCACGCTTCATCCGGCACAACCGGACAGCCAACCGTGGTGGGTTACACAGCGCGGGATGTGAACACATGGGCCACTCTTATGGCACGGGCTTTGGTCGCGGGCGGGGCCAGCCGCGGTGACATTATCCACAATGCCTATGGTTACGGACTCTTCACCGGCGGACTGGGCGTTCACTACGGAGCGGAAAAGCTGGGAGCGTCCGTGATTCCGGTTTCCGGGGGCAATACCAAACGCCAGATTATTATTATGCGGGATTTCGGCCCGACCATTATCACGGCCACGCCTTCTTATACGCTTCATCTTGCGGAAGTCGCTGAGGAAATGGGCGTTTCCTTCAAAGATCTTAAATTCCGCTTCGGCATTTTCGGTGCAGAACCCTGGTCAGAGAAAATGCGCGAAGAAATTGAGAAAAAACTCCATCTCACCGCAGTGGATATTTACGGACTCAGCGAAGTGCTTGGCCCTGGTGTTTCCATTGAATGCCATGAGGCCAAAAAAGGGCTGCACATTGCAGAAGATCATTTTATTCCGGAAATCATCAACCCGAAAACCGGCGAAGTCCTGCCATACGGCTCCACCGGAGAACTGGTGTTCACATCCATCACCAAAGAAGCATTTCCGGTCATCCGCTACCGCACCCGTGATATTACCTCCATCAATCCTGAACCCTGCATCTGCGGACGCACTCTGGTGCGGATGAACAAGGTCAGCGGACGGTCAGATGATATGCT
This sequence comes from Desulfococcaceae bacterium, assembly GCA_050180235.1. Lineage (GTDB taxonomy): Bacteria > Desulfobacterota > Desulfobacteria > Desulfobacterales > Desulfococcaceae > JAABRU01. The sequence continues at coordinate 2,726 of JBFXEJ010000112.1, forward strand.
CATTATCAGGGGCGTGAATGTGTTCCCGTCCCAGATTGAAAGTGTGCTGATGGAAATGGAAGGAGTGGAACCCCATTACCAGTTGCTTGTGGATCGGGAAGACAATCTGGATCTTCTGACCGTAATGGTGGAAGTCGGGGAAAATATTTTTTCCGACAAAGTCAAACCCCTGCAGGATTTGGAAAAGAATATTTCCAAGAATATCAAGGAAACCATCGGTGTTTCCGCAAAGGTGAAACTGGTGGAACCCAAGACCATTGCCAGAAGTGAGGGCAAGGCTGTGCGGGTCATTGACCGGAGAAAGATATAAGTAAGTCATCATAAATTTTCGGGTGTAAAGTTTTCAGAAAAACCGGATTTTTCCGGAAAAATCCGGTTTTTTATACCTGAAAATTTTCGGTTGATTACTTAGATTCCGGAAAGGGAAAAACCGAACCATAAGGAGGTTATGCTGATGAAAGTGGAACAAATATCCATATTTCTGGAAAACAAAACAGGCCGTCTTGCCCTGGTCACAAAGATTCTCTCTGAGGCAGGAGTGAATATCCGTGCGCTGGCTCTGGCAGATACATCTGATTTCGGTGTGCTGCGCCTGATTGTGGATAACAATGACAAAGCCAGAGAAGCCCTGAAAAGCAACGGTTTCACTGTGGGAAAAACCAATGTTGTGGCTGTGGAAGTGCCGGACAGGCCCGGCGGTCTCCACAACATTCTGGAAATACTGCATAAGGCAAATGTGAATGTGGAATACATGTACGCATTTGTCCGTCAGAGCGGGGACAACGCTGTGATGATTTTCCGCTTTGACAATACTGATGAGGCCATCCGGCTGCTGGAGACAAACAGCATTACGGTAATCAATGGCAGCAAACTCTATGCCATGTAATTCATAAAGCACCTGCACTTCATCGTCATACCGGTGAAAGCCGGTTTCCGGAATTTCCTGAAATCATAAGGATTCCGGCTTACTCCGGAATGACGGGAAGACAGTTTTTCGGAAAAAAGGAAGAGGAATGTCTGCAAGATTTGGTGTGTATTTTTTGAAAAAAACAGATAAGCATTTTGAAAAAGAGGATATTGATGAGAAACTCCTTTCCTGTATTGAGAAGCAGCCTGCCAGCGAGTTTTTCTCTTTGCCGACAGAGAATGGCTCTCCGGACATTGAAAGAAATTCGTGCAGATTTTTTTCTGAAAAAATTGGAGAAGCCATTTATATCGCAATTCAGGAAAATGTCGGCCTTTTCCATTTTGAACACTGGAAAAAAGATAACATGCTGCGGTCTGTCACGTATAACAATGATGCAGGCTGGTACAATATTTCAGGCATTCCCGAAGATTGGGAAAAAAACATACTGTTCTCAGAAGAAAAACTGAAACCGGCTTTGGAATGTTATGAGCCGGAAAGCCACCAAAAAATTAAGGAAATATGGGCAGCAAAGAAACTGAAGGAAGGTGATTTTTTCCCGCAAATAAATGAAATGGAAGTTTTTGGAAAAATCTGTGATTATTTTCATGTCCGTTTAAACGATTTATAAACAAATACTTGAAACATTTCGGCTGTAAAATACCGTATTCGAGAGGCCTGCCTCAGCAGAATTTTATAATATGGTTTAAACAGCCACGAATAACACGAATCTGCACGAATGCACAAACCATAATTCGTGTCATTCGTGCAATTTGTGGCAAATTTTCTGAGTAATGATATACAGAGGAGTGCAAAAATTGAGCAAAGCGGTTTTTTGCATACGGAAGGAGTGCAAAAATTGAGCAAAGCGGTTTTTTGCACATAACTCTTTGTTCGCAAAGGGAAATAAACAGGGGATTTGGGAGGGCGGAAGGATTTTGAATTTCCTGCCAGTTTTTGAAAAAAGGACTTGCAAAAAACTCTCTGCCATCCTGTAACTCATAACGCACAACCAATTGTAAGGAGAAATGTTCATGTTCAAAAAAGTTCGGATGTCTGTGGTGCTGTTTCTTGTATGCGGCCTGTTTGCAGTTTCTCATGCTTCGGCTGCGGAAACCTACAAAATCGGCGGTATTTTTGCTGTGACCGGCCCGGCTTCCTTTCTGGGTGATCCGGAAAAAAGAAGCATGGAAATGATTGTTGAGACCATCAATGCCAAAGGCGGTATTGACGGCCATATGCTGGAAGCCGTGATTTATGACACAGAAGGCGATCCCACCAAAGCTGTCATGGGGATAAGCAAACTTATCAGCAAAGACAATGTGATAGCCATTATCGGCCCCAGCACCACGCCCACCACACTGGCGGTTATGCCTGCGGCTGTAAAGGCGGAGATTCCCCTGATCAGTTGCGCAGCCGGAAACAAAATCACTTCGCCTGTAAATCCCTGGGTTTTCAAAACAGCGCAGAGTGATATTCTGGCAGTTGCCGCAATCTATGCCCATTTGCAGAAACAGGATATCAAAAAAATCGGTATCCTGACCGTGTCTGACGCATTTGGGGAAAGCGGCAGAGAACAGTTGGAGGCACAGGCTGCCCAGTTTGGTCTGACCATTGTGCAGGCTGACAAATTCGGCAACAAAGATACGGATATGACCGCACAGTTGACCAAACTCCGCTCTGCGGAACCGGAGGCCATTGTCTGCTGGGGAACCAATCCGGGCCCGGCTGTTGTGGCAAAAAATGTGCAGCAGCTTGGTCTGAAAATTCCCCTGTACCAGAGCCACGGCGTTGCCTCTCCCAAATTCATTGAACTGGCCGGAGATGCGGCAGAAGGCATTATCCTTCCCACCGGAAAGATTCTGGTCAGCGATCTCCTGCCTGCGGAGGATGTGCAGAAAACCATTCTCAGTGATTATGCAAAACAGTACACGGAAAAATTCAAAATGCCGGTGTCCGGTTTTGGCGGATATGCGTATGACGCGATGCTCATTGTTGCCAAAGCCCTGGAGGGAACCGGCGGCGATAAGGCAAAACTGCGCAAGAATATTGAAGACATGAAGGGATTTGTGGGCGTAAGCGGCACCTTCTCCTTCACTCCCGAAGAGCATAACGGTCTTGGCCCCGATGCCTTTGTCATGGTGCGGATTAAGAACAAGACCTGGGAGCTGATTCAGTAAGAAAAATCCGGTGATGGCTTAGGTGATTTCCGGAAAAGAAAATACCTCAGATTTGACAACTTTCCAAAAGTTGTCAAATCTTTCAGGTGAGTGAACCGGTATATTTATTTTCATAAATCACCTTAAACATCACAGGAATCGGCATGAAATTTGTTTTCCGGCTAATATGTAAAACTGCATGTTGGCCGGAAAACTGTACAAAAACTCATTATGAGAAAGGAAAGAGAATGAAACTGATCAAAAAAATAATTTGGTGTTTTTCATTGCTGTTGACACTGATAATGTTCTGCGTTCCCGCACATGCGGAAAGTCTGCCGCGAATTGTCGGTGGAACAGAGGTCAGTCCGGCATTCAAATATACTTGGATGGTGGGATTGATAAATGCCGGGGTATCAAGCGATTTTGACGGACATTTTTGCGGAGGCTCTCTGATTTCGTCCGATCTGGTACTGACAGCAGCGCATTGCATTGTAGATGATGCGGGACAGGTAATGAATCACACGGATATCGAAGTGCTGGTCGGTGCGCATGATCTGAATAATCCCTCTGAAAATCAGGGAATCCGGGAGCGGATCAGGGTATCGGCAATCCTGAAACATGAAAATTATGATAGTGCGACTACGGACAATGATATTGCTCTGCTCAGACTTTCCAAGTCTGTCAATACGTCTCTGGCACCGGTCAGGCTGATTGACAATCAGAGTCTTGCTGTCACAGGGTCACTCGCTAAAGCCATCGGGTGGGGAAATACAAGCAGCACTGACGAAGAAAAATTTCTGCCTCTGCTTCAGGAAGTCGATGTGCCGGTTGTTTCCCAAGCAACATGCGCTTCCGCTATGAGCAGTATCAACAATATTACGGATAATATGCTCTGTGCCGGATATTCTCAGGGCGGAAAAGATTCCTGTAAAGGAGACAGCGGCGGTCCATTGGTGATATTTGACACAGATCATTGGGAACAGGCAGGCATTGTCAGTTGGGGGGCGGCATTATGCGCTCAGCCGGATGAATATGGTGTATATACCAAAGTCTATAACTATCTGGACTGGATCAATGCCAACACAGTCAGTGGACTGGCAGATGTAATTGGCATATTGAAGGTTCTCAGCGGTATTCCGGTGTCTGATCCATGGAAATTGTCAGGTTATGATGTATTGAAAGACGGGAAAACCGGTTCTGAGGATGCAATCTTTTTTTTGCAGAAAATTGCAGACATGCGTTGAAACACAGGCAAACAATAAGAAAAATATACTGATTCAAATAGGAGTTACGCAGTTCAGTTGTTTTTCAACTGTCTGATTTTTAAAGAACTAGTTTTGTGCGGTGCAATATCAGCTTCCATAAAAATCAGCATATTAAAATTCAACTGCGTAACTCCTGCCAACTTTGATTTTCCTTGTGTAATGAAAAACTTTGGACTGCATTTTACACCATCAGAAATGGACGTATCAGATTAATATCAGTAAGAAGATCGAGAAAAGGTGAAAGGAGTTTATATTATGAAAGCTGAAGAACTGGATAAAATTTTTGACAGCGGTGAGGACATCACCAGCCATTTGGATCTTTCAACCAGAAAAAGACCGGGATTGAAACAGAGACGGGTAAATGTGAATCTTCCTGACTGGATGATTGAAACATTGGATCGGGAAGCAGGCAAAATTGGTATTACAAGACAGTCCATCATCAAGGTATGGATTGCAGAAAAAATTAAGGCTATTTCCAGAAAAGAATATACCGGATGATTCGGCGTATTCTGCCCGATAAAGTTAATCACAGCGGGATATTCATTTTGATGAATAGCCTAGCAGGAAGCGGGGGCAGACATTAACAAGCCTTCGGAAAGGCCCGTGAACTGACGGATATGTCATTGTGGGAATTCCGTGAAATAGTTCCCCAGTCAAATTAAGGCCACCTTATTTTATGAAAGAATACAAATTTACAGAATATTTTGAGAACGAAGTTCTGAGAAAACGCCCTTATCTGAAAAAAGAATGGTGTATTCGGGTGTTGGAATCTCCTGTAAAAATTGAACATCAGGAAGAAAACCGCTTCCGGTACTGGGCACCCATAGAAGAACTTGAAGGACGCTTTTTCCGTGTGATAACACCTGAAGACAAAACCACCATTCATAACGCCTTTCCGGACAGGAGATTCAAACTGTGAAAATTGCCTATTATCCTGATACAGATTCAATGTATACAGATTTATCCGACAATGCAAGTGCCAAGATCAGTTGATGAGGGAAGAGTTTTCTCCGCATCATCAGCCGGTTTGTCCCACTACCAAAAATACTATGAATAAAGGCTCTTATACGAATGAAAGCGGGCAAAGTCCTGTCTGACAGAACTTTGCGGAGTATAAACAAAATTTCGGGAAAGATTTAAGCAATTATTTTCAACTGCCCGGTCATAATTGAACTACTGCCCGGAATAACAGGAAAAATACACATGAACAAAAAACAGCGGGATCATTTCAGTCTGCTCTGCGACATAGGCGAACTGGCCGATTTGCTGGCCGGAACCGGAAATATTGAAAGTTTTCTCCAGGATGCCGTAAAACTGGTGTCCCGGCATCTGCAGTCCCATGTCTGTTCCATCTATCTGTATGATGAGGGAACCGGGGATTTGGTGCTGCAGGCCACCATCGGACTCAATCCCAAAGCCGTGGGAAAAATCCGGATGAAACCCGGAGAAGGTCTGGTGGGAACTGCATTTGAAAAAATGCAGCCCGTGCGGGAGGCTTCAGCGGGTGAAAATCCGCATTTCAAATACTTTGCGGAAGCCGGGGAGGATCGCTTTGAATCCTTTCTGGCTCTGCCCATCCATCGGGGAGTGCAGAAAATCGGAGTGCTCACTGTGCAGCATGAACTCCTTGATTATTTTGATGAAAATGATGTCATGGCACTGCGCGCGGCAGCATCACAGCTTGCAGGAACCATTGAAAATGCCCGGCTTCTCATGGATTTGCACCGGATCAGCGGAAAACCCGGTGAATACCGGCTGTCTGCAAACAGCGTGCCGGAAAATCTCCGTTTCATCAAAGGCCAGTCCGCGTCCAAAGGATATGCCTTTGCTCCGTCAGCTTTGTTTAAAAAAAGTCACGGTTCCCTGCTTTCGGAACATTTTGATCAGAATATCAGTTATACCCTGACAGATTTCCGGGAAGCCATCCGCAAAACAGCGGATCAGTTGAAAACATTGCAGGCCCGGCTGTCCGAACGGCTGCCGGAAAGCGAATCCCTTATTTTTTCTGCCCATTTCATGATTCTCAAAGACCCCAAATTTGTGGATAAGATTGTGGAGCAGATCCGGGCAGGCATTTCCCCTCCGGACGCGGTCAGAGGTGTCACACGGCATTATATTGACATATTTTCTGCGGGCACCCATGCCTATATCCGTGAAAAAGCCAATGATATGGAAGATTTGGGCGGACGTATCCTGAAAAACATGTTTAAAATATCAGCGGAGGAAAAAATCAGGGGCAAAGGCCGGATCGTCATTGCCAGAACCCTTTATCCTTCGGAAATACTGAAACTGGCATCCGATGATGTGGAGGGAATCATTCTGATGAAAGGCGGCGTAACCGCGCATGTTTCCATTCTTGCCCGTTCCCTGCAGATTCCTATGGTCATAGCGGACCACAGCGCACTGCTGGAGCTGCCGGAAGGTACGCCGCTGCTGCTTGACGCAGACATCGGCAATATCTATATAGCGCCGGATGACAAGGTGCGCAGGCAGTTTGAAATCCGCAATGAGGCCACGCGCAAAGCTGCTGCGGTTTCCAAAAAAATGTGCACTGTGACACATACCAAAGACGGTGTGCGCATCCGTCTTATGGCAAATGTGAACCTGCTCAGTGAACTGAAAACTGCAAAGGAACTCAATGCCGAGGGCATTGGCCTGTACCGGACTGAATTTCCCTTTATTGTCCGGCCCACCTTTCCCTCGGAAGAGGAGCAGTATCTGGTTTACAAACGCCTGTTTGATGATATGGGCGACCGGGATGTCACCATCCGAACACTGGACATAAGCGGAGACAAGGCTTTGGTGTATTCGGATGCCACCGGCGGTGCAAATCCGGAACTGGGGCTGCGCTCCATCCGCTTTTCCCTGTATCACCGCGGTATCTTTGAACAGCAGATCAGGGCTATCCTCAGAGCAGGAACCGGGGCAAAAGGTCTGCGGATTATGTTTCCCCTGATTTCCTCTGTGGATGAATTTCTGGAAGCCCGCCAGGTTGTGTATGACTGCATGGAAAGTCTGAAAACAGAAAGGGCTGCATACAATGTCCGGCCTGCTATCGGTATGATGGTGGAAGTGCCGTCTGTGGTGGAAATTATGGATGCCCTGGGCCGTTTGGCCGATTTCTTTTCCATCGGAACCAATGATTTCATCCAGTATACCCTGGCAGTGGATCGTACCAATGAAAAAGTGGCCGGATATTTCAGACCCTGCCATCCTTCGGTACTGCGGGGACTTGCCCGGATTGTAAAAACAGTGAACACAACAGGAAAGGAAATCGCTGTATGCGGGGAAATGGGGCATGAGCCTGAATTCATTCCTTTTCTTCTGGGCATCGGTCTTCGCACCCTGAGCGTGGATCCCCTGTATCTTCCAATGGTTCAGGAATACATATCAGGAATCAGCCTTTCGGACGCGCAGAAACATGCGGAAATTCTCCTGGCCGAAGACACGGTGAAAGGAGCGCAGGATGTGCTGGATCGCCGGGCAGGGATTGCCTGTTGAACTGCTGCCCGGAATCTGATGACCTGAATCCGGGCCTGCTTTTTGCATAAATATTTTTTTCACCTTACCCAACGCTGTCATACCGGCACAGTCCGGTATCTAAAGGCATTGGATATGGCCGACCTTTGTAAAACGGGCAGACACAGGGACTGTCTGTTTTCCGCAGTTTTTTCTGTCAGTATAACAAGTCCCACAGCCGCTTCAGGAACGGATTACCTGCCCGGCGTTCATCGGGATTAGGACACAGGGGATTATCTGATAAAACAAAAAAAGGGATCCGCCCGGAAGCAGATCCCTGAATTTTCTGTGGTGGGCGATACTGGATTTGAACCAGTGGCTTCTACCGTGTGAAGGTAGCACTCTCCCGCTGAGTTAATCGCCCTGAAGAATGACTGCTTTATATACCCGTTTATGGTCTCAGGTCAAGTGTTTTTTTCATTCTCTGCTCTGCACATGTCAGAATGTCAGGGGCTGGGAAGCCCTGCCGGTTCCCAGAGACTGACTCTGGCTGCTGATGCTGTGACTTACAAACCGGGCCAGCCGTGCCAGTTGTCTGGGAGTGGCATCTCCCACATCTATATACTGGGTCAGATTTGCCTTCTGCCTGAAGGCTTCCAGATATTTGGACACATCGCTGTTTCCGATTCCGGGTTCATGCAGTCCCACCAGCACTGTTATCATGGATTCAATATCCCCGCTGTTTTGTGCTTTCTGAATTTTATCCGCAGTCATGGCCGGATTTGTGGATGAAACATTGTCCATGCCATCGGTGATGATATAAACCGCTGCGTTCACATCAAAATCCTGATCTGTAAGTATTTTTGCATACATCAGAGTTGCCCCGACCGCCGCATACGCGGCATCATAGAGCGCGGTCATGCCCGAAGGCTTAAATGTTTTGTAATCATTTATGTCAATTGCGGAAAGTGGCTTGAATCCGTGAATCTCCCGCTGTGTGTCATTGAAACTTGTCAGCCGGATCATGAGATTTTCCGCCCTGGGGCTTTTCTGACAGGCCTCCACAATGGATTTTACGGTTTTGAGCAGATCTTTGGCAAAATTGACCACACTGCCAGTTTCATCCACCACAATGGATACCAGCGTATATTCTGTTGCGCCAAGATGTTCGGGCCGCACAGCGGAAAACTGAAATGTGCCGGGGCCGGGGATTTTTGTAATCTGCATATTGTCGTCAGTGGGCATCATTCTGGGCATAAGGGCCTCCTTTTGCAGCAGATCGGATTAACGTAAGTCTAATCCGAAAAAAATTTTGACACTCCAAAATGTCGGGTTACGCTCACGCTAACCCGACCTGCTTTTGATCTCATGATAAAACAATTTCTTACGGCTGATAAACAGCAGAGGTTGATACCTGCATTCCCCTGGCTTTCATATTGCTGACAAAATCCTTTCCCTGCTGCTCAAATCCGGGAACAGGCGAGGCACAGTCTTCCAGCAGCACCATTTTCCGGATATGCTTTTCATCAAAAGTGTCTGCAATATCCTCCACCGTGAATTTGAGACAATGCGACAATGCCTCTCCGGCCAGCAGAATCTCATCGGCCTCTTCCAAAGTCCGAATCAGACGGCTGTTAAGCATGGTGGATGGATCCGAAGGATCAGGCACATCTGCCTGAACTGCTGAATAATGCTCGGTTTTGTAATTGCTGCCTTTTGTCACGTAATCCACCATGCCAATCTGCTTTTTCTCCCATCTCAGCATGGCCTCAGCCAGTACCGGAGTCACATTGTGGCCTTTGCTTCCAATCAGGCAGTGCGGCGGCCAGATGCACAGGGGATAACGTCTGTTTGTTTCCAGACGGCCTGCATAATCAAGCACATATGCCTGATACTGGGGATTGGTGGCCCGCCATACGCCCTTTTCCACATCAGATCTGCTGATAATGGTGAAAGGAGCGGGATGATTCCGATCTGCATCCATCCAAAATATTGGATGGGAAATGTCAAAATAATGATGGGTATCCAGCGTGCAGTGAATATCCCAGAGACTGTCTCCAATCCGGTCAATCAGAGCGGCCAGACGTTCCATGTCCCTGTCCGCACCGGTTACGGAAAGCGCACCGTCCGGATCGCAGAAATCCCGCTGCGGATCAATAATGAGCAGATGTATTTTTTTCATAATTTGCCTCCTTGGGTTTGGGTTGTGTTCATGTTTAATTAAAATATAATTAAACTCTGTCCGATTGTCAAGAAAAATTTTAAAAAAAATATTTTTTATAGGTAAATAATAAAATAGACAGTTAAAATTATGTATAAATAAATTTTAACATAACTCATGGAGACAAGTATGACACAGGGCTGTGTTCAAAAAATGGAGACAGCGGATCGAGCCGGATGATCTTTTGCACCTGAATTTTGCACAGAAAAAACTCTTTGTGACTCTGCGGAAAACTCTGCGATGCTCTGCGGTTAAAGACAGATATGTCAATCTGAGTCTGATGCCGCAGAGAAACAGAGAACTTTGTGGAACTTGTTGATTTTATATTTTTTGGCAACTTTTTAATCCATAAATAAAAGCTGTTATATTTTTTAACTTATATATGGGCATAAATCTGTTTCCGGAAATTTTCTTGACATCCTTCTTTCTGTCCCTTATGTTAAAATATATTTTAATAAAACATAAAATAAAAAAAGGATGCTTTATGGATACAGCGGAACTGGAGCGGCCCGTGCTGGCAGTGGATGTGGTATTGTTCGGAATACATGACAGGAAACTGAAGGTTTTGCTGCATACAAGACAAAAAGAACCTTTCCGGGACGCACCTGCTCTGCCGGGCGTGGCTGTCCGGGTGGATGAAACTCTGGAAACCGCAGCACGGAGAGCAGTTTATGAAAAAACAGACTGGAAACAGGAAGACAGCGATAATCTGTTTCTGGAACAACTGGCCGCGTTTGACGCTCTTTACCGTGATCCCAGAGGACGCACCATCAGTCTGGCTTTTATGGGGATTGTCCGAACCATGCCGGAAGAAAAACAGGGCATGATATGGAAAGACTGCCGGGAAATCGCAGAGGGATCGCTTCCTTTTGATCATGGCATGATTGTGAAAACTGCGGTGCAGCGGCTTCGGGGAAAACTGCGCTATACCAACATCGCCAAAGGATTTCTCCCGGAAACCTTCCGAATAGAAGAATTGCAAAATGTATATGAAATTATTATGGAATATTCTCTGAACCGTGCGAATTTCCGAAACAGGCTCCTGAAGCTCGGCATGATTGAGCAGGTGACTGTTCTCACAGAAGCGGTCGGGAAAAAAGGCGGACGGCCTCCACATCTCTACCGCTTCACCCGTGATCTGATTGAAATGACTGAGCGGGATTTTCTGTAGGGAAATTGTAAACAGAATCAACGCACTGTCCGCATTGCCCAGAAAAAGCGGGAGCTGCCGTATATTCTCAAATCAGGTTTTGTAAAAAAATAATCTCAATGCCGTTTCCTTAAGCAGAAAATTCCCCTCCCCGGCGGGAGGGGAGCCTTAAGGAAACGTCATTGAAAATAATCTGTACAATTTTTTGTCAGGAAAGCCTGATGATTTTGAAAAACCTCAGAGTTGCGACAGGTTTATTCTGATGCAGCCCCTTATGGAAAAGAAACCGGGCAACTGTCCATAATGGCTGCGGACATCCATCCCTCATACAGACAGCCTGAAAAAAAATGATATATTTCCCATGTTTTTTATCAACTGAGATAAAAGGTACTTTCCTGTCTTTCCGGGCGGCAGAAAAAAAACTGTCCGTATTATTGACGTAAGTCAGAAAGAGACTATATTTGGAGAAATTGTCTGTACACTTACCATCACTTATACATGACCATGTTGTTTCTTTGGATATGCCGGGGCGGAAACAGGCACACCTCTGCATTCTCAAAAGGGAAATATCCAAAATTTAAGCTGGTCATACCTTTATTGAAAAAAAAGAAAGGAGTCACAATGAAAAAAATAGGCACTGTTATGGGTTTGGCGGCGGTTTTGATGTTCGGCTCAATGACGTATGCTCAGGACTGCCCTCCCGTAAAGGGAGAAGGGGATTCGTATCACAAAGGCATGGGGATGGGAACTGCATCCGGCCTCAGCGGATACAGGGTTCACTTCAAAGATATTGACAAAGACGGAAACGGTTCTTTGAACTGGGAGGAATACAGCGCCAATTTCCCCAAGACGGAAAAAAAGGTGTTTGACGCGCTGGACACCGGAAAGGATGGTTCCATCAGTCAGGAAGAATGGCACACCTTCAAAGCAGCGCATGGAATGGCCGGCCCCCACAGCGGACATCAGGGAGCAAAATACCATGATGCAAATCTGCCGGATCCGGCTCTGTACAATGCCCATTTCCCGGACATAGACAAAAACAGCGATGATGCCCTCAGCATGGATGAATTCAAAGCCTTTTTTCCCAAAGGAGATGACGCTGTGTTCAATGCCATAGACCTGGACAAAAGCGGTGCTCTCTCCCATGAGGAATGGCATGAATTCAAAACCGCACATGGTATGGGGGATAAGGAAAAGTAAGACTGGCTGCGGATCAGAAAAAAACAAAGCCCGCGGAGGATCGCGGGCTTTTCTGTTTTAATGAGGATTAGGTGAATATAATACCGGTTAGGCGATTTACATGAAAAAATGTACCATATTATAGGGTGGGCACAGCTTTTTGTGCCCACCGTTTCAGCAGGACGGCGGGCACAAAAAGCCGTGCCCACCCTACGAAAAACGGTATAATCTTTAATGGAAATCACCTTAGAAAATAAATATCCCGGTTCAGTTCACAGGCACATGGCAAAAGCTGGAAGCTTTTGATACTTTGGTGGTATATTTTTTTCTGGAAATCACCTAACATCAGTAATTCAGCAAAAAAATTTTCCCGTTTTTCTGCTATGAAAACAAAATGTTCCACGAAGACTGATGCCCAATTATTTTTCAGATTTCATATAAGTGCATCTGTCAATGAGATACCACCCGGATTTTTCCGGACTGAACATTTCCATCATCATTTGCCAAAAACCATAAACATTGGGAGTTGCGGAACTGACTGCAAAATCCGGCCCGATCACCAGCGGATACCATATGTGTTTGAAAAATATCTTGACAGGCAGAAAAATATGGTATAAAATTATAAGGTTTTTTCTGTCAGTTAATATATTTCAGTATCTTAGCAAGGCATTTTCTGTTTGCCGGGACAGTTGAGAAACAAGGAGAGGATAGGATGAAATAACTGATACAGACTGCCTGAACTGAAGAATCATCCTGTGGAACCGGAAGCCATGAGGCCCGCTGAATCCCCCATCTGGAAAATTCCAAATGCGAGGGATTTTTTATTTTCGCAAGATACAGTGCATATTGCCATCCTGAATCATCCGTGGAAGGGAAAACCATCAGGGTTTATTTTCATAAACCATTCAGGATCACGATATATTTTATCATTATGAAGGAACAGACACAATGAAAAGCGACATTGCAAAAGTCAGAAACATCGGTATCAGCGCGCATATTGATTCGGGAAAAACTACGCTGACCGAGCGAATCCTTTTTTATACCAAGCGGATTCACGCGATTCACGACGTTAAGGGAAAAGATGGCGTGGGCGCTACCATGGATTCCATGGAACTGGAAAAGGAACGGGGCATCACCATTGCTTCCGCAGCCACATTCTGCGAATGGAAAAATTATGAAATCAATATTATAGACACACCGGGCCATGTGGATTTCACCATAGAGGTGGAACGTTCTCTCCGGGTTCTGGACGGCGCAATCCTGGTGCTCTGCTCCGTGGGCGGGGTTCAGTCCCAGTCCATTACGGTTGATCAGCAGATGAAACGCTACAAGGTTCCCTGCATTGCATTCATCAACAAATGCGACCGGAGCGGAGCCAATCCCTTCCGCGTGGTGGAACAGCTCAGGGAAAAACTGGGACACAATTCTGTTGCCATGCAGATTCCCATCGGTCTGGAAAGCAGTTTTCAGGGAGTCGTGGATCTGATCACCATGAAAGCCCTGTATTTTGACGGTGAAAACGGTGAGAATGTCCGGGTGGAGGAGATTCCCGCCTCTCTAATGGCAGATGCACGGGAAAAACGTGAAAAAATGATAGACACTGCCTCCATGTTTTCGGATGAACTGACCGAACTGGTGCTGGAGGAAAAGGAAGTCCCCCAGGAAATTCTTCTTGATGCCATCCGCCAGGGGGTTCTTGTCCGGAAACTGACACCGGTTTTTATGGGTTCGGCCTATAAAAACAAAGGGATTCAGCCTCTGCTGGATGCGGTCAACCGCCTTCTTCCCTGTCCCGCGGATGTGGTAAACGAAGCTTTGGATGCGGATCAGGACGAAGCCCGTGTAATACTTGAAAGTGATGTGAAAAAAGCCACAGTGGCCCTGGCTTTCAAACTGGAAGACGGCCAGTACGGTCAGTTGACCTATATCCGGGTGTATCAGGGAAATATGGGCAAAGGCGACACTGTCATCAATGTGCGCACCGGCAGAAAAATCAAGATTGGCCGTGTGGTGCGTATGCACGCGAATCAGATGGAGGATATTGATGCCATTCCGGCAGGTTATATCGGCGCACTTTTTGGCGTTGACTGTGCATCAGGCGACACCTTCACCTCCCCGGGACTGAGTCTGACCATGACATCCATGTTTGTGCCCGCGCCTGTCATCTCCCTGGCCATTGTGCCCAAAGACAACAAATCCCAGATCAACATGTCCAAGGCGCTCAACCGCTTTACCAAGGAAGATCCCACCTTCAAAACCTTTGTGGATGAGGAAACCGGGGAAACCATCATCTCCGGCATGGGGGAACTGCATCTGGATGTTTATGTGGAGCGGATGCGCAGAGAGTACGGCGCTGAGGTGAGTGTCGGACAGCCCCGTGTGGCATACCGTGAAACCATTACCCGCAAAGCTGAATTCAATTACACCCATAAAAAACAGACAGGCGGTTCAGGTCAGTATGGCCGCGTGGCAGGGTGGATTGAACCGGTTCCTGATGAGGATTTTGTGTTTGACAACCAGGTTACGGGCGGTTCCATTCCCACCCAGTATATTGCGGCCTGTGAAAAGGGATTCAGAGCCTGCCTGGGAAAAGGTCCAAGCATGGAATTTCCTGTCACCGGAGTCAAAGTGGTGATCAATGACGGGGCATCACATTCGGTGGATTCTTCTGATATGGCCTTTCAGGCTGCTGCGCGCTCTGCATTTGTGGAAATATATCCCAAAGCAGCCCCTGTCATTCTGGAGCCTATTATGAAGGTGGTGGCTGAAACGCCTTCCGAATTCCAGGGTTCGGTTATGGGACTTCTGAACCAGAGAAGAGGACTGATTGTGGGCGCCCAGGATGAAGGCCCCATGTGTGTGATTGAATCCCAGGTGCCTCTGGCCGAGATGTTCGGATTTTCAACAGTGCTGCGCTCCTCCACACAGGGAAAGGCCCAGTTCACCATGGAATTTTCCACGTACCGGCAGGTGCCTCAGGGGATTGCCGAGGAACTGAGAAAAAAAGCGGCAGAAGAGAAGAAGCTCAAACATGCGGCGTAAAGAAAAGCTGTTTTCATCCCCCCCGGCCAAAATCATATTTATGAAAAGGAATTTCACAATGCAGAAAAATGACATAATCCGCAAAAACCCACTGACTCTGATGGGATATGAAAAGGAAGACATCCTGAATCCCGGAGATTTCGGCGCGCTCATGGCCCGGGCTGGCGTGGGCAAAACCGCCTTTCTTGTTCAGTTGTCTCTGGACAAAATGCTCAGAAACCGCAATGTGCTGCATATCAGTCTCAGCGAACCTGTGGAAAAAGTCTGCCTGTGGTATGAGGAAGTATTCCGGAATCTTACATTCCAATCCAATATCAAATATCTGGATCCATTCTGGGATGCCATACTTCCCAGCCGTTTCATCATGACCTTCAAGGCAGAAGCATTCAGTGTAACCCGTCTGCAGGAACGTCTCACAGACCTTACTGAGCAGGGAATTTTTTTCCCCAGACTGATAGTGATTGACGGACTGCGCTTTGGGGATAATGTGGGAACCACCCTTTCAGGACTGAAACAACTGGCAAAAGACCTTGGCACCGGCATATGGTTTACAATGGGAATCCATCGGGATGAACCCTTCGGCCCTGACGGTTTTCCGCAGTCTCTGAGCTATGCTGCCCCTTTTTTTGATGTTGTGCTGCAGCTCCATCCCGAGGGAAAGAATATTTATGTCCGGGCAGTCAAAGGTGCCCCCCAGGGAGGCAAGCCGGAACTGGTTCTGGATCCCGCGACTTTGCTGATCCGTGATTCCGAAGGGAACTAATTAAAAAACAGACAGTTGGGGATTTGAAAACTGCTGATATGCCGGGTTTCAGGATTTGCCGGTTTCACGGGCGATGTACTGTCCTGACACCCGAAACCTGAACCATTCGGTATTTTGAGAATTTCCAACCGTCTGCATATAGAAGATTTTTTTCTTTTTCAGTAACCGTGTCTGAGATTTTCCGGATTCCTTCCGGAATCGGTTCACAATGCACACAGACGGTATCAGCCTGAATAAAGAGTGTTTCGGCATTCTCCCTTTCATTTGAAAAACGGAGCCGATCCTCAGGCATGGATTCGGCTCCGTTCCCTGACACGGTAACCCCCTCAAAAACTGCCCCTGTACAAATGCGGGTAGTGGGTCTGCACATACTGACAAAAAATTAACTATTTGATATTATTATATTTTAAAAAATATACTGATTTTTGTCTATACATAATAAATACAAATAGTTATATGATACATCCATGATACTGCTTATACTGATTATAAATAACATATTGATTTATATATTAAAAAAAATCAGTATGAGCAGTCCCACTACCCAAATGCGGACAGTGCCCCCAAAACCGTCTTCCGCTCCGGTTGCACAAGGTCTCCGTCAGGTGCTATACCGATTCTTCATTGATTTTTTCAGAAAATCTCCTTCTGATACCAATTCTCCATTGAAATTATATATTAACTGCATCCAAAATATAGGAAAAACCGGTAAGAGATGCTGTGATTTTTTGGGAACATTTTTTCAGAATATCTGCCACATAATCTTTCATTTCCGGGA
>JBFXEJ010000113.1:0-18840 GCA_050180235.1 Desulfococcaceae bacterium
GGGATCGTTACGGTGTCAGAGAAGCCAACTCTGTTCAGGAAAAAGCGGTATTTCATCATCATCTTGCCCAGTCAAAACTCAATTCTGTCAAAACCCCAGAACCGCAGGCAACACCGGGAAAAGCAGGCTCGGAACTTCTGGTGATGTTTCAGAAAATTGTGAAAACAGCCTCTCCTGACACAGCTTGTTCTGTTGAAGTCCGGCTAGCGGATACACTCCGATCCGGCAACCGGGATATGAAATTCAAACAGGCGGCTGTCAGCAACCGGTTCCGGCTTGGTTCGGAAGTAAATATCGGCTATTCTTATAAAGGGTTGCAGGGAGATGTGCAAATCACTTTATTTGATGTTGGCACATCCGGCAAACTCACCGTGCTGATGCCGGATGACAGTCTGTCCGAAGGCCGGATCACCTGGTTTCCGGATATTCACAGCCATCAGGCAATCACCCTCACTGGAATGAGCGGTAAAGAGGCTATTGTTGCTGTTGCAGCACAAAAAAAGGCAGACCTTCGGACAAAACTGGGACTGAACAAAAATGATATTATTCAGGAATTTACAGGAAAAGAATCTGAAGATTTTATGCGTAAATTGTTTGGGATTATCGGCAATCTGCCGAAAGATACATGGGCAGTCGGTAAAACTGAATTTGAAATAACAGACTGAATATCTGTAATTGAATCTTTAAAATCAAAGAGATAAGGATAATAAAATGAGCCAAAGATGGGAAATGCTGATTCAGGAAGGCATGAGATTCTATAATCAGGGCAATTTCATCCAAGCAATTGTTTATTGGGAACAGGCAGTTAAAGAGGTAAAAAAAAATTTTGGAACAGAGAACAGGAATTTTGCCACAATCCTGAACAATCTGGCATCGCTATATTATTCAATGAAGGATTATGGAAAAGCAAAACCATTATATTTTCAGGTTTTGGAAATAAGAAAGAAGGTATTGGGAACAGAACATCCGGATTATGCAAACAGCCTGAATAATCTGGCAGAACTGTACAGAGCAATGGGCGAGTATGATAAAGCAGAACCCTTATATCTTCAGGCTTTGAAAATAAGAGAAAAGGTATTGGGAACAGAACATCCGGATTATGCAAACAGCCTGAATAATCTGGCAGAACTGTACAGAGCAATGGGCGAGTATGATAAAGCAGAACCCTTATATCTTCAGGCTTTGAAAATAAGAGAAAAGATATTGGGAACCGAAGACTTGAATTATGCCACCAGCCTGGATAGTATGGCAGAAATATATAGATTAAAGGGTGAATACGGAAAATCTGAGCCTTTATATATTCAGTCTAAAGAGATAATTAAAAAGGTATTGGGGATCAAACATCCTTATTATGCCACAAGCCTGAACAATCTGGCAGGACTGTATAATTCAATGGGCGACTATAGGAAAGCAGAACAGCTATTAATTGAGTCTAAAGAGATAAGAGAGAAGGTATTGGGAACCAACGCCCCGGATTATGCACAAATCCTGAACAATCTTGCATATTTGTATAACCTAATGGGTGATTATAGGAAAGCGGAACACTTATATGTTCAGGTGTCTGAAATAATAAAAACGACATTGGGAACCAAACACCAGGATTATACACAAATCCTTAACAATCTGGCAGGTCTGTATAACTTAATGCGTGATTATGGAAAAGCAGAACACTTATATCTTCAGGTGTCTGAAATAAAAAAAACAACATTAGGAACCAAACACCCGGATTATGCGGCAAGTCTGAACAATCTGGCATGTATATATCGTTCAATGGATAAATACGGAAAAGCGGAACCTTTATATCTTAAGGCTTCCGAAATATTGAAAAAGACAGTGGGAAACAAACACCTGTTTTATGCTAGCAGTCTGAACAATCTGGCAGATCTGTATCGTTTAATGGGTAAGTACGGAAAAGCAGAACTTTTATATATTCAGTCTAAGGAGATAAAAGAAAAGGCATTGGGAACCGAACACCCGGATTATGCCACAAGTCTGAACGATCTGGCAACACTGTATTGCTTGATGGGCAAGTATGGAAAAGCAGAACTTTTATATATTCAGTCTAAGGAGATAAGAGAAAAGGCATTGGGAACCGAACACCCGGATTATTTTGTAAGTCTGATCAATCTGGCAGCACTGTATTCCTCAAAAGGCGAGTACGGAAAAGCTGAACATTTATTTATTCAGGTCTCGGAAATATGGAAAAAAAAATTGGGAACAGAAGATTCGCGTTATGCACAAATTCTGAACAATCTGGCAGGTCTGTATATCTCAATGGGCGAGTACGGAAAATCTAAGCCTTTATATATCCAGGCTATGAATATAAGAGAAAGGGTGTTGGGAAAAGAACACCCAGATTATGCAACAAGCCTGAATGATTTGGCATATTTATATTACTCAATGAGCAAGTACGAGAAAGCAAAAACCCTATATATTCAGTCTAAGGAGATAAGAGAAAAGGTGTTAGGAAAAGAACACCCAGATTATGCAACAAGCCTGAATAATCTGGCTGAACTGTATGACTCAATCGGTGAGTACGCAAAAGCTGAGGCTTTGTATATTCAGTCTAAGAACGTAAGGGAAAAGGTATTGGGAAAAGTTCATCCGGCTTATGCCATAAGTCTGAACAATCTGGCAGAACTGTATAGAACAATGGGCAAGTACGGAAAAGCAGAACCTTTATGTATTCAGGCGTTGGAAACAAGAGAAACGGCTTTGGGAATTGAGCATCCGAATTATGCAAGAAGCCTGAACAGTCTGGCAGGGCTTTATTGCTTAATGGGTAACTACGGAAAAGCAGAACACTTGTATGTTCAGACTTCGGAAATATGGAAAAAGGCATTGGGGAATGAGCACCCCGATTATGCCAAAAGCCTGAACAATCTGGCAGGGCTTTATTGCTTAATGGGTAAGTACGGAAAAGCAGAACACTTATGTGTTCAGGCTTCGGAAATATGGAAAAAAGCGTTGGGGAATGAGCACCCCGATTATGCCATAAGCCTGAACAATCTGGCAGGTCTGTATATCTCAATGGGCGAGTACGGAAAAGCAGAACCTTTATATACTCAGGCTTTGGAAATATGGAAAAAAACATTGGGAACAGATCACCCGTGTTATGCAACAAACCTGAACAATCTGGCAGATCTGT
The DNA here is from genome assembly GCA_050180235.1 of Desulfococcaceae bacterium. Lineage (GTDB taxonomy): Bacteria > Desulfobacterota > Desulfobacteria > Desulfobacterales > Desulfococcaceae > JAABRU01. The sequence goes on from JBFXEJ010000113.1 coordinate 3,149, forward strand.
ATATCTCAATGGGCGAGTATAAAAAAGCGGAATCTTTATATCATCAGGCTTTGAAAATACAGAAAAAGGCATTGGGAACTGAACACCCGGATTATGCTTCAAGCATGGACAATCTGGCATGGCTGGAAATAGTGACAGGAAGACCCAAAGGTGGATTAGAAAAAATGTTTGAGGTATCGAAAATCCATGTTCATATGATAACACAGATGTTCAGTATCGGAGATGAAAAGCGGATACAGGAATATATCAGAACGTTTCAAAGCAATTATTTTGCTCTTCTTTCCAATTTCTCACAGCATTACCCTGAATTAAAACAATACTCCCCGTCCGTTCTTGATGTTGTGCTGAGACGCAAGGCTCTCACTATGGAAACAGCAACCATCCGTCGGGAAAGCATTCTTTCCGGCAATAACCCGGAACTGAAAGAAAAATTTGATGAACTCCGATACATCCGCATAGCCCTTTCCAATCTGATTTTTGAAGGCCCCGGTAAAGTTCCATTTGAACAGTATCAGAAAAATATTCATGATCTTGAACAGAAAATTGAAGGTATTGAAAAAGAACTGGCTGCACAGGTTCCGGAAACTGAATTGCAGAAGAAACTGGAAAACGCAAATCACAAAGCAATTGCATCCCTTCTGCCTGAAAACACCAAACTTGTGGAATATGTCTGGTTCAGACCTGCTGATTTTAACCAGATGAAATATTTACCGCCCCGCTATCTGGCGTTTGTCCTTACCGCTGATGACACAGTTGAAATGACAGATTTGGGGGATGCTGAAAAAATTGATGAACTGATAGCCCAATACAGATCGGAAATCACCGGAGAAAGCGGCAGAGATATAAAAGTGGCTCCCAAAGCCCCGGCAGACAGAAAAACTGCCCTGCCCGTTTCTCCCGGACAGTTGCTGTATGAAAAACTCCTGAAACCGGTTACAGAATTTACGGGAAACAAGAAAAAACTGATTCTTTCGCCTGACGGCAATATCGCTCTGCTGCCGTTTGAAATTCTTCCGCAGCCCAATGGCAGATTTGTTATTGAAGATTTTGACATCAGTTATGTGGATTCTGGGCGTGATCTGATCCGCTTTCAGTACCGCACCCGGCCGCAGTCCCAACCCCTGATTCTGGCCGACCCTGACTTTGATCTTTCCGAATCAGACAATCCTGCTGATATTTCTGATATTGCAGGCAGACGCTCTTATGAACTGGAAAAAGCCATCCGGAACAGAAAAGCGGTTGACAGAACCGGGGCATATTATTTTCCCCGCCTGAAGGGAACAGAAGAGGAAGGGGAAGAAATTCAGAATCTTCTGAAACAGACTTCCCAAATGTGGATGAAAGATACTGTGCTGGATGAAAAAGTAAAGCAGATAAAGGGAGCGCAGATTCTTCACATTGCCACACACGGTTTTTTCATGCCCAAACCAAAGGAGGAGGAAGCCGAATTTGAAAGAAGTCTGAAACTCATGGGCGGATTTGGGGAAAATAATTTGTTCAAAGGAAAACGCTTTGAAAATCCCCTGCTGCGTTCCGGGCTGGCTTTGGCAGGCGCAAATACCTTTATGCAGGGAAAAACCCCTGCTTCCCATGCGGAAGACGGCATTCTGACAGCATTGGATGTCACCGGCATGGATCTGAGAGGTACTGATCTGGTTGTCCTGTCCGCGTGTGAAACCGGAATGGGGGATGTTCTGCTCGGCGAAGGTGTGTATGGTCTGCGGCGTGCCTTCACTCTGGCAGGCGCAAGAACCATTCTTTCCAGTTTGTGGAAAGTCCCGGACAGGGAAACCAAAAAACTCATGGTCAGTTTTTATACAAAAATCCTGAACGGACAGGGAAAGGCAGAGGCTCTGAGACAATCCCAGAGAGAAATGATAGCCGGACTCCGGGCATCAGACAAAGTGGCCTCACCGTATCTTTGGGGTGCGTTTGTCTGTGTCGGAGATCCGGGCAGATTCGGTGACGCGGCCAGTAATCAATCAGATCACCCCAAAAAAAATAGCCGTACTGCACAAATAATGCTTCCATTTTAAAATATATTTAAGTAAGCCACCGGAAGTTTTCGCTTATAAAGATTTCCGAAGTTTCCGAAACTTCGGAAATCTGGCCGGAACATTTATGCACGTTTAATTATGTAACATGAATTACGAAGTCTGCCGGGAACTGAAATCCAGTGAGAAATACAAGGGAATTCCCATCATCATGCTTACAGCAGTAGCCGATCATGTGGGTTCCACCCGTTACTCCCACTCTGACGGCATGAGCATGGAAGCCGACGACTACCTTCCCAAACCCGCATCTGCGGATCAGATCACCGACAGCATCCGCAGCCTGCTGGAGTGATATTCAGCAGTTCCCGCCTTATCATTCCCTGCCCTGTTTTTGGGGCAGGGAACTCTCTGAAATCCCCTGTATTATGATATTTGTGACTGATTTTTCATTTCATGCCTTCCCCGGTTCCATCCGTCAATAAATACCGCTTGACAGAGCTCCCTTTTGCTTTTACTGTGAAAAAAAGAAAATATTCCTCATTCCCGAAAACCGCCCAAATCTGTCCGCGCTGTTTGCCCTGAGACTGCAGCAGTTACATAAAAACGAGGTGTTTATTAGAGAACTGAGAGCAAAGGAAAGAGAGTCTGAAAGTCCGCCTGTTTCCGGTTTTTCCCCGTCCCGGACGGCAGAGGAAGGAACGGAAAATCATTTATCCTCCTGTTTCAGATATTCAGAATCAGGCTGCTGAATTTTTGATATAATAGTTTGATTTTTCATATTTTTTATTCTTTCCATTGATTCATCACAGCTATATTGTCCGCATCAAAATCATTCTCATTTCGGGTGACAACTGTCAGATGATAAAGCATTGCTGCTGCACCAATGAGACTGTCAAGAGAAGACATCGGTTTTCCCTTTTTTTCTGCATTTCCCTGCAGAATGCCCCATTTTTCAACAACACTTACATCAACAGGCAAAATACGTTCAGCATACAGCAGAAGAAGAGTATTCAGCCACTCTGTCAGCCTCTCCAATTTTTCAGATGGCGGCAGCTTTGTCAGCCCTTTTCTGATTTCTCCGATTGTGATGACACTGATAAACAGCGACTCTGGGGGAACAGTTTTCAGCCAGTCAGCAACCTTCTGATTCGGAACGGCTTTTGTCAGTTCGGAAATAAGACATGTATCAGGCAGATATTTCACAGTTCCATACTCCCTGAAAAGTCTTTTTGCCTTTCGGTGTCAAAATTTATATCTGTTTTTGGGCAGCCTAACAAAAATTCTGTAAATCCCGGTTTTTCGGAAATGAGATGATGGTATTCTCTGACAGAAATAATAACAACACTTTCAAATCCATCCCGGTTTACATACTGCGGCCCCTGTGTCAGTGCATTTTTTACAAGCAGTCCGAATTTTTTTTCAGCGTCCTGAAATTTCCATGCTGTTTTCATATAATTCTCTCCTTTGTTCAGAGTTTCAGAATCAGTCTGCTGAATTTTTGGGATAATGAGCTGATCGTTCATTTTTTCTCCTTTGTATTGTCAATGTTGTTTTCTGCCGGGATGAAATGCTGGATATTCGCAACAACAGGTGAACTGTGCCGGACAGACGGGACGAAAATCATCATGGCTGTATTCCCGCTCAAAGGAGCGGGAATTTGATAATCCTGTCAATCCCTTAATCCTGTGAATCCCGGTTCAGACAGTTTACTCCTGCCGGGTGCAATGCAGATATTCTCAATAGGAGAAATGTGCCGGAATGACAGTATGCAAATCGTCCTGTCTGCATTCCCGCGTGAAGGCGCGGGAATGGGATAAAGGCTGAAAATTTTAATCTCATAAATATTTCATTATATCAGTATGCTATGAAATTCCTGAGCATTCAGAATACGGATTGTCTTATACTGCTTAATACTCAGCAGATGTCTGTCACCCGATACCAAGATATTGACATCTGACGATAATGCACAGGACAGAAACTTTTCATCATCAGGATCAGAGCATACACCGTATATGTTTTCATTCACCTCTGTCAGAGTGCATAAAGATTCAATCTTTTCAAAAAGCTCATCCGCAGAAGTAAGGTTTTTATCAATGAATTTACGAAATTTTGGATAAAACAGAACCTTATAAATCTCTCTCAGAATATCCGCACTTGAATAAATCTCTATGATGCCGTCTTCTGCCAGACGCAATAACTGAAACGGCACTCCGCGCCATAAAACACCTGAAATCAGCACATTGGTATCAAAAACAGCCTGGGATTTCATGAGCGGCTTTCATGGATAAGCTGATCCAACTCATCGGAAGATAAGGGAGAGGAATAATCCGGCACCAATGTATCAAGTTTTTTCAGTTTATGCGTTTTTTTCAGAACAAGCCTGTCTTTTTCCATTATCACCAAAAAGCGGTCTATGCCTTTCAGCCATGAATGAACTTCGGCAGGTAGCAGCAGAGATTTTCCATCTTCGGACACTACTGCATATTCCATTGCTATCGTCATCTTTTTAACTCCTTCCTGAATTACCTGAAAATCCCGGTTCAGACAATGTGCCGGGTTGTGCTCCGCCAACCCGGCCTGCGCGCTGCACGAATTTGAGATAAGATAAGGATTGACTGTTTCCAAAAATCCCTGCCTGCACATAATCCCTGCCCTGTTTTGTCATGTTTGAAAATTCACCCGGCACCGCATGTTTGCGGCAAAGGCGGGTTACGCCCGGTTATTGAGCTTGCCGAAATACGCTTCACCCGCCCTACAAACTGAGCCTGTGGTCATTGAGCATTGCCGAAATGCCGAAGTACAGACAGTTTTTAATCAGCGTAATCAGACAAATCAGACGAATCACAGTTCAGACAATTGGTCAAGCGGCAAAGGCGGGTTACGCTCACGCTTCACCCGCCCTGCAAACTGCATTATCAGCGGAATCTGTATAATCCGCGTGAATCTGCGGTTCAGACAGTTTTTAATCAGACAAATCAGACGAATCACAGTTCAGACAAAAATCCTGTGAATCCCGGTTCAGACAGATTGGCGGGTTCCGCTCCGCTACTCTCCGTACTCCGCAGTCTGCCGTGCCTTCTCCATGCTCCGCACCCTTGCCGGGCTCACCTGCTGACCTAGGGAGAGAGGACAAGCCGGAAGCCGGAGTACGAGTCCGGGCCGGGCGGGTACCAGGCACGGGAAGCCGAGCGGCAGAAGACCGGGGGGCCGTTCCAACCGCCGCCCCGCAGGATATGGTAGGAGCCTGATGAAGGACCTCTGGGATCGGCAGAAGAACTGTCCGCATAATACGTTTCACCATACCAGTCCTGCACCCATTCCCAGACATTGCCGTGCATGTCATACAGGCCCCAGGCATTGGACTGCTTATGACCCACAGTATGGGTTTTATCACCGGAATTTGAATCATGCCATGCGTATTGCCCAAGTTGACCTTCGCTGTCGCCAAAGCAGTATTTTCCGGTCGAGCCGGACCGTGCCGCATATTCCCATTCCGCTTCGGTGGGCAGGCGGTAATTACTGCTTCCTTCCTTCTGATTCAGTTTACGGATGAATACCTGAACATCATCCCATGAAACCTTTTCCACCGGATGTTTTCGGGAGTTGCCGCCGACTTTTTCACTTTTAAATTTAGAAGGATTGCTACCCATGATTTTATACCACTCTTCCTGGGTCACCTCGTATCTGCCCATGTAAAAGGGTTTGGATATGACAACTTTGTGCTGTGGTGTTTCAGTGAAACATACTGAGAACCGGCATTCCTCATATTCATTTTTTTCTGTGAAAGGATCGTCCTGAGGGCAGTTCGGGGTGGGGTTCCCATCATAAACGACCCTGCGGGAATCAGCACAAACTCCATGCCGATGCTGTTGGTGTAGGTTTTTGACTCCGCAAAAACGGGGGATGCCCCCCAAAGCAGAACAGCCGCAGCCATGCTGCATAGGGATAATCCTCTGACAATACTTCTCTTTCTCATTTTTCCCTCTCCTTTCAGAATAAGCGTTTTTCCATTTTGCTTCCATCGGTCAGGCGGATCTGCTGTACCTGTAGCCGCATCAGACATGACAAAATCTCCTGCTTACCGCTTTATAATATCCAAACGTGTATCCCCATCCACATACAAAGTGGTATATCTGTCTCCATCAAGATAGATTGTAATGGTCTTCTCAGGATTGCTCCCCAGACAAAGCCTGTATTCACCGTTTTTCGGGAAGGCTTTGACGCCGTTCCATGATGTGCTTACCGTAGCCGTGCCGTCAACTTTTGAACCATCGGCATATACCGCAGTGCCGTATATGCAGGCTTCTCCGGCATATGCAACGGTAATCATAAGACAAAAAACAGACACCAGAACTGCCGTGCCAACTTTTTTCATTTTGCTCTCCTTTTGCTGATAAATTCATCAATCTTTGCAGTCACCCATATCATTAACCCTTTATGCCAGTCATAAAGAGCATACCGCTCATATCATATCATGAGAGAAACATCAATAAAAGTTGTTTGCAATAAGAAAACATTATCAGCAGATCGGAAAGTTTTCCGCAGACCGGTTTCAGAATATTTTCCGGAGTGCAAAAATACAATTTTTGCACTCCGGGAAAGTTTTCGATCTGCTGATAGTGAATATAAGGCTGAACGCACTGGCGCAAATGCGGAGGAGCAAATCCGTACCTCATGGGTTTCCGGACAGAAAAATTGTACAGATGATTTTGTTACAAAACCTGAGTCAATGGATTTGTATCAATTTAAATTTTGATGTCATGCTTCACCTTCCACTGTGCCTCAATGGTATCTGCCGACAGGTCAGCACCGCAATCCCATTCTATAAAATATCCGCCATTTGCAATCTGCATAAACGCATTCTGATCTTTTAAGTCAGCAAATGCTTCAAATTGTAAATAGGGAGTGACATCAAAAATTCCGATACGACCGTCTTCAGCAACTATTTGTAACGTATAATCAGAATTGGAATGAATTTCTTTGATTCTCATTGGTCAAGCCCTCTGATCGGAAAAGGTTTTCGGGTTATGCCGTTTTTCAGGCAGCAGAGTGTTCATACACATATACAGGAACCTGAATAACTTTCTGCGGTCTGCTTTTTTCTTTCAGAACAGAATCAATGGCTTTTGCAACTTTGGGTTTCAATACTTTTTCTCCGCATTGCTGGCAGACTCCCGCAGGCACTTTTTCAAAAACATAAAGACTTCCTTTCCACCATACTTCGCGGGAAATGGCTGTTTCTTTGACAAATCCGCCACAACAGTAACAATCGTCATATGTATTCATGAATTCCGCCCTGTTTCCTGCCGGAATGAAATGCCGGATATTCACAGCAGGGGAAATATGCCAGACAGACGGGACGAAAATCATCATGGCTGTATTCCCGCTCAAAGGAGCGGGAATTTGATAATCCTGTAAATCCTTTAATCCTGTGAATCCCGGTTCAGACAATTTTGGCGGACAGCATTTTGGTAATTGTTCTTCCCGAAATGCTCTTTTGTCCGACTGTTCATAATCTGCCTTTCAGCATGTTGGGATTGCGGTTCATGTGCATAACAGCCATTATCAGTATTTCATCTTTGCGAATCTGATAAACTATGGCGTATGGAAACCGGCGGGTTATGCAGCGTCTGGATCGCGGCGACAAAGGTGTCCATGCTTCCGGATTGGCCTTTATCCTTTCAAATACCTGCTGAACTTCATATGCGAATTCATATCCCAGCCCCGGAGATTCATTGTTGTAATATGCCACTGCCTCTTTCAGTTCACTTTCTGCCACATCTGTGATTTTGAGATTCATGAATTTATCTCTTTCATCACATCTTCCGCAGGTCTGGCATAAATTCTGCCTGCATCATACGCATCAATTCTTCTCTCCACCTCCTGCGCCCATGCCTCATCAACCCTCTGCCTTTGGGAAATGTCAAAACTTGCCATCAGCCTGTCAATAACAGCGGCTTTTTCAAGAGGGGAAAGTTTTAATGCCTCATTCAATATTGCCTGTACCTGCATATGTCACCTCATGTTCTGTATTTTTTGCTTTTCATCACAAATTGGCATCACCTTCAAAAAACCGGATAACCATATGTATATCCGGGAATAAATACATCACGCCTTTTTCAAAAACGAACTGATCTGGTCAATGGAGATTTCCACTTCCGCGCGTTCGTCAATGTCCTGGGGGCAGACAATCATAAGAAAATAGGGCAGATCATTGATGGCAAATTTGCGGACGCAGGCTTTGTCTGTGTAATTGATGTCCATTGAAATATTGTTCGCGGTGCTGTCGCCCAGAATTCTTGCTGCCTTGCCAATGGCATCCCCCAGCGTCATGGCAAAGGCCGAGGCCAGAGATTCATCTTTCACAGGGCTGTTGTACACGGCCAGAGGCAAACCATTGGAATCCACCAGCACCGCGCCTGCAAACTCCCCTCTTTTGCACATGGCAAAGAGCATGTTTTCCAGTTTGTCGCCCCGGTACATTTCGCCGGAATCCGAAACCTCAACCGGCGCGGGTTTGCGGGCCTGTGTTTTTTTCCGTACAGAACTCTGCCGGGAAGGCAGGGGCCGATGTCCCTGGGGAGAAATGACCTGGTGCAATTCCGCCGGGATAGCATGAAACTGCCTTCGGGTCGTCTGGGCCGGGGATACACGCGTGGCAACCACAGCAGACTGGGAGATCAACTGATCAAACAGTTTTGCGGCTTCCTGAATTTCAGAAAAGTCCTTCATCTTCTTCCTTCTCCTTTATGGCTGCGTTCATTTCCCTGGTTTTGAGTTCCATTGCCAGATTCATATACACCTGCGCGGCATGTTCCCCGCCGGTCAGCATTCCCGCAGGAATGGATTTCAGACCCGCCTGCTCAAATGCCTCATCATAGGGAATATGCGTGTCAAGCACCACACCGGGCGGAAAACTGTTCTGCACTTCCTCAAACACGGCCAGGCAGGAATCGCTGTCATCCACCAGAGTCATGAGAATGCCCTCAATCATCAGACTGGGATTGAATTTTTCCCTGACTTTCTGAATCAGTTTCAGAAAAACCGGCAATGTGCGAACCGAAATGCTGCTGCAATTGACCGGTATCAGCACACTGTGGCTGCAACTGAGCAGCGAAGTGACAATGCCGCCCAGCCCCGCGGGCGCGTCAATAAACGTGTAATCAAATTTTTCAGCAATCGCGGTGATGATTTTTCCCAGGGTTCCCTTGCGTGCCTCTCTTTCAAACAGAAACACATCATCAGGTTCTGCAACACCGGAACCCAGAACTCCCATGCGTTTGTCTTTGGTTGCAACAACGGCCTGCTCCGCCTTTACCTCACCTTTCAGGAGATGAATCAGCCCTTTGTCTGTCCTGCGTTTGAGATTGCTGGCAACAGCCATGCCGCCCTGGGGATCGGAATCAACCAGCAGCACTTTCTGACCGAATCGGCTGAGACTGAAACCCGTGTTCAGGGTGGTCGTGGTTTTTCCAACCCCGCCCTTGTGGCTTGCCACTGTAATGATTTTTCCCATATTTTTCTCCAAATCCTTAAGACGAAATCAGCAGATCGAAAAAATTTTACAAAATATTTTCAGTGAATGGAAGAAGATTTGACAACTTTTGGAAAGTTGTCAAATACAGGTTCTGTTAGGCGATTTCCAGAAAAGAATGTACCACAAAAGCAGCATAAGCTTCCAGCCTGTGCAGTGAACTGGACAGGTATATTTATTTTAAGAAATCGCCTTAACATTTCCTCTCGCTCCTCTCGTTCCCACGCAAAGCGTGGGAACGAGGAAAGGAAGCGTGGAAACGAGAAAAAGTTGTCAAATCTGGTCAAATCCGGTGCAGAAATACAATTTCTGCACTCCTGGGGAACATTTTCAGTCTGCTGATTAACTGCCTGTTTTGTCAAGTTTCAGTTTTTTCTGTTTGGACGCGGCCACCAGCATCCGGATATTGTCTTTGGGATGTCCTTCCATGACGGTAATCAGTTCCGTAAAGGTCGCGGGCGTGAACTGCCGCACCTTTTCCAAAGCAGGAAAACCGTTCAAATCATCAGCAAAGCGCAGAAGCCGGTTTTCCACACCCATCTGCCGGATCATATCCCGGATTTCATCCACATCATTGCTCACATTCATCAGCACGGATGTCAGGGATTTGCACTCATTTCCGCATCCTGGGGGAATTTCATTGAACTGTATGGAAAAAAAGCCTTTTTCCAGCAGAAAGATGCGCACCATTGCCTCATCTCCGCTGAATTTTCCCTGCCGGACATGGAGCATTTGCCCGTCTTTGATCACGATTTCCGCGTCCATATCTGCAAGCCGGATGGTTGCAGTTTTCAGTCCCAGTTCCATGCTTTGGAGCAGATCCGAAATCCCCGCGTCCGCAAGATTGCCTTCCATAACCCCGTCCATAAGCCGGGACCGATCCGAGCGGCGCAGAACCGCGTTGATGCGTGCCAGGAGTTCGGCCCGGTCATAGGGTTTTGTGATAAAATCATCTCCGCCCAGTTCCAGCCCCTTGATTTTCAGATGCTGCCGGTTGATTGCGGTGATAAACAGCACGGATATGATGCGGTTCGCGGCTTTTTTCCGGATCTCGGTGATTACCTGAAACCCGTCCATTCCGGGCATCTGAATGTCAAGCAGAATCAGATCAGGTTTCTGCTCTTCGACTTTCCGCAGCCCCTCCGCGCCGCTTTCCGCGTGAGCCACCTCATATCCGGCCAGTTTCAGATAATCCCCAAGAATGAGATGCTGCATGGGATCGTCATCTATGATTAAAATCCGGTATTTTTTCAAAATATACCTGCCTCTCCCGGTCTGCGCCCTGCACCGCTCTATTCCGGAACCCGGAAAGATGTCATCAGATCAATCCCGCAGGACAGTCCGCTGATCCAGTCAATGAAACGCGTTACCATTTCCTTTCCGGAAAAAATGGCTCCGTGCTGGGGGGCAATCATATTTATATCCAGATTTTGAACCATGTCTGCCCACATTTTCATGGCTTTGTTTGATGTCATATAGCGTTTGTGAAAACCTTCCATGTGTGCAGTATGTGCATCAAAATCCGTGACATGGGTATAATCATTTCCCAAAGATGCGCCCAAATCTCCGGAAAACAGGATTTTGGAAACCGGGTCATAGACCTGAAAATTGCCCGGTGAATGCAGAAAATGCGCGGGAATGAGTTTCAAAGGCTTTCCGTTGAGAATCACGTTCATTCCCTGATCCGGAATGGGTGTAATCCGTTCCAGCACCAGTTTGTCAACTCCGAAATGGGGAATGAAGCGCATCCACAGTTCCGGCAGAAAAGCCATAGCTTCTGTCACCATCAGCCAGCCGTTCGCGGCTGCAATAATATCCGGGTCCTGATGGGAAAAGAAAATATATTTCAGGCCGTCCATTGGAACCAGAGAGGAAATCCGGGGAAAGAGCAGGGAATAAACCTTATGCCCGCCCGGATCCAGCACCATTGCCTCTTTTCCGTCAACAATGACATGCTGGTTGGCCTGCACCATTGCGCCTGATGTCAGGTCATTGAACATGACGCATTTGTGATCTTCGGATTCAAACAGCGTGATCATAAAATCCCCCATAGTAGAACAATCTTCCGGATTGTTCATATGCCGCAGCACAAGCTGGAAGCCTGTGCTGCTTTATTCGAGAATGTTTTTCACTTCCTCAGCCGCTCTTGCCATATCCAGAAAGATCAGTCCCAGTTTGGCTTCCTTGCGTGCCATTGCCAGCAGCGAGGAATGGGGGCCTGCGTGCATGACAATCACATAGCCTTTCTGCCCTTTGACAAAAAGCTGTTCAATGCTTCCGCGATTGAGTTCCGCAGCAGTGCGGCTTCCCATGGAAAGCATGGCCGCGCTCATGGCTGCAATACGGGTTTCCTCCAGTCCCTGGGGCAGGGAACTGGCAATAATCAGACCATCTTCGGAAACCACAGCACAGGCTTCCACATCAGCAGAACTGGCCTGCAAATCAGAAAGTGCTTTGTTCAGACTTTCGGTACGGGACATGACTACCTCCATATGTTAATGCTGAATGTTTAATTTTGAATGGTTAATGCTGAATGTTTAATGCTGAATGTTTAATGCTGAATGTTTAATGTTGAATGGTTAATGCTGAATGGTTAATGCCGGGCATTCAACACTGAAACCTGAACACTGAACACTGCTCACTGAACACTGCTCACTGAACACTGATAACTGCTCACTGATAACTGATAACTGAACCCTGACTTCACTTTGGCACAATATAGGCATCTCCCAGTGCATCTGCGCCTACGGTCAGGGTGTCGGCCCAGTCAATGAAGCGTTTTGCCAAATCCTTTGAATTGAAAATCGCGCCGTGCTGAGGGGCAAGAATGTCAATATCCAAAGTTCTGACCATGTTCACCCACATTTTCATGGCTTTGGTGCTGGGCATATAGCGTTTGTGAAAGTTTTCCATATACTGAATATGGGCATCAAAATTCTCCACAATTCCGTATGGTGCGGCCGGAGATGCGCCCATATCGCCGCTGTACAGGATTTTTGCCATCGGATCATAAATCTGGAAATTGCCGGAAGAATGCAGATAATGCGCGGGCAGAATCAGAAGCGGCTCTCCGCCCAGAGTAATGCTCAGTCCCTCATCCGGAATCTTGGTCACCCGTTTTGCAGCAAGTTCATCCACCCCGAAATGTGCCACAAATCGCGTCCAGATGGTGGGCAGAAATGCCTGCGCATCAGTCATCATCAGCCAGGCATTGGCAGCAGCCACAATATCCGGGTCCTGATGGGAAAAAAAGATGTATTTCAGTTTGTTGATGTTGATAATTGAGGAAAGTTCGGCAAACAGGCGGGTATGAATTTTATGCCCGCCCGGATCCAGAATCATGGATTCATCCTTGCGGATAATCAGATGCTGGTTGGCCTGAATCATTCCCCCGGTGCTGAAATCATTGAACATCAGATTTCTGCGTCCCTCAGATTCAAACAATGTAATCATTTTTCACCTCATTTTTCTGTCATAATGTGTTGCTTTGTCAGGTTCTGCCATTTCAGATTTCAATTTTCTTCGGAAAATCCGGCACAAGTTCAGACTGTTTCATCTGCTTTTTCGGATTGTAAAAACACATATTGCCGTTCTGATCACATATCCAGACTTCCAATGCACCGGTTTGAAAATACAGTCTGCGTTTTTCCCGCATTTCCTCCTCTGTATTGGATTCAGAAAGCACTTCAACGCAGATTTCCGGTGCAATGGGAGAATCATATTCATGCACAATCAGTTTCAGCCGTTCCAGAGACACCCATGCCACATCTGCAACTTTGGTTCCTTTCCTTGTCCTCACTGCACATTCAGACAATATTGCTCCATTTTTCAGCAAGGAAATCAGGATATTCCCGATTTTGCCCGAATACAGGGAATGCAGAATGCTTACTGGTGACATAACAATCTGTCCTATTTCATTGATTTCAATTCTGAAAGGTAAATCTTTCAGACTGGGATGCTGACATGCCTGCTGCCAGTTCATAATGGATTTCCTTTCCGGTTTCAGCAGAAGGTTGTTTTCCCTTATCCTGCCAAACTTCTTTATGACTGAATACCCTGCCTTTTCTGAAATCCTGCCGGGAAGATTCCAAATCGCGTGTGATTTGTTTATCTCCCAGAATTTCTATGGTTTCCAAAAGTGCATCATAGCGTTCCGGTGTTATCAGAATGCCGACAGCCTTTCCTTTCCGGGTTATGGTGAACGCACGATCATCATCTTCAATCTTTTTCAGTATGTCAGGAAGGTTTCTCATCACTTTGCTTACAGGCATTATGTTCATATGATTCTTCTCCTTTGCAGGTTCAGACAGGCTCCGGTAAAATTGCAGGCTATCGGATTTTTTGGACAAACATTTTTATACCATTACTCAGAAGAGTTGCCACGAATTGCACGAATGACACGAATTATGATTTGTGCATTCGTGCAGATTCGTGTTATTCGTGGCTGTTTAAATTTAAGACATTTCCTCCACATCATCGGCAATATGCATATTTTCTTTCCAAATATCAAGTTTTATCTGCATATTCAGCCAGCTTTCAGGACTTGTTTTGGTGGCTTTTGCAATCCGGACAGCCAAATTCGGACGCAAAGGAATTTTGCCGTTCAGCAATGCAGAAAGGGTGCTGATCTTCAGCCGTCTTGCTGCTTCCCTGACTGTCAAACCCACAAAGGTTTGATAACATCTTCCCGTAAAACTTCTCCCGGATGAGTCGGTTTTTTCAGCATAAGCATTGCAATATCTGTCATAATGATGAAAAAATTTCTCAAGCCCTTGTTCCTGAAAGATTTGATTATTTTTTTCCCTGAACAGATGAAATTTTTTAATTTTTCTGCATCATAAATTCGCCGAGGAGTGCCAAACTGAAAATTTGGCAGGTTCCCAAATTTTCAGTTTAGATTCCTCATTTAGCTTTATGGATTCAGGGAGATGGGATAACTCGCCCTGAAAACCGTTCCTTTTTCCTTTGATGTTGTGAAAGACACTCTGCCTTTGAGATACCTTTCACTTAACAGGCGTATCGTATAGGTTCCCAAACCCCGGCCTTTTGCACGGGTGGAAAAGGAACGCTGAAAGACTTGGAGTCTGGCCTCTTCCGGCATTTCTCCGGGATTGTGAACCCAGAATGTTACAGTTTCCGCATCTGATTCGCATCCCAGTGTCACTTTTTCTCCAGATTGTACAGATTCAAGTGCATTGTCCAGCATATTTTCCAGCACCCGGCCCAGAATATTCCGGTCGCTGACAAACTCCACAGCAGCAATGTTTTCAGCCAGCACAATCCCGTTGTCAGAAGGTTTCTGCTCCCTGTAAAACTGTTCGGTTTCTCTGAGAAAATCTGCGGAATTCATCACAGCGGGAGCCACAATCAGATCATCATCCTCAGCAATGCCCAGGAGTTTCTGCCGGTTGATTTCCTTTACCAAATTTTGTGCTGTGTGCAGAATCAGTTTTTCATATTCCTGCCTTTTTTCCGGATAACCGCTTTGCAGCAGTTCGGCAACTCCGGCCAGATTCCATGCCATTTTCAGAATATCCTGAAAAAAGACCTGTTCGAGTGCCTGCCGCCGTTTTTCATCCCGAATGTCTGTGAGGACAAAGATGGTAAAAGACTGATCCCGGATTTGCAAAGGCACTGCCCGAACCCGGAGATCCAGAGAATCCGGGCTGATTTTCCTGCGAATGCGGCATTCCTGCACATCGGTTTCACAGGTAATGCTCCTGTTGAAAATAGCCCGTGCCGCGCCGCAGGCCCGGCAGAAATTGGTGGTTCCGCATCCTCCGGATGTTTCCAATCCGTGAATGCAGTCCATACATTCTCCGGGACGCAATCCGATGACCTTTGCCTCATTCACATGAAACCGGTCATAGAGATGCTGATTTGCCAGAACAATCTGCCGGGTTTCATTGAGAATCAGAACAATATCTGAAACAGAATCAATGAGATGTTGGAAAAAAGGAATGTCAGAGAAATACTGTGCCTGTTTCAGCACTTCCTCCGCAGATAGCCTTGCTTCAGGCAGACTTTTTTCCATAAGAGTTTCCGATGGGATATGTATGGGTTTCATTACCGGGGCTGTGTCCTTTCTCCCGCAGTGTATCCGGGAAGAATATTTTATACAACAGACAAAAGCATTCTGCTGTTGCCTGTTTCATCACATAGTG
>JBFXEJ010000114.1:0-18674 GCA_050180235.1 Desulfococcaceae bacterium
ATATGTTTTTCAAAGAACGAAAAAATACATGACAATGTTATCGGGATGTATATAAACCGTTATTATTTTGTAAACGGTCTGTTTTCGGAAACGGCATAATCAACCTTTTTGACCCACTACCAAAAAAAATATGAATTTTATTTAGTTCAAGCCCATTCGGGGCGGCATGTTTCAAATGTGTTCACATGCCGCTCCTAACGGAGCTTTTCTGTTTCGTAAATTTTTGCTACTACTACAAACATACCGTCCCGAAGGGACTTGAAAACAAGAAAAATTTCCCTCAAACCACGTACTGATTCCACCATAGTTTCAGAATCGGAGAAGTGAAACGGTAGGATGTCGCTCCGCCGCTGACACTTCTGAAAATATAACCGTCAAATTCCAGTGTGCGCAGAACAAAGGGATATTGATCCGCAAGGGAAAATGCTGTTGCCAATTCCTGCAGTTGCGGCATTGTCATATCCTCATTCTGCCGGGACAATATTTTGAGCAAATCCAATGCAAAAGCAAGTTCCTTATCTGCAAATGTCTTGCTCAACCGCTCGTAATAATGTGCAAAATTGGCATCATTGCGCCTGCCCGTGATTTTGGAAAAGGCACTATCCACAGAATCTTTGCTTACGGTTTTGCCGAGATCAGATTCATCAGCAAATTCCTGCACCAGCAGTTGAATGTGATAGGGAGAAAACCATGACATTTTGTCCAGCATATAATCAATGCACTCAGGAGAATACAAAATATTTCCGCTTTCCAGCAGACGGACTGTCAGCAGTTTTGCCTCTTCCCGGTCAAATGGCTCAATTTCAAAGATATTCAAATCATTGATTGCCTGTGTTGCGCCCAGTTTTTCCGCCAAAGTCGGCAGACCAATGGAACCTGTGAGAAGAAAGAGGATATTGGAAGTGGCTTCCTGCCGGATTTCACGATTCATTTGCAAGAAGCGGATCGATTCCTCTTTTCCGCTTTTTCGGAAAATATTTTCAACGGTCTGGGGAAATTCATCAATCATAAGAACAACTTTCAAACCCTGGGTATCATCCAGTTTTTTCACCAGATTTCTGAATTCCTCATAAAAAGTTGTTTTGGATTCTCCCAACTCAAGGGAAATTCCGAAACCGCCCAGTTTTTTGAACCGTTCCTGAAATTCATCAAACAATTTAGATGCTTTGTTTGACAGTTTCTGAATTTTGCCCACAGCACTGCTTTTGAACAGTTCGTTGAGTACAACCTTGAAAAACTGTTCCGGACTGTCTACAGCCTCGGTAATCACATAAACCGCATTGTACGCGTCATCAGATTTATCCTCCAGATAACGGAGAATCGCTGTTTTGCCCATGCGTCTTGGCGCGGCAATATAGAGATTTGCGCCCGAATCCAGACGGCGATACAGGCGTTTGATCAGTTTTTCCCTGACAAAGAAATTTTCGCCTCTCGGCGTTTGTCCTACTATGTTCTTCATACCTACTATGTTCTTCATAAATGTATATTTTTTTTGAGACCAGGGGGCTTCTTTATCAAGCAGGTATTCTTTGAATTTTTCGTAAACTTCAGAGAGAGTATTAATTTCGTCACCTGTTTCACGAAGTACAGCAATCTCTTCTCCGTAAGCATAATAGGGAATATAAGGAACCTGAATTTTATCAAAAAATGAATCCAGATCACAGGCTGTCAAACCGTAAATTTCTTTGAATGCGTTTTCAAACTCCGACTGATACCCTTTGATTCCCTCTTTTTCATTTCCCATTCGCCAATTGTTTTTACGCACAAGTTCGGCGTTATCTATACGAGTCGGCAGAGGAAATGCCATCAACGGACGAAAATCATCTGATTGTTTTCGATAGTCTGCAGATTTGTGCAACAGTTCAATTACGCCTGAAATGCTTTGTTTATTTGGCGTAAAAATCAAGACCAAAATCTCCGGCATGAGCATTGTGCAAATTCCGCTCGTATCCGTGTATCCTGTTCGGGAATCAATCAAAACATACTGATATATCTGTGTCAAATGTTCTGCAAACAAATAAAATAAATTCGGAGCGTTTTTAAATAAGCCCACCCAGTCGAAATTTCTGACCAAAGAAGAATACTTGTCATCTTTTTTTCCGCAGGTTATTATATCCAAAGAAGAAATATCCGTTTTTTGGATATATTCATCCAACCTGATCGAATCAAGTATTTTTGAAACTTCCTGCTCTTCCATTTCCCGAATGTTATCGGATTTTTCAAGACGCTGTTTAATAATATTTCGAATCTCAGCAAAAAAATCAATAAGTCCTTTTTCAGAATCGCTGATCGCTCCATTGCGAAAGAATTGATGCAAACCCGGAGCATCCAAATCCCAATCGATCATAAGAACGCGACTGCTGTGTTTTTTGGCTAACAAACATGCTATATTTGCAAGCGCCATTGAACGCCCTACGCCGCCCTTGAATGAATAAAACGTAATAATTTTTCCTTTTTCATTCATATTATCTGCCTCTTAGTCAAACGGAAAAGGTTTCGGAGCAGGTTTAAACTGTACCCGGAGTTCGGGAACTTTA
Source organism: Desulfococcaceae bacterium (assembly GCA_050180235.1). GTDB lineage: Bacteria > Desulfobacterota > Desulfobacteria > Desulfobacterales > Desulfococcaceae > JAABRU01. The sequence goes on from JBFXEJ010000114.1 coordinate 2,538, forward strand.
TCTTCTGCCGGCAGCTCAAAGTTTTCACAGTCCTGACAAAGATCGGTTTCTGTTTCACAGAAGTTTTCGAAAAAATCATTAATCCTTTCAGCTACTTTACGTATTTCTTCGGCAAATTCCGTTTCCTTCAGAATATTGGGAGAACTCAGGGTAAATCTGGAAAAATCCAAACATTGTCTCTTTCCTTTGATAATGTCGGGAATGCGGTCAGCCCCTCTTAACACAATCGGAAGAATTAGGCCCGCTCTCCGGTTCAAAACCCAGTTCATCTTTTCAAAGCGTTCTTTTTCCAAGCCTTCCATTGCGTTATATTCCCGCAGACAGTATGACTGCCTGTAATAAGAAGGGGTTAATACAGCGACCATGCAAACACTGTAACACAGGGCCGAAGCAATTTTGGGATCAAACATATCGCCTGATTGCAGTCGCTTTCTGTCTAAAAACACAGGATATTTTTTTAGACAAAGTTCTATTTCAGTACTGATGGCTCTGTAAATCTGATCAATAAAAGTCTGAATCAGTTCCTCTTTTCCGGAACAGTAGCTGATAAAGCAGGAATATTTAAACGCCATCGAAACAGCCTCTCCTTAGAAATAAAGCATTATCTCTTTTGTCTTGATCTTTTTCAAGTCTGATTTCAAAATTGCCCATGCGTTTTGGCGCGGCAACAGAGGATATGATATTGAATCGTCCGATCAGCGTTTCCACAAGCATCTCCCGTGTAGTTTCCAGTTTTTCCAAATATCTGCCTTCCTTTACCCCTTCCTCTTTCGCTATTTCAAAAATATCAAGTATTTTAATATACTTCCATAAGACTTTTAAGCGTTGTTTGTCAATCAGCCGGTTGGACAGAATCAGTGTGGTTGCCAGCAGTCTGAACGGTATTCTGCCTGATCCGGTACAATCTGGTCTGAACCGTCTTGCCTTTTAGCAACAGTTCTTTGGCAAAAACAAATTCTTGGGGATTTTTCAGGCGTGACCATGTGCTTTCCGTAATCAGAAAATTTCCCGGATCACATACGCTTTCCACTCTCGAAGCAGTATTGACCACATCCCCGATAACCGTCATATCCCTGCGTTCCTTTGAACCGATGTCCCCATGAACCAGTTGTCCGCTGTTGATGCCGATGCGCACCCTGATTTGGGGAAAACCCTTTTTTTTCAGCACAGTGTTTGCACCGGGCAGCCCTTTTTCCAGAATCTCCTTTGCAGCATTTACAGCATCATTGGCATCGATAAAAATAGCCATGACACAGTCACCGATGAATTTGTCAATATCACCGCTGTTCTGCCGGATGATATGGGAGGAAACATTGAAATAGGTGTTGAGGATATAAACGGTCTCTTCCGGAGAAACAGCTTCTGAAATGGAGGTGAATCCCACCAGATCCATAAAAAGGACTGTCAGATCCTTCAGACTTGCCACTGTGTCCGCATCCTCCTCCACGGCTTTCTGAACTGACTGAAAGGTTGTTTCGGAAACATACTGGCGGATGAGTTTTTTGAATTTATCCTCCATAATCCGCAGATTTTCTTCAGCAGATATATCCCGGAACACCTCTATGGCCCCGATAATGCGTCCCTTTTCGCTTTTCACAGGCCCTATATGGGTGGAAACCGGTATTCTGCGGCCTGATTTGTGCAGGGGATACAATTTGGATTCTATGGATCTGTCCTCATCAATGGCCCGAATCAGGGGGCAGTCCTTTTTGCAGACCAGGGAGCCGTTTCCGTCCAGATGGTTGAGAATATTGTCTTTGCAGCGTTTTCCAATGACCTCATCCGCACTGTATCCGGTGATTCTTTCCGCTCCCCGGTTCCAGAAGACTATCTTCCGGTTTGTATCCACCACATATACCCCGTCATAGATGAAATTCATCATATCACGGGATTCTTTGCCCAGAAATTTTTCCAGCTCCGTATCCATTTTCAACTGTCCCTATTCCTCATCCACTTTCCGCACACCTTCCATGAGCAGCCACATGAAATCTCCCAGCGGTTCGGATTTCATATCCTCTTCCGGCAGACCGGGCATGAATTTGAACCTGCCGCTTTTTTCTCCCATGACCGCGAAAAATGCCTTTATTCCCTCATTTTCCATATAATGCGCCCGGACCAGTTCCCCATCCCTGAAGGAAATGCTGGCTGTTCCCCTGCTCAGATCAAGAAGCAGTATGCCGGTTTTCTGATGACTGTTCAGGGTCTGAAACAGCTCGGACGGCGGCATTTCACTCAGTTTTCCCACCATGCCGGATGAAAATTCCTGAGCTCTGGCCACATTGATATTGGTCAGACGCCGGGCCAGCATCTTGGCAAAATACATCTGCAGGGTGGGGAAACGGTTGAGCACCTGGCGGAAATCCCTGCTGCTGATATACAGAAGTTTGGCCGCCTCTGTGACTTTGACGGTCGCGCCCACAGGATCACCGCTGAGAAGACTCATCTCTCCGAAAATTTCTCCGGAACCCAGAAATGCGATGCTGACATCCGCGTCCTCCAGTATTTCAACCCTGCCGGAAACAATAATATACAGATTTCTGCCGGGTTCCCCTTTCCGGATAACGGTTTCTCCCTCCCCGTATTTTTTCAGTTTCAGAAAAGAGATGATTTCTTTGATATTTTCCCTTGATAAATCCTGGAACAGGGAAAATCCGGACAGCATATCCGCAATGGCATTGAGTTCCTCCTCTGATTTCTTCTGTGGCGGCATTCCCGCGGATGGGTCCTTTTTATATCCCAGACGGATTTTCCCGCTGCATCCGCCGCAGAAAAATGTCTGCCTGGGAGTATCGCTGTCTCTTTTTCCGAAAAGTTCTGAAATATCCTTTACAAGAATAAGGCAGACCGGTTTGTCCGGCGGAACTATGAGAGCATTGCCGGAAAGGCAGAACTCATCGCCCAGACTGTACAGGGGGCACTGACTGTCTTCAATAATTTTTATAATAGCGTCCGGAAATTCCATGTCTTTTATCCCTGATTTCGGACAGCATACGGCTTATCCGAGATCGTTTTCATCAATTTTTCTGATACCTTCCATGAGCAGCCACATGAAATCCCCCAGCGGGGGAGTATCCCTTTCTTTCGGAGTCAGCTCGGAATTGAATTTGAACTGCCCGGATTTTTGCCTGAGAATTTCAAAAAAAGCGGCAGCACCTGTTTTTGTACCGCAGACAGCGCCGACCAGTTCTCCCTCCCGGAAGCATACCCTTGCCTTTCCTTCGGAAAAAGTCAGATCAGCCGCGCCGGTTTTCTGGTTCGCGTTAAGGGTCTGAAACAGTTCCGAAGGGCTCATCTCGGACAGCCTGCCTGCCATTCCTGAGGTCAGTTCCTCGGACATGGCCACATTGCTTTCCGAAAGCCGTCTGGCCAGCATCCGGGACAGATACATCTGGACAGAAGGATAATGATCCAGAATTCTGAGAAAATCCTTTCCCCTGATATACAGTATCTTTGCAGGTTCCAAAGCCCGGACAGTTGCCGCAACCGCATCTCCGCTGATAAGACTCATCTCTCCGAAAACCTCACCTTTTCCCAAATAGGCAATGTGCATATCTCCCTCACCGGTCACCTCCACCCTGCCGGAAGTTATGATATACAGATTCAGCCCCGGAGTTCCTTTGCGGATTATGGTTTCTCCTTTCGCGGCCTGACGGATTTTCAGAAAAGAACCCAGTTCGCCAAGCTGGTTCTCATTTAGACCCTTAAACATGGGATAGTTGGCAAGCGCTTTTATAATAGCTCTGATTTTTTCATATTTTTCATGAAATTCACTGGATTCGGATTGGCTTCCGGATTCCTTTCCCTCCAGCCGGATAAGTCCGGGACAGTCCTTTTTCGGACCGCTGCATGTGAACTGCCAGGAAGAGCTGTCTTTCAGCCGTCCGGCCAGTTTCGATGCCTCACTGATATCTCCGACCAGAATGATGCAGGTGGGTTTTCCCGGGGGAAACATCAGAGAGCCTGCTGACAGGGTAAAAATATCACCGGTCTGATACAGGGGACAGCCATTCGATTCAATGATTTTCAAAATGGTTTCAGGAGCCTTCATACGGTTTTCCTTCCTTTGGATTGAAAAACAGGCCGGAACAGCGTCCGGTTTTCCGGCCTTTGCAAAATCAGAGGTTACAAAATTACTGCGCGATGGTCAAGAAATTGTCCGGATCTGAAAACAAATATTTTCCGGGCTGGGGGCTGAAAAGTCCTGACGTGACCGCGGGAACCTGTTTTTTCCGGAAAGACAGAAATTAATGATTGCGCTTTTTGTGAAAAATGTCTACAATTTTTACGTTCCATTGTTTATAAACCCATCCATTAATGAAAGGAGAAAGAGAAAAGTGAAGAAAAGATTTGTGTTCGTGAGTGTGCTGATGATGACTGCCCTGATGTTCTGCGCATCATCCCTTTATGCAGAATCAAAGGAATACCGTGTGGGCTGCGCGTTTGCCATAACCGGCAGCGCGTCCTGGCTGGGGGAACCCCAGAAAAACACGGCAGAGATGATTCAGAAGGAAGTCAATGATGCCGGAGGTATCAACGGCAAAAAACTGGTTCTTTTCATAGAAGACACCCAGGGCGAAAACACCCGTGCCGTGAACGCGATCAAGAAGCTGATCAAAAAAGACAATGTCTGCGCCATTATCGGCACTTCCCGGAGCGGAACCAGCATGGCTGCCATCCCGGTGGTGGAAAAAGCCGGAGTCCCCATGATTTCCTGCGCCGCGGCTGAAAGCATCACCACTCCGGTGGCAGAGCGCAAATGGGTATTCAAGGTGGCCCAGAACGACAGCGATGCTGTGCGCCGGATTTATGAGCATCTGGTGGCCGCAGGCATCAAAGATGTGGGAATCATGAGCGGAACAACCGGATTCGGAGACGCTGGAAGAATTCAGTTGAAAGCCCTTTCCGGAGAATACGGCATCAATATTCTTGCAGACGAAACCTATGCGCCTGCGGATACGGACATGACCGCACAGTTGATCAAAATCAGAAATTCCGGAGCCAAAGCCATTGTCAACTGGTCCATTGTTCCGGCCCAGGCCATTGTTCCCCAGAATATGAAGCAGTTGAAGATGGAGATTCCTCTTTACCAGAGTCACGGTTTTGCCAATGTCAAATATGCTGAAGCCGCCGGTCCGGCTGCTGATGGGCTGATTTTTCCGGCAGGAAGAATCATGGCCGCAGATACGGTTGCAGATGATAATCCCCAGAAAACAGTTCTGATGAAATACAAAACTGCATATGAAACCGCTTTCAAAGATAATGTCAGCACCTTTGGCGGCCATGCCTATGACGGTTTGTGGCTGATCATTGAAGCACTGAAAGCAGTAGGCGATGATCCCGCGAAAATCCGGGATTATCTGGAAACAGCGCAGTTTACCGGCATCGGGGGCATGTTCAAATTTTCCGCGCAGGATCACTGCGGTCTGGATAAAATGGCATTTGAGATGCTGACTGTCAAAGACGGAAAGTTTGTTGTATACAGCAGGTAAGACCTTTCGAAGAAGCCCCCTTTTTAAGAGGAGCAGGGTGTGTACGGCAAATAGCACCTTAGGGAGTGCCGGGGGTTTAACCGCAAAGTGCGCAAAGAAGCTCGCAGAGGAGAACACAAAGTTTTTCTCTGCGGGCCTTTGCGTTAATTTGCGGTTAAAAATCCGGAGTGATAAACGGAAAATTTGGCGGAATGAAACTTTTTCCGATTCGCCATTGAAATGATACAATCTGCACATAATCCGGAGGAGTGCAAAAATTAGGCGGAGCGGTTTTTTGCACATAAGAAACAGCGGAAAAACTGGCAATATTTGGATCAAATCAATGGCGAACTGGTATTATACATGAACTTATCCAAATAATATGCTGAATAATTTTAAATTAAATTCAATATATTATTTGGATAGATTCATGCCGGTCGCTGTTTCTGAAAAAATATGCTCTGAAAATTTTCCCACTTTCAGGATATTCCCTTCAATATGCCTGTTTGATTTAAAATACTGGCTCCTGCAATGACTGACAGTTGAAAGAGAGGACAGATGATCAGAAATCTTAACATATCAAATTTTCGCCTTAAAGAGTTTGGCAGTGCTATACAAGTAATGCTGATTATTTAAATTATATTTACAGAATGTTATGCTGATTTCCTGTTTTTGGATACTTATAAACATAGGAGAGATTTGACTCGTCAGTCTGTCTTGAATACACTTAAAAAAATATTACAGCAAATCACAGGGAGGGCATTCAGAATTCTATGAACATTACCTATCACAAATGGCACAGCCCGAATCTGAACAGGGAAATGGAACTCAAGGTTTACGGCCACGCGGGAAAACCCTTTATCGTGTTCCCTTCCTCGGCAGGAAGATTTTTTGATTATGAAAACAACGGTATGGTTGAATCATGCGCATCTTTTCTCCGCAGGGGGAAAATCACTTTGATAACAGTTGACAGCATTGACAGTGAATCATGGCTTTATCGCGCAGCCCATCCCTGGGACAGGGCGGCAAAACATGATGCGTATGAAAATTATATCCTCAAAGAAGTCATGCCCTTTGCCCAGAATCTCCGTCCGGAATTTCAGAAAGCAGGAACCACAGGATGCAGCATGGGAGCCTTTCATGCTGCCAATTTCCTCTTCCGCAATCCCCGGTATTTTGATACAGTGATTGCACTGAGCGGTCTGTACGGCCCCCGTTATATGCTGGGGGATTACATGGATGATCGCCTGTATTTTTATTTTCCCCTGTGTTATCTGCCCAATATGAATGATCCGGCAATTTTGGATTTGTACCAAAAATGCCGCATTATCCTATGCGTGGGGCAGGGTCCCTGGGAAAAATGCGATCAGTATGACTGCATTGATGAAACCCGTGCCATGAAAAATGTATTGGACGCAAAAAAAATACCGGTATGGGCTGATTTCTGGGGCTATGATGTAAATCACGACTGGGTATGGTGGAAAAAGCAGATGCCCTATTTTCTGAAACATCTGAATCTGTAAGGTGATTTCCAGAAAAGAATATACCGGAAAAGTATCAAAAGCTTCCAGCTTTTGCCCTGTGCCTGTGAACTGAACCGGGATATTTATTTTCAGAAATCACCTAAAACAAAAAATTGCAGGTGGATGTAGCAATAGCAATAGCGAAACCCACCATTGGAATTTAGCAGCAAAAAGTTGGGTTTCGCTAGCGCTGCACCCCCCTAATGGAAAAATATGCGACTGGAATGCCGAAATATCACATTTGCCTATCCCGGCTCGGAAAAACCTGTATTCCGTGATTTGTCCTGCACAATTGCGGAACCGGGTTTTCATGCTCTGTTCGGGCCTTCGGGCGTGGGCAAAACCTCTTTTGCCAGAATCCTTTCCGGTGATATTGCCGGATATTCCGGTGAAGTTATTGCAGAAGGCATGGATCGGGTGGCTTACACTTACAATCTGGAACGCCTGCCCGGATGGTCTGCCGTGGGAAACCATATTGACAAAATCACTCCGGATTCCAATGAACAGAGCAAAAAAGAACTCATTGATATATTTGGCATTGCCAAATGTATGAACCGGGGATTTTCCCGGCTTTCCCTGGGACAGAAAAACCGGGTCAATCTGCTGCGCTATCTGGTGCAGGATTTTGATCTGCTGATTCTGGATGAGAGTCTGGCAAATGTGGATGAAATGACAAGGGAAAAAATCATTCTTCACATTAAGGAAATGTTTCCGCAGACTTTTTTTCTCTATATTTCGCACAATGTGGTGGAAGTGTCAAAATTCTGCAAACAGATTATTGTATTCCGGGGAGCCGGAAAAAGCCCATGCACACGGGAAATTGCAGGGCATGATATAAAAAAAGGCGAAAATCCGGACAGAAAGATACTGGATCGCATCATGCTGGAGATTATGAATGCTGCGTAATGAAAAAACTTTCAAAGTCAGGATGTCGGATTACGCTGTCGCTAATCCGACCTACAATTTTAAGTGAAATAATGCACTATGTTATTTCTCTGATATACGGAGTCTGAAACTGACATGCTATCGGCTGCATTGACAAAAAATTTTGATTCTCTGCTTACCGGGGAGGAACTGGCAAAAATGCCGGATATAGGGCCATCCGAGCTTGTGGAAGGGGAACTGGTATATATGTCGCCAACCGGATATACACATGGCATCACTGAAATTGGAGTCGGAAGCATACTGAGGGCTTTTGTCAGAAAAAACAATCTGGGGATTGTCATGACCGGGGAAGTGGGCATATACACCAGCCGAAATCCTGACACGATCCGGGCTGCTGATGTGATTTACATCTCCCATGAACGCATGGCAAAAGTGGAATCAGACAGTTTTCTGGATATTGCGCCTGAACTGGTGGTGGAAATCCTGTCTCCCGGTGACAGATGGTATGAGGTGTCAGACAAAACAGCGGAATATTTTTCTGCGGGCGTGAAAAGTGTCTGGCTTGTCAATCCCAGGAGAAAACAGGTTTTTGTATATCATTCCCCGGCAAATGTAAAATGTTACGGTCAGGATGAAATCCTGTCAGATGAAACCGTCCTTCCGGGATTTGCGGTCGCGACAGAAGAATTTTTCAACTGAACTGACGATGATCACACTTCTGAGACGCATATGCCAGTTTCTGATTATCTACTTTCTTGGCCTGTTTTTTCTGATGGGGATCAAGTATTCCCTGGGACTTTCCAATTATGTGATTCCGGGAATTTCAGAGATATACGGCGTATTTGTCAGTGAATACAGACGATATTTTTCCGATGTGGTCAGCACGCTTTCTGTGGCTGTAATCGGTCAGGCTCTTTCCATCTGTCTGGCGCTGCTGGTCGGAATTATGGGACGGCAGGCCACATGGTTCGGCTCTTTTGTCAGAGTAGCGGCCTACAATATTCAGGCTTATCCCATTGTCGCGATTGCACCGATTATTTTTATTCTGCTCGGAGACGGCTTTCTTTCCCGGCTGATTATTGCCGCTATGATCTGCTATTTTCCCCTGCTTCTGTCTGTGGTGGGAATTATGGCGGAACCTGTTAAAGACATTGAGCATTTCTACAGAGTTACAGGCAGAATGCGCTGGCAGTTGGAAGTGAAAATCCGGGCATTTGAGAATCTGGGCAAGCTGACAACCGTGATTTCCGGCAGTGCGACTCTGGCAATGGCAGGCACAATTGTTGCAGAATTCATTGCAGCAAACGCGGGAATCGGCTACAGTATCCGCATCGCCCTTTACCAAAGCGATCTGGCCAGGGTGCTGGTTGCACTTTTTCTTATCGGCATTATCCTGTCTGTGTATCAGGGGCTTCTGGAATGGGCAGGAAGTCTGGTAAAGGAAAAATGGGCTGGAGGATAATCGATTATGAAAGAAAAAATGAGCAGATGGGGTATTGGCCCTGTTTTTGTTTTTCTGTCAGTCAGTTACGGCATGATAATGTTTGTGCTGACATATTTTTTTTATCCATTCTTCCAAATTACAGTTGTTCCCTATCCGCTGATGGCCGGTTTGGGAATTTGTCTTATTGTTATCGGAATCCCGTTTTTTGTCATCTCTGCGGTTACGGTTATGCGTGCATACAATGCTGACAGACTTGTCACAGATGGCATTTTCAGATACTGCAGGCATCCTCTGTATGCCTCATGGGTTGTATTCCTTGTGCCGGGGATGGTTTTGCCGGTAAACAGTTGGCTGGGACTGACTGTGCCTGTATTCATGTTTTCAATATTGCGCATTTTGGTCAGAAAAGAGGAAAAATATCTGGAGGATGTGTTTGGTTCCGAATATCTTGCATATAAAAAAAGAGTTCCCTGCATATTGCCTTACGGTGTGATGAAGCAGAAGGTATAAATGTATAAGGTGATTTATGGAAAAGAATATACCGGAAAAGTATCAAAAGCTTCCAGCTTTTGGACTGTGCCTGTGAACTGAACCGGGATATTTATTTTCAGAAATCACCTAAAGGACTGTATGCAGACTGACTTAAAAAAAAATGCTGCATTTCTCTCTCAGATAAGGAGGATATTATGCCCCGCAGATATATTGTTCTGTTTGTATTTTTTATGGCAGTATTCCGTATTGAACCACCTGCTTTTGCAGAGGAAAAACTCAATTACCGTCTCAAATGGCTGTTCAATACCAGCACAGTGGGCGATATTTATGCTGATGCAAACGGTTTTTTCCAAAAAAACGGTTTGGATGTCACAGTAAAGGAAGGCGGGCCGGAACGGGACGCGATCCGGGAACTGGAACTGGGACATGCACAGTTTGGCGCAGCCACCGCTGATCAGGTTATCCGCGCATTGTCCAAAGGCTCGCCTGTGGTGGTGCTTGCCCAGCTTTTTCAGGTCAATCCGCTGCAATGGATCTACCGGAGTTCCCAACTCTCCCTGAACAGTATTTCAGATTTGCAGGGAAAAATCATTGGCATCACTTATGGCGGAAATGATGAAAGCATTATGCGCACCCTGCTGGCAAAAGCCAATATGACGGAAGACAATGTGAAATTTTTCAGTGTGCGCTATGATTTCACGCCTTTTTACCAAAAAAGGGTTGACATCTGGCCTGTATACCGCAATGCGCAGGGGCCGATTATTGCCAAAAAACTGGGGGAAAACAATGAGGAAGTGAAATTTTTTGTTCCCACTGATTTTGGCGTGAAATTTGTTGCAAATTCCCTTGTCACATCTGCACGGATGATGGAAAAACATCCGGATAATGTGAAAAAATTTACACTGGCTTTGCTGTCCGCGTGGGAAGAGGCGCTTGCTCCGGAAAATGCGGAAAAGGCTCTTGGCACACTCGCACAGTTTGACAAAGACACAGCAGAAGATATTCGCAGACAGCAGTTGGATCTCACACGTCCCATGATCAAACCTTCAGCGGATTTCCGCATTGGAACCATTGATCGGGAGGCATGGGTGCAGACAGAACAGATCATGCTGATGCAAAAACTGATTCCGCACGCGGTTTCTGTGGAAAAAATGCTGATGCCGCTGCCGGAAAAGTAGAAAAAACTTCCAGTTTGTTCATAAGCAACTGCACAAACCGGAAGCTTGTGATACTTTAAAGCAGAACATGCTTCCAGCTTGTTCATAAACAGCGGCAAAAGCTGGAAGCTTATGATACTTTAGGCGATTTCCATGAAAAAATGTACCATAATTGTAGGGTGGGCACGGCTTTTTGTGCCCACCGTTTCAGCAGGACGGCGGGCACAAAAAGCCGTGCCCACCCTACGAAAAACGGTATAATCATTAATGGAAATCACCTTAAAGCAGAACATGCTTCCAGCTTGTTCATAAGCAGCGGCACAAGCTGGAAGCTTGTGATACTCTACAAACCCCAAACAAATCAGGAAATACCATGAAATTTAACCTGACTGTCAAAAATATGCTCTTTGGTCTGGTTTTTCTGGGCGTGGTGATTATCGCTGCACTGGCCCTTGTCAATGATGAATCCAACAAAAAACTGATCCGCAGCCAGGATCGGCTGACCGGGATTGTGATTCCGCTGGTAACGGCCAATCAGCAGATCCGGGGCGCTATGGCTGATTTTTTTGATCGGCAGGGAATCATCATGGGCACGGCATCCATTGAGGAACTGGACAAACTGACCCAGCGCACAGGGATGGAACAGGAATTTGAAAAAAGCCTGGTACAACTCCGGCAGCTTTTGCAGGAAAAAAGCGATGCAGAAAGCAATATCAAACAGTTGTCCGGATTTTTCACGGATTTTCTGGCAAAGGACACTGCCCTTCTGGAATCTGTGCGCGGCAGTCTGGAACTGGGCAGCGCGATTGACACGCAGATAGATGTGATTGACCACACAGGAGCAGAACTGCAGAAAAATGCGGAATCTGTTTCCGGCCGGGTCAATTTTGCAGCCATGCGGGAAAAGATTGCTCTTCGGGAATACATGGATGCAGAGGAAAAAAGCGATGATCTCAGCGCGGCTGTCCGGGAACTGCTGGCAGGGGATCTGACCAAAACCCAGAAGGCCTGCAATGATCTCCGGCTGGGGGTTGCCGCGCTTGCCACCTATGGGAGACAGATGCTGCTGGTCAAAGATCAGGACAGTATCAGCCGGATTCGGGGAGAGCGCACAGAGCCTGCCGCAGCTTTGGTAATGGCTTCCCTGGAAGCCCTGAAAAAAGGAGTAGCTGATTCAGAGGAGCTTATGGTAATTGTCCGGAATATTGAAAAGGATTTTGATATACTCAGCAAAACCCTGACCGAGGTGGCCCGGCTGCGCAGCAGTTGGTTTGAACAGCAGAAGCAGATGGCCGAACTCCGCAAATCCCTTAAAGACAGCCGGACACTTATCACAGAAAGCCTGGATCGGCTTAAACTTCATGCCCAGACCATCCGGGATTCGGCTGAACAGGAAGCCCGGAATGTGACAAAACTGACGCGGATGTTTGTTTCAGGAGCGGCTCTCGCCGCAATTCTCGCCATGATTCTAATTGGCCGGATCACCTTCCGCCGGGTCATCGGCCCCATCAATCAGGCGGTATCCTTTGCAGATACCATTTCCAAAGGGGATCTCACTGCCAGAATCCGGATCGGTCAGGACGGCTTCCTGTCCGGATTCCGCACAGGCCGGGGGGATGAACTGACCACACTGGTTTCCAAACTCAGCGACATGGCTTTCAATCTCAATTCCCTTATCGGTCAGGTGCAGCAGGCCGGAGTGCAGGTCTCCTCCTCGGCAACAGAACTGTCTGCCACAGCCAAACAGCAGGAAACCGTCATGGCCAATCAGACTGAATCCGCCAATCTTGTGATAAAAAATGTGGGTGAGATTTCCGATGTTTCAGCGGAACTGGTTGAAACCATGCAGGAAGTTGCGGCAATGTCTGAAGAAACCGCCAAGTTTGCCAGCAGCGGTCAGACAGATCTGGCACGGATGGAGGACGCCATCCGCAATATGGAGGAGGCATCCTCATCCATTTCCGGCAAACTGGAGGCCATCAATGAAAAGGCCGCCAATATCACCTCGGTGGTGACAACCATAACCAAAGTTGCGGATCAGACCAACCTGCTTTCCCTGAATGCGGCCATTGAGGCGGAAAAAGCAGGGGAATACGGCAGAGGATTTACGGTTGTGGCACGGGAAATCCGGAGACTTGCGGATCAGACAGCCGTTGCAACACTGGATATTGAACAGATGGTGGAGGAAATGCAGAAGGCCGTGTCTGCGGGTGTGATGGAAATGGACGCTTTTATCAAGGAAGTGCGGCACAGTGCCGAAGATGTGGCCCGGATCAGTACACAACTGTCCCGTATTATCGGACAGGTGCAGGCTCTCACCCCCCGTTTTGAGGCAGTCAACGGGTCCATGCAGTTCCAGTCGGAAAAAGCCCAGAACATAAACCGGGCCATGCTCAATCTGGGAACAGAAATGCAGCAGACTATGGAATCCCTGAAAGAGTCTTTTCTGGCCATTGAGCAGTTGAACAAAGCCGCACGGGGATTGCAAAATGAGGTTTCCCGTTTCAAACTGGCATAGGAAGATTTCATGAGAATCATTGCCATTGGAGCATCCGCGGGAGGCCCGCATGCACTGGCTGAAATTCTTTCAGCGCTTCCTGCCCTGCTGCCTGCTGCGGTACTGATTGTTCAGCATGTGAACAGGGAATTTTCCGCCGGACTGGCCGGGTGGCTGGATACACAGACTTCCCTGCCTGTCTGCATTGCAGGCGAAGGACAAAGGCCGGAAACAGGATGGGTGTATGTGGCCGGTACGGATGAGCATCTGATTCTCAACCGGGATTTGACTTTTTCCTATGTGCCGGGTCCCAAAGAAACACCGTACCGGCCATCCATTGATATTTTTTTCCGCAGTCTGGCTCTTTGCTGTGCCAAAGCCTCCAAATGCAGCGACTGCATGGCCATACTGCTTACAGGAATGGGAAAGGACGGAGCAGCCGGGCTGCTGGAACTGCGGCAGAATGGATGTCACACCATTGCCCAGGATGAGCAGAGCAGTGCTATCTACGGTATGCCCAAAGCAGCACGGAATCTGAGAGCGGCAAAGGAAATTCTTCCCCTGCATCAGATAGCCCCTGCGATTCTGAAATATCTGCACATGCAGTTTCAGCATTAAGGTGATTTCTGAAAATAAATATCCCGTTTCAGTTCACAGGCAAAGGGCAAAAGCCGGAAGCATTTGCTAATTTGGGGGATATTCTTTTATGTAAATCATCTAATCATTCAACATTGAAAATTAACCATTCAACACTCAGCAATATGCATGTCCAACCCACTGAAATTAACCCGGCACCGGGTCACAGTTCTTCTGGTGGATGACCAGCAGATGATCGGGGAATCCGTGCGCCGTATGCTCAGCAATGAAAAAGACATTGATTTTCATTACTGTCAGGATCCCACGCGTTCCATACGCATGGCCAATGAGATCCGTCCCACGGTTATTCTGCAGGATCTGTTCATGCCGGAAATGGAAGGACTGCGGCTGGTGCGTTATTTCCGGGCCAATCCGGGCACCCGCGAGGTTCCGCTCATTGTATTGTCAGGAGAAGAGGATCCGCGCACCAAAGCAGAGGCATTTGCCCTGGGAGCCAATGATTATATGGTCAAACTGCCGGATCGGCTGGAGGTGATTGCGCGCATCCGTTACCATTCCAAAGGTTATATCAACCTGCTGGAGCGCAACGAGGCATACAATGCTCTGCTCAAAAGTCAGGAACAGTTGCGCATACGCAATGAATTCATCAAAAAAACCTTTGGCCGTTATCTTTCCGATGATGTGGTGGACAGCATTCTGGAATCCCCTGAAGGCACAAAACTGGGCGGAGAAAAGCGCAGGATTACCATTATGATGACGGATCTCAGGGGCTTCACTTCTGTTAGCGAACGTCTGGAAGCAGAAGATGTGGTAAAAATGATCAATATTTATCTGGAAAGCATGACCCGGATCATTCTGAAATACCAGGGAACCATTGATGAATTCATCGGTGATGCCATTCTGGTGATTTTCGGTGCGCCGGTTCTGCGGGATGACGATGCCCAGCGAGCGGTTGCCTGCGCTTTGGAAATGCAGTTGGCCATGAAAGAGGTCAATGCCAGAAACCGGGCAGCGGAATATCCTGTGGTGGCACAGGGCATTGGCATCAACACGGGCGAAGCTGTGGTGGGCAATATCGGATCAGAGAAACGCTCCAAGTACGGAGTGGTGGGCAGGAATGTGAACCTGACAGCGCGGATTGAATCCTTTACCGTGGGCGGACAGATACTGATTTCCCAAAGCACAAAAGAGGACTGCCGGGCAAAACTTAGAATTGACGATGAAATTGAAATCATGCCCAAAGGTTTCACAAAATCCGTTCCCATTTATGAAATTGGCGGAATCCATGAGCCATACCAGCTCTTTCTGCCGCAAAAGAACATCTCTGATCTGCCGGAACTCAGGCCCCATCTGCCTGTCCGCTTTACCATTCTGGAGGGGAAATATGCCACAGGAGATATTTTTACCGGACAAATAATACGGATGGGGGAGGAAACCGCTGAAATCCGTTCTGAAACAAAGGCGGATCGGATGAACAATCTCAGGCTGTTTCTCTGTGATGCAGAAAAAAATGAAATTACATCAGATCTTTATGCCAAGGTGGTTCATCCTCTTCCAAAAGACAAATCCTGCTTCCGCATTCATTTCACATCCGTGCCTCCGGAAGCGCTGGAGTTTATGAATTCCGTAATTTTTGGCAAAGTGGAATGATTTTCACTCCACTGTTAAGACTGTTTATTGAAATAACTATAACAAATAATAACAATTCTCCATTGATTTTATACAATGCAGAATGCAAATCCGGAGGAGTGCAAAAATTAAGCGGAGCGGTTTTTTGCACACGCACAACGGTGAAAAAAACTGACATATTAGACCTCTTGCAAAAGTCAATTTTAATCCAATAAAATCAAAGGTGCAACTCCCAGTTTTGCAAGAGGTCTATTATATAAAATCAATGGCAATTTGGTATAAAACACGGCTCCGGCTTATTTTGAACCTGATTTAAGGTCAATACTCCGGTAAAAATCATGCTGCGATTTTACCGAAAATTAAGAGTTCTTCATATGCAGCAGATATTTTTTTGCGTGTCTGATCAATTCCTGATTTTTCAAAAAATCTTTTGAGAAATAATTTA
>JBFXEJ010000115.1:0-18367 GCA_050180235.1 Desulfococcaceae bacterium
GTCTGTGTTTCAGTCTGATCTTTCACTCCCGGCTGCCAGGCATTATAACGATATTCAGTCTGAAAGCTTTTTTTACAATTATTACAGCGGTAACGCTGTTTGCCGTTTTCACTGTGACCGTTTTTTGGGTAGTGGGTCAAATTTATTGATTTTACATTTATCATCATATATATCATAATTCTATGAAACAATATATCAAAATAGTCTGCCCGCGCTGTAACCGGGATGATCTTGTAAAAAACGGCCACAGCAGAACCGGAGCACAACGGTATTGCTGCAATAACTGCAAAAAAACCTTTCAACCCGGGTACACTTATAACGCATGCAGACCGGGCGTTAAGGAACAGACAGAGAATCAGACACTGAACAGCAGCGGGGTCAGAGATATAGGCAGAAACCTGAACATTTCAAAAAATACAGTAATTTCAGAACTAAAAAAAAACACCTTTGGAAGTGAATCCGCATTTTCTGTCCTGTCAGAACCCGCTTCCCGAAACAGAAATTGAAATAAGAACAGATGCTGAGGCTGATGAATTTTGGAGCTGTGCCGGCAGCAAAAAGAATCAGTGCTGGACATGGTATGCTATCGAAAGGGAATCAGGCATTATTCCTGCGTGGCATAATGGAAAACGGACGGATGAAAGCTGTGCCGGACTTTTTGAAAAATTATCTGCTTTTCGAATAGCATATTACCATACTGATGACTGGCAGAGTTACAGAAAACACATCCCTTCCCATAAACATATCATCGGCAAAGACAATACATGGAAAATTGAAAGGAAAAACCTTAATTTCAGGACACATATAAAACGTCTCAACCGAAAAACAATATGTTTTTCAAAGAACGAAGACATACATGACAATGTTATCGGAATGTATATCAACCGTTACTATTTTGAAACCGGTTGCTACTCGAAATCAGCTTGATCAATAAATTTGACCCACTACCTTTTTTTGCAGGATCATCGCTTCCGCAGTGTCTGCATATTATTTTAATATATTGTTTCATAAACGAACTGTATCAGATTATGAATCAAAAATCAACGGATTTGACCCACCACCCGAAAATTCATCACCGCCTTCAATCATCCCGCCCATTGTCCGGGGAGATTTCCACTTTTTCTTTCCGTGATACAGCACGGCCGGAAAAATCACGGGCAGGCATTTCGCATCCGGGTTCTGGTCAATCCATTCCTTCCATATGTTCACCATGTAGCACAGCAGCCGGAACACCATCATGGGATCGGGCGTGCTCTGGTGTTCGAAAAGGATGTACAGAAATTCGTCCCGCCCCTTTATTTTTGTTTTGTAAACAATATCAGAATGCTTATCCCTCAGCTTTTCGTCAACATAACTTCCGTCTGTGATTTCCAGACTGTCAAAGTCGATATATTTCCTGATACTCTCCGGAAAATAAGACTCAAAAAAGCCCCGTGCCACAGCCATTTTCTTAAAGGCCGACTTAAAGGCTGCATCATGCGGGCTGTTCAACGATTTCTCAAATATTTCCTGCAAATCACTCATGCCCGAATCCGTCCGCCGACTGTTTTTTTTCCTGATTCAATATTTTTATTCTGTCAGAATTTTACGGGAAAGTCAAATCCCAAAATATGCCGGACCCGGGCAACTGTGAACTGAAAAGCATTGACTATTCTGACGATACTGCGGACATCACCTTTGCATACGACCTCCCGGTAAGACAGAAACAGATCACCGATACCGCGGGAACCCGCACCTTTGCTTACAATGCAAAACTGTAGCCGGAATCAGAAATCATCACAGGCAATTATAACGAAACCCCCACCCGCACCCGCGAAGACGGAACAGATTTGGCGGTCCGCAGCTCCTGGTTCCTCACCGGAAACCCGGACAGCCAGGAATATGCTGTTATTTAAGTAAGTTCTGAAAATAAATATCCCGTTTCACTTCACTGGCACAGGGCACAAGCCGGAAGCTTATGCTACTTTGGCGGGATATTCTTTTCTGAAAATCACCTTACGGGTACGGAACAAGGGGGAGATTAGATCCCTGAGAGGTGCCTGAAAAGTCTGTTTTCCATTTTTTAAAGGGGGAAGATGTCCGGACAGGGACTTTTCAAACACTTTCTAAGGGTTTTTAAAACCCTCAGGGTTTTTCGGACAGAAAATTTTACAGGTTATTTTGTTACAAACCCCAAGTGCAGTTTCACAAAAACACTGTCTGAACCGGGATGAAATTTTTCCTTCTCCCAAACGCTGAAATCTGATTTCCGGTATCTTTTCCCACAATCCGGAATACAAAATTCGCTTTCTCCTTGACTTAAACCTCTCTCTACCTTAGATATAGAATCCGCATATCGGAAAACAGCGGGAAAAGGAATTTCTGTTTTGCAGCCTATCCGGTCAATTCGGGCGGGGCTGCCAAGTTCTTTAAGAAATCCCCTCCTGAGAGGGGGCAGGGAATGTGTTTTGGGTGTGCGCGATTCCGGACACACCTTTATCCCCTTTCAGGAGGGGAATAAAAATGCACAGAACTTAACAGCCCCGGGTCAACCCAGTGTGGCAGAACAGATTTCCGAAGAAGACATTTCGGTGAAAAATGGGTGAAGATAAAGAGAAAGGAAAACCATGAACAACATTTACAGGAAAATGACATGAGCTGGGACTGGGAAAAACTGCAGCAGCAGCAGAGAAAACGGGGGGATATGCCCCCTAACATGGATGAACTGATACAGAAAATCAATACACTGAAAATTCCGGGCGGCTCCTTCTGGATAGTGATAGTTCTGGCAGCGCTCATGGGCAGTACAATGATTTATACTGTCAAACCCAGTGAGGTGGGGGTTATCCAGCGCTTTGGAAAATATGTGCGCACCGCGCAGCCCGGACTTCACTTCAAACTGCCGGCAGGAATTGAATCTGTTCACAAGGTGAATGTCAGGCGTATCGAAACCGAGGAATTCGGGGGGACTTTTGGGGAAAAGGACAGCAGTTATGTCACTTCCGGCAGCAATGTCACCCTGATGCTGACCGGTGAGCTGAACGTGGCCCTGGTTCCCTGGATCATTCAGTACCGCATAAAAGACACCGAGGACGGGCCGTATCAGTTTCTCTTCAAGGTAAGGGAGGTGAAACGCTATCTCCGGGATATGTCAGAAGCCACCATGCGGCTGGTTATTGGAGACAGAAGCATAGATGAGGTTATCAGCAAACGGGAGGAGATTGCGGTGGAGGCCAGGGAACTTTTGCAGAAAGAACTGGATCTGGCAGAAACCGGCATTCAGATTGTCACCGTGGAAATGAAAAAGACGGATGTGCCTGAACCGGTTCAGCCTTCACTTAATGAGGTCAACCGGGCCACCCAGGAAAGGGAACAGATGATCTATCAGGCCAAAGAAGAGTATAACAAAGCCATTCCCGCGGAAAAGGGCGAGGCTGAAAGAACCATTAAGGCGGCCGAGGGATTTGCCCTTGACAGAGTCAACCGGGCCAAAGGTGATGCAGCCAGATTCCATGCCCTGTATGATGAATACGCGAAGGCAAAGGATGTCACCCGGCGCAGACTTTATCTGGAGGCTCTGAGGGATGTTTTCCCCAAAATGAAAGAGAAATATATTATTGACGCGGATCAGAAAAGCCTGCTTCCGCTGCTTAACCTTGGGACACAGAACAGGACGGAAAAATGAAATTTACCGGAGTTTTTGCAATACTGGGCGTATTGCTGCTGAGTGTTGTCTATGAGGCAGCATACGTGGTGGATGAGACAGAACAGGTGGTTGTCACCCAGTTCGGAAGAATTGTCGGAGGGGCGGTGACTGATCCCGGGCTTCATTTCAAAATCCCTTTTGTTCAGAAAGCCCAAGTTTATCCCAAAAATCTCCTGCAGTGGGACGGGGATCCCGGGCAGATTCCCACCAAGGAGAAAACCTATATATGGGTGGATACCTTTGCCCGGTGGAAGATTGTTGATGCTGTGAAGTTTCTCCGTACCGTGGGAGGGGTGAGCGTAAATGAGAGCATTGTCAAAGCCAATATCAAACTCAACGATATTATTGATCCCTCGGTTCGCAACTTCATCACCTCCAGCCGGCTAATCGAAACCGTGCGCAAGAGCAACCGTCCCCTGGATCTGTCCCAGGTAAAGGCTGATGAGGGTGATCTGGCCAAGGATAAGGCGCATGAGTACAATATCACAATTGGCCGGGAGAAAATCACAGCAGGAGTTCTGGACCAGGCCCGCCCCAAACTCGAAGATTTCGGCATTGAACTGGTGGATGTGAAGATCAAAAGGGTCAATTATGTGGATACGGTCAGGGATTCGGTTTATAACCGGATGATCGCTGAACGCAAGCAGATAGCCGAGAAATTCCGGTCTGAGGGAAAGGGGGAGGCCCGGAAGATTATCGGTCAGAAAGAAAGGGAACTCAAGCGCATATCCTCAGAAGCCTACAGAACGGCGCAGGAAATCAAGGGAAAGGCGGACGCGGAGGCCACAAAACTGACTGCGGAATCTTTCGGTCTGGACCCGGAATTTTATTCCTTTGTCCAGACCCTTGATATTTACGCCACAGCTTTGAGCGAAAACAGTTCGCTGATTCTTTCCACAGACTCTGAATTTCTTAAATATTTCAAAGGTTATTCCGGAATGCCCGAAGTGCCGGCTGCCCCTGCCCCGTCCGAATGATTATGACTGAAAAAAGCACCTGTGAAAACAGGTGCTCTTCCGTTTTACAGAGAAACAAAGGTACATTATTTACCTTTCCTGCGCTGATGCCGTGTGCGGGCCAACAGCTTGCGGTGTTTATGTCTTCTCATCTTTTTTCTCCGTTTTTTGATCACACTGCCCAACCAATCACCCCCTGTCTTTTCAGTTTAATTTTATATTTTAACATTATTATAATCTGTTTGTCCACATTTTTCTGTACCTGCTTCTGTAAAATATTCCGGCTGCGGATGCTGTCCGGAGATTCCGGCTTTTTTTTCAGGCCGTCTTTTGGGGAAAATATCTGTGTTTTTTTATCCATAATTATTTATAAAAATTAAATATTTTTTGTTTTATCTTCCGAAGCCGCTGTTCAAAGTAGATAATTTCTACCTTTGAATACTTCTGACACCCTATTGATTTTTACTGCAATAAAATGAAATATAGGAACCGGGGAATCTGTCAGACAGAAAAATTTTTTTCAGATACTGATTTATAAAACCTCTCTCAGGAGACATTTTCATGCGCATATATTCCAATATCATCATACTGGGAATCACCGGTATCATCCTTCTGGCCTTTTCAGCGCTGCAGATACTTGAACCCTGGCTTTCCTTCGGGCTTTCCGCGGTTTTTTTTATTGTATTTCTGCTCATTACATTTGCCAATATCAGAATATCTGTTCAAAGGGAATATGAAGGGGAAATAAGGCATCTGAAAGAGACTTACGAAAAAAAAATCAGCCGTCTCAAACATGAGCATGACACCACCACTTTGGAAAAGACGATCCGCAACGGAACCAAAACCCTGATCAAGAATGCAGTGGATTATTTCAAAATTGAAAATATCAAAAATGAAATGCCCCCGTCTGCGGCCATACAGAATCTCCAGTTGGACAAATACGGCCAGATTATTGAACTGCTGGCTGATTTTTCCCTGATTCTGCCTGATTATGAGGAAAACCGGCAGATCGTTCTGCAGGAAATCCATCATCAGATTGATATTTTCCAGATTGATGAAAAGGATTTTGCCGATTTTCTGCGCAGCATCATGGACAAATATCTGCTGACCGTCAACAAGAAAATCAGGGAAAAGATCCGTCAGAACTCCCTCCGGCAGATGAAGACCTGCCCCAACTGCTACGAGAGAATTCCGGTCGGTGCAAAAATCTGCCGTCACTGCTCCCACAGTCTGACCGTTACAGTTAATCAGAAGGATTCCTCAACTCCTGGAAAGTATGAGGAATGGTTCCGCAAAGGCAATGCCCTGCTTAACAGCGGCAAGGTAGAGGAGGCCATCCACTGTTTCAGCCAGGTTATCAGCCTCAATCCCAAGGCAAAGGAGGTTTATTATGCCCGCGGGATCGCGTATCAGAGAATGAACAATGACCGCATGGCTATAGAGGATTTTAAAACATCGAGCAGCCTTGGTCATAAAAAAGCCAGGGAATCCCTTAATGCAGTGATGTTTTCCCGTACACAGGAGGAATTCAGGGACAGGGAAGCCGGAGATGCATAAGGTGATTTCCGGAAAAGAATATCCCATCAAAGCAGCAAAAGCTTCCAGCTTTTGCCTGTGAACTGAAATGGATATTTATTTTCATAAATCACCTGGCAGACAAGTCTTTTTTTTGCAGTGGATCAAAGCAGTTGATTTTTTTGACACCCGAATTTCGCACAGAAAAAAACGCTGTGTGAATCTGCGGTTAAAAACAGACTGTCCGCCGGTTTGATCCACCGCCTTTTTTTATAACCTTCCTGTCTGTTTTGCCTGTTCAATTTTTTTGCTGAAAACATTTTTCAGGTATTCCAGGTAGCTGCCTTCTTTGCACATCTGCTTTCCCGGTGTGTCAGATATTTTTGCCACAGGCGCGCCCTGACACCGGGTCATTTTGATGACAATCTGAACAGCCTTTCCCCGGATATCATTGGTCAGATTGGTGCCAATCCCAAAAGATGTGCTGATCCGGTCTTTGAAATAACGGGCGATTTCCGCAGCTTTTTCAAAGGAAAGCCCGTCACTGAAAACAGCCCGTTTCCACCGGGGATCAACCTTCAGTTTTCTGTAATGGGCAATGAGCCGGTCTCCCCATGCAAAAGGATCTCCGCTGTCATGGCGGCATCCGTCAAAGAGCTTGGCAAAATACATGTCAAAATCGCTCAGAAAGGCTTCAAAACCCAGAGTGTCGGACAGGGCAATGCCCAGATCTCCCCTGTATTCCTGAGCCCAGTGCTCCAGAGCGAACTTCTGACTGTCCGCTACACGGGGGCCGAGAGCCTGGCAGGCCATAATCCATTCATGGGCCATAGTTCCGATGGGAATGAGACTGTACTTCATGGCAAACATCACATTGCTGGTTCCAATCAGATTCTCCGGCATTTCCTTTTTCAGTATCCCGATGATATTCTCATGCCAGTCACGGGAAAAGCGTCGCCGGGTGCCGAAATCTGAAAACACAAAACCCAGGTTTTCTCTGTTTGATTCCTTCACTATTCCGATTTTATGATACAGTTTTTCTTTTCCCCTTTCAAAGTCGGGAGCGGGCTCCAGATACCGGAAAAAGAGTTCGCTTACAATGGCCAGCACCGGAACCTCAAACAGAATGGTATGCAGCCAGGGGCCTTTGATTTTTATGGAAAACTCACCTCCGTCCGTGCTTACCTGAATAAAATCCTTCTGCAGATGAAACAGCCGCAGAAACTGGATAAAATCCTCTTTCATGAAGCGCAGTGTACGCAGAAAATTCAGTTCTTCCGGCCGGAAGCGAAGGACACAGAGATGGGCAATTTCCTCCTCCGCAGCTTTGGCAATGGGACAAAGATCAATACCGCTGTCCCGGCATCTGAATTCGTATTCCACATCAGCCCAGGGAAACTGATGCAGTACGCCCTGCATCATGGTGAGTTTGTAAAGGTCTGTATCCAAAAGGGAATTGATAATCATGGTCACCTCAGTGTCTGAAGTTGTGAGTTGGTGCCTTTGCCCGGATTGCCGGTTCAGATTATGGGTTACAGTGTTTTCAGAAACCGGCACACCTTATCAGGACATTGAACCCGGATGTTCTGAATGTCAAACAATTTGTCATGAATCAACAAAAAAAATGTTTTCCTTGCAAGCATGTTTTTCCTAAGTTATATAAGAGTATCTGATATTAATCTGACGCAAAGGACAGTTATGGACGTGTTTCATGCAGTTGTTTTGGGTATCATTCAGGGACTTACGGAATTTCTGCCTGTGAGCAGTTCAGGGCATCTGGTGATTTTCCAGCATCTTTTCGGACTCCGGGAGGCTGAGCTTTTTTTTGACATCAGTGTTCATACAGGAACCCTGATTGCGGTGATCATTTTTTTCCGCAAAGAGATTATCAGCATTCTGGCTTCCCTTGTCCGTTTTGGCACAATGCTTTGGGAGAAAAAAATCTCCCCCGCGGCAGCTATGCAGGATGCGGATGTTAAACTGGCCCTGCTGATCATTGCCGGTTCTGTGCCGACTGCGGTAATCGGTCTTTTGTTTCACAAAATGGCGGAACAGATTTTTTCTTCTGTTTTTCTGGTGGGATGGACGCTGATTATCACAGGTGTGCTGGTTTGGGTCACGAAATATGTGAAAGGCCCGGTACACGGGATCGAAGATTTTTCCGTCCGGCAGGCTCTGTGTATCGGATTTGTGCAGGGAATTGCCATACTTCCGGGCATATCGAGATCCGGCTCCACCATTGCAGCCGGACTTTTTCTGGGGCTGGATGGGAAAACCGCAGCCCGTTATTCTTTTCTGATGTCCATACCCGCGATTGCGGGAGCGCAGATTCTTGTGCTGAAAGATCTGGGAGGCACGGGGGCGGATATGAACGCTCTGTACGGAGCGATTTCTGCCGGTCTGGTGGGATATGCAGCGCTGGCTCTTCTGGTCTATATCGTAAACAAAGGACGTCTGTTTATTTTTGCGCCGTACTGCTGGATTGTCGGCTTTGCGGCCCTGATATACAGTTGGTAAAAAAGGAGATAAAATATGAATCCGCAGATATTTCGGGAATATGACATTCGCGGCATTGCCGGAAAGGATATGACTGAAGAGGAAGTTTTCCTGCTGGGCAGAGCCATTGGAACCTTTATGAAACTGCACGGATGCACAAAACTGACTGCGGGCCGGGACTGCCGGATCACTTCCGATGCCTATGCAGCGCAGCTTATACAGGGACTTGTGAACACCGGATGTGAGATAACGGATATCGGAGTCTGTCCCACACCGCTTCTCTATTTCTCGATTCCCCATCTGAAGCAGGATGGAGGTGTTATGGTGACGGCCAGTCATAATCCCAAAGAATACAACGGGTTCAAAATCTGCAAAGGGGAAGATTCTGTTCATGGTCAGGATATTCAGAAGATTTGGAATATCATGGAGGAAAAGAATTTTGCCCAGGGGTCGGGAACAGTGAAAACAGGCAGTGTCCTTGCAGAATACAAAGAATTTGTCCGAAAGAACATCCGCATGCCCATGACTTTGCGGGTGGGAATGGACGCGGGAAACGGCACGGCAGGCGTTGTGGCCCTTCCCATTCTCAAAGATCTGGGCTGTGAAGTCTATGATCTTTACTGTGACATGGACGGCACTTTTCCCAACCATGAGGCCGATCCCACTGTGCTGAAAAATATGAAAGATCTGATTGCCCTGGTTCGTGAAAAGGATTTGGATCTGGGCATAGGTTATGACGGAGACGGGGATCGCATCGGTGTGGTGGATGAAAAGGGAAATATTGTTTTTGGCGACAAACTTATGATCCTCTATGCAAGGGAAATTCTGGCCAGAAAACCGGGGGCGACCTTTGTTTCCGAAGTCAAATGCTCCAAAGTAATGTATGATGATATTGAAAAGCACGGGGGCCGGGCCATTATGTGGAAAACCGGACATTCCCTGATCAAAAGCAAAATGAAGGCTGAAAACGCTGCACTGGCCGGAGAGATGAGCGGTCATATGTTTTTTGAGGATCGGTATCTGGGATTTGACGATGCCATTTATGCGTCCTGCCGTTTGCTGGAAATTCTGGCAAAAACCGGAAAACGCATTTCCGAACTTCTTTCAGATGTGCCAAAGACTTATACCACACCGGAAATCCGGGTGGACTGCCCGGATGAAAAGAAATTCGGGATCGTGAAAAAAGTCACGGAATATTTCCGGGAAAGATACAATGTCATTGATATTGATGGCGTCCGGGTGCTGTTTGATGACGGATGGGGACTGGTGCGCGCATCCAACACCCAGCCGGCTCTGGTGCTGCGATTTGAGGCTTTGTCTGAAAAACGTCTGTCTGAGATCCGGAATCTTGTTGAAAAGGTATTGAAAGAGCAGAGCGTATAATTATGGAGCTCCGGATTTCCAACCTGAAAATTTGGGAGCCCGCGGACTTTGCCGGAGTTTCCGTCCGGCAGTCCGCCATCTTCATTTAAATCATTGAATCTCTTTATTTTTTAACATTGATTTCAATTCCCTCCTTTTCCAGCAGATCTTTGATGCCTGCCTTAAGCAGGGCCGGGTTCAGATACAGTTTGTAGCGGTTGGCTCCCCTGGCATCCACATAGGTATTTTCCAGACTCATCTCTGTTTTTTTCATTACTTTCATGCCTCCGTCCACATGAACGAAATGATAATTCAGAGATCCAAAGGCAACCGCAGCCACAACTGCAATCACAACAATAAGATATTTCATATTTTTTCTCCTGTTTGTGAATTATACCGATTCGCCATTGACCTGATACAATCTGCAATCCCGCCCCTGACTGATCCGGAGGAGTGCAAAAAACCGCTACGCCCAATTTTTGCACTCCTCCGGATTTGCTGTTCAGCATCGTATAATACCAATTCGCCATTGAAAACATAATTATGAAACTGATGTTACGCCACTCTTTTCACCGTCATTCCGGCGAAAGCCGGAATCCATTAATATTAAAGAGTTGCGGATACAGACTTTCGCCGGTATGACCGAAAAATCTCCCTCTCCCGTCATGCCTGCGAAAGCAGGAATCCATTTTTTTCAAAGTGTTATGGACATCGGCTTTCGCCGGAGTGACGATTTGGCGTAACATCAGTTATGAAACACATCCCTGCCCCTCTCAGGAGGGGATTTTCTGAAAAAATCAATTGGGAATTGGTATAAAACCAATGGTGAACCGGCATTAACTGTGTACCGGAGTAAAAATGGATCTGCTGGGCAAAGCGGCTCTGACTTGACTTCGCTGTGCTTATCGTTTATGTAACCGTGTACAGTAACTTGTCAGACCTGTATTAGGTGATTTACAGAAAAGAATATCCCGGAAAAGCAGCAAAAATTTCCGGCTTTTGGCCTGTGTCTGTGAACTGAACCGGGATATTTATTTTCATAAATCACCTTAAACCGGATATGCCGGATTTTTGTCAATTTCATTTTATTTCAGGAGCATGTATTGAAATCAATGATGAATTTTTTCAGAAAAGCGGGTTTTTCCCGTCTGAAACCTTTCTGGGCACTTTCCCGCACGCCCCACGGCCTGCTGGATATGACTACGCCCGCATTTGCCGCCCTGCTCTGTCTGGGGCATTTTCCTTCCCTGTGGGTCACATGTGCCGGCATTGTCACCGCATTTGCCGGTTATACTGCTGTGTACGCACTTAACGACGTGGTGGATTACCGCGTGGACAGGGAACGCCTGCGTCAGGATGTTTACAGCAGCAGAAATGCGTCTGTGGATATTGACGCAGCGCTGATGCGTCATCCCATGGCGCAGGGAGTCATCTCTTTTGGGCATGGTCTTTGCTGGGCCTTGTCATGGGCAGCCATTGCGGTGATCGGGGCATATACCCTGAATCCATTCTGCGTTGTCTTTTTTCTGGCAGGCTGCATACTGGAGACAGTTTACTGTCTTCTTTTCAAAATCAGTCCCATGCGCACCCTTGTCAACGGCATTGTCAAAACCCTGGGAGCGCTGGCTGCAGTATATGCCGTGAATCCGCAGCCTTCCTTTGTATATCTGCTTACACTCTTTTTCACCCTGTTTTTCTGGGAAATCGGGGGGCAGAATATTCCCAATGACTGCGGTGATGTGGAAGAGGATATGTGCCTTAAGGCCCGGACAGTGCCGATCCGCTTCGGCCCTGATCTTTCGGCTTACACTGTCCTGGTTACACTGACCGGGGCTTTTGTGCTAAATTTTGTTCTGCTGAGTCTTTCTCCCGCAGAATTCTCTTTTCCCTTCTATGCGGCACTGGCCATAGCAGGAGTCTGGCTCCTGATTTTTCCGGCTATCCGCTTTTATAAAAGCGGGGAAAGTCTGTATGCCATGAAACTGTTCAACAAAGCCAGTTGGTTTCCACCGGCTTTGTTTCTGATTGTGCTGACAGGGATTATTTTTTCGGCAGGCTGATTTTTCTTTTTTCCGGATCACTGTGCTGCCGGTATAAAATGGCTGTATGCCCGATCATGCCTGCCATTTCCGATCCGGTTTCGGATGAAATTTTTGTCATGATCTCATTTTTCTGATCCTTTTCCTTGAAATCATTGAATCTGATTTTGATCAGTTCGTGAATGTCCAGCTCCTCGTTCACCGAGCGGAGCAGACTGTCTGTCAGTCCTTTCTGTCCTACGATTACCAGCGCCTCCAGCCCGTGGGCAAGTCCGCGCAGATATTTTTTCTGAAATCCTTTAAGCATCCTGTATTTCCGCTCCTTTTGTGATTTTTTTATGAATGAACAGATTATAGAGAATAACTGGGAAAAATCAACAGCGATTTTCATATGGAAAAGGGTGCCGGATGAAAGAGGAAAATGAACCCCGCCTGCCGGGGTTCATTTTCCGAAAAAACAGAAGTCCGGATACGAATTTTTCTGCTGTATCTTACTGAGGTTCTGTCAGACTTTGGGAAGATCCCATGCCACAGGAGGAGGAGTGGGGCGTGGTTTGGTCTCTTTCGGTTTTTCTGTCCTGTGTTCCTGCACAGGCGCGACAGCATTTACGGATAAAGGAATATTCATGGTATCCACCACTTTTTGCGCGGCTGCGATAAAACCGGCCACATTGGACAGATCCGTGGGGATAATCATGCTGTTGTTCTTCTGGGCAAGATTCCCGAATTCTTTGATATACTGCTCTGCCAGCCGCAGGTTTACGGCCTCTGTGCCGCCTGTCCGGGTAATGGCCTGCGCTATTTTCTCAATTCCCCTGGCAGTGGCCTCGGCCACCCTTTCGATTTCCTGTGCGCGTCCTTCAGCCTCATTGATCCGCTTCTGTTTTTCCCCTTCAGATTCCGCAATCATGGCCTGACGCCGACCTTCTGCCCGGTTGATTTCAGACTGGCGGTTGCCTTCTGATTCTGCAATTTCAGCGCGTTTGCTCCGTTCCGCGCGCATCTGCTTTTCCATAGCATCAATGATATTTTTGGGCGGTTCAATGTCCTTGACCTCGTAACGGGTCACCTTCACACCCCAGGGTTCGCTGGCATCATCAACAGATTTGACCACCTTGGAATTGATAACTTCCCTGGCCTCAAAGGTATTGTCCAGATCAATGGTTCCGAAAATGCTGCGCATGGTGGTCTGGGCAAGCTGCACAGCCGCATATTTGTAATCCTCAATGCCATAGCAGGATTTCTGGGCATCCACCACCTGCATGTAAAGAATTCCGTCCACACCCACCGAGACATTGTCTTTGGTGATGCAGCTCTGCTTTGGCACATCCACGGCCTCCTCTTTCAGGCTGCGTTTGTATGCCACCACATCCATAAAGGGAATCAGGATATGAAATCCGGCATCCAGGGTGCGGCTGTATTTGCCGAGCCGCTGAATCACAAAAGCTGTCTTCTGGGGGACAATCCGGACAGTCTTGAAAAACGCGATGATGACAAAAAGAGCAATTCCTATGGCAATAATCTCATACATGATGTTCCTCCTCCGGGTTAATGGGTTCCACAAAAAGAATTATGCTTTCCTTTTTTTCAATCCTTACATATCTTCCTTTTTCCAGAATATCATCTGAAAAAGTTTCAGCTTTCCAGAGTGCACCCTTAAAAATCACCCGGCCCGGTTTTCCTTTTGAAACCGGTTCCTCCACAATGGCTGTTTTGCCGGTGAACTCTTCCGTAAGATCCGGGCCGCAGTCCTCCGGGGAAGGATTGAAGCGGCGTCTCAGTGCTATAAGTGCAGCAATGGATGTAACTGTGAAGATGGCAACCTGAAGGGGAACGCTGATATTGAAAAACCAGCATACCAGCGCTGTCACCCACGCACCCGCTCCGAAAAAAACAATGATCAGCCCGGGAAGGACGAATTCTGCAATCACGCAGAACAGCCCGATGAGAAACCATACGGTTGTTGCATTAAAAACCCATAGTGAAGTCATAATCAGCCTCCGGCATATTGGTGTTTTTTTATCATACAGAAGTCAGATACCTGCCAAAAATATATAACTCCTGACTCTGTATCACATATCCTGGAAAATTGAACGTATCCCCAACGGACAGATGCCGGGTTTGCGAAACTCCCATTTGATACAGCCGTCATTTTCCAAGTCGGGCTGGGAAATTTCTTCGGTTAACGGCAATATCCTAACGGCAAAATTGACATATGATACTTCTTCAAACTGATCTTCAATCCATAAAGGAATTTTTTCACCCGGACGGGTGCGGCGAAAGTAATTAACAGGATTTTCAGGCTTTATCATGGGATTCTTTCCGAATGTTCCCGGATTTTCTATCATGCCCCAGCCGCCTGAAAGGTCGCCCGGCGGATAACTGTAAACCTCAACCTGATATGTCTGAGGTGGAACTTCAACATAACATCCTGCCTGATATGATCCTCCGTTTTCTGCCAAAATTATATCAGAAAAATCATCATCAAAATCAGGAGTAAGTATTCCGGATATCAGCATTTTTCCGCATGGAACAGCAAGTTTCCAACGGACACGGGCAGTCCATTCAGATTCTTCCTGCTGATTCAAATCTCCAATAATGAACCGCACAATGTAACCGTCATCCTGATAAAGGCCCATCGGCATCATTGCACCTTCCCGGACAAGATTTTTGACAGTATTCTGCGATTCACCCATCCAAACCTGTGCAAACTGTGCCGGAGTAAGTCCACCCAGGCTTCTTGGAGCAAGCCAAATCAGACACCCGGCTTCTTCAATAAGAAATTCAAGTCTTTTATTTTCCATTGCTTGTCCTTTCTGTTTTGTTTGTTAATCATATCAGAACAGTATAGACATAAATCATATTGTGTATATTTTTTAATGAAACCTGGTTTTTGAAAAACAACAAAAAGATGAGCCGGATCTTTGATTAGCAGGCATCCGTTTCACTGCTGCATTTTTTGTCCGCCTGAATGACAGCTCATCCTGCGGATGTTTCCATCTTTCTGATGATTTCCATTGTCTTAACGCTTACGGTGCAGACCCGTTTCAGCAAATCCGTCACCGGCTCTTTGTAATCTGCAAATCTGTAAGTGTCAAATTTTTCTGCAAGGGTTTCATCTTTTGTTTTTTTCTCTCTGTACTGATCCAGTATCCATTCAAGCGCAGATCGGGGGCCGGATCTGTATTCCCATGCCTGCGCCGGGATATTGGAAATCACTGTATTTTCATCCAGAATGATTTCATTTCTGTCCGGAACCGCGTGCAGTACGGCTTTGGGGTTTTTCACAGGTTTTTCAGCATTATGGATAAGCAAATCAGAAGGTTCTGCTGTTTCATAATCAATGTGCAGATCCATCAGGAATTTTCCCCACTGCGCCCATTGCCGGAAATCATTGTAAAAGGGGATTCGGGGAAATTCACGTTTCAGACTGATTTCGTATTTTCTGCAGTATGCCGGATTGTGCAGCACAGCATAAACATAATGGAAAATATCCTCTCTGCTGATGCTTTTGTCACTGTAATGACTGACAAACTGCTTCAGTCCCCAGTCTGTTATATTGTCATAACGGTTCCCGTTCTGATCATAATGATAAAAGGGAAGGCACTGATTGGCCCCGGCCACATGAAGTTCTGCAATGGTGTCAGTGGCAATGGTGTTGAAAGGCCGGTTGCTTCCGAAACTTGTAATCAGAATGGTCTTATTTGATTTTTCACCATTATAAATGCTGTGCCACTGATAGGTTCTTCCGTTGAAATGCCTGTCAAAGTAAAAATATTTTTTGACAAAAGGTCTGTAAATTCCCAGCACAATCTGTTTTTCTGAAAATTCTTTGTCAATTTTTCTTTGCATGTACTTTATCAAATCAGCATCCCATTTAATTTTGTTCCTGCCTCTGAATTTTTCATTTTTCAGTGTCTTCTGATAAATTTCAATAAAATAATTCATTTTTTTCATCAGGGATTCTTTTGAAAAATCATAAACCCATTCATCCCGCTGGGTCACAATACCTCTTGAAAACATTTTAAAAACAGATTTTTCCTGTTTTCCGGATTTTACATCTTTGTCAATGAGAGGAATCATCTGATCAAAATCATTATCGGCAAGATGTATCCAGTTGCTGTTTCTGTCAGGTGCAATGCGATCAAAACGCATATTCTGAATACGGTTTTCAGCAAGATAAGCCCGTTTTTCCGCTGATGCTGCATAATCGTCAATCTCATTGTAATAAATTCTGAAACCCTCCGTGTTTTCTTTTCTTACCAGAAAATAGACAGCAATTCCGACTCTGATTTTGTTGTCAAAAACATTGCCCGCCTCTTTTTTTCTCTGTTCTCCCGCTGTTCTGGCGTTTCCCTTCAGATTGACAATATGGATTTCACTGAATTCCTCAGCCAGCACTCTGCGGAATCCGTCATAGGTTCTGGAATCAATGAAACTGCTGTTTGACACAAACGCGATGATGCCGTTTCTGTCAATCCGGTCGCTTGCCCACCGGAAAAACCGGGTGTACATGTCATACACAACTATCTGATTCTGCGCACTTCCCTGCCTGACATAGGTTTCTTTTATTCTTTCATCCACACTCCCATATTTTCTGTTGGGATTGAAATCACTGTAAAGATGCTGCTTTGCATTGTAGGGAGGATTGCCGATAATCACGGAAATCTTCCGCTCATTCTGCTCTTTTATCCGCGCAAGATTTTCTGCACTCAGACCAAAGCCGCTGAAATTTCCCTGTTTTCCTTTGAATTCAAAGCCCGTGTTATCCAGAGTGTCCACAAAAACAATATGCCCAAAAGGTTCATACGTTCCCATTTTCTGCTGGTATGTGTATTCAATGTTCAGGCTGGCAATGTAATAGGGCAGTATGGCAATTTCATTGGCATGGATTTCATTTCTGTATTTGTATTCAAGATACTGTTTCGGAATATATTCAATGATGTCAGTGATGAACGTCCCGGTTCCTGTGGCAGGATCAAGAATTTCCACATCCCTGTCCGCCAGAGATTTCCCGAAATGCTTTTCCAGCAGCCAGTCTGTGCTTTCAATCATAAATTTCACAATCTCATTGGGGGTGTAGACAATGCCCAGCCTGTCCGCACCTTTGGGATTGTAGGCTTTGTAAAAATTTTCATAAATCACTTTCAGGAACTTCTGCTTTTCATGGTGGTTTTCAATCCGCGCTGCCTCTGCCCGGATTGCTTTGTAATAGCAGTCTATTGCAGAAAGTGTGTTCCTGCGGAGTGTTCCTGCAAAGAACGTGTTCACCACAGCCTCAAGCTCCTTTGCAATGCTGTTTTCCCGGTGAAAATGGCTCTCCCCGAACACGGTGTTGAATATTTCCGATGTGAGAATGTGCTGGATAAGCATTTCCTGAATGTCAAATGCGCTGATTTCAGGATTGATGCTTTTTCTGCAAAGATTCCAGAAGGCTGTTCTTGTCTGTCTGAATTCCTGATTTGTCTTTTCCTGCTCCGCAATCATTGAGCGCAGAGCCTCTGCAACAGCTGGAATATGCTCCCTGAATTTTTCAACGGCAAGATGAAATTCCTTTATTTCCGGCCGTTCATAACTGACAAACTGCACAAGAACATCATGCAGCATGGCAGCATTTTTCATGCTTTTCCGGGCAGTTTCCCGTCCCTTCTGTATCAGGACAATGGTTTCGGAGTTTTCAAAGATGATATTGTCTTTGGGGTATCCGAGCGCAAATTTTTTTCTGATTTCCTCATTCAGATCGTCTTTGGGATCCTTGCTTTCCCAGTATCCCCAGTCCAGTTGCAGTGCATCCTTCACCGTGCCGTCCGGGCGTTTGCGGGATGTTTTCAGGCTGATTTCATCAACCGGAACAAGGTTTTTCGTTTTGCAGTATTCTGTCAGAAGATTGGCAAAGGCACGGCGCACAGAACTTTCATTCAGGGTTCCCCCGTGCTGTCTGTATCTGTCCAGTTCTTTGTAATAATTGTTTATTATCTGTTTTGACATGTAAATACGCTGTCCTTTTCCGTCCGGCTGGCGGCAAATTCAATATTGCAGGATCAGAGGACGGCGGAAAATTCGCAAATCCATTGGAATAACTGCTCAGACACATTCATTTAGGAAATTTTTCTTTTAACCATGCTTCTTTCTTGATATATCTCAAATATTGCATCAATAAACCTGTTTTTAATCTTCTGTAGAACATATTTAGGAGTTACGCAGTTGACGGTTTGACGTTGATAAGATATATTTTTCGACATTATGAATCCTCCAAAATTTTGTGAAGATGACTACATCAGTTTTTTAACGGCAAGTCCCCGGATTTTCACATG
>JBFXEJ010000116.1:0-18250 GCA_050180235.1 Desulfococcaceae bacterium
TTCGGACTGTGTCCGTTTCTGACGAGGTCATCACTGCCGCAGTGGCGGCAGTTAATCTGAATATACTGTTTCATAAAAATAATTATACATATTTAAAAACATAAATCAACCTTTTTGACCCACTACCGAAGAAGGATATGAAAGAATTCAGGGAAAATTTTGAATTTCTTCAGGACAGAACATGACAGCATATCTGCCTGACTCCAATACTGTATCTGATTTCTATGACAAATTTTCATCCGGGTGGCTGAAAATTTCTGCTGCACTGGCTGATTCATTTATAATATATTAAAATTGTTTAAATAAAAAGTTTAAACCAGTTCAGTCCATACTCATGATTCTGCTGTGAAACAGACAGGCAGGATTTGCAGTGAGTCTGTTTCCTGCCGTTATTATGAAAACCGGAGTGCAAAACAATGTTCTGCCCGGGTTTTGCACTCCGGATCAGACTTCATAAAATTATTTGAATGGCGGGGAGTACATCAGACCGCCTTTGGTCCAAAGGGCATTCAGACCGCGTTCCAGTGCAAGGGAGGTATTGGCTCCCACATTCCGTTCAAACACTTCGCCGTAATTGCCCACCTGTTTGATGATATTGTAGGCAAATTTCTCATCCACTCCCAGTGTTGCTCCATTTCCCGGTGTGACACCCAGAAAACGCTGAATCGCGGGATTGGTGCTTTTGAGCATTTCATCCACATTCTGGGAGGTGATGCCCTGTTCTTCTGCCTCGATCATGGCAAGAACCGCATAATCCACAATATCTCTCCACTGGTCATCTCCGTGGCGGACAGCAGGGGACAGTGGTTCTTTGGAAATGATTTCAGGAAGAATGATATAATCTGAAGGAATCGGAGCAACTGCACGGATTCCGGCCAGTTGGGATGCATCAGAGGTCAGACAGTCACAGCGTCCGGCAAAAAAGGCTTTGGCCAGTTCCGCATTCTGTTCAATCACGACAGGCTTCCATTTCATATTGTTGGAACGGAAAAAATCCGCGACATTCTGTTCTGTGGTGGTTCCGGGCAGAACGCAGACTGTGGCTCCCTCCAGTTCCTTTGCACTTTTGATGCCCAGTTTTTTGGGAATCATGAAACTCTGGCCGTCATAGTAATTGACTGTGACAAAATTCAGCCCCAGCGCTGTATCCCGGTTCAGGGTACGGGTGGCATTCCGGCAGAGAACATCAATCTCACCGGACTGCAGCGCAGTAAAACGCTGCACGGCTGTCAGGGGAACGAATTTCACTTTTTCCGCATTCCCGAACACGGCTGCGGCAACGGCCCGGCCCGTATCCACATCCAGACCCTTCCAAACACCTTTTTCATCAGGCTGGCCGAATCCGAAAAGACTTCCGTTCACGCCCACTGTCACAAAACCTTTCTTTTTCACCGCATCCAGGGTTTCCCCTGCAAACAGTCCTGCCGGAAAGGCAATCATTGCGGCAAGCAGTGCAACTGTCAGAACACCAAAACATTTTTTCATTTTTTTCCTCCTTTTTTCTGATTCGGGCAAATCCGCCCCATTTATGATGAAAACAGCCAACAAATCTTTATTAACATAAATCCCCGGTCTTTTGCAAGCAGGTTTGAAAAGAGGCTTCGCGTCCGGAAGAGTTCAAACCTTTGCGAAGGCACAGAAAAGCAAAGTCTCACGAAGCTTAATGTATAATTATTACTCAGATTTTATACAATTATCTTCTAAAAACATTCCGGTATAATCAGAACCATATTTTTTTGTCCTTTGCGGTTGAAAAAAACGGACATAGGGTCAAAGCCCTTTTTCCCAAATACCTGAACAGATTTTCCGGAAATCCGCTTTTGAATCCCAGAAAACATATAAAATGCAAAACAAATCAGAACAGTTTCGGAAAACGTCACCCCTGTCCGCCTTTACAGATACCTGGTTGACAAATATCAGACAGGGATTTATTTTTACAGAAATTTGGCAGAAATGGAACCGGAATTTTTCCGGAAATCCGCAATAAATCAGTGTGTTCAGATTTGAACGGCATTTTTTGTGCAATCCTTTGGAAAAACAGGAGTATCGTCAGATATGATTGCAAAAAAGCCCGTTCGGACTTAAAGAGGAATACAGACGGAGGAAAATATGCTGACCTATGAGACCAGAGAGGAAGTTTTTGAACGGGTAATCTCAATGAAAAAGCCCAAATGCAAATACTGCGGACAGGAAATGAGTCTGTGGGAGGTTCCGGATATAAATTTCAGTGACGGACTTGGATGGGGCACGCCCTGGCTTTTTGTATGCTTTAACGATGAATGCAGTCTGTATTCAGGCGGATGGGAGAATCTGAAGGAAAATTACGGAAGAACTGCTTCGTACCGGTGCATATGTTATCCGGGAACTGAAAACTATGATTGCATGTCGGTCTTAGGGCCGATGGGCGGTCATGGGCAGATTATTGATGATGAGGTGCTGTCCCGGCGGAAAATTATCAATGAAAAAACAGCCAAAGGCATGGCAGCTCTGGAAACATATTCACAGACCGCAGACAGTGCCGCAGTACTCGCCATTCTGCTGGATGCATCTGAACCGGCAGGTGTAAGGCTGAAAGCGGCTGAAATTCTTGGTGAAACAGGCGGCACTGACAATATAGATCCGCTCCGGAACAATTCTTTCGGCAATAAGGTTCTGCAAAAAAAAGTGGAAGAGGTCATTGAAAAAATCCATCAGCGGTATTTTACCCGTGAATGCCCCTTCTGCGCGGAAATCATCAAACGGCAGGCAAACATCTGCAAACACTGCGGCCGGGAAATAAAAAACATTCACTGATATGCTGCTGTCAATTCCGGAAATCAGATATTGCTGCGCACCACATGGAAAGAGAGCACAGAACCTGTGACTTTGCTTCTGCCTGTGTACAGAAACACGCCGACCCACAAGGCCTGCAGAAAAAAAATCATGGCCGGATCCCACAGATATGCCAGCCCGTGCAGCACATCTGCCGGCTGAAATTGGGAATCCCCGGATAATACGCATAAAACAATGCCGTAAACAGCGGCCAGGATTCCCATGATCTGATAGGCCGATATTCTGCCTTCTCCCCGGTAATCTGCCCGGAAACATTCAGACACACATCGCCAGATCTGGGTGATCAGCAGGGACTGCAGAAAAGCTGCTGTGTAAAATCCCCTGAGAAACAGATACAGACCAGCGATGCCGGACAGGGTATACAAAACAGCCGTGACAGCCTGTATTGGAAGCACTTTTTCCCCTTCCATAGCCGAAGCATACGCGATTTTTTTTGTGGAGCCTGTGAAAACAAAGCAGCATTTGTCAAAAATCTTTTGCACTGCGGGATGGCATTCGGAGAGTTTTTTGCCGTAACAGCAGCCGAAACTGATGCAGGCCAGTCTGCCTATGCCTTCCCCGAACGCATAGGAAATGCAAAGTACAGCCAGAAAAGGGATGGTCTGCATATGAAAACCGCTCTGATTTCCCAAAGTCGCATTAACAGCCCACACCACAAACGGCGCGGCAAGAATGCCTGCAAAGGATGCGCCCCCAACCGTGAAGGTGTATTTCTTTTTTTCAACCATCCGGGCAATGATTTTTGATGCCGGAATGCAGATAGACAGAAGCCAGCAGACAGAAAGAAGAATCAGGGAAATCGGCGTGTTCAGGGAGCCGAGAAGAACAATGTATGTCATTACCGCAAAGGTGTAGGCATGAGCATTGAAAAGGCCGTAATATGTCAGATTTTCTCCCTGCCACTGTCCTTTTTCATTCCTGTGCTTTGGCAGGGATGCGAGTATCTGCCATTTTTCCCCCGGAAGGGTTCTGAATCCCCAGTTGAATACCAGTGCAAAGATCAGTGTCAGTCCTGCTGCAAGCAGTTCATCAGCCATAAGCAAATCTCCTTTTTTTTCAGTTGTCAGTGAACAGTTACCAGTTGTCAGTGAACAGTTGTCAGTGAACAGTTATCAGTGAACAGTTACCAGTGAACAGTGAACAGTTAGGCGATTTCTAATAAATAACATACCGTCAAAGTAGCGTAAGTTTCCAGTTTGTTATGCTGCAGACACAAGCTGGAAACCTGTGCTATTCTATTTTGAAAGATTTCCGGATATGCGGGATGTTCTTTTCCGAAAATCGCGTGACGTAATGGTATAACTGTTCCCTGATAACTGATAACTGTTCCCTGATAACTGATAACTGGTAACTGTTCACTGAATTCTCCCAATCTCCGAACGCACCGCAACCTCTGTTTCCACAAGAGTGCGTCCGAATCCTTCTGAAAAACGGGTCTGTGCATCCGCGCGGAAACTGTTGCGTACAATATCAGGGGAAAACGCCACCCGATCTTTTTGGAAAATCAGCACATCTGTGGAACTGCCGGGCCGGTACAGGCTTTTGGGCTGTCCTTTTTTCACAAACATGCCTTTGTCCGCAGGCCGGGGAGAATCATATTCCCTTTCACTGTAACACTGCACAATATCGCCTATCATCAACGCTGCAATTTCAATCATGGCCACCAGTCCTGCATGGGTTCCGGGTTCTGCCTCACTGTCTGCATCAGTGTCAATGATGGTAACAGTTCTTCTGTTTTTGGAATAGGGCGTGCAGAGACTCATCACAGCACCGGGATTGCAGGGAGAATAATTTCCCGGAATTTCATAAAAATCCACAATTTTTCCGGATACCGGCACATGATTGTAATGGTATTTGTCCGGCGTGAGACGGAAGACCGCATAATCGCCTTCATGAAATTTCTCCAGCCACTGTGTTTTGTCCTCTCCCAGCAGTTCTGTATAATCAAAAAACTTTTCTTTCAGAAAAAGGCGGGAAGTGCGGGCAAAGGAACCGGGCAGCATACGGGCATCCGCAGGCGATACAATGCTGTCCGGATCAACAGGCATGAGACGGGTTTGCCAGTAGCGGATTTTGCGTTCAAAAAGTTCACGCGGGGTTTGGGGTTCCTTCACGCATTCTGACAGATCAATTCCCATGTTTTTGGCAAAACGCGGCATTCCGGAGAGTTTTGCACCCAAAGGAAGATCATAGGTGAAAAAAGCCAGCAGATCCGACATGGCAGCGGAACTGAGCATTTTGAACAGCAAAGCGGAATTTTCCCTTGTATCTGACCAAATCATATTGATCATTCTGTCTGCAAAAAGAGTTTCATTTCTCACACAGAAATTTTTGCGTTCAATATACTGATGGGTGAGATTCATTCATTTCCCTCCTCTTTTTTTATATCCGCATACACGCTCAGCAGCAGAAGGCAGATAAATTTTTCCAAATTTTCTGAAGAGATATTCTCACTGAGAATTTCTTTCCGCACCCTTTCAAAAAAATCCAAAGCGCCCTGATTTTCCAGTATGCTGCTGATTACGTCACTGTACACATCCCGGCGCAGAGCCGCGTAACCGTCCAGCATACGAAAGTCCTGCTCCAAAAATGCAAGGGCTTCCCGGATATGGCTTTCCCGCAGTTCAGTACGGTAAAAACCTTCTGCTGCCCGGTTGAATTCTTCCGCAGGCAGGTTCATGGGATTTTTTGCGTTTGCATGTTCCAGAATGCGCTTTGTCAGTGAAGCGGATGCAGAAGTTTCCCGGAAATCTGTCACACGCAGATGCAAATCTTTCAAGGTTTCTTCCATTCCCATCATGGCAATCAGATCAGCCGCATCTTCCCGGATCACGGCAATCAGTGCTTTGCGGTATTCTGTATTGTAAACCCGGATATATCCTTTGTAACGGTGACTGAGACGTGTTTTCTGTGTTTTGGCAAGAATGCGCCGCAGAAACAGATTGCGCGTGTCTTTGTGCACAAAAAATGTGGGAATGCCAATGGCCGCGCCAAAGAAAATCTGACGGCGTTCACTTTCCGTATGGGGTGTGTCCGGAATATGCTCATGCGTGATTTGGCCGCTGAGAATATACTGATAGGCCAGAGCAGTAAGCAGGTTCTGCAAAGAGGCCGCGTGTCCCATATCCTGTGTCAGATTTTCAAACAGGCTGTAATACCGTCCCTCAAATCCGGAAAAACCCATTTGGGAAAATGCCCGCATCCGGTACAGCAGATACATGGGCATGGCCGGATCAAACAGACCAAAATCCGCCAAATCCTGTTTCAGTGCCCGGTCATTTCCCATTCGTCCATCCAGAGCCGCGCTCCGATCAGTACTCATAAGGGAGACAAAATAGTCAATGAGCCTGAAATCATGCACAAAATCCCCTTTGAGTCCGAAAATCCGGGCAAACCATTTATCCAGCCAGGGCGGGCCGAAAGGCGTTACCGGCTGCCCGAAAATTTTCAGATTTGCCTTTTTTTTCCATCTGCGCCATATCATGCGCAGATGCGTGAAATCCAGTTCATGGGGCAGAAACCCCAAAGCCTTTTCCGGATGAAAATCCGAAAAATCCAGCCGAAAGGGATCAGCGCTGTAAGTTCCGGCAAAAAGCGGCAGAAAATGCTCCATGATTTTGATGAGCAGATCCCCTGTGTATTTCTCATCAGTCGCGTCAAAACCCGAATTTGGATCTTTGAGCACCTGTGTCAGTCTGCGGCTGCCCAGACTGATATGGGTTCCATTGTTGGCCAGACTCACATTGGACAAAGAGGGCAGCACCACCAGATTGCGGCTGATGATACCGGCTTCTTTGAGTTTGCTTACGGAATGCAGTTGGCTCCGGGACAGCACCTGATGGCAGAGGTGCATATAGCGGTGTTTGTCCTCGCCCCGGTTCCATCCGCTCAGGCAGGGACTCATGAACAGTTCCCGGTAAAAGGAATCAGAAATCAGGGTGCTGAGTTTTTTCTGTCGCACATGGGGATGGGGCGCAAAACAGATCACCACCTTCTGCC
Source organism: Desulfococcaceae bacterium (assembly GCA_050180235.1). Taxonomy (GTDB): domain Bacteria; phylum Desulfobacterota; class Desulfobacteria; order Desulfobacterales; family Desulfococcaceae; genus JAABRU01. Next base: position 6,832 of record JBFXEJ010000116.1, read on the forward strand.
CGTTTTCAGCCAGCCCGAATTTCCGGTTGGCATACATGGCCAGAAGCTGGGTCAGGAGATAGCGTTTCAGGCTTTCCCGTGCAATTCCCTTTCCCATGCCGTTTTTCCGGTTTAAGGAAACCGGGCAGAAGGAAAAGGTTTCAGGTGAGGTGTTGTCATTTAGAAAATGGCCGGTCAGTTTTTCCCCCACAGCGCGCAGTGCGGGATGAATGCCGGAATCAGGCCGGATCAGATCCGCAAGGGAAAGTTTCAGCAGATAACTGACCGGAATCCGAATATGTTTTTTCCCATAAGCAGTGAAAAAATATTTTTCGCTGTCACTTCTGCCCGGACTGTCGGGCCTGCTTTTGTCAGCCCGCAAATCCTGATCCATGACCTGCCGGGCATAGGCACTGAGCAGAGATTCGGGAAAACGCACCCAACTGTTTTCCCAGACCTGTTCCGTATTGCTGTCAAGAAATTCCCGCAAATCCAGCAGCGGTCTCCGGCTGTTTTCCCCCACAGATGCCCTTTTCAGCAGATTCTGATAATAATTGGAATCCCGGATATACAGGGGAAAATCCGCTGTTTCCGCAGAACCCGTGACCAGAGTCTGCAGTTCATTTTCCGCGCCTGCTGTAGTGTCATTGAGGGAAAAAGGCAGGGATTCCGCCAGAATTTCCCGCGGAGCATCCGGGCTGATATTCAAAGCGTCCAGAATCCTCGGAAGCCCGAAATCCGCCCAGGTTTCCCTGTCTCTTCCGTACATGGGAATATATGTATCGGTATATATGCGTGTTACAGCAGCCATAGCTGTCCTTTCATTCAGCGTAACACAAGCTGGAAGCCTGTTCTACGTTACAGATCAGCACAAACTTCCCGTTTGTATGTGCTTTTTGAACAATCTGGAAGCTTGTTCTGCTAGTCTGTCAGTCTTGAATCTGTGCGCTGCAAAAATCGGATTTTTCCAAAAAATCCGGTTTTTCTGCACACTTTAACTCATAAAAACATAGTTGACAAAGCACTACTACACAATCAACTTAATTTTTAAATAATCAGGTGTCGGATTACGCTTACGCTAATCCGACCTACAGATATAACTATTTTAAATTATAATAATAAGTAGGTGATTTTGATAATATAAAAACTAAATTGGTCGTGTACTACTTTATAAACCCGATTTGATTACCAAATCTGTAATCGGCCCTCTGGATTTGTCCCCTTTGAGCACCAAATGGGCATACAGACTGTTTCCCCTGAATTTGTTCACAATCCAGTTGAGTCCGTTGTTTTCCGTGTTCAGATACGGATTGTCCACCTGATGCACATCTCCCAGACAGATGCACTTGACCCCTTCCCCCATCCGGGACAGAACTGCCCGGCATTCGGCACGGGACATGTTCTGCATTTCATCAATGATGACCACTGCATTTTCAATGTTCATGCCCCGCACATAGGTCAGAGGCAGGAGTTCAAAGCGTCTGGGATCAAAACGGGGTGTCTGATCATCTTTTTCTGCAAAGATTTTGCTGATCGGACGGAGTTTGTGCAGTTTCAGCACCAAATCCGAAACATAACGGGTATAGGGTTCCATTTTTTCCGACACTTTGCCCGGCAGATACCCGAGTTTCTGACCGATTTCAATCATGGGTTTGACCACATAGATTTTTTCATGGGATTTGCATTCAAAACTCAGATACAGGGCAGCAGCCAGCGCGAGAAAACTTTTGCCGTATCCGGCTTCGCTTTGCAGGGAAACAATGGGAATATCCGGATTGTTCATCAGTTCCATCGCCAGATTCTGATACACATTCCGGGGCGTGACACTCCACATTTTATGCTGGTAATCAATGATTTTTTCACCGTTTTTTCCGAAAAACACAGGTTTCCCCTGTTCACTCCACAGAAAGCAGTTGGGGATGACCGCGTCACGATCCGCGACAAATCCGGTGTAATGTTCCGCGTCAGATTTGAAAGGAATGGATTCTTTGTAGATTTCGCTTTTGATTCCCTGCAGAGCGGCCTGCAGACGGAAAAAACTGTCATTGGTGACCAGAATGGGTTTTTCCAGCCCGCTTTTGCGGATTTCATCCAGAATGAAATGATCCACCAGTTGGGAAAATGGCTCGGCAATGCCTGCGGGTTCCAGAATCCGGAACTGATCCGGATGATCCGAAAGATTTTCAATAACCTGTGAGACAACAGGCCCCAGTCTGGGATTTTTTTTGAATTTGCCCAGTTCCAGCAGCACATGGTAGGGAATGTAAATGCGGTTTTCATTGCCGTTGCGCAGTTTGAACAGCGCGGCAGGATCTTCCAGAAGCACATTGGTGTCAATCACGTAATGTTTCTGATTTTCCATTCCTTCATCCTTTCAGGGCGGTTCTGTACGGGTTGCTGTCCACGTTCCAAACAGAAGGAATGCCAAACGCAATGTTTGCCCGGCTTTCCTTATTTGGCAGTGAGTCAAATTCTTTTATGACTGTCCATAAAAACCGGATTTTTTGGAAAAAATCCGGTTATTGCAACTTTGATGACTGTCCGGAAAAACCGGATTTTTTGGAAAAATCCGGTTTTTGCAATTCACAGATTTTTGAATTTTGCCAGACGCGTGAAATCCGGGGGCCTGCGTCCGTCAAAAAAATCACAGGCTTTGTAATAGGCCATATCTTTGATCCACACGTGCAGATATTGGGGATCATTTCTGATTTTCCGCATCAGTCCAAGTGGATCGGAAAGTGCCTGCAAAACCGGGCCTGCCAGTTCCGAGGGATCGCGGAAACATTCCCAGTCACAGCGCAGGCAGACAGACTGATTTTTTGCCGGTTTCATGTCCTGGAATTTCCCCAGATTCTCATCGCCCCGGTATCCGCAGGGATAGGTATTGCCATCCCCGGCACTGATATAAAAAAAATCCAGTCCGCCCCGGCAGGGATAAGGAGAAAAGACCTGTTTTTTCCCGCCCTGATTTCCATTGTTTTCCTGCAGTTTTTTTCCGGAAAAGCGCAGATGTTTTTCCATCAGGGACAGAGATTCTTTGTCACAGTGCTTTTCATATTGCCGGATCAGGGCATACAAAGATGTTCTGGGGGAAAAGATGCGGATTTGGGATCGGAATTCGGGAATGGTGTCTGACAATGCCTGAAACAGCAGCATTTTTTCCGCAGCCGGAAAGTTTACCACCCTGTCATCAGAACCGGCAGCATACACGGCCTGCAGATTTTCCGAATCAGAAGCGGAAAAACTCATGGGATAGCAACTGTTGACAATGGTGAATCCCAGATCCGCAACAAAATGGTAAAAAGAACGGAATGCCTCACGGAAATTTTCATAAAACGCGCACAGGAAATTTTCATATCCCTTTGCATCCGATGGCAGAGTCTTCATGGTTTTTTCCGTAAGATTGCGGTTGATGCCCAGATTGGCCGAAGGCCAAATCCCGTGTTCGTGAAAAATGGGCAGAGCCTTTCGGATGCCGGAAACCAGGCCCGGAAATCCCCGCATCTGTTCATGCACGTCAGGCAGAGTGGAATCAATGCTGATCCAGAAATTGCGCAAAGAGGTCTGTGACAGTTTTTCCGCAATGCGGCTGATTTTTTTTTCAAATCCGCTTTCATGGCTTTTGGCAAAGAAAAAACCGTTGGTTCCTGTGCGTATGTAAGGAATACCGGCCTGTCCGGCATAGAGGATCAGTTCTGCCAGTTCATCGGCCATGAGCATGGGTTCCCCGCCGGTAAAGGAAATGGCCTGAAAACCCTTTTCTGCCGCACTGTCAATGATTTTCCTGATTTCATCCTGCGATAAAACAGAACGGGGAAATTTCTCTGTCACCCGCATTCCGCACTGGGGACAGCGGGCATTGCATTTGTCTGTGATCTGAACAACAAGCTGCCCCGGCAGTCTTTTTTCCATCACAATATTTCTGACAATTGAAGAAATCATCATTTAAAATTCTGCTTTCAGTTCAGGCACTTTTTGCATAAAGCGTTTCCGGATGGTGCATTTCCTCATAGAAATCCCAGGAGCGGATAAACGCATTTTCAAAAGAACGGTCTTCCATGTATTCCCTTGCTTTTTTACCCATACTTTCCCTCAGTTCCGGATATGCTGCCATAACCTGCATGGCATGGCAAAGACTTTGAATATCATTTCCCCTGATCACGAGTCCGGTTTTGTCCGCTATCATATTTTCGCATGGGCCGCCCTGATCCGTCACAATCACCGGAAGCCCGGAGGCCTGGGCTTCCAGCACCACATTGCCAAAGGTGTCGGTTGTGCTGGGAAAAACAAATATATCCGCAGACGCATACACAGCAGACAAATCCTCTCCTTCCAGATAACCGGTAAAGGTGCAGGGAGTGTCATTGAGCAGTTTCTGCATTTCAGGCAGATACGGGCCATCCCCCACAACAATCAGATGAACATCGGGCATTCTCTGTGCAAGTTCTGTGAATGCCTGCGCGAGCAGAGGCAGATTTTTTTCTTTGGAAACACGTCCCACATACAGCAGCCGGGTTTTTTCCCGAATGCCGTACTGCTTTTTCAGATACCCGTTGCGCTTGGACGGATGAAAGAATTCTGTGTCAATCCCTCGGGGAATCAGCCGGATTTTTTCCGGACGGATGCCCTTTTCCCTGAGTTCATCGGCTGAACTCTGTGAGGACACATAAATCACATCCATCTGATCATAATACCAGAGCGTAAATTTCCATGTCAGTTCCTCAATCATGGGATCGCCTGTAAGATACCGGGCATACTGGGGAAAAGCTGTATGATAGGTTCCGCTGAAAGGCAGTTTCAGAATCCGTGCAATGGCAAGAGCGGCCAGTCCCACAGGCCCGGGCGTGGCAGAATGAATATGCGTGAATCCCTTTTCATAACAGTAATCCAGCATTTCCGGAAAAGGAGGATAAAAGAGTTTCTGCTCATTGTACTCCGGAAGTTCATAAACCCCCACAGGCCGGAAGTTCCGGACACCGGACGCGTATGCTGTTTTTTCCGGATCGCAGGTGACTATGGTCATTTTTTTGCCGTTTTTCAAAGCAAATCCCACCTGCTGCTGCAGGGTTTTGGCAACGCCGTTCACCTCGTAAAAAGTGTCGGTGAAATGCGCCACATCCGCACATCTGTTTTTTTCATAATCGTATTGACAGGTTTTGTCTGCAAATTCCCGCATAAGAACATCTGTCAGTTCCCGGTCTTTGGTAAAATGCGAGAAAGCCACAAAATACGGAGCCAGCAGCATGTAAATTCCGCCTGCGGAGCCAATGGTGTGAAACATATGGAACACATTTGCTCCGGAAAGATGACTGAGCAGATGGTTTGCAGAATGGGAAATCACCTTGTCAGATACCCGGTTGACAAAGGAAAACCATTTGTCCTCGCGCAGTTCGGACACATCCTCTTTTTCTCCGGAAATATCTGACAAATCCGGAATTTCATCCAGCAGAACCCCGGTTTCCCGGCGGAGAAGTCCCATAAGGGTGTCCGGTGCGGAATGCTCCCTGCGCCGCCGCGCCCTTTCCGTAAAAAAACAGTATATTCTGGAAACCAGTCCGCTTTCCTCTTCCTGTTCCGGTCGCAGGGAACGATCCAGAAAATGCAGAAGTCTGTCCCTGCCGCAGTGCCGATCCAACTGAAACCTCTCCCGGTAAAACTGCCAGGCAATGGCATAAAGATTGTGTGCCATTGTCCGGGGAGTGGAAGGCAGCCCCGCGACTTCTGTGCGGCCTGCCTCAATGCCGGACAGAGCCTCATTCACATTTTCCGCGCCGGAGATACAGGTATAGGTTCGGGCAATATTCAGTCCGCTGTGGTCATCCGAACCCCCGACCAGATGTTTCTGCCACGGAGACTGAAACAGCGGTGTGTAAGCGTATTTGTCTGCAAGGCGATCCATATCCGCCTGTGTCAGACCGGAAAGAATCTGCGCAAGGCACTGGTTCTGAACAGCACTTCTTGATCCGTTGAGTTCAAAATTCTGAAACAGCAGCAGGATCTGCTCAAAATGCTGCACCGTGAGGCGATCATTGACTGCATACAAAGGATGGGCAATGGCATGAACAATTTTTTCCTGATGCAGCCAGCACACCAGATCAAAAATGTTCTGCCGGATTCTGCTGATTTCCCCATGGTGTTTTTCTGTAATGTTCCAGGCCAGCACATGAATTTTGCACCTGTCTTCGGGAAAATAGGCAGTGATTTCCTCACTGACAAAGGTATCCGGCAGATGCGCTATTTCCAGCGCGCCGCTGATGGTATTGTGATCTGTGATGGTAATCAGATCCATTCCCTGTTTTTTGGCAATCCGGTAAATCTGAAGCGGATCGGTAAAACTTTCCGGACATCCGATTTTCTGCAAAATCCACTGGGACGGTCTTTTGGAAAATTTGGAATGGACGTGAAGATCAGCATTTGCCATTTTGCATTCCTTTATTTTTGTATTTTTGCATTCCTTATTATTATTGAACATTCGTAAATTCCAATGCCTTTGCTGAAATGGAATTTATGATACAAATATTCAGATATGATAAGAAACATATTAATTTTCTGTTAAATCGGAAAAATCTGCCGGGAAGGAAAAAAATTTGCAAAAATTTAACAGAATTTTCACTGAAATCTGACAAAGATATTTTATAGACTTCAGGAAAATGTTTGTCCGAAAACCTTCAGGGTTTCATTGTGAAAATCTTTTTTTGTATAAAAACCGCCGCAGTTTTTCACCCGGCCAAAAGAAGAGGAGAAAAAATATGTTTTGTCAGAATCATACGTACAAAGAGGAAAAAAATGAACACAGTGAATGTGATGTTGACATACTGTGCAGCCGTCTGACAGGGAAAAATATGTTTCCTGCCAAAATCAAAAGCTACAATATCAGAGGGATGTACTGCGAATCCGGTGAGTTTATGGAAAAAGGAACAATGATTTATTATAAAATTGAGAATATTCTGAAATGGGTCATTGACAAAAAAGCACAGGGGGGAGTGCGAACTGTATCGCTTGCCGAGGTGGAATCGTGCAGGGAAATTGGGACAGACACCGGCAATCTCCGCTATGGAGCCATCGTGACATATTACAACCGTCACACTGTACAATAGTGCTTTGTCAACCATTGTGCTGCCTGGCTTAAGCACAAAAGACACAAAGACGGCACAAAGTCACAAACAGCAGTTGGCATTTCATGCTGCACCGGAACTTCAAACCGGTTTTCAGCGATCCTGAAACTGATTTTAAATCAAACGCTTTTGAAATTTTAACAAAAAATTAATTAAATTGTAATACAGAACTAACAGAGATGGAATAAATGCCCCGGCATCATTTTGTCATAAGTAAGGTTCCATAAATTTTCTGGCATAAAATTTTCATAAAAACCGAATTTTTGAATACACGAAAATTTTTGTTTGCCTGCTTATATGGCAAAAAAATTCCGGTATATTCGGAAAAATCAGATTAATCAGACAGATGAAAAGGAGAATGTGCTTCAATGAAGAAAAAACTGTGTATTTTTGTACTGGCACTGTCACTGGCCCTGTTCGCGGGAAATGCTTTTGCCACACTGCCTCCGGCACAGACAAATGCAAAGTATGTATTTGTGTTTATCGGTGACGGCATGGGTGTTGCCCAGAGGAATGCGGCTGAGCTGTATCTGGCCGATCAGAAAGGGATAAGCAGACCGGAAGAGGCAAAACTGCTGATGAACACCTTTCCGGCGCAGGGAATGAACACCACATATGATTTGAGCAGTATCATTCCGGATTCCGCATCCACTGCCACGGCAATCGCCACCGGCAGCAAAACAAAATCCGGAGTGATCGGCATGGATGCAGACACAAAAATCAGTTATGAAACCATTGCCGAGAAAGCCAAAAAGAAAGGGTGGAAAGTGGGAATTGTTTCCAGTGTTTCTCTGGATCATGCCACACCTGCGGCTTTTTACGCGCATGTGCCGAGCCGCAAGCAGATGTATGACATCTGTATGCAACTGGCAAATTCCGGATTTGACTATTTTGCAGGCGGTCAACTGCTGGAGCATAAAGACAAAAAAGATGGCAGCAAACCTGATGCCATAGAAACTGCAAAAACCAACGGTTATACGGTGACAACGGATCGCGCCGGGTTTGATGCGCTGAAAAAGGAAAGCGGCAAAGTCCTTGCCATGAATCCCTTGGTGGATCAGGACAAAGCCATGTATTATGCAATGGATCACGCAGACAGCAATGAGAATATCACCCTGTCGGAATTTGTTGCTAAAGGCATTGATCTTTTGGAAAATCCAAATGGTTTTTTCATGATGGTGGAAGGCGGAAAGATTGACTGGGCCTGTCATGCCAATGATGCGGCAGCCTCCATTCATGATACGCTGGCTTTTGATGAGGCTGTAGCGGAAGCTTTCAGATTCTATGAAAAACATCCGCAGGAAACCCTGATTGTTGTCACCGGAGATCATGAAACCGGAGGAATGACCATCGGATTTGCCGGTACACAGTATTCCGCGTTTGTGGATAAAATCAAGTACCAGAAAATGAGTTACATTGAATTCGGAAACCGGCTGGAAGAGTACAAAAAAGCCCATGCTTCAGATGCCAGATTTGAGGATGTCCTGCCCCTGATCAAAGATGCGTTCGGGCTGTATGTGCTGAGTGCAGAGGAAAAAGCGTCTCTGGACAAAACCCTGGCAGAAGGCAAAGCCGAAGGTGCTTCAGACGAAGCCAAAAAAGCTGCCAAAGATGCGGAAAAAACCCTGAAATACAGCATGGCACTGACAGATATGGAAGTGCAGGTTCTCAGAGATGCGTTCAGTCAGAGCATGATGGGAGAAAAAGAACGGGCAACGGACGATCAGACCTATCTGCTCTACGGCGGTTATGATCCCCTGTCTGTCAAACTGACCACCATTCTCAACAACAAATCCGGCATTGCCTGGACATCCTATTCCCATACCGGAGTTCCGGTCCAGACCTCAGCCATCGGTGTCGGAGCGGAAACTTTCAACGGATATTATGATCAGACAGACATTTACAGCAAAATGATGAAAATCTCCGGACTGTCCGGCTGAGATTTGTCTGTTTTCCGGAAGAAGATGTTCAGGTTTCCGGGTATTATTCCGATTCTCCATTGATTTGATGCAATGCTTTCTGCACAGCCGAAAGTTTTTGGGTATACAAAAAACCGGATTTTTCGGAAAAATCCGGTTTTTCTGAGGAACCGGCGGAAAATATTGTATAACTTCAACAGCGATTTGGTATTATTTTTTGGACATCTGAAACCTGAACCTCTTCCTTCCCTGCTGTTTTCACATTTATCAGAGAGAGAACAAGATGCACAAATTTTTTGCTGTCAGAAATCTGCTGAATCCTCACTGGGTGTTTATTCTGATTGTCAGCGGCATGATTGCAATCCTGCTGCTGATGCCGGATTTGTACACCAGCCCCTATGCCAGAGTGGAAGAACGCTGTGTCGGGGAAGTGATGGAAGTTGACAACAGCCTGATGCAGCAGTACGGCATTGTCAAAGCAGGCAGTCAGCATCTCAAAGTCCGCGTGTCCAAAGGCCCCCATGCAGGCAGGGAAGTGGGAGCAAACAACGATCTGCTGGGAAAAATGGAAAGTGACAAAATGTTCAAACCCGGCGACAAAGCTCTGCTGATCCTCTCGCTTGACAATGGGGAAATTGTTTCTGCAACTGCCTATGATCATTACCGTCTGCCCCTTGAACTGATGCTGCTTTCCCTGTTTGCGGTTCTGATCATCGGTTTTGCGGGAATCAGCGGTCTCAGGGCTCTGCTGTCCTTTTTCTTTGCAATTCTCATGATCTGGAAAATCATGCTGCCGGGCATTCTGACAGGTTATGATCCGGTCTGGATTGCCTTTGCCGCGGTGACAGCCATTTCCGCAGTCACGCTTTTTCTGGTTGCCGGAAATGTAAAAACGGCAATGGTGGCATGGATCGGTTCTCTGCTGGGCATTCTGCTGACAACAGGAATGTCCATGCTTCTGTTTCAGCATTTCCGGCTCCACGGTGCAGTTCTGCCATTTTCAGAAACCCTGCTGTATTCCGGATTTGACAGCCTGAATCTGGAAAAACTCTTTGTCGCGGCTGCATTTCTGGGCGCATCCGGTGCGGTGATTGATGTGGCCATAGATGTTGCAGCCGCAATGTATGAAGTTGCGCACAGACGCCCGGATCTTTCTGTGAAAGAACTGACAAAATCCGGATTTGCTGTCGGACGGGCAATGGTCAGCACTATGGTAACAACACTGCTGATGGCCTATCTGTCCGGATACATGGCTTTGCTGATGGTTTTGATTTCAAAAGGAATTCCCCCGGTTCAGATACTGAACCTGAATTTTGTTGCCGCCGAGATTCTGAAAACCGTTGTGGGCAGTTTCGGACTGGTGACAGTTGCGCCCTTTACGGCCATTGTCGGCGGTATCATGTATGCAAAAAGGAGTCAGGAATATGAAAAATCAGAATCCTTCGTCATTTCCGCAGTACAGGATGTTCAAAATTGATGCCGCCCGGTGTTCTGTGAAGGCTGACGATGGGGTCAGCCCGGATACGGAAATCGGAGCAGATTATGAAAGCGGTGAAACCGTCCGTGCTGGCTGTCAGGGAAAAGTCACGGCAGTCAGCTTTTCCGGCGGGGAACACGCGCTGATTGTAAAGATTCAGATGGAAAACGGATAACTCACCAAATCAAAGGGATGCCACCCTGTCTGTCATTCCGGCAAAAGCGGGAACCGGAAATAAAAAAAAGTTGCACAAACTTACATCCTGTGCAACCATGAACAAACTGGAAGCTTGTTTTACCTTATTTCCGGTTTGGAAATAAAAAAAGTGGCACAAACTTCCATCCTGTGCAACCATGAACAAGCTGGAAGCTTGTTCTACTTTATTTCCGATAATATCTATTGCTTTATTTCATCTAAAATTGTAGGTCGGATTAGCGACAGCGTAATCCGACATCCTGATATTACTGGTGAAACAATGCACTATTATTGATACGGACTTGCGTCAGCATGATGGCGATGCCTAAGATGACTGATAACTAGGCAAACAAAAATTTTCGTGTATTCAAAAAACCGGATTTTTCAGAAAAATCAGGTTGTTATGAAAATTTTATGCCTGAAAATTTATGGAACCTTACTTATGTTCTGTTGACATTTCAGATCAGACACCCGGTCAGAGTCTCCGGTCTGAAACGGAAACAGGCCTGCATCCCATTCAGGACAGACTCAGAGGGAGTCCGCATGGTTCATTCCGGAGAGATTCGCTTCCTTCAAATTCAGCAGGTTACAGAAATGTCAACAGAACCTAATGTTCTGTCAAGGTTTAACTGACGGATAAAGTCGCTTCAGTTTTATTCTCGCATCCTTTGTTCTGAACTGCCAGTCCACACCTTTCATATTCCTGTTCCGTTCTTTATACCATTCGGCAGTCT
>JBFXEJ010000117.1:0-17727 GCA_050180235.1 Desulfococcaceae bacterium
AGTCCGCAGTACCGTCTCCGTCTGTGTCCGTATCAGCAATGCCGCACCCGCAGATGCCTTTTACTGTTTTGGCCGGATCATTCGGGCAGTTGTCTTTGCAGTCCGCAGTGCCGTCTCCGTCTGTGTCCGTATCAGCAATGCCGCACCCGCAGATGCCTTTTTCTGTTTTGGCCGGATCATTCGGGCAGTTGTCTTTGCAGTCCGCAGTGCCGTCTCCGTCTGTGTCTGTATCAGGCACTCCGCACCCGCAGATGCCTTTTTCTGTTTTGGCCGGATCATTCAGGCAGTTGTCTTTGCAGTCCGCAGTGCCGTCTCCGTCCGTGTCCGTATCAGCCACTCCGCAGCCGCAGATGCCCGGCTCTGTTTTATTGGGATCATAGGGGCAGAGATCTGTAGGATAATCCGGAGTAAATATCACTGTCACCACTTTGTCAGAATTCATTACCACAGAAGCACTGTGTCCGCTGCTTTCATCCACTCCGCTCCATCCGGACAGGATGTAACCGGAATAAGGGGATGCTGTCAGCCAGACCGTCTGACCGGAGGAAAAATATTCATAGCAGTCAGATGGGCAGGCAATGCCTGAACCGGAAACACTTCCGCTTCCGGATATGGAAACCGAAAGTCTGTACAACTGCTGAAAACTGACCGTCACCCAGACAGGACTGCTGTAATCTGCTCCGTCATACAGTGTGAAACTGACTGATTTTGAAGTGGCTCCAGGCTGTGAAGCATTGGTTCTGTAACGCACAGCCCGGATCAGTTGCGCAACTGCTGCTGCATCCGCATTGTCTGAATCAAAAAATACCTTCAGAATGGTATTTTCAAAACCGGTTCCGATATATCCCAAAGAAACATTGTTGTAAAATACGAGCCCATTTGTAGAGGCAAATATACCGGTTGCACTGTTTCCATCGCCATCCGCATCATTGCTGATTTCCAGCACATCATCCGCATCTCCTCCGGAAATTTCAACTAACAGATACCCGTAAATAAAAGTGCTGTTGTCTGAATCCGAGACTGCCGCATCATTTCCCTGATCCAGCGCAAGGGGCTGACCGTTATAGATAACCGTATCTCCGTCAAGGTGGAGAATTTCCGGAGGAAGATTGGCTGCTTTGCCTGTGCCTGTGAGGTTGACAATATAGGGAGTTTCATCTGCATCATTGTTTGCTATGGAAATAACAGCAGATTTGCTTCCCACACCTGCAGGTGTAAAAGTGACAGAAAAAGTGGTATCTCCCGAAGGTTGGACAGGAGAAAGCAGTCCGCTTTCATCAATGGAAAATTCTGAGGCATTTGCACCGGATATGCTGATTTTGGAAGGCGTTCCGCTCAGGAGCAAATCTGCTGTTCCGGTATTGGAAATAAGGAACACCACAGGTACGGAGTCTGTATTGATAACAGCATCTCCAAAATCAAAAGAGCCGCCGCTGGCAATCGGCGTTGTTTCCTGTGATATATTTATTTCCGGCACAGCCGGTTCACTTTCATAGGCTCCGATGTCCACCCGGCTGTTTTTCACTCTGGGAAAACCCGTCCCCCGCTGATCATAAATGGGCAGATCCGTTGCAGAAGGGTTTCCTGCATCTATGGCAACACTGCCGGGCAGCAGGGCATGGGTTCTGGTGGGGCCGCCATTGTCTGCAAGGGAATCGATATTCAGAGAAGTCTGTTCACCGACAATATCATTGGCTCCGGATGCATAGCCGGACATGGATTCCACAATATTGTAATTGGATGTCACGGTTCCGCCTGACTCGTTATATAAATCTGTGACACCGGTAGCTCCCAAAGTGTTTGCAATAATTGTATGGGAAATTGTCAATGTGCCTCTATTGGAAATACCGCCTCCTCCGCTGGAGACACTGTTTCCGATGAACGTGGAGTTTGTTATGTTCATATCTCCGGTTTCATTGTAAATTCCCCCTCCCACCGAGGCTGTGTTTCCGGAAAAGGTGCAGTTCTCAACATCGGAACTGCCGCCACCGCTGTTGTATATTCCGGAACCGGAAAATGCAGCATTTCCTGTAAAAGTACTGCCTGTTATCGTTGGACTGCTGTCATAATTGTAAATTCCCCCTCCGTATCCGCCCAAGGCTGTATTTCCGGAAAAAGCGCAGTTTTCAATAGCGGGACTGCCGCCATCGTTGTAAATTCCTGATCCTCCGGAAGACTGATTGCCGGAAAAAGTGCAGCCTGTTATAACCGGACTGCTGTTGGAATTGTAAATGCCCCCCCCTGTGCCTGCCGAGTTTCCGGAAAAAGTGCAGTTTTCAATAGAGGGACTGCCGCCTTCGTTATATATTCCTGCTCCCTCATTCGCTGCATTTTCTGTGAAAATACAGTTTCTGATGGTCGGACTGCCGCCGCTGTTGTACAAACCCCCGCCCTGTGAACTGGTCGTGCCTGCTCCGCCTCTGATCGTAAAACCATCCAGAACAGCAGAGGAATCCACTGTGCTGCATCTTACGACATGTTCATTGCTATTTCCTCCGTTAAGGATGGTGACATTTCCTGTCCAGTTTCTCTCTGACAGCGAGGTTTCTGTTCCGTTGAACCCCCCGTAAATTCCCACACCCTGAACCAGAGAAAAGGAATCCACTGCGGAAGGGCCGGGGGAATAGGTTCCGGCCGCGACCCAGATTTCATCTCCGGACAATAAGGAAGCAAGGTTCAGGGCAGATTGCAGATTTGTATAAGCATTTGCCCAGTCTGCTCCGGTGTTTCCTCCGGAGGTTGCCCCGACGTTTACATAATAAACTGCAGCCTGCACCGGAGAGCAGACAGTACCTGCCAACCCGCTGACCAGCACGCAGAGAAAAAACACCCGCATTACAGCGGTCATCTTCATGGATTTCAGAAAATGCAGTCTCATGACATCCTCCCTTGTTTTCGGGTTAAAGAAATCAGAAAAAATGAGATCCGGCGGCATACCGGACAGAATATGGAAAAACTGTTCCAGCGGAACTGACAGGAGAGAATAAAGCAGAATAAAAGCAGTTCTTCAGAACAGACTTAGAGAAACTGAAGGTCTGAAATATTGCAATCGTTCATTGCTGATGCTGCGCCCATCGTCATACATGAAAAACCGGCTGCCCGAATCTTTGGGACCGCCCGAATTCCGGTTTTGACCGGAATGATGGGAAAAAAACAACAGTCTGACTTTTAAAATAAGTGCATAATATCAAGTTATAAAAAGGTTATATGCAGTCCCTTATTCTGAAGCCGGGAAATTTGGGGAAAATTATAATCAGACAATATCATAAAAAATTTATTACTGCAATCATAAAACAGATTCTGCCCTGATGACACGACCTCAGTCTTTTAAAACCTTTGCTGCTGCGATCATCACCTGCCCCAGGGAAATTCCCCCGTCATTGCAGGGAAGCAGGCAATGGGTGAACACCTGAAAATCTCTTTTTTCCAGATTCCGTATAAGACCATCCAGCAGAAGCGCATTCTGAAACACACCACCGCTGAGAACAACTCTGTTCAAATCTGTATCATTCCGTATTTCTTTGCATAATTCTGAAAATATGTGAATCAGGCTGCTATGAAATCTGCGGCTGATTAGCGGAACAGAAAGCCCGGACTGCATATCACGGACAATTCCCCTGACAATGGGGGCTGTCAGTATTTGCAATGTCTCTCTTTTTTCCCATTCACAGGGATACAGACCCTCACCTTCCTTTCCGGCCATCATTTCCAGTTCCATTGCTGCCTGTCCCTCAAAAGAGACACGGGAACGGATACCCAGCAGAGCCGCCATACCGTCAAAAAAACGGCCCATAGAGGATGTCAGCGGAGTATTGATGTTTTTGCGGATCATCTCCCGGATCATCTGTATCTTCATCTCCCCCGCGTCTTTGAGCACCGGAAGATCAAAATTCAGAAAATCCTCTCCGAACGCGTCAGCAAGATAGGCCACAGCCATGCGCCAGGGCTCCCGGATCGCTGCCGTGCTGCCCGGCATGGGCACAGGGGAAATATTTCCAATACGTTTGAATTCATGCAAATCTGAGATCAGCACTTCCCCGCCCCAGACTGTTCCGTCTGTGCCAAAACCGGTTCCGTCAAAGGCCAGTCCGATAACCGGCCCCTCAATCTGATTTTCTGCCATGCAACTGACAATATGCGCGTGGTGATGCTGCACTCCGATGGTTTTCATGCCTTCCTGCTCCAAAGCAAAGCGGGTGCTCATATAATCAGGATGAAGGTCATGTGCGATGATTTTTGGTTCAATATCCAGAATCCGCTTCAGATGGGATACAGTGAGATGAAAAAAATCAAGGGTTTCCAGATTTTCCATGTCTCCGATGTGCTGACTCAGAAAAGCATTTTTCCCTTTGCTCAGGCAGATGGTATTTTTGAGTTCCGCTCCGCAGCCCAGCACTGACGGGATTTCTTTTTTCAGAAAAACCGGCATGGGTGCATATCCTCTGGATCTGCGGATAAAACGTGCTGATCCTGATACATGGCGCACAATGGAATCATCACTTCTGAGATAAATCTCCCGGTTGTGGACAAGAAAAAAATCCGCAATATCCGCGAGCCGTTCAAATGCCTCATCATTGCTGATGACAATGGGTTCCTCACTCCGGTTCGCGCTGGTCATAATCAGAGCGGTAAAATCCCCATCATCAAAAAGCAGATAATGCAGGGGCGTATAAGGAAGCATAACCCCGAAATTCCGGTTTCCGGGCGCAATTGCATCAGCAAGCGGATTGGGCATTTTTTTCCGCACCAGCACAATGGGACGCTGCGGAGAGACAAGCAGGTTTTTTTCTTCCGCTTCCACAAAGGCATAGCAAAGAATATGCCCCAAATCCCGCGACATCAGCGCAAAAGGTTTTTCCTCTCTGCCTTTGCGCTCCCGCAGAGATCGCACAGCATCCGGATTTTCTGCATCCGCAGCCAGATGAAATCCGCCCAGTCCCTTAATAGCGAGAATATGACCGGCTTTGAGAAATTCTGCGGTTTTTTTCATCGGATCATCAGAAGTTATCTGATTTCCCTGCCTGTCATGCAAAGTAACATGAGGCCCGCAGACCGGGCAGGCATTGGGCTGCGCGTGAAATCTGCGGTTTGCGGGATTGTCATATTCTGCCTGACATTCCGGACACATGGGAAAAACCTTCATGGAGGTATGAACACGGTCATAGGGAATATTGTCAATAATGGTGTAACGCGGGCCGCAGTTAGTGCAGTTGATAAACGGATAACGGTATCTCCGGTCTTCGGGATTGCGCATTTCCCGCACACAGTCTTCGCATACGGCCATATCCGGAGAAATCAGGGTTGAAACCCGGTTTTTCCCGCTGCTCTGAACAATGGAAAAATCCCTGAAATCCTTTGGAGATTCAGGAAAAATGTTTATTTCCGTGATATGGGAAAGAGGAGGTTTTTTCTCCCTGATGTCCCGGCAGAAATTTTCCATGTTTTCCGGGCTTCCCTGTGCATGAATCCGAACTCCCGAAGAGGTATTGGCCACAGTTCCGCATATTCCGTGCTGTCCGGCCACTTGCCAGACAAAGGGCCGGAATCCCACGCCCTGAACTATTCCGTTAATGTGTATGATACTGGCAATCTGTTTCATCAGGCTCCTTCCTGTTTCCGAAAACAGAGATACAGCTTTTTCCGGTAAGTTTCAACTCTTATCTGAAAATTCCCTCTGCCTGCGGATGCTGGATCGGAAAATTTTCCGTAGACCGGTTTAAGAGCGGTTCCCGGAGTGCAAAAACTGCATTTCTGCCAATTTCCGGCGCACTGATGCTCCGGGGCCGAATTTTTTTTGCGGAAAATCAGGGCAGCCGGACGGAAATTTTTGAAATTAAGAGATATATTCCTTTGAAATTTCCGAAAAACACCGTCTGACACACTGAAAAATGCAGAAAAAGTCCTGTTTTGTCTACAAAAAACATACCGGACATGACTGAATTTTTGTACGCAAAAAAAGACTTGACAAGAGACAGAGAAAAGGATATTAGAAGCCGAAAATTATGTTAGACACTTCTAAGAAGAGTGAAAATGACAGAAAAGCAGAGCCGAAAAACAGCAGAAAAACCCCTGACTTCCACAATGGAAGACTATCTTGAGGCGATTTTTGATCTGGATCAGGCCAAAAAATTCGTCCGGGTCAGGGACATTGCCAAAAAAATGGCTGTCAAGATGCCTTCTGTCACCAGTATGCTCAAGACCCTGAATGAGCGGAATCTGGTGAATTATGAAAAATACGAATATGTGGAACTCACAGCGCAGGGAGCGGATATTGGCAGGGAAATACGCCAAAGGCATGAGGTTATCCGGAAATTTTTGACTGAAATACTCAAAATTGATTTCAAAACCGCAGATGAGGACGCATGCAGGATGGAACATGCCCTGAGTCCTGCAACATTGGAAAGTCTTGCTGATTTCATGGAATTTATTCAGATATGTCCGATGGGCGGAGATCGGATGAATCTTTTTGAAGACTACCGGAACCGAAAACCGGAAGAAAATCATTAAATTGCAGTCAGTATATATTTTTTGTTTTAAAAGTTAGAGTTACAAAACATTAATAGGCAAGGTTAATATGGAATTGGAGAGAAACGATCAGATTGCAAGCATGATTGACAGTATCCATCTCCTGTATCAGGATATGGACAGGCATCGTCAGGTGATAGGCTCCATTCTGGCAGGCCAGTCCGGTGAACAGAATATGAAGAATCAGACATTCCTGTGTTCCCGTGAACACAGGCTGAAAAAAGCGATTCAGGAAGCTGTAGAAGTGATAGACGAAAGCAGAAAATCCTTCAAATCCAAAAAACTTGAGGGATTGCGGAAAAATCTTATACAGGTTCTGGTTGAAACCGGATAATATCCGGTTATAATAGCAAATCGCCATTGATTTTAAGTTTTTTTCACCGTTGAGCGTGTGCAAAAAACCGCTCCGCTTAATTTTTGCACTCCTCCGGATTGCATTCCGCATTGTATAAAATCAATGGAAAATTGGTATAAAAAAACAGTTGCAGGCTCCGGAAACTTGTTTCGGAGCGGTTGAAAGGTCTTACGGTTTCCGGCTGAATCAGCGCGGAAAAAGTGAAGGCGTAACTCGATGGGGATTGCTTCCCCGGGTTACGCCTTTTTTATTGGATGTGAAGCAGATCGCTTTCAGTGATTATTTTTTTGCCGCGAATCACACGAACTGCACGAATTGATTTTGTTCCAGGGGAGTGCAGAAAGCAGGTCAAAGCGGTTTTTTGCTTCTGATCTATAAAGGAGAGCAGGAATGTCTGAACATGTTTTTATTTTCCCCGCGACAGGCACTGTGGCCGGAGTATCTCCGGATTCCGGGCACAAGCCCGGAAAAATGCAGAAAAACAAAGGATCGGCAATGGCATCGGACAACAGTGGGAAACTGAAAGGCAAAAGGGGAAAAAACAGAATTGCTGTCCGCCATGCAGTGCGGGGACGGCTCCGCTTCAGGGTCAAAGAGATCCTTTATGCGTATGAGCGTTCTGCTTCACTGGAAAAATGGCTGGCGCAGAAAAACGGCATTCTCCAAATCGAAGTGCGCGCACATTCCGGAAGCGTGATTGTTTTTTACAATCACAGAGAAATCACGCCGGCACAATTGCCGGATTTGCTTCTGCAGGCTTTGGAAGCCTGTCCGAAGAATGCCTTTTCCGAATCCTCCCGGATGCCTGCGGTCTGCAGAGCAGACTGCAGCAAATGCAATCCGTTTGAAAAAATAAAGAAAAAGCATTCTGTGTTCAACTCGCTGCTGGGCATTGTCGGACTGACAGTCTTTGTGGTTTACACCATTGTCCGGCAGGTTATTTTCAAATCCCCTGTGGCACAGGGCATCTTCAGTCTGACAGCCGCTGTAAGTCTGATTGCGGCCATACCTCTGTTCCGCCATGTCATTGAAGACATGCGCCATGGCAGACACAAAAGCCTTTTTCCCTTTCTTGCCTGCTCCATCGTGCTGGGCATTGTCATGGGAGAGGCCATGACCGCGCTGGAAGTGATCTGGATTCTCCGGCTGGGCATGCTGCTGGAAGATCATGTGGCTGAACAGTCCCGCAAGGCCATACGCGAAATTCTTCAGATTGCGGAAAAAGACACTTACATTTTTGTTGACGGCATAGAGGTTCGCATCCGGGCCGATGCAGTGCAGTCCGGAGATACGGTGGTGGTTCACACGGGTGAAAAAATTCCGGTGGACGGCCCCATTATCAGAGGTGAGGCCATTATAGACGAATCGCATATCACGGGCCGGGCTGAACCGGAAGTGCGCAGAGAAAAGGATACGGTTTTTGCAGGAACCATTGTGCAGAAAGGCGTTATTTTTATCCTTGCGGAAAAAGTCGGGGATGCCACCTATCTGTGCCGCATTCTGCAACTGGTTGAAGATTCTCTGGAAAACCGTGCGCCTGCGGAACAGCAGGCTGATATTCTGGCAGAACGTCTTTTCAGAATCGGATCTTTGGCAACCGTCGGCACACTGCTGATTACCCTCAATCCGTTCCGGGCATTTACCGTCATGCTGGTTATGGCCTGTCCCTGCGCGACTGTGCTTGCGGCTTCCACAGCCATCAGCGCGGCCATTGCCAATGCCGCGAAAAACCACATCCTTATAAAAGGCGGACGTTATCTGGAAATGGTGGGAAAAGCAGACAGTTTCTGCTTTGACAAAACCGGAACACTGACCACAGATGTTCCACGGGTTTCTGAAATTGTCTCTTTTCTGCCGGGCAAAACAGAAGATGACATTCTGGAACTGGCCGCAGTGGCGGAAATCCACAACGAGCATCCTCTGGCAAAAGCCGTGATGAAGGAAGCTGCTGTCCGGGGCATTAAGCCCAGATCCCATGTAACCTGTGAATTTGCCATGGGCCTGGGCGTGAGTGCGCAGGTCAACGGCAGCAAAATCATGGTGGGAAACAGCAGATTCATGGAACAGGGCGGAATGGACACGGCCTTTTTTGCCAAAGAGGCAGAAAACCGTATTGGCATGGGGCAGACCCTGATGTATGTGGCTGAGAATCGGACAATTCAGGGACTTATCAGCATCGGCAATACGCTTCGTCCCAATGCCCGGTGCGTGCTTGCATATCTCCGGAAGGACGGCGTGAAAAACCTGCATCTGATTACCGGCGACACCGGGCCTGTGGCAAAACATCTGGCCGAAGATCTGGGATTTGATGATTACAAGGCGGATCTTATGCCCGAAGACAAGGCCGCGCATATGGATATGCTGGAAAGCAGCGGCAGCCGGGTGGTCATGGTGGGAGATGGCGTCAATGACGCGCTGGCACTTTCCAAAGCCAGTGTGGGAATTGCCATGGGCGCAGGGGGCGCGGATGTTGCCATAGAAGCCGCAGATATTGCCCTGACAGACAGTGATCTGAAACGTCTGGTGACTCTCAGGCAGTTAAGCCGTCAGACCCTCAGGGTCATTGATCAGAACTATTACCTGGCAACGGGCACCAATGTTTTCGGCATGGTTTTCGGAGCAGCGGGGCTTCTCACTCCCCTGATGGGCGGTATGCTCCATATTATCCATACGCTGGGAATTTTGGCGAATTCAGGCCGTCTGCTGGATTGGAAAGAACAGGAATGAAACCCTTTTTCATTGAACATCATCTGCCCTGGCGGAGCAGGATCAGAATACCTGCTTTGAAAAAAAGAAAGCAGCTTGCCAAAAAAATTGCGGATGCTCTGGTATGTATTCCCGGAATCTCTTCTGCGGAAGTCCGGCTGGAAACAGGTTCTGTGATTCTTCTGCACGGATCACCGGACAGTCTGGAATCTGTGCGGAAAATGCTGGAAAAGGAATTTCCGGATACGTGCTGTTCACAAAAAAAGATCAGCACTGCGGGAAAAAAAGACCTGCATCCCTGTGTCAGCAAAGAATCCCATGTGCCTGCTCCGATACTGGCTGTCTCAGGCGTGTATATGCTGATACTGTGGATACGCGGTCTGTTTTTTCAGAAAAAACCGGGCATGTTTTCCGGTATCCGCAGGATCTTCAATTTTCCTGCCGCGGTGGCAGCAGGTCTGAGCCTTCCCATTCTCAAAGACGGGCTGGAAAGTCTGTTCAAAGAGCGCAGACTGAACATGGATCTGCTGATTGTCAGCGCATCCTATCTGTCCATTCTCATGGGAGAACCTGTGACAGCCATGGTGGTGGTGTGGCTGATCAATTTTTCCGCATGGATGGAAAACAGAACCCAGGAAAAAACCCGCAAAGCCGTGCGTGCCATGCTTCGGCAGGAAAACCGCGAGGTCTGGGTGGTCAAAGAGGATGTGGAAATTGCCGTGCGTGTGCCGGATTTGGTCAAAGGAGATATTCTGAGTCTGAGAATGGGCAGTGCAGTTCCCGCTGATGGCACGGTCATACGCGGAGACTGTCTGATGAACGAAGCCACGCTCACCGGAGAATCCATGCCTGCGTTCAAAGCAGAAGGCGACAGGGTTTTTGCCGGAACCACCGTGGAAATGGGGCATATCTTTGTCAGAGCCGAATCTGTGGGAGAAGACACCCGTCTTGCGGCAATTATCCGTCTGATTGAAAACGGAGATGGAGCCATATCCCGGGTACAGCTTTCTGCCGAGCGCTTCAGTGACGCGGTGGTGCCGATCTCCCTGTGTCTTTCAGCATCCGTGTTTTTCTTTACCCGAAGCATTTCCCGCGCGCTTTCCATGCTCATCATTGCCTGCCCCTGCGGCGTGGGTCTGTCAACCCCCACAGCCGTCACGGCTGCCATGGGCAATGCCGCGCGGCAGGGAATTCTGATCAAAGGGGGGAAATATCTGGAAATTTCCGGACAGATGGACACCCTGTGTTTTGACAAAACCGGCACTTTGACCAAAGGCATTCCCAGAGTGGCGCGGGTGGTTTCTCTGGATGAGAATTTTGAACCCATCCGCATTCTGCAGCTCGCAGCCAGTTCCCAGATTCACTGGAAACATCCCATGACACTGGCTGTGCTGGAAAAGATTCGGGAAATTGAAATTGAAATTCCTCGGCATGAGGAAACCGAACTTATCATCGGCCACGGCGTAAGGGCAAAAATCAACGGAGATGAAATTCTCACCGGCAGCCATCATTTCATGGAAGATTATGAGGTGGATCATGAGATGGGTCATGCAGAGGAGGAGCGGATACTGAAACGGGGCGAAAGTGTGCTGTTTGTGGCATTCAACCGCCGCCTGATCGGACTCATCGGCATAGAGGATCGCCTGAAGGAAAAAGCAGGGGAAGTGCTGTACGCGCTCAAAGGTCTGAATGTGAAACATCTGGTGATGATTACCGGAGATCATGAGCGGCATGCCCTCAATATTGCCAAAGATCTGCCCATTGACATGGTGCTTTGGCAGCAGTCCCCGGAAGACAAAGCCGCGTGGATTGCCTCCTGGAAAGAAAAACATCCCCTCAGCATTGCGGCAATGGTCGGGGACGGCATCAATGACACGCCCGCATTTTCCCATGCGGATCTCAGTTTTGCCATGGGAGACACAGGCGCGGATGCCGCAGTTGAACATGCAGACATTGTTCTCCGTCAGGGCGATTTGGCTTTGGTGGCCCGGTGTGCAGATTTGGGACAGAGAACCCTTGGCGTGATTTGGCAGAATTATGCCATTTCTGTGGGACTGAATCTGGCCGGAGTGGTGCTGGCCGCATTCGGACGGCTTTCGCCCATGACAGGGGCTTTGTTTCACAATCTTATCACAGTGGGCGTAGTGGGAAATTCTGCAAAACTGCTTTTTTATCAGACAGATATGGAAGAACTGGCAAAAAAAGGCGAAAAACCGGATTCCGGTGTTTCGCAGTCTTAGAGACTGATGGAAGATTTTGTGTATCAGAAAAGGTGTCAGGTTTCAGGGAACAAAATACTGAACACTGACACTTGAACAGCCTGTACATTAAAATTTATTATGGAAGGTTATTTAACAGACTTAATTAAAGGAGAAAAGATTGTTTATGGAACAGGAAAAGGGAATGCCGCAGGAACCTCAGAAAAATCAGGGAATTCCTGCATCAGGAGAATTTCAGCAGAACATGGGAAATGCTTATGAGGGACAGATGAATATGGGGCCTTCTTCCGGATATACGGGGCAGGCATCCTGTGCGGATATGCAGGCAGAAGGTCATCATGGTTCTGAAAGCAGCGGTCACTCGGGACAGACAATGGGATATGCAGGTCAGCCCCATCCCGGTATGCAGCAGTCTCCGATTCACGGGCCGACAAACACGGGACATCATCCGGCAGCACATCACCCTGGTCCCACAATGGGATATGCAGGCGCTCCACATCCGGGTATGCAGCAGGCTCCGGTTCACGGGCCGGCAAACACAGGACATCATCCGGCTGCACATCATCCCGGTCCCGCAATGGGATATGCAGGTCAGCCTCATCCCGGTATGCAGCAGGCTCCGGCTCCCGGGCCGATGTACACGGGACATCCGGCATCTCATCACCCCGGCCCCGCAATGGGATATGCAGGTCAGCCCCATCCCGGTATGCAGCAGGCTCCGGCTCCCGGGCCGATGAATATGGGACATCCGGGTGCGCATCATCCGGGCATGGGAAGCGGTTATCCGAAACAGGGACAGAGCCATTGTTCCTGCGGAGGGCATCAGCAGTTCGGCCCGGCTCATGTATCTGATATGATGGGACGTCTGGCTTCGGGTCAGGTGACACCCGGTGATATAAGTGCCGTCAGCAGCTTTTTGGGTATTGACTTTCAAAACACCCGGTTCTGGACAGGCATAGCCTTGGGAGCAGTAGGCGCACTGCTGCTGTCAAAAGCCTTCAAATCTGAATAAATGAAAGGAAAACAGTATAATGTATACCTATCCGGTTTATAAACATCCGAATGCCTCTCCGACTCTGCTGAGTTCCAGATATATTCTCAACGCGGGGATTCTTGGAACAGTTGTGGGCGGTTCTGCGGCTCTGGGCGTGAATCTTCACAAAGTCCGGAAAAATGAAATGACAATGGAGCAGGCTGTGAGCAACAGCATTGCAAAAGGAGCCGGAGCCGGTGTGGCAACGGCGGCGGGAGCTGCGGCGGCATCGGCAGTCAGCGGCGGGTTTTTGTCCGTGGTGGTGATGGCTGCGGCTGCCAGTTCAGTGGTTTATCTGCTCAATTCCGGCGGAAAATCAGGTTCTGAAAAAGTGAAAAGCACGGCAAAGGAAGAATCAAAACAGGAGGAGTCAAAAAATGACTGATTATAATGAATATTATTCCGGTCCCGCTCATCTTTTTCAATCCGGAATGAATCCGGGATTTTACCAGAATGCGTATGATTATCAGAATGCGTATGATTACCAGAATGCGTATAATTATCAGACGGTGTATGAAGAGCCTGCCATGTTTTATCAAAGCCAGCAGTTTTGGAAAGGCATGGCCATAGGCGCAATAGCTGCGGTTTTTGTCACCAATGAAGGAGTGCAGAAGGCTGTCATGAAAGGTGCAATAAAACTGTATGGCATGGTTCAGGGCGGTGTGAACGAACTCAAGGAAAAATTCGAGGATGTTCAGGCTGAAGTGCGCCAGAAAGAAGGGGCTGAGGAATAAAATGAAAAATGCGGACGTCAAATTCCTTGCAAAAGCAGGCATGACACTTTCCCTTGCAGCGCTTGTGTTTACCGGAGCGGAAAAAGGATATTCCAGCCGGCAGATGCATACATGGGCAGGTATCGCTCTGATCGGATTTTCCGTCTGGCATTACAACGTATATCAGAAACCGGAATAAGACAACTCCTGAGGGCTTTAATGATTTTCAGAAACCGGATTTTTCCAAAAAATCCGGTTTCTATGAACATTTTCGCCTAAAATCATGAGGGGTTCAACTCCCTCAGGATTGCGGAAGAAATAACGGAGTGCAGAAAACGCTCCGTTTTTTAAGGCTTTATTTTTTTGTCTATCCAAATTTTATTTGAACTCTTAAATTTTATTCATGAGGAGGAAGAATCAGTGAAAAAAGTCAGCAAAGCGGCTCTGGTGCTGCTGGTGTGCAGTTTTCTGTTTTCATTTTCGGCACTTGCCGAAGAAAAAACACGCGATGAATCAACAGGGGCCATAGACCGGATTGGGGATGAACTGAAAGAAAAAATACTGCCGGAGAGCTGGGCAAACCGTGTCAGTTTCAGCGGTGTTATTGAGGCTGAGGCAGTTTATGAAGAAAAAGAATTTGCCGATCCGGATGCAGACGGGGAAGACAGCAGCGATCTTTCCCTGTCAACAGTGGAACTGGGCATTGACATTGACATTGCAAAGCATGTCAAAGGCAGTATGCTCTTTCTGTATGAAGATGATGAGGATGTTGTTGTGGATGAGGGATTTATCCTGCTTGATGGCGGCGATGTCCTGCCCCTGTATCTCAAAGTGGGAAAAATATATGTGCCTTTCGGCAAATTCGAATCCAACATGATTTCCGATCCCCTTACACTGGAATTGGGGGAAACACGGGAATCTGCGGCTGAAATCGGTTTCACAGCAGGAGGTTTTTATGCTGCGGCCTATGTTTTCAACGGAGATGTGGATGAAGACGGGGAAGACAGCCATATGGACAATTACGGCGCTGCATTGGGTTACAGTCTGGAAAAAGATGCGTTCAGCATGGATATTGGGGTGGGATACATCAACAGTCTGCATGAGTCAGGCGGCTGTGAAGATATTATCGCAGAAGAAGCAGAAAATGCCGAAACCATGGGCTTTGCTTTTTCCTTTCGGGATTATGTACCCGGTTTTGTGGCATATTCCATTTTCAATCTCGGGCCGCTGAGCATTATCGGAGAATATATGACCATGCTGGATGAACCGGAATGGAATTTGTCGGAAGTGGTGCCGGGCGCGCTTGAAGCAATGGAACTGGGGCCTGTTTTCAAAGGGGAAGAGATAAGCGCATGGAATGCGGAGATAGGTTATACTTTTGAGATAATTGGCAAAGAAACCACTCTGGGACTGGCATGGCAGGGGACAGAGAACGGTGAGGAGTTTTTCCCGGAAAACCGTTATATGGGGCTTGTCAGTGTGGGCATACTGGAGAAAACCTCTCTTGGTCTGGAATACCGCCATGATGAATTTGAAAACGATGACGAAACAGATGCACTGACCGCGCAGCTTGCCGTTGAATTTTGATGCCAAAACAGAACGGTTGCAGAAACCGTTCTGTCACAGCATACAGTTCAGAGGAGTGCAAAAATTAAGCAAAGCGGTTTTTTGCAGTCTGATGCGGAGGAGTGCAAAAATTGGTAGTGGGTCAAATCCGTTGATAAGGTCTCCCCTCCCTTGAGGGAGGGGCAGGGGGAGGGTGAAAACATCACTGATTATCCCCCTCCCCTGACCCCTCCCACCGGGGGAGGGGAATTTTTGGATCAACAGATTTGCACCACTACCCAAAAATTAAGCAAAGCGGTTTTTTGCACAGTCATATTATTGCGTTGCCAACTTTCATTTTATGCGTTGACGTGTACAAAAAAACCGGATTTTTTGGAAAAATCCGGTTTTTGAAGCGCACAGATTCAAGGCTGACAGCATACTGCAATCTCATACAATTTTTTTATCTGAAAGGAACTTGACATGAAAATTTCAAAATATTCTGTTTCTGATGACAGGAAAAACACGGGAAAACAAGGGAAGATTTTCCCCTGCCTTCTCATTCTTATACTGCTTTCTCTCTTTGCCTTCACCGGCTGCAACAGTGATGACGATGATGATGACAATATCACCGAAAATGCACAGGAGAGCATCACCGCAGACACACTGAATGTTAGCCAAGATGGAGTTGTGACAACCTATACCTATGAGCAGGGTGCGACCACTTTTACCGAAGTGTCTCCCACCGGCATTGTGGAACAGTGTCTCTGTCAGAGACTGGCCTTCCGTTCCGCACAGGCCCTGCAGGCAAATCAAAATTTCCGGACATATTATCCAAACGGCATTCCGGTCAATGAGATCCGCATTGTCACAAAATGGAGCACGGACGGAGCCGAGGAACTGTTTGTTGACAGCATGGGATGGGACATTGACAATGTAAGAATCCATCTGGAGGCTTCTGATCCCAATTCCCTGACCCTTGCGGATGCGGTGTTTTACTTTGTTTCAGCAGATGGGGTGAATGCGTGGAAAGTGTCAGCAAATGCGGCTCTGTTTCCTGAAAATTTCTTTACCTTGCGCACAGCGGCCAAAAACAGCGGTTCTGATGCAGACAAAGCTGCATTCAAGGCGGCAAAAAAAGATGCCATGGAAAATTATCTCAGGCCCCTGCCCCTTGAAAACAGGTTCACCGTGGAAAAAATATCGCTGGAAACAGATAATCTGGCTGATTCTCTGGCAGTTTTTGCGGGATGGGAAGGAAACTGGCGAAGCTGGCATTCCTATCTGGACAATTCTGCCATGACAACTGCCTATGAAACAGTGGCAGCCGCAGCAGACGGTTATGGTTCGGATGATATCAGAAACTTCATGGCATCCATGTACCGCACGGATTTCAGCAGCATGGAAATAAAGCAGGACAGCATAAACTACCTTGCGGCAGATGGCAGTGTGCTGGCAAACTGTCAGTACGTGTCAGCAGGCACGGAAACCGCATCATGGAATTCCTATGAACTGGAATGGCATAAATTCGAGTCTGTTACAGAATGTCCGGGTTATCATCATCTTGTTCTGCTCGCGGTTCATTCTGATGGGGCAGACAGTCTGGTTCACTGGCATATGCGCTATGGGGACAATGAATTTGCCGAACTGATAAATTATCCTGATGCCATGTGGTGGCCCACCCTGCTTGCGGAAACTACCACAGCAGAGCGGGTGGCCGCAGATGCAATTTCCGAAGCCGCAGACTTTGCCGCCATGCTGCCGTCACGGGAAACGGTCGGTGTACTGGTCATTGCACACGGTTCTGATGAAGCACAGTGGAATGCGGATGTGATAAATGCTGTGGAAAAGGTCAATCTGCCGTATCCTGTGGCATTGGGTTTTCTGGAATACCATGAACAGGATATTGCAGCCGCTGTTTCTGTTTTGGAAACACAGGGCGTAAACAGAATCATTGCGGTTCCCCTGTTCATCTCCACCTATTCCAACCATATTGAAGAAATCCGCTATGTGCTGGGACTGCGGGACACTTTGCCGGAAACCGATGCGGAAAGCGCCCATCCGGGCAGTGAATCCGGCGAAGAACCGGAACTGGTTCCCATTCAAACCAGTGCAGAAATTGTTCTGACAGCAGCCCTTGATGATCATCCTGCTGTCGCGGCTGTTCTGGCAGAACATCTTGCCACGCTGAGTCAGTCCCCGGAAAAGGAAATCGCTGTATTGGCCGGACATGGCTGGGATGCGCCGGAGTTCAAAGAAAAATGGGATGAGACTTTCACCTCTCTGGCAGCTCAGGTCAAAACGCTTATGGGGCTGAAAGATGCACGCCATGCCTTTGTGGCAATGGGGGATCCGCCGCTTGCCGACACGGTATCCGCAGCTATGGCAGAAGGTGATGTGCTGATTGTGCCGGTCATGCTGAGCGAAGGTTATTTTACGCAGACGCTGATTCCCCAGATGCTGCAGGGATTGACTTACCGCTATACCGGAAGCTCCCTGCTTCCCCATCTTTCAGCAACATCCATCATCGAGGATCGGGTGAATCAGATTCTTGCCCCTTAATCCTGATTTATAAACAGACAGCCATAAATTTTCGGCAGTGGGATTTTTTATAATGACAGATCACCTTAC
>JBFXEJ010000118.1:0-17516 GCA_050180235.1 Desulfococcaceae bacterium
TTCAGCATATACAAAGGCAAAAAGAACAGGCATAAATTTCCGGGTGTTCCGGAAAAAGGGGACAGCGGTTGCCGGGGAATACACAAAATCAGAAAAAATGCTGAAATTCCTTATAAAAAGCCCAAAGACGGTCATCTGACCGGAGAACAGAAGGCATTTAACCGCAGTCTTTCAAAAAAACGCATAAAGGTGGAAAATGTCATAAGAGAAATAAAAATATTCAAAATAATATCAGATATTTACAGAAACAGATGCAAAGGTCATAATATAAAAATGAACATTACTGCCGGAATTGTGAATATGAAAACAGAGAAAAGACTGCTGCAGAACGCCGCATAAGTCAAAAGAAAAAAGCCGGAGAGCTTTCATACAGAATTCCGTCTGAATTTTTCAGTTTTGCAGGAGGTCTAATGATTTCATCCCTGCAAACAGGGAAGGCGGCTGTCTGAATGCAATGCGCATAACTGATGATCCGAACAGTCCGTAAGAACCGAAACGGTTGATGTTTATCAGCGTCACAGATCAGAATAAAATCACCGTCTGTCTGCTTCATGGCATTCTGCAGATTTCCGGCATTGAAGCCGATATTGCTGTCACGCGTGATGTAATTCACACCTTCCTGATCTGCAAGGGCTTTCATGGCCGGTCTTCTGCCGTCATCCAGCACATGAATGCGGATATCAGCAGGATGGGGATAGGTGATTTTTTTGGCATCCCGGATACTCAGACGCACCAGTTCAGGATCTTCATTGTAAGTGGGGAAAAAATATCCACTGATATTTTTTCCGGCAGAAATTCATGCGGGGTATGAATACATTCCTCTACTGCCGGGGGCGGGGTTTGCTGATAATCCTTCACCATCCAAAGATTCAGAGTGAACAGTACCATACCGAAAAGGGCCAGAGTTTCAGCCAGCGCCAGGGGAATGGCAAACCAAAGAGCCTCATAATTCAAAGAATACTGCCAGCGCCAGACAATATACCACAGACCGATGCACAGATTAACAACCGCAAGAAACTGCCACAGCATTTCTATGGAAAGGGAATGGGGAAGAGGTTCGGGCGGTTTCCGATCTTCATATGGCAAAAAATAGAAATCATTCATGCGCTTATCTCATATTTTCTGTTACGGATTCCCGAACGGAAAGTACGGGACATTGATAAAAGCAGGCCAGTCTTTCAGTTTTCAGTGTGAGGTATGAGCAGACCGGAAGTCTGTTCTGCTTTACACCAAATCCGGATCAATCCCCATTTCCCGAAGTTTTGCGGCCATACGGGCGGATTTCCGCGCCTCTTCCTCGGCACGCTGTGTCTCTTCCTCGGCATGCCGAGCCTCTTCCTCGGCCCGCCGCGCCTCTTCCTCAGCACGCCGAGCTTCCTCTTCGGCACGTCTTTCAGCTTTGTCCGCACGCTGTGCCTCTTCCCCGGCCATGTAAATGGCCTCGTTAAAAGAGGGAACCGCACGGCCTGTTTCCGGATCAACCGCCCGGAGCAGATGCCCCTCCCGTTTCAGAAAAAGTCCCAGTTCCCTGCTGAAAAAACTGCCGTCCTTTTCCGGTGCTATGGGACTGTACATGATCCCGTCCAGACGGAATCCCTGGAAACTGCTTTCCAGATATTCCTCCAGAGGATCAAAAAGAAAATATTCCCGCACACCCAGAGATGCATACAGTCCGGTTTTGGAAATATCCCCGTCTGCTGTGGATTTTGACGTGATTTCAAATATCACGCATGGCCCGGCCTTTTCCTCCCATACCCTGAAAATCCGGCGCATGTGCTTTTCCACACCTTTGACCACCATCACATCCGGCACTTTGAATGCCTTCGGATTTCCCTTTTCATAATACATAAGCATATCCGCAACAGTGTAAACATCAGGTCTGGTACGGAAAAAATGCTCCAAAGCCAGATACAGATGTATGATGGCGATGACATGAATCTGTGTTTCTCCCATGGGCTCTCCGTCTGATTCAGGGTAAATGACTCCGGAATCATCTGTTTCATCCATTTTTTTCAGCAGTTCTTTGTACCGGAACACCGGGAACGCCGGACTGTTTGCAGCCTGTTCACATGATAACGGCATACGCCCTCCTCCAAAATGTGTCAGTGACTGGCAGTTGCTTTGCTTTCCGCAGAAAGAGCGGCCACTGCCTCCTCACAGTTTTCGTACTGTCTGAACACCTTGTGCATACGTGTCAGTCTGAAAATTTTTGAGACCATCTCTCCCACACCGCAGAGGACAAAACCGCCTTTGGGATGGATTAGTTTCAGTACTGAAATGATGGCTCCCATGCCGCTGCTGTCCATGAATGCCACACGGGAAAGATTCAGGACAATGCGCAACTGTCCCTCCTGTTCAATGAAATGTGCCATTTCTTCCCTGAATATCCTGCTTACAGCCGCATCCAGACGGTTTTCACGCACAGTAACCACCAGCACATCTCCCACCTGCTGTTTTTCCAACAATGCCATTGTCACCTCTTCAGTATTTTGGTCATAATCAGACAGTTTTTCTGATTTTTTTTCACATAATCCACTGTATCCATAATTTTTTTGATGATTTCAAATCCTCTTCCGCCTGCGGGAATATCCGTATTTTCCTGATTTTGGGACTGGTTGCAGGGCAGATCATACAAATCAAGGCTCATAGGGGTACCGGTATCACAGACATGAAGCATAAGCCTGTCCGGACAAAAACAGAAGGAAATTTCCACTTCCTTTCCGCTTTTCCGGTCATAGGCATGGATAATGCTGTTATTGACAGCCTCTGCCATGCAAAGCCTGATCTCGGAACATATGTCCTGCGGAATTCCTGCATAATTGCAAAGCCGCTCTGCAATTATGTCTGCCATGCGCACATCTTCCAGATCACTGCCAATCACAATTTTTATTTTTTTATCTTTCATACCGTACAGTTTTATGGAATTATTGAAGGGTTATCAGGTTTTGTCAATGGAAACAGCCACACAGGTGAAATCATCTTTGAATACAACCGTGCCGGAAAAACTGATTATGTCCTCCCGGACAGCGGAAATAAGCTGATCCGGAGGTTTTTGTGCATTTTTCCTGATGAAATCAGCAAGACGTTCCTCTCCATAGAGTTCTCCTTCGGGATTTTCCGCTTCCGTAAGACCGTCTGAACAGAAAAAAAACAAATCACCGGGCTCAAAGGGAACAGACACCTGCTCAAAGGGATCCGGATCCGATATTCCCAGAGGGATGTTTATTCCTTCCAGCATACGGACATTTCCCGTACCGGAGTGAAAATGGATTGTCCTCACATGACCGCAGTCCACAAAATCCATGCAGAATTTTTTCAGATCAAGGCGTGCATAGCAGAGAGTGACAAAGGATTCTATTTCTTTGAGATGATATATCATTTCAGAATTTGCCCAGTCAACAATCTCAGCAGGTTCAGGATGTTTTCTGCATTCATTGGACAGCAGCAGTCCGTTTATTGCCCGCAGGAAATGGCTTTTCACAGCAGCTCCGAGCAGGGCTGCGGCCACACCCTTTCCCATTACATCACCGACCATGATGTCAAGACAGCTTTGGCTGATTTTGTAAAAATCAAAAAAATCGCCATCCACTTTCCGGGATGGAACAGAGAGATGCGATATCCGGAGTCCGGAAATATCCCGCGGGGGAATGCCCATCAGCAGGGTTTGCTGAATCTTTGAGGAGATGGACAGTTCTGTTTCACGCGCCCTGGCCAGTTCGTTTTCCATCTGCCGGAAACGGCGGCTCCGTGTCCAGTTTTTTACATTTTTTTCAACCAGGGCAACGAGTTCCACAGGTTTCACCGGCTTGATCAGGTAATCGGATGCGCCGTATTTCATGGCTTCCACAGCGTCTGAAACATTATCGCTGGCTGTGATCATAATCACAGAAACATGCTCAAAACGCTGACGGATGCCGCGCAGGCAGGTAATCCCGTCCATGACAGGCATATGCAGATCCATCAGTACCACAGCGGTTTTTTCAGACATGGCTTCCAGAGCATCTTTGCCGTTTGTCACTGCAGCGGTTTCAAAACCGGCTTTTTTCAGATGATATTTGAATATGGAATGCATGACCATATCATCATCTGCGATAAGAATCAGGGGAGAATCATCGGTATTGTTTATGCACTCATTCATAATACTTTGATATTTGTCCCTTTGCCTCAAAACCGGAGTGCAAAAATCTGCTTTCGCATCCCGCTTTCATAATTGTGTTTATTTTCCTTCCTGCGCTGAGACAGGAGAAGGAAAATCAGACTTCCTGAGCATTCACATCTTTTTCCGCCAGTTGTTTCACAAAAGATCGAAAGAAGGATTCCATGTCTTTCCTGTCAAATTCCTTTTTCAGATACAGTTCTTCAAATCCTTCCGGAATCTGGAGAAGTCTGCATTTGACGATATGCCGCAGCCCGTGAATTTGACATTTTTTCTCAGCAAAATCAAGAATCAGTTCCAAAAAACCGGGTCTGTTTCTGCATACCGCATATATATCAGCATAATCTTTTATATCTGTTCTGTCTACCAGCGCGCATAATTTGTTTACCGCAAGGTCTGCAAAACTGTCAATGGGAATATTGTCAGGCAGTTCAAAGGGAAAAATGTTTTTCAGCGGATAGTGGGTGAATTCCGTTTTTATCCGGCTTCCGTCCGTGACATGTATGGTGTATATTCTTCTGTCATATGCCTTTTGCATTTCTGTTTTATCAGCAAAATCAAGATGATTCAGAAAATATTCAATCAGATGGGACGGTACGGTTTCGTAAGAAAAAAAATCAAGATCAGATGACAGACGGTGTTCAGTATAAAATGCACTCAGAGCGGTGCCGCCTGAAAGTCTGAACACATTTTTCAGATCCGAACCGGCAAAAGCCCGCAGAAATTCTTTTTGCCAGTGTGTCAGTATCCTGTTGTCCTCAATTCCTCTCACCGGTTTTATTGCGCCATACTTCTTCATATAGTTCTATCAGCCTGTATCTGCCTTTTTCAATTTTCAGAAGATCCCTGTATGCAAACAGAAAACGCACTGTTTTTCTGTCCGTGCCGTAAGTCGGAAAAAAATCCGCGATTCTCTGGAGCCTCCAGAGAATATCTTTGGGAGCCTGCCGGTAATCCCAGAGAATATCTGCGGGAACTTCAATTTCATTCCAGTTGTCAGGAAAAATTTTGTCCATATATCAAAACGTAATCAACGCAGAACAAGCTTCCAGCTTGTGCATAAGCTGCACACAAGCTGGAAGCCTGTGCTGCTTTTTGTTCATATCCGCCCCCCGCTCCATCTCAGTTTGGTTTTCAGCACTTCAAAATAATGGCGTTCCGGCATGACAATCATATGAACCGGATGGGGACTTTTGCGCACAATGATTGTATCTTTCTCTGTAATTTCCATTCCGGTCTGACCGTCAAAGGTCAGCATGATGTCTGAGGATTTGCGCACCAGCCGGATTTTCACACAGGCAGAATCCGGAACAATCAGGGGCCGGTTGGTCAGTGTAAAAGGGCAGATGGGCGTCATGAGAATGGCCGGAACCGAGGGATGAATTACAGGTCCGCCCGCAGCCAGGGAATAGGCTGTTGATCCGGTTGGAGTTGCAACAATCAGTCCATCCGCGCGGTATGTTGTCAGATACTGATCATCAATCCATGTTTCAATCCTTGCCAGCCGTGCCAATGCGCCCTTGTTGATGACAATGTCATTGAGAACCGGTTCAGATGCAATTTCCTTTCCCTCCCGCAGAACTGTCACCAGCAGACGCATACGCTCAACCGTGCTGAATTCGCTGTTGAGAATGGCATCAGCAGCGGAAAACATCACATCTTCCGTGAGTTCGGCCAGAAATCCCACTTCCCCGAATTTGACACCCAGAATCGGGGTATTATGCTCTCCGATCCACCGGGCCGCGCTGAGAAAAGTGCCGTCCCCTCCCAATACAAAAACGCAGAACAAATCATTGGGAGCAGTCGGCTGCTGTGACTCACTGCTTCTGCGGCTGGGCAAAAGACTTTTCTTTCGGATGACGCGGATTTGTTTTGCGCTGAGCCATGATTCGAATTCATCAGCTTTTCTGCAGGCTTCCTCATCCACCTTGACAAATAATCCCACGCTTTTCAATATCCGCTCCCGCTGCTGTCAGAAATTGACCGCCGTCTTTTTTTTCTGCTGATAAAAATCAGCATATTTTCTGTCTGTTTTCAGAATGTGTTTCACCAGCCATGCCTTTAAGAAATTGCTGATCTGAACCGGATTGGAGACTTCCCCCCTGTGAAAGGCATTCTGCAAATCCAGGACTTTGGCAGCCATTTTTTCATGAATCTGTTTATGCCCGTCATAACCCGGATAGTCATGGAGTTTCATAAACCGCTCTTCGGTCTGAAAATGGGTCTGCGTATAAAGTATCAGGCTGCTCAGCACTTTTCCCAAAGCCTCCCGTCCCTGGCCTGCATACATGGCTTCATATAACTCATTGACCATCTGCACCAATTGACGGTGCTGGGCATCAATTTCCTCAATGCCGATGCTGTATTTATCATTCCATCTGAAATAAATCATTGTTTTTTCTTTCTCTGCTGTTTTTTTCGGGAATCAGGATTCCGGGAACTGACCATGCCCGCATTTCGGATTTTTCTTTCTTAAATAAACCAGCCCGAAATCCCCTCTTATTTTCTCATTCCTGACAGGGGAATATCCCATTTTTTCGTATAAAGAGATATTCTTACTGCTTTTGCTGCCAGTGAACAGTTCAAAAAAATCTGAATCCTTAAACTGATTTTCAATGGCTGACATCAGCGATTTTCCGATTCCTTTATTCTGAAATCCGGGATGCACAGTCAGTTTTCCGATAAAGCATACGCCAGCTTTTGCCACAGCCCTGACAGAACCGATAATACCGCCATCTTCATCAACCGCTTTCAGAAATGTATGACTCTCCCATTCCTGCTGTATTTCTTCCATTGTCTGCCGCAGGGGCTGTATGGAAAAATCATTATATATTTCCGCTTCACTTTTGTAAGCAGTTTTTTGTAAGGCCAGTATGTCAGACAAATCCTCTTTTTCTGCCTTTTCAATCTTCACTGTTTTATTCCTTTTCACTGAGGCTGCGCAGCATACAGGCTTGGGCCTGAGATCATCCGATGATGAAGGAGACTTTAGGTGATTTCCAGAAAAAAATATACCGCCAAAGTATCAAAAGCTTCCAGCTTTTGCCATGTGCCTGTGAACTGAACCGGGATATTTATTTTCAGAAATCGCCTTAAACTGGATGTGTAATATCAGTTATAGTATTTTCCTCAACTTTTGTCCTCTTTGCAAAAAACCGCTCCGCTTAATTTTTGCACTCCTCCATCAGGTTTGCAGAGGACAAAAGTTGGTAAAAGAACTATAGTTAAAAATGATTCCGGATGCCAGCCGCTGCCAATAACTGAATTTGACAACTTGGATAATTTTGTAAGACTTTAGGATTTATACCGATTCGCCATTGACCTGATACAATCTGCACTTCTGCCCCGGACTGATCCGGAGGAGTTCAAAAATTGAGCGGAGCGGTTTTTTGCAATCCTGGAACGGTGAAAAAAACTGACAGTATTGTATAAAATCAACAGCGATTTGATATTACTTTATTCATAACTGATGTTAGGTGATTTATGAAAATAAATATCCCGGTTCAGTTCACAGGCACAGGGCAAAAGCTGGAAGCTTTTGATACTTTGGCGGGATATTCTTTTCTGGAAATCACCTTACGCCGGATCGTCATACTGACGGAAGTCAGTATCCGGAACATATTGAAAACACCGGATTCAGGCTTTTGCCGGAATGACGGGAAATACAGCAGACTGCCGGATTCTGAAGGATTGGCGTAACATCAGTTCATGAACAGGCTGGAAGTCTGTTTTACTTTATTCATGAACAGGCTGGAAGCCTGTTTTAATTTTTATACAATGGAATCCTCTATGCGGTTATCAAACACCCGTCTGCTTTTA
Organism: Desulfococcaceae bacterium; assembly: GCA_050180235.1. GTDB lineage: Bacteria > Desulfobacterota > Desulfobacteria > Desulfobacterales > Desulfococcaceae > JAABRU01. The sequence continues at coordinate 7,976 of JBFXEJ010000118.1, forward strand.
CGTTCAGACCGGGGCAGGGTTCCGTAAGGCACGATTTCCACTTCAGGCGTAACCAGTATCTTCTTTTTGATGCGGTTCACAACTTCCTTTGTCAGTCCCGCTGTAAGGATTTCATCCGCATCCTCGGCTCGCTCGGCCACCAGCCGCATAATGCCGCGTTCGGATTCATCTCTGGAAAGATGAATCTGGTATTCCGATCCCATGCCCGGAATTTCGGACAGCACAGCATCAATGCTGGAGGGATAGATATTTACAGCCCGGAATTTGAACACATCATCGGTGCGTCCCCTGAGGCGGGAATGCCGGGGCATAACCGAGCCGCAGGTGCATGGGCCGGGAATAATCCGGGTAATATCATGGGTGCGGTAACGAATCAGGGGAACCGCCTCTTTGCACAGTGTTGTGACAACCATTTCCCCCCATTTTCCGTCCGGAACCGGCTTCAGGGTGTCAGGATCAAGGATTTCCAGAATATAGTAATCTGCCCAGTAATGAATGCAGTCATGATCCGGGCATTCAATGCCGGTTCCGGGGCCATAGAGTTCGGTCATACCGGTGATGTCAAAGAGTTCTGCGCCCCCAAGCAGTTCTGAAATCTTTTTGCGCATGGAAACCGAAGAGCGTTCAGAACCGTAAATCACTTTTTTCAGACTGATCCGATCCCGCATTCCCCTGCGCCGGACTTCCTCAGCCATGAGCAGTCCCATAGAGGCTGTGCAGCACAGCACTGTGGACTGCAGATCTTCCAGAAACTGGCACTGCATATCCACATTGCCCGGCCCCACCGGCAGAGACATTGCGCCAAGTTTTTCACACCCCATCTGAAATCCGAATCCCGCAGTCCATACGCCGTAACCCACAGCGATCTGCACCCGGTCATGAACAGTGACACCAGCCATCTCATAAGCCCGTGCAAAAAAATGAACCCAGTCATCCACATCTTTTTGTGTGTAACATAGATTTTTCCGTTTTCCCGTAGTTCCGCTGCTGGAATGAATCCGCACAATTTTTTCAAATGGAACCGAGCGCAGAGGAAAGGGATACCCGTCCCTGAGATCGTCTGCTGTGGTAAAAGGAAGTTTTTTCAGATCTTCCAAAGTCTTAATATCACCGGGTTTCACTCCGGACTGATCCAGTTTTTTCCGGTATTCCGGCGAGCCTTCATAGGCATGTTTCACTGTCCATTTCAGGCCCTTCAACTGATGGTTTTGAAGTTCTGTTTCTGTTTTAAAATCCGGCATGAATGTCTTAAAATCCGTCATGATTTCTCCTGAATACTGTATCTGTTTAATATTTCCGAAAAAAATTTCCAGCGAAAAAGGGATAAAAATAAAAATGCCAATTAAGGGTCAAAAACTTCTGAATCAGCAAAAACAGGAAGTTATAAGTTGATTTCTGAAGATAAATATCCCGGTTAAGTTCACAGGCACAAGCCGGAAGCCTGCGCTACTTTTCTGGGATATTGTTTTCCTGAAATTGCCTAAAATCCGCCCTGTTTTGTAAATTTCTGATTTTATATCAATTTCCCATTGAAAACATACTTATGAAACACACCACTGCCCCCCTCAGAAGGGGATTTTCTGAAAAAATCAATGGAGAACCGGCTATTATACCAAATCGCTGCTGAAAGCAAGCTTCTGAAAAATACAACATTTTGCAATTAAACAGAAACAAGTGACTGTATTGCATAAAATCAATGGAGAATTGGTATTATACCGATTCGCCATTGACCTGATACAGACTGCAGTCCGGTCTGAACTGATCCGGAGGAGTGCAAAAATTAAGCGGAGCGGTTTTTGCACATGCTCAGCAGCGGAAAAACTGACGATACTGTATCAAATCAATGGCGAATTGGTATTATTTTTTGATTTTTGTGATAAGTGCCCATTCACAAATTTTTCGGTATGTCGCAGCCCACCATATGGCCGCCCTGGAAAACGGGGTAAGCACAGGGACTTAACCCTTTATTATGCCTCAGAATATATGGGATGGTACTTATTTTTCAGTTGGATGGTATTCATAGGCGGGGGCAGTCATAGGAGATATTTGCCGTGCGCGCAGTTCCAGGCAGTCTTCCAGCGAGGCAGTTCCCCTGACCACATCCTCGGCAAAGGTCCGGCAGTCCGGCGCGCCGCAGGCAGCACAGTTTTTTCCGTTGATAAGGTTCATGATGCGGTGGATTTCAGACATGTTTTCCAAAGACAGCGGTTCCTGATGAATGCCGAAAATATGGCGCATATCTGCGGGCCTGGCCTTTTTGACAAAACAGCCCTCCTGGTAAAAACGGAGAAATTCGCTGCGGGAAATCCGTCTCTCAATGCCGTTTTGGAGAATGGTTTTCTGTACATCCCTTTTGGCCAGATACCGGTCAATAGCTGTAAGAATGCCGCCCACGCATCCCTCACGGCAGGTTCTGAACTCAATATACTCCATATCCCGGAACATGCCCATTTCAATTTTTTCCAGATAGGACATGGTTTCCTGCAGACCTGAAACAGCCAGGGTGTGTTCAATTTGAAGATTTGCTATTTCTCCTCCGGAGATTCCCCATATCAGGCTGCTTACCGTGGCTCCGTAATTGTCAAAAAAATCCTGGGGAAGGGTTGTCTGTGACTCTTTTTGAAGCTCCCTGGTCAGTTCTCCGAAAATATCATTGAAACCAAGGGTTTTGACCACATAGGAACGGTTTTTGAGAAAGGATACCCGGCTGGGTTCCATTTTGGTGGGACATGGAACAATATAATACAGATGGAAGGGATGCCGGGCGTTTTCATACCGTTCTGTAAGCAGCCGGTTGATTTCTCCCGCCATCAGGGTCACGGGTCTGGAAACCGGCAGCACATGGGCAAGAAGGCTTGGATATTTATAGGCAATCAGCCGCACCACCACAGGGCAGACAGGGGATATGAGCGGCCACGGGGCTTTTTCCTCTTTGTGGTTTCGCCGGATAAAGTCTTCTGTGGCAAACTGAAACATTTCCAGAAAATAGGACATGTCCACTGTATGTGTAAATCCCATCCTCCGGATGCCCTGCAGCACGGTTTCAGGCGGAACTCCGGGAAACTGGGAATAAAGAACCGGCGAAACCATGGCAACGGAAATCTGATCATCTGCAAACTGTTTCAGTTCACAGGTGGACGCGGACACTGCCCCCGCGGAACATATCCGGATGCATTCCCCGCATCCAATGCACTGATCAGGCATGAGCACCGGACGGGCATTCCGGATACGCAGCGCGCGGGTCGGACATCTCCGCACACAGTCACAGCAGGCTGTGCAGAGGGACTCATCAAAACGCACATACCGGGGCGCCGTGATTTTATCCACCTTTATCCTCCTTTGCTTTTCAGGAAGAATGCCATACGTACCTTTGTGCCCATTCCCGCGCGGGAGGAGAGTTCAAATTCATCCGCATTTTTTTTCATGTTCGGCAGTCCCATGCCCGCGCCAAAACCCATTTCCCGGAAATTGTCGGATGCTGTGGAATATCCCTCCTGCATGGCCAGACCGATATCCGGGATGCCGGGGCCGTTATCTGAAAGTTCCAGAACTATCCGATCTTTCTCAATACAGATGGACAGATATCCCGCCCCGCCGTGCATGACCACATTCATCTCTCCCTCATAACCGCAGATGGACAAACGGCGGATCAGGCCCGGATCCATATTGAGGGATTTGAGCAGATTTTTGGCATGGATGGATGCCTCACCCGCATGAACAAAGTCTTTTTTGTTAATCTGAAAAACTTTGTTCAGGATTGTCCCGCCCATATCATCTGGCTCCGTTTAATCCGGTAAGTCCCAGGGCATGAAGCCGTCCGCAGGATACAAACATGGAACTGGGGCTGGATAAAAGCGGAATGCCTTCCTCCTTTGCCATTTCAATGACTTCCTGCGGGGGGATTTTGTTCCGTACAAAAACCACGGCACTCACACCCGATACCACTGCTGTCCGAATCGTCTGTACAGTGGTCAGCCCTGTAAGAAATACACATCCTTCAGCGACTCCGGCCAGAATATCACTCATCAGATCACTGGCCCCCGCAGTGCGGATATCCCTGTCCAACTGTTCTTCCCCGGTCAGAACACAGGCATCCAGCGCCTGCTGTATTTCATGTAATTTCATCGATTATGCCATCATGAGTTAAGGAACTCATATTACGCAGCCTTTTTCGGCATCATTCCGGCATAAGCCGGAATCCGGTAACTGATGTTACGCCAATCCTTCAGAATCCGGCAGCCTGCTGTATTTTCCGTCATTCCGGCGAAAGCCTGAATCCTGTATTTTCAAAAGGTTCCGGATACCGGCCTTTGCCGGTATGACGAATCTGCGTAACATCATTCCAGTAATTTCAATTGCTTCTGTATACCGGATTTTCCCGGTATGCCGGTGTTGCGTAAGACGGTCCGAGGAGTTCAGGTGCCAGGATGCAAAAAAACTGAACTGCCCGGCACCCGCAACCCGGCAACTGAACTACCATGAGCCGTCCAGGCCCCTGAGACCGTTCATATACAGACGGCCACTTGCCACGAACATGGAATATTCAGTGAACAGAAGCGGCAGGTTATAGGATTTTGCCATATCAAGGACTTTCTGCCCGGGCCTTTTTCCCCTGACAAATATAACCGCACCGACTTCGGCAATTCTGGCGGTACGGATGACCTGTTCCGTAGTCACACCTGTCAGCAGGGCAGCACCTTTTGCCACAGTTGCCAGGATATCCTCCATCAGATCCGCACCCCCGCCGCCGAATACGGATCTGTCCATATACTCACCGCCTGTCAGGACTTCCGCACGCAAAATATCCCTAACCTCAGATAATTTCATAAATATTGCCAGTTTTCAGGTTATCGGGTTTCATACCGGGCCAGGATATCCAGAACGGTATCCGGTTTTACAGCACCATAAATATCCCCGCTTACAACCATTACCGGGGCCAGACCGCAAGCGCCCAGGCATCTGACTGATTCCAGGGAAAAACAGCGATCCGCTGTGGTGCATCCTTCTGTCAGATCGTATTTGTTGCTGATGCGGCTGATGACCTCCTTGATTCCTTTCACATAGCAGGCAGTTCCGGTGCATACCCTGACCGTATTTCTGCCTTTGGGTTTCATGGAAAAAAGGGCATAAAAGGATGCCACGCCGAAAACATCGCTGCGGGGCAGATTCATGCCCAGACTGATATAATCCATCAGTTCGTTCGGCAGATAACCGACAACATTCTGACTTTTCCGTAAAACTGCAATAATGGAACCGGGCAGGCCCGCATGTTCCGCAATAATACTGTCAACCTTCTGCCACATTTCTTCGCTGATGTCTTCATGATGAGGATGCTCAAAGTCCGCCATTTTCTGAATCTCCCAAAAATTTGCTGTTGTTTCAGATAATTATATACAAATAAGGATAAAAATACACCCGCATATACATAAATTTCTGTCTATTAATTCCACAGAAATCAGAAAAAGTCAATAACATCATAAATATTCCGGTTTATTCCTTTTGGGGCTTTCCGGCCTCTTCCAGGGATTTGTCGTAGAAAGTGAAGCAACCCTTTGTTTTTTTGGACTCATACATGGCGATATCCGCACATTTTACCAGGGTTTCAATATCCGTGGCATCTCCGGGATACGCGCTGATACCGATACTGGGTGTTATGAAATCAATCAGGTGTTCCTTCACAATATAGGGACGGGAAAGGCTTTCAATAATCCTCCGGGCTGCTCCCGCGGGGTTGGGACAGGCAGCATTGTTCAGGATCACAGTGAATTCATCTCCGCCCAGACGGCAGATATGGTCGGTTTCCCGCAGAGTGCTTTTCAGGCGCGCTGCCACCTCCTTGAGAATTTCATCTCCTATATCATGGCCGTATACATCGTTGACCTGTTTAAACCTGTCCAGATCCAGATAAAAAATATTCTTCTCATTATTGTCCCGGCGGGCATAGGCCAGTGTTTCTTTCATACGCTGGAAAAAAGCCTTCCGGTTGTAAAGTCCGGTAAGGGGATCATGGTAAATCAGGTAGAGCAGATCACTGATATTACGGGCAACTCCGCGAAATCCCAGAATCTCTCCGTTCTCATCCTTTATGAGAAAAACAGAGATTTCAACATAGCAGGGGGAACCGTCTTTGCGGATGAGTGTCCATTCAAAGCCTTTGGCCGGAATATCTTTCTCAAATGCATTTTTAAATGTTTTATAAGCTTTTTCAGCAGTGTTTTCATCCATAAAGTCCCGGAAGTTCATGGCCAGGAGTTCTTCTTTGCTGTATCCCAGCATACGGCAGAGAGCATCGTTGAAAAAAACCAGATTCCCAAAAAGATCAGCCTCGTAAAAGCATTCCTCAATGTTTTCCAGCATGGCCCGGTACCGCTCTTCGCTCTGACGCAGTGATTCCTCTGCATCCCGGTACATCCTTACTCTGCATTCCAGTTTTTCATTGATTTTGCCAAGATCATAGGCCCGTTCCCTGGCCCGGTCATTTGCGCGGATCAGGTTTGCGATTTCACTGTCATGGAATTTGATTTTCCGCATGTTTTCCTCAATCTGCCCTGTCATGCGGTACATGGCCCAGGAAAGAAGACCGGTTTCCCCGCGGTCTGCCACAAAACGCTTTTCCGAAACCCTGCCCTTCCGGATGAATTCTTCTGCCATATTTCCCAGATATTTAAGGGATCTCAGAAAATAATTCAGCAGAGCCGCCAATATCAGCAGAAACAGTATATATACCGCAGAAAAAGATAAGATAAGGCGGTTCCGGAGTTTTCTGGCTCCATATTCCATCCCGGACAGTGCTTTTCCGGAATCATCCGCTTTCCGGGAATCTGCTGTTTCCGCGATATTCCCTGGTACCGGTTTTGCACTCTGCCTGGTGCTCCGAATGGCATCCTCATGTTCTGATTCATAAATATACTGTTTTATCAGGAATATGCACTGACATGCCATCAGCAGATAAAGCCCCAGACTGATGATTGCAAGAGGAAAAAAAATTCTTCTGAAAAGAACTGATGCAAACATGCGTCCCTCTGTCAGTGAACTGTTATCCCCAAAAAGTATCCGTATGTTTTCCTGAATAACACCCACCGGCAGATGACTGCGGCAAACTGTCTTCTTTTCCCTGCATTCAGCCCATGAATACATTCAGTATTTCTTTTCTGGCATCCACATGCTGAATTGTCACCTGTATCACATCCTCTGGTTTGAGGTTCATTCCCCCGGCAGCAGGGATAGTGCATTCAATCATATATTCCGTCATCAGTACCTGGTAGGTGTTCCTCCGTTTTCCCAGCACAATGGCCTCTTCTTTCTGACCGGTCTTCCCTTCCAGATATTTCAGGAGCCAGTAGTGTTTCCGGCGGTTCTGCAGTTTTGAGACACAGCTCATCGGATATTCCAGTGCATGGATGGTCTGCTGAACCTCACCGGATGAATAGGGAGTGTCCAAACCGAATACGGCACGTATCTGCCGCTGGGTAATCAAATCCGAGTATTTACGGATGGGGGATGTAACCGTGACATAGGCATCCAGTCCCAGCCCTGAATGGGGTTCCGGTTCTGTGCTCAGAACAAAACGGCTGAGGAGTTTGCGCTGCATCCAGTTCTGAAAAAGAGAGCCTTCGTCCTCTTTGTACAGACGTTCCCGCGGGGCGGGCTGGGATCTGAAAATTGCGGGCAGCCGGTTTTCCGCAAGAAACCGTGCGTTGAGCCAGTTGGCCATAATCATGATTTCTGCAACCAGCATTCTGCCCGGACTTTCCCGGTTAATCCGGGTGACAGTCAGTTCCCCGCGTTCATCCAGCCAGATATTGATTTCCGGCAGGGATATCTGCACTGCCCTGTCCGCGAGTCTCCTTTTCCGGAACTGACGCGCAATGTCATACAGAATGGCAATATCCCCGTCCTCTTCCACCATGCAGTTGACTTCATGGTAGGTCAGCTGCCTTGACACCCGGATGATACTGGAACATATTTCGGAACTTATAATATCCCCGGATGGCCGCAGCCTTATGAGGGTGCTGGTGGCCGGACGGAGTTCCCCGGCCTTCAGACTGCACTGATCTTCAGCCAGGCACTGGGGAAGCATGGAGATCTTTCTGTCCGGCATATAGATGGAACTTCCCCGCTGCACGGCCTCCCTGTCCAGAGGACTTCCTTTTTCCACAAAATGCCCCACATCCGCTATATGAACGCCGAGCACATAATGATCCTCTTTTCTTTCCAGGCTCAGTGCATCGTCAAAATCAAGGGTGGCCTGACCGTCAATGGTAATGATCGGAAGCCCGGTCAGATCTCTGCGCCGGCTGCCCGCGGACCGGATTTCAAAAAAACGGTTCCGGGATGCAATGCATTCCATGAGTTTTTCAGGAAAATCGGTGGGAACTCCGTAGCGGTGCAAATCAATATTTTCATCCGGATTCCAGATACCGAGTTTGACAAAAAAATGGAAGAGATTCCCAATATCAGTGATGCCGGCTCTTGCCAGCATGTCCCTGCCCAATTCCCACTGCGGACTTTCCTTTTCAAAAAGATAGTAAGACTGCAGAATTCTGATCCAGTCCTGCTGTTCTTCTGTAAATTGGGGATGGGCAGAGAGCAGTCCCGTATCTTTGCCGGACAAAACACTTTTGATCCAGTCTCCCCCGTTTTCTGTAATACGCTGCTTACGTGCCTCCTCCCTGGCTTTGGCGTTTATCTGCTCCACCTGTTCTTCTGTATGGGGAAAAAACTGATCCTGGTTGAAGCGGAAGTACAGGCGATCTGCAAACAAAGCCCGGATTACGGCAGATTCGTGATCGTCTGTGGGCGAATCCGGGAAGCAGAAGGCAGTCATGGTCTGCAGATCAATCCATTCCTGCTCCGGACTCAGCACTTCCCAAAGTTCCCTGATATCGATCTCCCCGGCCAGGGATTTGCGCCGGTTTGCCCGTTCTTTCAGAGAATCTGAGGCTTTATCCCTGCCTGCGGAGAGATTGACGCTCATTTTTCCCCTGTGGGAAAGCCGCGCGGCCGAAAGTTTGACTTCACGGTTGTTTTCGGTCAGAAGACGCAGCCGTTCATTTTTTATCTCCAGCACAGCCGCGCATACAATCTTCTGCCGATCTATATATTCCACAATATTTCCTGGTGCCATAATTGTCTTATCTTATCAGCCCGTTTAAGGAAAGTCAACGTAAGTTATTGTTCAGCAAACAGAAGCAGTATCCGCTTCCCCATGTCCGGACACTGTTTTCAGGAATTCTGCCGGGAAATGAAACAGTCAGCCCCAAAAGTCTTATCCAGCTCTTTTTTTACCTGAAGAGCCTGATCCCTGTCAGGATAGGGTCCCACAAAAACCCGGTGCCAGAGTTCCCCCCCCTCATCGGTGTTTCTGCGGATGAAGGCCGGAAAACCCCTGACCTGCAAAGCCTCCTGAAATCGGGCGGCCCGTTCCGACTCAAAAAAGGCTCCGGCCTGCAGTTCATATGCCAAAGTTTGGTGCCGGCTGATGCGGAAAACGCCGGGTCTGGGAATATTGCCGGTCAGGTAACGTGTCAGTTCTTCCACT
>JBFXEJ010000119.1:0-17512 GCA_050180235.1 Desulfococcaceae bacterium
AAAGGCAAAAACAAAATGGTGGCTGTTACGGCCTGTACGAGAAAGATCCTTGTGATCCTTAACAGTATGGTCGCAAAAAATGAAGCATGGAACCCGGATTATGCTTGACATTTAACACAGTCGCTACATTATCAGATGAACATATTTTTGGTAATTGTTCATGGCGGTTTCCGTTTATCTTGAGGCGGCTATCATATCCCTGACCCAGAGATTGAGCAATGTCTCCGATGACACGCCTTTCTGCATTGCGAGTTCTTTTATTTTCCCGGCAAGCGTCAGTTCTATGGGAAAATATTTTTTTTCAGACTGAATATCAACATCAAATTCAGCTTCCTCTGTCTGATCCCGGTACTCAGCCAAATCATGCGTGTCCCGGAACTCACCGATTTTTCTGCAGGAATCGGCATCAGATACAGAACTTTTATCTTTTTTCATGTTTTTTCCTTTCGGTATGCGTCATATCAATTTTTATGAAACTTTGTGTCTTCGTGGCAGAAAACCAGGTGTTCAACGGTGAATTCTTTTTCAGATTTCATATTATTCTGAGCCAATTGCAAAACCCCGTCTTCGTCATTCCGGCAAAAGCTGGAATCCAATAATTTCAGCCTGTTCTGGATACCGACTTTCGTCGGTATGACGGTTCTGTGAGTTTTGAAATTGCCTCTCCTATCTGTAAATATCTTTCCGATGCCCCGCGTCAAACATGAAGATAATCAGAACATCATCGTCAATTTTGTACAAAAAACGATAATTGCCTGTTCTCAGACGGTAAACACTGTCATGCCCTTTCAGCTTTTTTATGTCTGAATCGCTGCGGTACGGATTTTCACAAAGTTTTGCAAATGCCTGCGTTATCCTGATTTTATCCTTTGACCTGAGCGAATTGATAAATCTGAATGTTTTCTTTGATAATTCAATTTTATACATCAATGCTTCCGCCCTTCAGCCATTTTTCTCTGACATCATCGAAAGAAATTGTTTCGCCTGCTTCAAATTCTGCTTCCGCAATCCGCAGCTCTTCCATATCCTGTTCTGTGAGACAGTCGGCATCATCATCTGTGATTATTCTGATTTTATGGATTTTTCCCAGATGCTCAAGAAGCATGTCAAACTCGTTTTTCAGGAGAATAACACGGTTTTCTCTTTCTCTTGCATGAATGGTAATCATTTTCATTCACCTCCCAATTCAAAAATAAACAGCGTAATTCCTGCATAATAAATCCTGTCAATCATAATGATACCTGCATTGTATAAAGTCAATACGGTTATGACTTACACTGTAAACCATCCGGTGTTCCTGTGTCAGGCGCCGGGACCATGCGCCCCTGAGATTGAATTTCAAAGGCTCCGGCTGTCCAATGCCTGTGAACGGATTTCTGATGATTTCCTCAATAAGCGTAAATGCCCGCAAAGCAATCTTGCGATCTGTTTTTACCCAGTATGTCAAATCTTCATGGAATTCCGGATGAAACACGGCATCTCTTTTGGATTTGTCTTCCGGCAGACCGGATTTCTTTTTACTCACTGATGTTACGCCACCCTTTTCACCGTCATTCCGGCGAAAGCCGGAATCCAGTAATATTAAAGAGTTGCGGATACAGACTTTCGCCGGTATGACCGAAAAATCTCCCTCTCCCGTCATACCTGCGAAAGCAGGAATCCATTTTTTTCAAAGTGTTATGGACACCGACTTTCGCCGGAGTGACGATTTGGCGTAACATCAGTTACTCAAAGCCAACCTCTTTTTTCAGGGCATCCACCGACTGGATGGGTTCCTTCCCTGTTTTTGCTCTTTGCAGAGCATTCAGCAGCCGCTCTGCATTTCTGGAAGATTTCAGAAGATGGTTTGTTTCAAGAATGCCTGAGAGTTCCGAGGCAGGAACAATGGCAATATTTTCTGCCCCGCGTCCTGTAACAATTGCGATTTCCTGATTATAAATCACGTCATCCCACAGTTTCGCCAATTCTTTTTTGGCATAAGCATAGGTTGTCTGAATCGGCATACGGACTCCTTTCATAATTTTCATATCATTTCAGATTTTTCCGTCTGAAAACAGTTCACCGTCTCTGGATTTTTCTTCATTTTCCAATATCTTTTTTATATTTTCTTTCAGTATCGGAATATCTGTTGTCACTGTGTCCCATACCATATTCAGATCAATACCGAAATATTGATGAACCAGCACATTCCGCATTGAAATTATATCGACTCATAAGGGAACCGCGTCTTTCATCACCTGATCCCGCATCTGTTTTCTCAGTCTGGCTTCGGTGACAATATCCACTTTGAAACCGAGAAGTGATTCCAGTTTCCGAACTAGCGCTGCATATTTCAGCAAAGTTGTTCCGGGCTGAAATCTGACCAGAAAATCCGCATCACTTTCCGAATCCGATTCCCCCCGCGCTGCGGAGCCGAAAATGCGCACGTCATAAGCCCCGTGCTGTCCGGCAATCCGCAGAATGTCTTCCCGCTTTTCTTTCAGACACTGTTTTATATTCATATATCAAGTCCTTAAAATCAGACGCAGGGCAGCAAGATTCTCCGCTTCATCAAACAGGGCCGCAACCGGAATTGCAAAACCTTTCACTGCGTTGCTTTTCAGTATTCCCGAATCTGCCTTGAAATGAAGAAGATACTCATGTTTATCAAGAAAATACTGCTCCACCACACGGGACGCGGGATCAATGATCCAGTATTCCTTCACGCCGTGGGCAGCATAATCCTCAAATTTGACTGTCCGGTCATTGTCCTCTGTTGCCGGAGAAAGCACTTCCGCAATAAAATCAGGAGCAGGGAACTGTGTCTGTTTCGGTTTGAATTTTTTGGATTTTGCCCTGCTCCAGAAACATACATCCGGTTCATAGTCATTGCGGGTCAGGGAAATCATCATTTTCTCATACCCTGCAAATCCGAGTCCTTTCAGACGGACATGCATATCCAGCAATTCCAGCAGAAATTTTCCTGTGATATTGTGTTCAATTCTTACCGGCGAATGCACAATAACCTCCCCGTTGATAAATTCGGATTTCTGATCTTCCCGCACATCCTCATAAAACTGTCTCCGTTTTTTCCGCTCCTCATGCAAAACTGTACGGATATCCCGGTAATACAGCCCGAGTTTCGGGGAACGGTGCAACTGTTCTTTGATAAGATCCATAGGCCCTACTCCCATTGAAATTGTAAATAAAATCCAAACTGTCCTGTAGGATAAGTCCTGTATTTTTGCAGAAATTTCCAACTCTCAAACTGAATATTTGGGAATTGGAAATGTCTGAACTCTGATTTGGGTGATTAAGTATTCAGCCGAAAATTTTCTGGTATTCAAAAATCCGGTTTTTCTGAAAATTTTATGCCATATACCATTACTCAGAATATTTGATGGTACAGCCACGAATTGCACGAATTACACGAATTATGTTTTGTGCAGTTCGTGCATATTCGTGTCATTCGTGGCTTATTTAAATTATATTAAGTTTATTTCGGAGTCCGGAAGTTACGGAAACAGGATAACCGGAATATTTTAAGTATCGGTATAAAATTTATGTAACTTTACTTAACTGATGTTACGCAGCCTTTCCAAAAATCAGGCATTTATCCGCTTTGCCCATAATTCCGGCGAAAGCCGGAATCCGGTAATATCAGCCGGTTCTGGATACCGGCTTTCGCCGGTATGACGATGCTGCGTAACATCAGTTACTTAAATCAGAGGTTCAGACATTATCAGCCGGGCAATATTCATTCCGGATTTTCCAATGCCTGCAGAAGGGGACGAATTTTCTCCCGGAATTCCGGGGGAACCATCAGTGCGCGCAGGGGCTGGTTGGCAATCAGATTTTCCGGCATGTTTCCCCGTATGCCGTCACGGTAATTTTGCAGATTCCGGTTTTCCAGCAGATACAGCAGCATATCGGTCAGATTTCCGAAATATCCGCCTGTGTCCACATGCTCAATATACTGTAGAAACACCTCATTGACCATAGCCGTGAATTCACTCATATCAGCATACCCGGTTTCTCCGCAGTTCCGGGAAGATACCATACACCGGCATCCAAAAGGCCGTACAGGATAAACCGGGCATTCCCCGTTTGTCAGCAAAGGACATGGCCCCCACGCGGGATCATTTTCCTCTTCCGGAATTTCCTGCCCCTGCATACAGAAATCAGCCATCTGATTGGTGGTGAAGCGTGACTGAAAACGCTTTCTGCCGGATGCGGCCTGCAGTGCGTCAATCAGTTCAGTTTTTTCCTCTGCCATAATATATTCCGCTATTCTCATGGCTTCAAGTCCTGTCAAAGTGACATTGCAGGTGCAGCACTGACTGCACCCGCGTTTGCACGCGATATTGTCCGGAACTGCCATTTTTTCATACACCCGGTAAATATGGTTCAGCAGGGCATCTTTCCTGTCTGCACCGGGTGCGGAAAAATTTTTCACGTTTCTCTCCTTTTTGAGAAAATAATTGTCAGGGGCACAAGCTGGAAGCTTATGCCACTCTGATGGCAGCATAAGCTGGAAGTTTATGCCAATTTTTCAGAAAAGAATTTTTCCGCCGGACTGAACTTCAGGCACAATAATCCGGGACGCCTCTGCCTCCTGTTTTTTCAGTTCCTCAAAAACCAGTTCCAGAGCCTCCCGCATGGCTTTGGGATATTCTGCAATGGCATCTTTGAGATTTTTGGCTTCCAGGGGACACTGAATGGGAAAAGAACCCGCGGGCGTCATCATCTGGGTATATCCCAGAAAAAGCACTTCACGGGTTTTGTCCTCTTTTCCGTCCGGTCTGACCGGAACCAGCCTTTTGATGGTGGCCATATTCATATCCGAATATTCCTCCTCACGGTACAGACTGTCTGTTTTTACTGTAAAATCAACTGAATCAAATTCATTGTCAAGCATATTTCCTTATCTCCTTTGAAAAAATTTATGGTTTGCAGCCTTCTGATATTTCATAATATGAACTATTTTTCAACAGAAGACTTGCAAAAAACAGGAAAACAGTTATACATCTGATTCGGATGATCTGAGTCTGTTGACCATGAAACAAATTTTTAAACAGCAGGGAGAAGAGTACCGTGACAGAAGTCAATGAGGTATTTGAGAAAAACTGCAGTTTTTATCTGGATCGGATTGCAGAAATTAATCTGGGCCGCAAAGCCGGAATTCTTGGCGCAGAGGCAGAGGGAAACGGCCTGCGCATACCTTTTTTCGGTAAACCATACCGGATTTCACCAGAGGGGATATTCAATCCTGCCGGAAAACGGGCAGGGTATTCCAAATGTATTATCCTGTTCAAGCATATTCTTCTCTGTCCGGATGAGATTCCTGAGCATGGGGATTGGACAGCCTACAGGGAATTTCCGGATGCAGGCCCTCTGACCGGTTATTTTGCAAAAGATGTGGAAAAATCCCTTGCCGGACATTTTTCCGGCAGGACAGATGATTTGAAAAAAGCATGTGCCGAATTTGGCGGAATTTTGTATGAGAAAAAATTTTCCTGTGACCTTGCCGTGCAGTTCCGCGCGCTTCCCCGGATACCGGTTCTTCTGATTTTCAATGACGGGGATGAGGAATTTCCCGCACAGTGTTCTGTCCTTTTTCGAAAAAGCATAGGCAGTTATCTGGATATGGAGTCTGTGGCTGTTCTGGGAACGGTGCTGGCAGACAGCCTGAAGCAGGGGAGCGGGAATAGGTAAAAGCGTATCAAAATGAAAGGCCGTTTTTCAGAGTTTTTATTGACAGGACAGATTGCTTTGGGTATAAAACTGTACTGAGCAGCAGTTTTTCATGAACCTTTACAGAAAGAGTGAATCCACCTATGGACAGATTTTACCGGCCTGATCCTCCGGCACAGGCAGCATTTCCCATTGCAAAAGCCGGATATCCGCTTATCTTTGGCGCAGCTTTTGTGACTGCGGTGTTTGCCCTTCTGGGACTTACCGGGGCAGCACTTTCATGTCTTGTGATAACAGTTTGTATCTGCGGATTTTTCAGGGATCCGGATCGGATCATCCCAAATAAGGAAAATGCTGTGGTGTCTCCGGCTGACGGAAAAGTGGTTTTCGCGGACAGAATTGAGACAAATCCTTATATTGACGGCCCCTGCCTGAAAATCAGTGTTTTCATGTCTGTTCTGAATGTGCATGTCAACCGTGTGCCCTATTCCGGAAAAATAAAAGATATACTTTATCATCCGGGAAAATTCTTTTCTGCAAATCTGGACAAGGCATCTGCGGAAAATGAGCATAACGCGGTGGTGCTGACTGCGGAAAACGGAAAAGAAATCTGTTTTGTTCAGATTGCCGGACTGATTGCACGGCGGATTCTCTGCCAGATTCAGGAAGGGGATACTGTGGTCAGAGGACAGAAATTCGGGATTATCTGTTTCGGATCACGGCTGGATGTCTATCTTCCTGACGATGTGAACCTGAATGTCCGCATCGGAGACAAAGTCAGTGCGGGAAGTTCGGTTCTTGCTTTTTTCAATGCACAGAATCCGTGAACAAACCCCAACACGCAAAGGAGACAAAGTATGTCTGAACTGACTGTTTTTCACAGCGGAAATCCCAATTGAATGTCATGCAGAAAGGCTATAGGCGTAGCCGAGGAAATGAAAAAACTGTTTGGGGAAAAATTGGATCTGCATATTCACACAACAGATTCTGAAGAGGCAAAAAAATACAATTTCAGAAGTTCTACAAATGTTCTGTTTGACGGGGAGTTAATTCCCCCTGATGTGTCAACAGACAGGAACCGAATGAAAGATTTTCTTTCAGAAAAAATTGCAGAGGAGGGAAAATGAAAATTCTGTTCATTATCTCCACTGATGACGGAGAAACGATTTACAATGCCATGAGACTTGCCAATGTCGGCGTAAAAAAAGGCGATGACATAAGTGTTTTTATGCTTGGCAGGGGCGTGCTTTTTGAACAGTCCGGCACAGAACAGTTTAATGTGATGGATCAGATAAACCAGTTTGATGGTGATTTCTATGTCTGAGGGGTGTGCATGAAATCCCACGGTCTGGAGGGATCAGGCACATGTCCAATTGCATGGATGGATGATTTGTACGGGATGATAAAGGAAGCTGACAAAGTTTTGAATTTTTGAATTTTAATTGAAATACTCCGATGCCGGTTTTTTCAGGTTCGCGTGTATGACAATATCACATAAAATCAGTTTTATGAATGTCCTTTAGGGGCAGGTTCCTAATCTGCCACCTCTGTGATAAATCCTGCTGTTTTGGATAAAAATGGACTGTAGTGATTTTACCATAGAAATGCTCAAGGAAAAATTCGGAATGCAGTTTGTGGAAAACAGGGATATTTTATTTTTTTCGCGCAATTCTTTTAATGCGTGGCTATGAATTTTTTTATGATTTAAGGATAATTATGCAGGATTTGATGACAATTGATGAAGCAAGTGTATGGGCAGCGGATTTTCTGAAAAGAGACATTACTGCCTCAAATATTTCATATCTGATTCAATATGGGAGAATAAATAAATGTGGGGATAATGGCAGAACTTTGGTAAGTATATCAGATTTAAGAAATTATTATGAATCTCAGCTAAAACCAAAAGAAGAAACATGGAAAAATCATTTGGGGAAAGATTTAAACTGGTCTCTTTCTTTTGATGAATACAAAGAATCAGAGAGGACAAAACATGTCCATAGATTACATCCGTACAAAGGTAAATTCATACCGTAACTCGTTGAATATTTTCTGAATTCACATATGGATGATTTTAAAAAAGATGTATATTTTAAACCCGGTGATATTGTGCTTGACCCGTTTTGCGGGAGCGGAACAACTCTGGTACAGGCCAACGAAATGGGTATGCACGCAATCGGTATTGATTAATTATTGATGGCAGAATATCTGAATAAAAGAGTTTTGACATAATACTTTTAATGGACTTTTCAGTAACATATTTGCATAAAATGAAAAAAATATCAAATACGGAAAAATTAGTAAGAGAATTCTTGCAAAGAGCTTCAATTATGGCAGGCGATATCGAACCCCTTAAAGTTCTTAAAGCTCGCGTCTACAGAATTTGTAAGGCCAATGTTTTAATTAGAGCTGCTTCATATGGTAATAAAAAATTTTTTTATGGCATTAATTATATTACTATTGAAGAAATGGCAAATTTGCCAAATCCTTATATCGCTTTTATTTGTAGCTCTCTTGATAAAACAATTATTCTTCCTGCCAAATTGTTATTTGATAATTTATACAGAATAAGCCATGACAGAAATGGAGAATATAAGATAACTATTGACAGTGATTTGAAAATCGTTTTAAAAGGAAAGGGAATTCGTTTAGACTGTTCTGAATATATCAACAACTGGGATATATTATCATCGCCAATAATTCAAAATATAATTCCTGAAACTGTTGAGGACAATCTGCATTCAATTATACAAGGACGATTATTGGAAATCGGAAATTATAGAGGATATTATACATTTTGTCCTGACAAGTCGAAAAAATTTAATAATAAAATATTAGCTGAGGTATCGTCTTTAGAAATATGTCCTGATATGCAATTTTCTGATTATGATTTATTAAGAAAAATTGATGTGTTATGGTTTAAAGAAAAAGGAAGTAATTTGATTCCTGAAAAAGCATTTGAAGTTGAACTGTCAACAGGCATATGGTCAGGCTTTGGCAGAATGATGACTTTAGCTGACTATGAAAACGTAAAATTTTATGTTATTTCAAATGATTCAAAAAAGTTTAATAAAGTGATCAATACATTTCCCGCTTACAAAAATAGATTTACATTTATAACAACAGAATTAATAGGCGATTTATATAGTGCAGAAAAAAATATAAAAGAATTAAGATATTATATTGGAATTTAAATCAGGGGAGAAATAGAGATGAGAGAGTATAAGAATATTTTTGAAATACCAATTGAATTGGTTCAAATTGAAGCGGAAAAAATAATCAGACGCAGATTAACAGATGATGAAATTTATTCTGTCAAAAAAGGTATTGAAGCAGGATTATATTTTGATATAGAGACTGTTATCAGAACATCTATTGAAGATGCTTTAAGGGATTTGATAAAATAGTGTTTAACAATATATACATAGCCGACTATTAACTCTTTTTTGGGCAATGAAGATTTGTCAGCGATAATAGCTGCTGAGAATTCGGATGAATGTTTCAGAAATTATGGAGTAGGGGGAGTAATTTCCAACGAACATAAATCTGTTATCAATAACATTGTAACGAAACTCAGAAATGGGGAAAGGCAGGTGAATATTGAAAAAGAAAAACAGGATATTTTATCCGCATCTTCAAAAAACGGTGAATATCAAAAATCAGGAAATATTGCTGATTTTTATATGAAAAAAGATGATATTGAATATTATTTTGAAATTAAAACTGTTAAACCTAATATTGATATATTTGAAAAAAGCAAAACAAAACTGCTGGAGTGGGTTGCCCGAAGGAGAAGGGCGGTTAATGTATATCTTGCATTTCCATATAATCCGTACCACCCACAGCCATATTCAAGATTTACCGAGGTCGGTATGATGGACGCTCCAAACGATTTTCTGGTAGGTGAACAATATTGGGATTTTATAGGCGGAAAAAATACCTTTCCGGAATTACTTGAAACCTTTGATGAAGTTGGTAAAGCATACAAAGAAGATTTAAAACAGAAATTTAAAGAAATCGCAAAAGATATGGCTGATTCATATTAACAATGCGAATTAAGGTTTGAATTCAGTAACTTAAAATCAGTCAGTCAGAAAACAGATTTGGTAAGTCCTGTTTTATAATATCCTGTTTTTACTGATTCCGGAGTTTTTGATCCTTAACTGGCATTAACAGAAAACACATAACCTGTTGGTCAACCGGACAGCAGTTTCCAATCCGGCTCTGTTGCCGGTTATCTTTCCGTTGAAATAAACAAAGCGAACATATTCAGATTTTAATTTCTGCAAAATCTGTGTTATTGTGCAAGTGCTGAAAAACACGAAAATATGTTTTCGTGTTTTTATCTTTTGGGAAGAAAGCGGCCCCGCAGCCGCTGTCTTATTATATAACATGTTGAAAAAAGGTATAATCATGGGGAGATCATTATGTCTGAGAAAAAAATGAGAGTGGCCGTGGCCGGTGCCACAGGTGCGGTTGGCAACCAGATGATCGCGTGTCTGGAAGAGCGGAATTTTCCCTTGAAGTCAGTAAAATTCCTGGCATCCGCGCGATCTGCCGGCCGTCAGCTCCGCTTCAGAGGGGATATGACTGAAGTGGAGGAACTTACAGAAAAATCTTTCAAAGGCGTGGATATTGCCATTTTTTCCGCAGGCGGTGGAACCAGTGAGAAATTTGCACCCATTGCTGCCAAAGACGGATGTGTGGTGGTGGACAATTCCAGTCAGTGGCGCATGGACCCGGATGTGCCTCTTGTGGTTCCCGAAGTCAATCCCCATGCCATTGCCGGTTATACCAAAAAAGGGATTATCGCGAACCCCAACTGCTCCACCATTCAGATGGTTGTTGCGCTCAGTCCCATTCACAAAAAATGCGGCATCCGGCGTATTGTGGTTTCCACGTATCAGGCTGTGTCCGGAACCGGGAAAAAGGCCATTCATGAACTCTTTGACCAGACCCGTGCCATGATCAATTTTCTGAACTGGGAAAAAAAGGTGTATCCGCACAGGATAGCGTTCAACTGTCTGCCCCATATAGACAAATTTATGGAAAACGGTTATACCAAAGAAGAAATGAAAATGGTAAATGAAACCCGGAAAATCATGGAGGACAGCAGCATCGGTGTTACTGCCACCACTGTGCGCGTGCCGGTGTTTTTCAGTCATTCAGAGTCAGTGAATGTGGAAACTGTGCAGCATATTTCCGCGGATGAAGTCCGTGAACTGCTCCGAAATGCTCCGGGTGTGAAAGTGGTGGATGATCCGGCAAACAATGTGTATCCCCTTGCCATTGACGCGGCAGGACAGGATCTGACCTTTGTGGGCCGCATCCGGCAGGATGAATCTGTGAAAAACGGCATCAATATGTGGATTGTTGCCGATAATATCCGCAAGGGAGCAGCCACCAATGCAGTGCAGATAGCTGAAATTCTGGCAAGAGACTATCTGTAACATTTTTTATGATCAGGAAACATGGCTGTTTGCATGAAATCCGGAGTGCAAAAATTCCTTTTTTTGCATTCATGCCCGGATTTCATGCTTTTTTGTCAAATTTTTTGCAATACTGTCACATCTGATGCATCTCACAGCGGGGACAGATCGTCATTGGTTTGTTTTTCTAAAATTCAGCATATTTCCGGAAATAACTGTCAGACTGGCGGTCATTTCCGGATGAACAGGAGTTAAGGAGTTGGAACGAGTACCTATAACCAGGGTCGGATATGAAGCCCTGAAAAAAGAACTGGAACAGTTAAAAAGTGTGGAACGGCCGCAGAATATCCGGGCAATTGAAGAAGCCCGCGCTCACGGCGATCTGTCTGAAAATGCGGAGTTTGATGCAGCAAAAGATCGGCAGGCCTTTCTGGAGGGACGCATCAGTGAACTGGAATACAAACTGAGCAATGCGGATATCATTGATCCGGACAAACTGGGCAAAGATCGGGCAGTATTCGGATGCACAGTGCTGCTGGAAAACATTGATACCGGTGAAAGGGTGAAATACCAGCTTGTGGGGCCGGATGAATCCAATATTGAAAACGGCCGCATTTCTGTTTCTTCCCCTTTGGGAAAGGCCATCGTGAGCAAAGTCCCGGGAGCAGAGATTGTTCTGAATGCACCTGGCGGAAAAAGGACTTATGAACTGGTGGAAATTCTGTGAAAACAGGGATTGGGGACTGGGGACTGGAGACCGGTAATGCCCCATGAAACCTGATAACTGAAACCTGATAACTGGAAAAAAGTGAAATTATGGCGCGAATTACAGTGGAAGACTGTCTGAACCGGGTTCCGAACCGCTTTGTTCTGGTGCAGATGGTGGCAAAACGGGTTCGGCAGATCCGGGAGGGCTCCGAGTATCTGGTCAGTTCTCCCAAAAACGAGGATATAGTGGTTTCTCTCCGGGAGATTGCAGCCGGAAAGGTGTATCTTGACAAAACCCGGGATGTGAATGTCTGACCTGTTACCGGATATGCCTGAAAACAGCACCGGACAGGAAAACAAAGCCTGGAAAAGGCCGGGCAGGAATACGGCACAGGGGTCAGGGAGCCACTGCGGCAGTCTGTACAGAACCCTGAACAGGGCTATCGGACAGGCCCTGCACCGTTATCAGATGATAGCGGACGGAGACCGCATCGCGGTGGGACTTTCCGGAGGAAAGGACAGTCTGACCCTGATGTGGTTTCTCCACGAACGTCTGGCACGCATTCCCATACGGTACGAACTCTTTGCCATTTATATAGATCCCGGATTTGAAAAGGGTTTTTCCCGGCAACTGGAGCGGTACTGCGGAGAAATGGGATACAGACTGCGGACAGAAATCACGGATTACGGCATTCTGAGCCACAGTTCCCATAACCGGGAAAATCCCTGTTTTCTCTGTTCCCGGCTTCGCAGGAAAAGGCTTTTTGAAATTGCGGATGAACTTGGATGCCGGAAACTGGCACTGGGGCATAATCAGGACGATATTATCGAAACCCTGTTTCTGAACATGTGCTATGCGGGAGAAATCAGCACCATGCTTCCGGTTCAGCCCTTTTTTAAGGGAAAATTCACGGTGATCCGGCCCCTGGCTTTTGCTGATGAAGATCTTATCCGGCGCTTTGCAGCGGCCCGTGATTTTCCGGAATTTGCAAATCCATGCCCCAGTGCCGGAATTTCAAAACGGAATGAAATCAAAGAACTTTTGCAGCAGCTCTACCGGACAAACCGCAAAGTCAGGGGGAATATTTTCAGATCCCTCAGCCATGTCAGGCCGGATTATCTGCTGAAATGACACCCATCAGTGAAAGCATGAATCCTTTGCCATGATAGATATTCAGAATCAGCGGGATCCCCGCAATATTCCCATTGACAAGGTGGGAATAAAAAACCTCCGGTATCCTGTCACTGTGCTGGACCGGAAAAACGGTTTCCAGCATACAGTGGCCTCCATCAATATGTATGTTGATCTGCCCGGCAAATACAAAGGCACCCATATGAGCCGTTTCGTGGAAATGCTTCATCTGTTCCGTCCGGAAATATCTCTGGAGAAATTTGCCCAGATTTTTGATGAGATGAAAACCCATCTGGAAGCGGCTTCCGCACATGTGGAAATCACTTTTCCCTATTTTATTGAAAAAAAAGCACCGGTCAGCGACTCACCGGGTCTGATGGACTATACCTGCAGTCTTATCGGCTCCAGTGACCCGGACGGAAATACGGATCTGGTACTGCGGGTCATTGTCCCGGTATCATCCGTATGCCCCTGCTCCAAAGAGATCAGTGATATGGGCGCACATAACCAGCGGGGAGAGGTGAATCTCAGCACCCGGTTCAAAAAGTTCATCTGGATTGAGGATATGATTGAACTGGTGGAATCCTGTGCATCCTGCGATGTTTTTTCCGTGCTGAAACGGGTGGATGAAAAATGTGTTACGGAAAAAGGCTATAAAAATCCCAAGTTTGTGGAAGACATTGTCCGGGACATTGCAGAACGCCTGAACAGGGATGACAATATCACCTGGTTTTCCGTAAGTGCTGAAAATTTTGAATCCATTCACAATCACAGCGCGTATGCCATGATTACCAGCGGAGACAGGAAAAGACTGCACAGGCCTCCTCAGAAAACCTGATCTGACTGGTGAGACAAAATCATACGGATTTGCAAAAGCTTAACAGGCCGTAGAATTTTTGGATAGCGGGTCAAATCAGTTGATTCTGAAATTCCCCTCCCCCGGCGGGAGGGTCAGGGGATGGGGAAACTGCCCTGAAGTTATACATTTTTTCCAACATCCCCCCGCCCTCAGGGGAGGGGATAGTCTTTTCCGCATCATCAGCCGGTTTGACCCACTGCCAATTTTTGAATACTGCGGTATTTAAGGCAGTATTTATTTCAAGCTGTTCTGTCACCTTTTTGACCCCCACCGCCTTTTTCAGATGAGGGTGATGAGCAAAGTCATCGATCTTTTTCCGGGAAAGCTGTCTGTTCTTTCCGATATGAACCGCCTTTGTTTTAGGGCATTCAGCCTGCCTGACGGAACAGTTCACCTCTGCCTCACGGGCATCAGAAAAAAAATCCTGCAAATATTTTTTTCAGAAACTCATTTTACACCGGTAGCCATTGGTTTTATACAATGCGGAATGCAAATCCGGAGGAGTGCAAAAATTAAGCGGAGCGGTTTTCTGCACACGCTGAACCCCGGAAAAACTGACAATATTGGATCAAACCAATGGCGAATTGGTATCCTCTATGTCTGAATCAGGAAATGGGAGAGAAACCGGAAAAACAAATCGGAGATTTCTGACAAAAAAAGCTGTCTCCTTATACATGAAACAGCTTTTTTACCTTTTATATTACCCGGCCGGAAGTTTTGGTGTATCAGGAAAAAAAACGGGTTTCCTGAAAAGATGTATATATACTGATCCAATTTTGGTTTTTTTGCTGCACAGAAATTGCTTTGACCGTCAGTCAAAGGCATTTGGGAACCGGGTTATAAGAAATTGTTCGGATTTTCGAAAAAATCAAATATTCAATGTCATAATTGCGGGCCAAGTATTCCCATAAAAACTGAAAAGCTGGTTAAACGGCTTCTGTCTGTATCCCATGTGCTATTGCATTTTAAACCCGACAACTTTTTTCTCGGATTGAAAACTTAACTTATTTGGCAATTTTTGATAATTAAAAGATATTCCATATTTTTGGCACAACAGCTTTACTGATTCATGAGTTTTTCTAAAATAGTCATGAATATCAATACTATCGACAGATAATCTTTTTTGCACTTTAAATTTTTCAATCAATAAATCATTTTTAATCATTTTGTTCCTCCTCACTAAAAAGGATGTCTTTATTTTTTTAATAAGTTAGACATAATACTGATCGCCGCAGTTCCGGCGAACGGTTCTACAATCCGCCTTACTTTTTTAGGGAAATATTTAAGAATAACCGGGGCTAAATTACGTTTACTACCCTGATATTATATAGTATGCGGAAGATTTCTCATTATTTTTCCAGTTCAAATGGTTAACACTGAATTAAGCGGCGGGCGGCTTTTTGCCCGTCCGCTTGAATGACGGGTTAGCCTTTTTATGATTACCTGCTGAGATACTCATTTAAGATTTCTTCCAAAATATCGCCTATATTTGGAATATCAGTCTGTATTATACTGTCTCCGGTATGTTTATGTTCATTAAATCCGAGAGCAGGCTTATGCAGCGCATTGTCATACCGGAACAGTAATCCTGCGTTTCTGTCCTGATAATGGAATGAGTAGGCTTTTTTATCGTAATGATAACGTAAGTCCAGATATTCCCTGAAAAAAAGTGCTGATTCGTCAGAAAAAATGATTTTCCCTTTTATAAAACCGATTTTTTCGCTTCTGAAATCACACAGAACTTCGGACGATACAATGAATCCTGTCCGGGAAGAATCATTGACAACTTCTGTAACTTCAGACAGACAGTCTTTGAGGAATATATTCGATTTCATGCAATGCCCGCAATTCTTCAAGAAGAGCTTCCCGAAGTCTGAGTTCCCCCATCCAGCTTATATAATCCTCGTCTCCTCCGGCTAAGTCTTCCGCTGTATATGAGCTGAGAAACCTGTCCGAAGGTATATTATATTTTTTTTCAAATCTGTGTATCTCCTGCTCAGTTCTGCGGAATCCGATTTCCGTCCGTTTCATGTTCGCTGCTATAGCGTCCTGAATGACCGGAATTATATCATTCCTATCAGATGTTATCTGTAATCTGACCATTTTATTCCTCTTTATTCTGCAAGGCTAACAACGAGCTAGCCGGCAGGGCGGCTTGTCCGCCCTGTCCGGTGCAACGGCTGGTTAAACGGCTTCTGTCTGTATTCCATGTGCTATTGCATTTTAAACCCGACAACTTTTTTCTCGGATTGACAACTTAACTTATTTGGCAATTTTTGATAATTAAAAGATATTCCATAGTTTTGGCACAACAGCTTTACTGATTCATGAGTTTTTATAAAATAGTCATGAATATCAATACTATCGACAGATAATCTTTTTTGCACTTTAAATTTTTCAATCAATAAATCATTTTTAATCATTTTGTTCCTACTCACTAAAAAGGATGTCTTTATTTTTTTAATAAGTTAGACATAATACTGATCGCCGCAGTTCCGGCGAACGGCTTTACAATCCGCCTTACTTTTTTAGGGAAATATTTAAGAATAACCGGGGCTAAATTACGTTTACTACCCTGATATTGTATAGTATGCGGAAAATTCCTCATTATTTTTCCAGTTCAAATGGCTAACGCAGAGGTAAGCGGCTCAAAGGGGTGGAGCGATAGCGGAACCCCTTTGAGTCCGCTTGAGCGCCGGGTTAGAATCATTTTGTTTTATATCAATATTTTATCTATCTCTGTATCACTTCAAAATCAAAATATACTCTTCTAATATCAGAGTAACGAGCTTTGACTGTACCAATATTGATAGTTTGACTGTTTGCCGACCTTTTAATTAAAGAGAAATCCAATTCTTTTGAGTTATAATCAAGCACTTTAATTTCGTTAATTGGTTTAAAAGTATATTTCTCCTTAAAAGAGAAGGATACTATATCAGATACAGAATTTGGATTTGCGTTGCGTGAAGATATTGTTGCGACTACCTTTTCTGAATTTTCCCAATTAATTGAAACTTCAGTATCAAAAGAATCATTAGTATCTCTTCCTTCTGATCCATTATTATGAAACCATGCAAAAATCCTAACCTGATCGCCAATTTTTAAATTTTTCCGGTCATGATAGTATTTATTATCTTGGTTGATTTTTTTTACAGTCAAAAAGTCTCTTTCATCACAATATGACAATAATTCTTGGTAATTTGGCTTTTTCATTAAAAATTCGAAAAGTTCATCATGACAACCATGTTTATCCGATTCCGGATCACATTCTATTTCGTCAGGATGTGGTAACCATCCCCGACTATAGCCCATAGCTGTATCATCAACATAGCGATTAAATTCGACTGAGTTTCCTAATCCATGGTATTTAAATTCAAATTTATTGAGATAGTTCTTGCTCATGGGCGATAGTTCAGTGCTAAATATTTTTTTACCTGAAGGATCATAAAGAGATTGAATACCACTTCTATCGGGAAAATAATCATTAGTACCTGCAATTGAAAGGCAAGAGAATTTTACCATAAAAATCAGTGCGATTACAACGCTACCAACTATTCTTTGTTCCATAATTAACTATCCTCCATTTTTTGGTAGTGGGACTTTTCATGCTGATAAACTTATGCTATACTGCTCCCGTTTTTCTCAACATGCCATTGCCGAAGGAGCAGAAAAATGATTGCAGCAAAATGCCGCCGCTGCGGCAGTGAAAATATC
>JBFXEJ010000120.1:0-17342 GCA_050180235.1 Desulfococcaceae bacterium
GACTGCCGAATGGTATAAAGAACGGAACAGGAATATGAAAGGTGTGGACTGGCAGTTCAGAACAAAGGATGCGAGAATAAAACTGAAGCGACTTTATCCGTCAGTTAAACCTTGACAGAACACTATTAAATAAAGGAGAATACATGATGAAAGAAACTGTCAGAAACGGCTGGCATGGCCCTTTGCCTGCCGGAATTTTTTTCTTACTGCTGATATTGCTTTCTGTTCCCCTCAGCGGCGCGGACGAAATTCTGATCATCGGCAGCAAGGATCTTCCGGCTGATTCGGTCAGCAGAGATGAAATCAAAAACATTTTCCTCGGCGAAAAGGTGAAATGGGACAGCGGAGAGAAGATCAGTTTTGTGCTGCTGACAGAGGTTCATGAGGCTTTTCTGAAGCAGTATCTGGGAAGCACAGCCGCACAGTATCAGAACTACTGGAAAAAGATGATTTTCACCGGAAAGGCCAAATCGCCGAAGTCCTTCAACAGTCCGGAAAAAGTCATTGAATACGTTGCCAATACAGCGGGGAGCATTGCCTACATTCCCTCTGAGGGTTATGGTGAAACAGACAGGGACAAAGTGAAAATCATTTCTGTCAGATAGACAGACACAGGAGGAAATATCAATGAAAAAACTGTCATTTTTGCATATCATATGGATACTGCTGGCTCTGTGTGCAGGGCCGGTGAATGCCTTTGAAGCCGGAGACATTGAAATTCACGGTTTCATTTCCCAGGGATACCTGCTCAGCGATCACAACAATTATATGGCTGATACCGAAGACGGCACATTTCAGTTCAATGAAACCGGACTCAGTTTTGGCACAGAACTGACCGATCAGTTGCGGGTTTCCCTGCAGGTTTTTTCCCGCGATCTGGGGGATTCAGGCAACAATGATGTGGTTCTGGGTTATGCCTACGGAGATTTTCGCTGGCAGAACTGGCTGGGAATCCGGGCAGGAAAGATCAAGATTGACTACGGACTTTACAATGAAACCCGTGAAATGGATATGCTGCGCACCGGCGTCATGCTGCCCCAGAGCGTGTATCCGGAAGTCTGGCGCGACAGTGTTTCCAATCTCAGCGGAGCAGGGCTTTACGGATTTGCACCCGCAGGTGCTGCAGGAAAATTTTCCTACAACTTCCAGATCGGGGCAATGGAATTTGATGCGAACAAGGGTTTTACCCGTTCCCTGAGTCCCAGACTGGAAGACACTCTCACACTGACAGATATGGAATCAGATTATGCCTGGTTTGCCAGTCTGCAATGGGACACACCGCTTCCGGGGCTGAAAATGAAAGGTTCCTATTACAGCATTGATGGTCTGACAGCCGAAGGGAACATGACCGGAATGACACCCGAAGGCAATGCTGTCAGTATGCAGGCTGCGTATGATTTTCAGGATAAATACGGATATATCCTGTCCGGTGAATACACATGGAAAAATCTGGTGGTTTCAGCAGAATATTCCGAGGACAGTTTTGAGTTTGACACTGTGTTCACAGGAGAAATGCAAATGGCTCCGAACCGGGGTATGGATATAACCAGTCAGGGATGGTATGTTTCAGCGGCTTACCGCTTTACAGACTGGTTTGAATCTGCGCTGAGTTATTCGGAATATTACCCGGACAAAGACGACAAAGACGGAGACAGAAAACCTCCGGAAATGGCCTTCACTTCCTGGCTGAAGACCACAACCCTTTCCACCCGCTTTGATATTAATGAAAACTGGATATTCAAACTGGAAGGCAGTTACAATGACGGATTCGGCGGTGTCAATCTTGCGGACAACAAAGAACTGGAACCTTACTGGTGGATGTTTGCCGCAAAGGTTACTTTCAGTTTTTAAAGGAGTGGGGCAATGAAAAAATCAATGACCATAGCGCAGAAAATCTGGCTGAGTCTGGCCATCCTGGCCGCAGGATATTTTGCATCTGTCGGACTGGGATTTCTGCTTGGCGGAAATACGGAAAAACGGCTCTCCCATGTGTCAGAGGATTTGTTTGCGGCCTCTGTGGAAAGCCGGGCCGCTGTTTCCGCGTTTGATGATCAGATCCGGTATTATCAGGATATGGTGATGATCGGCAACATGGGAAATGTGGCACAATCCGCACAGGAGAAAGCCGAAGAGGTTCAGGCGGCATTGGAGAGGATCATGGCTTTGCGCGGAATCGGAGCCGCAGATTTGCAGCAGACAGACCAGATCCGCATGGAAATGGAAACCTTCAGTGCGGCAGCTCTGGACATCTATCAGAAAATGGGGGCGGAAACGGATTTTGTGTTTGAAGAAGCAGATGGAAAAGATCAGCCTCCGGGTGAGAATATGGAAGATGAAATCTTCCGCATCGGTCAGCAAAGCAATGTTCTGGCTGAAAAACTTTCCGATCTTGCACAGCATTTTTCAGCCAATCTGAAAGGAGAACTTGCGGATATCAGCAGTGCCACGCGTGATTACCGCTGGCTGAACCTGATGCTGTTTCTCGGCATTGTGGTTTTTACAGGAGTTTCGGCAGGATTTTTCATTTTCCGCTCCATCACCCGGCCCCTGAAAGAGGTTATCCGCAGTCTGTCTGACTGTTCTGCTGATATGCTGTTTACCGCAGTGCAGGGGAGCGATGCCAGCAGCGCGCTTGCGGAAAGATCATTGCAGCAGGCCGCTTCCCTTGAGGAGGTTTCCGCTTCTTTGGAAGAGATGTCCTCCATGACCAGACTCAATGCCGATAATGCTTTGAAAACCAGGGATATAGCAGAAAATGCCCTGCGCTTAATCAAAGATACCGACCGTTTCATGACGGATCTTATGACATCCATGAAGGAAATCACAGCCGCAAGCAAGGAGACTTCCAAGATAGTCAAAACCATTGATGAAATTGCATTTCAGACCAATCTCCTGTCCCTGAATGCGGCAGTGGAGGCGGCACGGGCCGGAAACACAGGCGCGGGGTTTGCGGTTGTGGCGGGTGAAGTGCGGAATCTGGCCCTGCGTTCCGCAGAGGCCGCACGCACCACCTCAGCCCTGATTGAAGGCAATGTGAAAAAGATCGCTGAAGGGGAAAAAATTGCATCAGGAACCATTCAGGTATTCAAATCCGTGGCCGAAGGTTCAGAGGATATACGCAATCTTATTGCAGAAATGACTTCGGCCTCTGACAATCAGGCAGAGGGAATCCGGCAGGTGAACAAAGCCATTGCGGAAATGGATCTGGTGACCCAGCACAATGCGGGAACAGCAGAGGATTCCGCTGCATTTTCCCGACATCTCAATGACAGAGCCAGGCAGATGAAAGAACTGGTGGATAACCTGACCCGGATGGTGGGCGGGCAGAATGGGAAATCCAATGATGTCCGGGAGAAAGCAGGGGATTATATGTCCGCAGGCACAGCGTCTCCGTCCCTGAAACAACTGAAAAGAAAGAAAAAAAATAAAGATGATCCGGCATCCGATCTTTCACTTCTTTCACAGACGGTCTGAACTCACTGATTCTGTTCCTTAAATATTTTAAACAAAAACAGAAACCGGGTTTTTCCAAAAACCCGGTTTTTTTGCATGGCTTTTGCACTCCCTGTTATTTCAGATAGTTTGCCCAAAGGATGTCAATAATCTGTTGACAAGTCCCGCCAATTCCTTTACCTTTGTCTTTTCTGTTTTTTTCAAATATAACTGTTTTTAGTATCTTATACCGGTTTTGATTATGAGAAAACAAAAACGGGTTTTCCGTATGCCGGGTTCTGTTCCCCGGCATGGAACAAACCCCTGAAAGATATGAAAACATATTTTGCAAAAAGGAGTGCAACGTGGAAATTATTGTTTTGTTAAAGCAGGTTCCGGCAACAGAATCCATGATAACTGTTGCCCCTGACGGAAAGCGCATTCAGACCGACAATCTCAAATGGGTCATGAATCCCTATGATGAGTTTGCTGTGGAAGAGGCATTGCAGATTAAGCAGAAACAGGGCGGAAGCGTTACTGTTCTTTCCGCAGGAAATGACCGGACAGTGGAAGCCCTGCGCACCGCGCTGGCTATGGGCGCGGACAATGCTGTGCTGATCAATGATCCGGCAGCGGAAAACTGCGACAGCCTGGGCATTGCCAAAATACTGGCTGCCGCGATCAAAACCATGCCTTATGATCTGATTATAGCGGGAATGCGGGCAGTGGATGATGACAGCGGCATTGTGGGCGGGGCTGTGGCCGGTCTGCTGCAGATTCCCCATATTTCTATGGTAATCAAAGAGGAAATCACAGACCGCGTGATTCGATGCCGCAGCACAGTGGAAGGCGGTACCGTTGTAACAGAAGCCCCTCTGCCGGTTCTGTTCACCACACAGCGGGGACTTAACGAACCCCGTTACGCTTCTCTGCCGGGCATTATGAAAGCCAAAAAAAAGAAGATTGACACAAAAAAACTCGCAGATATTGGTCTGGATGCAGCCGCAGTTGCTCCCAAATCCGGCATTGCCGCCCTGAAACTGCCACCGGCAAGAAAAGCCGGAAAAATGATTGCAGGAGATTCCGCACAGGCAAAAGCCGCAGAACTGGTAAAACTGCTGCGGGAAGAGGCAAAGGTGATATAAATTTTCAGTTATCAGTGAACAGTGAACAGTTATCAGAGCATGTGTCGGGTTACGGTCTTCGACCTAACCCGACCTGCATATCATATTGTTATTTACTTTTAATTAATTAGAAGTAGGTCGGATTAGCGTCAGCGTAATCCGACACAATTGGTTGTGTACTAACTACTGGCGACTGATAACTGACAACTGGTAACTGACAATATCATGTCGGATTACGCTTCGCTAATCCGACCTACAGGATGAACACCGAAATCTTACAGGAGAAAAAGACATAATGTCCCAAAATATATTGGTAATCACAGAACAGAGAGATGGCCTTTTCCGCAAGGTCAGTTTTGAGGCTCTGAGTGAGGGAAAACGCATTGCACAGTCGGCAGGAACCGGTCTGACAGCGGTAATTCTCGGAGAAGGCATTGAAGCAATGGCCGGGGAAGCCGGGAAATACGGAGCGGATAAAATCCTTGTGGCAGATGCTCCCGCTCTGAAAGAATACACTGCCGAGGCATACTGCAATGTGCTGTCCGCTGTGGTGGAAAAAGAAAATCCCGGTATCATTCTTATCGGCGCATCTGTGCAGGGAAAAGACATAGCCGCACGGCTGGGAGCCATGTGCAATGCTGCGCTGGCAGCAGACTGTGTGTCGGTTCGTTCCGAAGGCGGAAATCTGACCGTAACCCGTCCCATGTACGGCGGGAAAATTCTGGCAGATGTGGTTTTGAGCGGCAGTCCCCAGATTGTTGCTATCCGTCCAAACGCGATGAGCATCAGTGAATCAGCCGGAGCCGGGAAAGTGGAAAAGATTGAGGTCACTCCGGGCCAAGTCCGTGCCAAAGTTGCTGAAAAACAGTTGGAAACCGGCAAAAAGGAACTGACCGAGGCAGACATCATTGTGTCCGGCGGCAGAGGCATGGGCGGATCAAATTATTCTGTGATTGAGGAACTGGCCGGAGTTCTGGGCGCAGCAGTGGGCGCATCCCGTTCCGCAGTGGATGAGGGCTGGCGTCCCCATTCAGATCAGGTGGGACAGACCGGAAAAACCGTTTCTCCCAATCTCTATATCGCGTGCGGCATTTCCGGAGCCATTCAGCATCTGGCTGGCATGTCCTCTTCCAAAGTCATTGTTGCAATAAACAAGGATGCGGACGCTCCCATTTTTGCCAAAGCTGATTACGGCATTGCGGGCGATCTGTTTGAAGTGGTCCCGGCCATTACAGAAGCTGTGAGAAAGATAAGGGCATAATACCGGTTCGCAATTGAAAATATACTTATGATTCGGTTTCCCACAGAGGACACAGAGAGGAAAAAAACCACAGAGAACACAGAGGAAAAATTCTTTTTTTTCTGTGTTTTCTTTGCAGTAATCTGTGATCTCTGCTGGAAGTAAATGTATAAATTCAATGGAGAATTGGTATAACTTTATCTGTCTGAACCATGATTCACAGGATTAAAGGATTGACCGGGATTTTTTTCATTCCCCTTCTGAGAGCAGGGCTGTTTTAAGTTCTCATTCCCCTCTTGAGAGGGGATAAAGGGGTGTGTTCCGGCAATGGGGAAAAGACACACCCCCATGTCCCTCTCAAGAGGGGAATTTCAGAAAAATATCAGTCATGGTAAATCCGTAAATCCTGAAAATCTTGGTTCAGACAACTATCTGAATCCAAAGCAGGATCAGATATAAGGAGGAAGTAAAAATGTCTTCATTGCAGATTGCTGAATCTCAGGAAAGAGTTATAAAAGAACTGGCCGGACTTTCATTGGGAAAAATTGATGAAGTTATAGATTTTATACGTTTTTTAAAGTTAAAGGAAGACAGGGAAAATATCGGTTCCGGCATTATATCGGATGAAACAGAACTTATTGAAACAGAAGAAGATCGTCATGCTTATGCTGTGGCATTGCAGGAATTGGAGACCGGCAATGCTTTGGATTTTGACTCCCTGAAATCCGCATGGCTTCAGGGACAGTCTGCGAATGTATAAAATCAGAGTTCACAAACATGTTGCCAAATTTATAGATTCCCGAACTCCGAAAGAACGGGTTCGTATTGCCGAGGCTTTTTCAGAATTGCAGAAACATCCTTTTAAGAACAGTTTGGATATAAAAAAGCTGAAAAACAGCCTTGACAAATATCGGCTTAGGCTTGGGAAATGCCGATTTCTTTATACTGTTATGAAAAATCAGGTTTTGATTTACTTTTATAAAGCTGATACAAGAGGTGATGTGTATAAGTGATCTGAATTTCAGGTGTAAGGTGGGTGAATTGAAGTGGAACCCAACATTTCCCGTGCATTGTCTGAACCATGATTCACATGATTAAGGGATTGACAGGATTTTAAAAAATTGCAGGGGCGATTATTGCAGGTCGGATTAGTAATGCAGGGTGGGCAAAAGCGGAGCGTTGCCCGCCATTGTTTCAGCAGAAAGGCGGGCACGGAAAAACATGTGCCCACCCTACCAATAATAATAAACCGGAGTTCCATATGCCAGCAGAAAATATAAGCGTATTCATAAGCTATGCCACTGAGGATTATGATATTGCCAAACGGCTGTATGATGATCTGAAACAATACGGCATTACGCCCTGGCTGGACAGGGAAAATCTGCTTGTGGGGCAGAACTGGCGGCAGGAAATTCCCCGCGTGATCCGGGAGCATGATTATTTTCTTCTGCTGATTTCCGAGAATTCCGTCAGCAGACGGGGGTATATTCAGAAAGAACAGAAGATTGCGCTGGATGTTCTGGATGAATTTCCGGATGGTGATATTTTCATTATTCCAGTCCGGATTGACGGCACAGAACCTCTGGATGAACGGCTGCGGGATCTTCACTGGACGGATCTTCTTTCTGATTATAATGCAGGACTGAATAATATCCTGAAAGTCTTTGAAAACCACGATCCATCTCGTTCCCACGCTCCGCGTGGGAATGCCACAGGGACGCTCCGCGTCCCGTATTCCGGCACATCCGGACGCAGAGCGTCCGAGCCTGCATTCCCACGCGGAGCGTGGGAACGAGATAAAACTGTTATTGCAGATACTTCCAGCCTTCCACCCACCAGTGCCGACCTTTTTGGCAGAGACAGAGAACTGAAAATGCTGGATTCCCTGTGGATCAGTCCGCAGAAGAATATCGCCGTGCTGGTGGCATGGGGCGGTGTGGGCAAGACTTCGCTGGTGAATAAATGGCTGAGCCTGATGGCAGCGGAAAATTTTAAGGGAGCGGAACGGGTTTTCGGATGGTCGTTTTACTCCCAGGGAGCGGGGGAAGGCAAACAGGCATCGGCTGACCGTTTTATTGATGCTGCGCTCCGGTGGTTCCGTGATCCCCATCCCAATGAAGGCGATGCCAGTGCCAAAGGAAAACGCCTTGCGGAATTCATCCACCGGCATAAAACCCTGCTGATTCTTGACGGCCTTGAACCGCTGCAGCATCCGCCCGGCCCGGAGGAGGGACGCCTGAAAGATACGGGTCTGAAAGCTCTGCTGCGCTCTCTGGCTGTGCAGAATTCCGGTCTGTGCGTCATCACCACCCGTCTGTGGGTGGATGATCTCAAATCATCGCTTGGCACGTCCGTTGAAAAAATGGAACTGAGTCACCTTGCACCCGAAGACGGAGCAGCCCTGCTGAAACATCTCGGTGTTGACGGAACCGAAAGGGAACTGAAAAAGGCATCAGAGGAATTTGACGGACATGCACTGGCCCTGACCCTGCTGGGAACGTATCTTTCCACCGTATGCGGCGGGGATGTGCGGCAGAAAGACACCATTGAATGCCTGATGACAGAAGAGGACAGGCACGGCTCCCATGCCCGGCGCATGATGGAATCCTATGAAAAATGGATGCAGACCAGCGAAAAAGGGCGCAGGGAACTGAATATTCTCCGCATCATGGGACTGTTTGACCGTCCTGCGGAATCCGGGGCAGTTGCGGCATTGCTGAAAGAACCGGAAATCAGAGGGCTGACGGACAGTTTGCTGCAGGCGGATTTACCTGAAAAGAACGGATTTTTCCAAAAGCTGTTTCCCCGAAAAAACAAAAGAATCAGTGAGACAGAGTTTTGGCAAAAATGGCAGTATGCCATACAAAATCTGAGAGATTTGCGTCTGATTCTGGAAAAGGACAAAGACCGTCCGGATTCTTTGGACTGCCATCCCCTGATAAGAGAACACTTTGCCGAAAAACTCCGCAATGCAGACCCGGACGCATGGAAACAGGCCCACAGCCGATTATACGAATATTACAAAAACCTTCCGGAAAAGGAACTTCCGGACACTTTGGAGGAAATGGAACCCCTGTTTGCGGCTGTGGCGCACGGGTGCATGGCGGGAAGGCATCAGGAAGCGCATGATGATGTCTGGTTTGACAGGATCAGAAGAAAAAATGAATATTATATTGTCAACCAACTTGGCGCATTCGGTTCATTTTTGGCAACATTATCCAATTTTTTTGATAAAACTTGGGATAAACCGACAAAAAATTTAAAAGAAGATGATATTGCAGTTGTACTGAACGGAGCGGGTGCCGGTCTCCGGGCATTGGGGCGGCTGCGGGAGGCCGCACAGCCTATTCATGCGGGTATGGAAGCAAGTGTAAAACAGGAAGATTGGAAAGGAGCGGCTCAGGACGCAGGCAACCTCAGCGAACTCTGGCTGACCATCGGCGATGTGGCGCAGGCAGTTTCCTATGCCCGGCAGAGTTTGGAATTTGCGGATAAAAGCGGGGATGACCCTACAAGAATGTTTTATAGAAATGGTTTAGCCAATATGCTTCATCAGGCAAACCATATTTCAGAATCTCAGCGTCTATTTGAAGAATCTGAAGCTATCCAAAAACAAATACAACCACAGTATCCATTTCTTTATTCCCTACAGGGTTTTCAATATTGCGACCTGCTGCTGACACAGGGCAAATATGGGGAAGTGCTGGAGCGGGCGAGTGAGACAATAAAAATTGGAATACGAAATAACTGGCTTCTGGACATTGCCCTTGACCATCTCTCTCTTGGCAAAGCCCGGCTGCTGCAAACACAGGAACAGGGAAGCAATGACTTCACACAGGCAGATGCATATCTGCATCAGGCTGTGGATGGATTGGTGAAAGCCGGAACACAGGATTATTTACCTCGTGGCTATTTGGCCCGTGCCGCATTGTACCGCATAAAAAAACAGTTTGCCAACGCCCATGCCGACCTTGATGAAGCATTTGAAATTGCCGACCGCAGCGAAATGAAACTGTATCTTACGGATTACCATCTGGAATCCTGCCGTCTGTGCCTTGCCGAAAACAACCCGGACAGGGCAAAAGAACACCTTGCAGCCGCAAAAGAACTCATTGCCCAAACCGGGTACCACCGGAGAGACAAAGAGGCGGAGGAGTTGGCGGGGGCGTTGTTGTCTGAACCATGATTCACATGATTAAAGGATTGACAGGATTTAATTGTAGGTCGGATTAGGCCGAAAGGCCGTAATCCGACATTCCCAAGCCTTAATGCCGGTGTCGGATTACGCTTACGCTAATCCGACCTACGAACTGAACTTATTGTCTGAACCATGATTCACAGGAGTAAAGGATTGACAGGATTTAATTGTAGGTCGGATTAGGCCGGAAAGACGTAATCCGACATTCCCAAGCCTTAATGCCGGTGTCGGATTACTCTTACGCTAATCCGACCTACGAACTGAACTTATTGTCTGAACCATGATTCACATGTTTAAAGGATTGAACGGGATTTTAAAAACCGGGCAGTGAAAAATATCAATCATAGTAAATCCGTAAATCCTGAAAATCCCGGTTCAGACAATAATTCACAGGAGTAAGGGATTGACAGGAGCATGAAAGGAGAGAAATATGATCAGCAGAGAACTGCTAAAAAACGAAATTGACGGCATCAGCGATGAATATATGGAAGTGCTTTATAAAATTGTCAAATCGCTTAAACTGCCGGAAAAGAAAAATTCCTCTCTTACGCCGTATCAGCTTGGAAAAGACCTTTTCGGAAAATACGGAAGCGGAAAAAGCAGCCTTTCTCAGGATTACAAAAAAATTCTGAAGGAAAAACTTCGTGGAAAATACACTTATTGATGCAGGGCCTCTGATTGCACTTTTTGACAAAAATGACAAATATCACAGGCTTGTCAAAAAATTTATCAAAGAGTATAAGGGTCATCTTACCACTACCTGGTGCGTAATGACTGAAGTAACACATATGCTTGATTTTAATGTAAATATTCAGATTGATTTTTTGAAATGGATTGATCGGGGAGCTGTTCATATCGCAAATCTTGAAGAAACGCATGTAAAGCGGATAATTGATCTTTGGGAGAAATATTCGGATGTACCGATGGATTTGGCTGATGCATCATTGCTTCTTGCCTCAGAACTTATTGGAATAAAAAATATTATCACGATAGATTCTGATTATTACATCTATCGTACCAAAGACAGACAGATATTGAATAATTTATTGATTATTTAAAAAATCTTAAATCTGACTTTATCCGGGTACCATCGCCGGGGCAAAAACGCGGAGGAGTTGGCGGGGTGCTGCTGTCTGAACCATGATTCACAGGATTAAAGGATTGACAGGATTTTTAAAACCGGGCAATGAAAAACATCAATCATGGTAAATCCCTTAATCCTGAAAATCCCGGTTCAGACAATATGATTCACATGATTAAAGGATTGATCGGGATTTAAAAAATCGCAGGGTGGGTGCAGCGATAGCGGAACCCACCTTTCATGCTACAAACTGCCACGAATAACACGAATCTGCACGAATGCACAAACCGTAATTCGTGTCATTCGTGCAATTCGTGGCTGTACCATCAAATCTTCTGAGTAATGGTATATCAATCTTGTTAAAGCCCTT
Source organism: Desulfococcaceae bacterium (assembly GCA_050180235.1). Lineage (GTDB taxonomy): Bacteria > Desulfobacterota > Desulfobacteria > Desulfobacterales > Desulfococcaceae > JAABRU01. Next base: position 11,446 of record JBFXEJ010000120.1, read on the forward strand.
AATCCTGAAAATCCCGGTTCAGACAGTTTTCCGGTTCATACAATTTTACTATCAGAAAGACGAAAACATAAATGAAAATCCATTTGGCAAGTATGGGATGCGCGAGAAATCTGGTTGACAGTGAGGAAATGCTTGGCCGACTCCAAGCCGCAGGCTGGCAGATTACGGACAATCCCGAAGAAGCACATGCAATTATTGTCAACACATGCAGTTTTATTGAATCTGCCGCGCAGGAATCTGTGGATGTGATTCTGGAACTCGCGCAGTTGAAACAAAATGGCAAATGCCAAAACCTGATTGTCACGGGCTGTCTGCCGGAACGCTACAGGGAAAATATTGCTCAGCAGATTCCTGAAGTGGATCTGTTTCTGGGAACCGGAGCCTTTGATCAGATTGTGCAGGCTGTCAATGGGACACTGAAGGCCCCCAAATGTATTCTGCCTGATCCGGACAGCATTGCAGTACCCGGCCCGGATGTGCAGCGTGTGCAGAGCTTTTCCCATATGGCTTATCTCAAGATTGCAGAGGGTTGCAGCCGTCACTGCACCTACTGCATTATTCCCCAACTGCGGGGAAAGCAGAAAAGCCGAAATCCGGAGCATATTCTTGCCGAGGCGCGCAGGCTTGCGGAAAAAGGCGTAAAGGAAATCGTTCTGGTGGCCCAGGATTCCACAGCCTATGGCATTGATTTGGAAATAAAAACCAATCTGGCAATGCTGCTGGAATCTCTTGCCGCTCTTTCTCCGGAGATATGGATACGGGTTATGTACGGACATCCGGAAAGCATAAATGAAAACATCATCCGCACCATGACAGAACATGACAATATCTGCTCGTATTTTGATCTGCCCATTCAGCACGCGAGTGACAAAATACTCAAAAAAATGGGGCGTTATCACAGCAGTGAAGATTTGCGCTGTCTGTTTGATTCCATCCGCAAAGCAAATCCGGATGCAAGTCTGCGCACGACTGTGATTGTGGGATTTCCCGGAGAAACAGAAAAGGATTTCAGCCAACTGCTTGCCTTTGCAGAAGAAATCCGCTTTGATCATCTGGGCGTGTTCACCTATTCAGACGCGGATGATCTGGCTTCCCACAGCCTGCCCGGTCATGTGTCCCAAAAGATCGCACAGGAGCGTTATGATCGTCTAATGGCCTGCCAGATGGAAATTTCCGCACAGAAAAATCAGAAATATCTGGACAGCACATTGAAAGTGCTAATAGAAGAACTGCCTGAACCAGGCGTGGCAGAAGGCAGAACATGCTTTCAGGCTCCGGAAGTGGATGGCATGGTATATGTGCATCACAAAGGAAATCTTAACATTGGGGATTTTGCGGAGGTGCGCATCACAGACACTTTGGAATATGATTTGGTTGGGGAGGCCGTGTGACAAGCGGACAGACTGATTTGAAAAAGAAAATTCTGAACCATGTTCAGAAGGATTTTATTGCCATTGAAGCTGCGCTGAAAGAAAACCTGACACCGCATCTGGATTTGGTGGCGGATGTGGCCGGACATCTTCTTTTCAGCGGAGGCAAGCGGCTGCGTCCGCTGCTGATGGTGCTTTGTGCCAGAATCTGCGGATACAGCGGAGGAAGGGAATATTTTTATTCCACTTTGTTTGAATATCTTCATGCAGCAACCCTGCTTCATGATGATCTGGTGGACGGCGGAAAACTGCGCCGGGGCAAAGCCGCGGCACATACGGTTTTCGGCAATGAAACCGCTGTGCTGACCGGTGATTTTCTGCTTGCGCGTGCGCTTTCCATTGCCGCAGAAAGCAATCTGCCCAAAGTGATTCATGTGATTGCAGCCATTACGGAAAACATGTCACAGGGAGAAATCCTGCAACTGCACAGCAAAGGATGTCCGGATTTGTCCGAAGCTGAATATACGGATATTATCCGCCGCAAAACAGCGGTTCTCATGGAGGGCGCCTGCCGTGTCGGGGCCATGATTTCCCACGCGGAAAGCGAAAAGGAAAAGGCTTTGACAGAGTACGGATTTCATCTGGGCATGGCCTTTCAGATGGCAGATGATCTGCTTGATTACACAGCAGATACAGCCACTCTTGGCAAGGCAGTTGGCGCGGATCTGCGTGAAGGCAAACTTACCCTTCCTGTGATTCATTCCCTGCAAAATGCCTCAGCCGCAGATCGCAGCCGCATGGAAAAAATCATTGCGGAAAAAAATTTTTCGTCTTATGATTTTGAGGAACTGATCCGTATGCTCAGCACATATGGCGGAATTGCCTACACCCGTCAAAACGCGGAAAACCATGTGGAAAATGCACAAAAAAGGCTTGCAATTTTTCCGGATTCAGAAACCCGTGACATTCTCATTGATATTGCCGATTATTCCTTACAAAGAAAGCAGTGAACTATGAAAAATCATACTTATTACAGGTTTGCAGGAAAAACGGTCGCTGTGATGCTGCTGATCGCGGCCTTTTTCATTCAGGATGTCTGCGCGCAGTCTTCTGCGCCCAATATTGCGGAGGCTGTGGGAACCGCGGGCATCCGTAACCGGGATCAGGCAAAGGCCAAAGAAGAGGCTTTGACTTCCGCCATGACATCAGGCGTGGATCAGGTTGTGATGCGGCTTTTTCCGACTGATACCCTGTCTCAGAATTTTCAGAAGTTTAATGAAACAATTCTGGGACATGCATCTGATTTTGTGGAAAATTATCAGGTGCTGGCTGAAGGCGTGTCCGGAAAACAGTACCGGGTCATGCTGCGGGTGACGGTTTCTGTGAATATGCTGAAGCAGAAATTTCCGGATTTTGTGATGAACGAAGTGCCTGCGGAAACCGGAAAAACTGCTGAAACAATTCCGGAAACCTTTCCGGGAGATACGGAAAAACCTGATGATGCAATTCCGGAAACTTTTCCGGGAGATACAGAAAAACCTGCTGATACAATTCCGGAGGAATTTCCTGCTGAAACAGAAAAACCTGATGATGCAATTCCGGAAACCTTTCCGGGAGATACAGAAAAACCTGCTGATACAATTCCGGAGGAATTTCCTGCTGAAACAGAAAAACCTGCTGATACAATTCCGGAGGAATTTCCTGCTGACACGGAAAAACCTGCTGAAACAATTCCGGAAACCTTTCCGGGAGATACAGAAAAACCTGCTGAAACAATTCCGGAAACCTTTCCGGGAGATACGGAAAAACCTGATGAAATGACACCGGAAAAACTGCCGGGCGAATCAGATTCAGCAGCAGCTCCGCAGGAAAAAGCAGAGGAAAAACCTGCTGAAACAGCGCAGGAAGAAAAAAAAGAAGGCGTCCCCAGAATTCTTTTTCTGATAGCAGAGCAGGATCTGCAGGATATGGATCCTTCGTTCTGGTGGGGCAAAAAAATCGGAAATCAGGAATGTTATACAGAAAATGCCATGCGTGACAGTATGAAGGCAGCCGGTTTTCAGATCATTGAACACGGCTCCGGTCTGCCGGACACCGGAAACACATCACACATTCTTTTCGAGCCGGATATTGAGAATACAGAAGCCGCTGATGTCGGAAGACAGATGAAAGCAGATGTGGTGATTGCAGGCAAGGCAATTGTTTACAAGGTTCAGGATGATACAGATACAAAGGAAGAAGGGGAAATCCCATCTTTTAATGCCACACTCACTGTGCGGGTCATTCTTGCCGAAAACGGAAGGGAAATCGCTTCGCTTCTGGAGACTGCTGTGCAGAAACAGGGCAGTGATAATCAGAGCGGTGAACAGTCCCTGATGACAGCAGGCGCAGAAGCAGCAAAAAAGCTGATTCCCCAGATCAGCAGGGTCTGGGGCTTTGCCAAAGAAAAGGGCGACAGACTTGAACTGATTGTGAAAGGAACCAGAAATCTGGGGAATTTTGTCCGCTTCCGCAAGACCCTTAATGCAATGCCGGATGTGAAAAGTATTCAGATAGAATCCATGAAATCGGATGAGGCTGAAATCCTCATCAGCTTTGGCAAAGACACACAGGTCTTTGCTGATGCCGTAAAACAGATGAAATTTGACTCCTTTGGTGTTGAAATCCGCATCATCTCCGGAAGACGCCTGGAAATCGCCCTGATTCCGAAATAGGTTCAGTACAGACGGAGGCTCAGATGGGTAAATGCACAGCGAAACCCGATCTATTCTCCATTGAAAATATACTTATGGAACACACCCTGCCCCTCTCAGGAGGGGATTTTCTGAAAAAATCAATGGAGAATCGGTATCACATGGCTGCCTGCACTGTTTTTAGAACCGTAAACCCTGCACAAAAGGGTAGTGGGTCAAATCCGTTGAAAATCCCCCTCCCCTTGTGGGAGGGGTTAGGGGAGGGGTAAAAATAATATCCTGTAACAAACTGATGTTTTCACCCTCCCCCTGCCCCTCCCTCAAGGGAGGGGAGACCGTCATCAACGGATTTGACCCACTACCCACAAAAGGGGCATGTTTGCTGAACTGCCCCTTTTGTCCACAGGTCATTCAGTCAGATGAGTTCTGAGATACAAGCTGCGTCAGTTCCTCAGCCGTGAAACGGTAGAAACTGCGGCAGAATTCACAGGTCAGATCCGCATGTCCCTGCTCCGACAGAATATTCTGTATTTCATCTCTGCCCAAAGCAGTCAATGCTCTTTCCATACGCTCTTTGCTGCACGAACATTGAAAACCCAGTCTCCGTTTTTCCAGTATGTCAAAGGGAATATCTGTGAACAGTATCTCCAGCAGATTTTCCGGGCTGCTGCCCCCCCGCAGCAGTTCCGTAACAGAGGGCAGTGCCTGAATACGGTTTGTCAGTCTGCTGATTACCTCCTCATCCTGGGGAGGCATGGCCTGAATGAGAAAACCGCCTGAAACAGTAACTCTTTTTTCCGGATCCACATAGGTCCCCAGACCCACAGCCGAGGGAATCTGTTCTGATTCCGCAAAATACCATGCCAGATCTTCTGCTATCTCACTGGTATAAAGCTGCACAATGCCCCGGTAGGGTTCCTTCATTCCCAAATCTTTGGTGACGGTAAGAAAACCGGACTTTCCCAGAGCTCCGGGAATGTCAAATTTCCCATTTACCGGGGGCAGATCAGTAAGGGGTTCCCCCACATAACCGCGGACAGCACCATTGCTGTCAGCTTCCACAAGGATTTTTTTCAGAGGCCCGTTTCCCTCAAATTTCAGGGCCACCCGCTGACCGGTTTTCAGCAAAGCCCCCATCAATGCCCCGCCGGTAAGGGCCCTGCCCAGAGCCACACACGCAGTTGGCAGGGTTCCGTGAAGAGAGCAGGCTTGTGCGACCAGTGCCGTGCTTACACAGGCCAGCCCCCGTGTATTGCCCTCTCTTGTGATGATCCGCACCAGATAATCTGTCATATCATGTTCCTCTGTCATATGGATTCCCGTACCTCCTTTTATTTTATGAGCCCATAGCGCCGATCTGTTTTCTGTTAGGTGATTTCCATTAATGATTATACCGTTTTTCGTAGGGCGGGCACGGCTTTCTGTGCCCGCCGTCCTGCTGAAACGGCGGGCACAGAAAGCCGTGCCCGCCCTGCAATGATGGTACATTTTTTCATGGAAATCGCCTTAGTGGGACTCTTTAGGTGATTTATGAAAATAAATATCCCGGTTCAGTTCACAGGCACAGGGCAAAAGCCGGAAGCTTTTGCTGCTTTGACGGGACTTAGGGTTTCTATCAAAATAACCTGTTATAAACCCTGAGGGTTTTCAAAACCCTCAGGGTTTCCGGACAGGAAAATTGTACAGGTTATTTTTTTACAAACCCTTACTACTGTTCTGTCAAGGTTTAACTGACGGATAAAGTCGCTTCAGTTTTATTCTCGCATCCTTTGTTCTGAACTGCCAGTCCACACCTTTCATATTCCTGTTCCGTTCTTTATACCATTCGGCAGTC
>JBFXEJ010000121.1:0-17204 GCA_050180235.1 Desulfococcaceae bacterium
TTTTAAAATACTTTCAGACAAATATAGAAACAGAAGAAAAAGATTTGAGTTAAGATTCAGGCTGATCGCAGGCATTTATAATTTTGAATTGAAATCAAGAGGAAATGACTTTTGAAAGAGGTCTATTATTTCGGGAGTTCATACTGCAAAATCAGATAATTTTTTTTAATCCTGCTACAGTATAACTGCTCCGTATGAACTGGGCAATGATGAAGCAGCATTACCTCATGAACTTTATCCATTATTTTCTGTCTGTTGTACTTGACATAAGCAACCCCTCAAATTATTATGCTGAATTTGCTCAAACAGGCAGCAGCAGTAATATTGAGAAATGAAAGAACCTGTCAGTACAAAGGTTCCCTCATAAGTGCTGTTTTTGGCTGTTATCAGAGGAAAATGACCTGATAATAAATGGTTATATGTAAAAAAAATAAATAGGGGAAAAATTTTATGGGTATATTCAAGGCTTTTTTCAGCAAATCTGACAAACCAGATAAACAGATGGAAAAAGATACTTTCAATTTCCATAAACTCATAGAATCTGACAATATAAATAACAGTATAATTGAATTTGATAATTATATTGGCTGTTTGTGTGCCTACGGCGATGATATGTCCAAGTTAAACGATTACCAAAAAAATTTCTATTACAATCAATGTATAGAAAGGGAAATCAACAATGGCGGTTTTAGCCAGTTCTACTCGAATTCTTCGGGTGATTTTGCCCATGAGGTTATTGTCTCCCTAAAAGCGGTCGGCGCAGATAAAACAGCGGAGACTGTTTTGAAAGCAAACGGTTTATTTCCTGACGGGAAGGTGCCTAAAGACAGAGAAAAAAGGCAGGAAATTTTGGAAAAAATAGAAGAAAACGCAAGTGATAAATGGGGAGAACTTGAAGAAAAGTTTATGGCATACGAAGAAGATTTAAATTCACTTAATATGGCCTATATAAAGAACAACAAAGAAAAATTCAATCCGGACACATAAGGTGATTTATGAACTGATGTTACGCAGATTCGTCATACCGGTGAAAGCCGGTATCCGGAACCGTCTGAAAATACCGGATTCCGGCTTTCTCCGGAATGACGGGAAATACAGCAGTCTGCCGGATTCTGAAGGTTTGGCGTAAGGTGATTTCCAGAAAAGAATATACCATCAAAGTATCAAAAGCTTCCAGCTTTTGCCCTGTGCCTGTGAACTGAACCGGGATATTTATTTTCAAAAATCACCTAACATCAGATCAGTAAATCAGATATTGTAAAGGACAAAACAAAAAGGCATAAACAGAAAAAACAGAGAATCAGTCACGTCACTCTGCTTCCGGCTCATCGTTATCGGATTTGACTGCCTCTCAAACACGAACAATGGCAAATTTTATTCAGGCACCTGAACTGACATTTCTGCTGCTGCCTGAACCCAAACAGATACCCACAAAGAGATAAGAAAAATATATGAAACCAATAGTCGCAGTTGTAGGACGCCCAAATGTGGGCAAATCCACCTTTTTCAACCGGGTCACCAAAAGCCGTGATGCGCTGGTGGACAATTTTCCCGGTGTCACCCGTGACCGTCTGTACAGGGATGCCAAATGGGATGATGCTGAATTCACTATGGTGGATACAGGCGGATTTCTGGAAGATGATGATGACGCGTTTGCGCCCCATATCCGGGTGCAGATAGCGCAGGCTTTGGAAGAGGCTGATGCCATAATTCTGATGCTGGACGGCAAAGGCGGCATTTCCCCCTTTGACCGGGATATGATTCACATGCTCCGGGATATTCACAAACCTGTTTTTTATGCAGTCAACAAGATTGACGGAGCTGAGCAGGAACTGCAGCTTTCCGATTTTTACAGTCTTGGACTGGATGCTGCTGAAATTTATCCGGTTTCAGCGGAACATGGATACGGTATCCCGGATTTTCTCGATGATTTGATTAAAATCCTGCCGCCGTCTGAACCGGATACTGCGGAGGATATGATCCGCATTTCGGTGGTGGGCAGACCCAATGCGGGAAAATCCTCTCTCATCAACCGGATACTGGGGCAGGATCGGATGTTGGTCAGTGAAGTTCCCGGCACAACGCGCGATGCAGTGGATACGGTCTGCACAGCAAACGGGAAAAAATACTGCCTGGTGGATACCGCCGGCATCAGAAGAAAGGGCAGGGTATCGAAAAAAATTGAAAAGTTTTCCGTTATCAAGGCGCTCAAAAGCCTTGACCGCTGTGATGTGGCCCTGATTGTGATGGATGCGCAGGAAGGTGTCACCGAGCAGGATATTACCATAGCGGGATATGCACATGAACGGGGATGCGGCTGTATTCTTCTGATCAACAAATGGGATATGGTGGAGGAAAAGGACACACGCACACTCAGAAAATATATGGAGGAGGTACACCAGCATGCTCCGTTTCTGCATTTTGCCCCGGTTCTCACAGTTTCTGCCCTGACCGGTCAGCGCGTATCCAAAATCTTCAATCAGGTGGAAAGTGTGTATACCCAGTACATCTCAAGGATTGGGACAGGCAAACTCAACCAGATTATGACTGAGGCATTAACACACAAGGAACCGCCCATGCACAATGGCAAGCGCCTGAAATTCTATTATTCCACCCAGATTTCAGCCAAGCCGCCCACCTTTGTCACTTTTGTCAATTATCCGGATGAGGTGCATTTTTCCTATCAGCGTTATCTGATTAACCGGATTCGGGAAGGCGCAGGGCTGACCATTACACCAGTCAGACTGATTCTGCGCCAGCGCACGGGCCGAATTGATTTTGGAGCCAGAAAAGACAGATTCGGAAAAGAAAAGGGCAGAGGCGTAAAAGACAATTCCGGAAAGGAAAAGGGCAGAGGCGTAAAAGACAATTCCGGAAAGGAAAAGGGCAGAGGCGTAAAAGACTATTCCGGAAAGGAAAAGGGCAGAGGCGTAAAAGACTATTCCGGAAAGGAAAAGGGCAGAGGCGTAAAAGACTATTCCGGAAAGGAAAAGGGCAGGGGCGTAAAAGACAATTCCGGAAAGGAAAAGGGCAGAGGCGTAAAAGACTATTCCGGAAAGGAAAAGATCAGAGGCAGGAAAGGAAAAAAATAAAGGGCCAGAATAACTTCAACTTCCGGCCGGTTATCTGTATACCTGCAATTTAAGGTGATTTCCAGAAAAGAATATCCCATCAAAGCAGCAAAAGCTTCCGGCTTTTTCCCTGTGAACTGAAATGGGATATTTATTTTCAGAAATCACCTTTAAATCACCGTTTATATCCCATTGTTTCATCTTTATTCCCACATTCCTTCATTCTGAAAAAAAAGACAAGATTTTTCCAAAGAGTGAAACTCCATAAAATCTCCACATTTCCTCCGAAATTTCTCCATATTCATCTGTTATATTCCCCACAGACTTTGCGGAAAACAGTTTGTAAGCAGGTCAGCATAAATTTTCGGGTATAAATTCTGTAAACCAACCGGATTTTTTGGAAAAATCCGGTTTTTGAAATACACGAAAAATTTTGTTTGCCTGCTTATATCCCTTTTCCGCATCTTTTCACGAAGCATCAGCTTCATAACGTTCACCAAAAAAAGGAGATGACTATGACAAACATGATCACAAAAGGACTTTTCACATTCGCTGCTCTGCTTATGCTGAGCCTTTGCGCTGTCACCTATGCGGGACAGGGACGCGGTATGGGGCAGGGGCATCCGGGGCCTGGGGGAAGAGGTTTCGGACCTCCGGCCACACATCTGCTTGACAAGGCTATTAACGAGAATATGGCAGCAGAAGCTCTGGCGGAAATCACCGGCAAGACTCTGGAAGTGATAAAAGCTGAACTGGCTGCTTCCCATATGGCAGCAGTCATGGAAAGCAACAGCGTAGACCGGGATGCCTTTAAAACCCTTATGAATACGAAAATGTCCGCGGCAGCCCAGAAAGCCGCAGACTGCGGACTGATTACAGCAGAACAGGCTGCTGAAATCATAGCAAAGATTGCATCATCCGCTTCAGACACGGATACCACAGAGGATTCAGATACCACAGAGGAAACAGAGACGGAGACAGTTACTGAAACGGTTTCTGAAACAGTTCAGTCTGCATTCTGAAAAAACAGACGGTATGGCAATTCTTTTCTGCGGACGGGCAAAAGCAGGTTTGTCCGCTCCGCAGATATTGCATAAATTTTTACAGGAAGGAAAGCAGCACAGGCTTCCAGCTTGTGCTGCATCTTTAAAGTAGTACACAACCAACTTAATTTTTAAATAATCCGACACGGTGATTTTGATAATATAAAAACTAAATTGGTCGTGTAGTAGTGCTTCATTTCACTTAAAATTGCCTGACTTAAAATTGTAGGTCGGATTAGCGCAAGCGTAATCCGACATCCTGACTGAAGTTAAAAAAGTAGAACAAGCTTCCAGTTTGTGCCGGTGCATGAACAGACTGGAAGTTTGTGCCATTCAGAGGAACAAGCTGGAAGCTTGTTCTACTTTAATCTGCGCCAAAGGAGGCTTTTCCATGAATTTAAATTTGAGAAGAACAGACAAAATCAGAATGTTTCTTATTCTGCTCTGCATTTTCTGCTGTCCCCGTATGCTGACAGCCGGAACCTGCACAATCTATGATTACAGCACAGCCACTGCGCATATTCCTTCCCTCAGAATCGGTGAAGGTTATTACTGGGTTGATCTGGTATTAATCGGTGATGTTCTCCGTCTGACAGATTTCGGGGATGCCAAAAACCGGACTGCCTGTGCAGTGTATAATGAAAATAATATGTCTGTGCATATTCCCTGTCTTGATCTGGGAACTTCCGTGACTTACTGGGTGGATTTGGTACTGCAGCCAGGTGAGAATGTTGATTTAGTCATCACCGCTTTTGGCGAAAATACCGGAAATCTGATCATCAATGAAATCCTTGCCAAAGATGCGAATGGCGGAAGTGACTGGATTGAACTGTATGTCAAAGGCTCTCAGGCCGTTAATCTTGCGGACTATTCCCTCACAGATGAGGAGGCTGATCATGAGAAAACTTCCCTGCCTGCGGTGACACTGTATCCGGGGCAGTTCTATCTGATTCAGGCCACAGACACGGCTCCGGCAGACGGTTCTGCTTATGTTCCCATCAAACTGGGAGCGGATGACAGTGTGATTTTGTACAAAGGGGAAACGATTGTTGACGCGTTTGACTGGGAAGAAACAGATGCACCTGAAGGATACAGTTTTGGTCGCCTGCCTGACGGAACAGGAATTCCCCAGACACTTTCACCCACTCCGGGAACCGCCAATGCCGCAGGCGGTTCCATAAATACCGGCATTGTTCTGAATGGAAATTCCATAAGCATAAACGGAAGCGGTGCCAGTGCTGAAGGCAGCACACTAATCATCACATCCGCAGGCATATACAGAATAAGCGGCAGTCTGACGGACGGACAGATCATTGTAAATACAGAAGATGCGAAAAGTGTGAATCTCATCCTGAACGGGGTCAGTATCCACAATTCCAAAAGCGCTCCTGTTTATATTGTAAATGCGGAAGAAACAAATATTGTCCTCGCAGACAATACAGAAAATTATATTTCAGACGGAGCCGCATATGTTTTTGAAAATGCGGAAACAGATGAACCCAATGCTGTAGTGTTCAGCAAGGATGACCTTACCATCTCAGGCAGCGGTTCTCTGACAGTTGATGCCAGTTACAATGACGGAATCGCATCCAAAGATGATCTGGTCATTTCAGAAGGTACAATTACGGTAAATTCCGCAGATGACGGAATTCGGGGAAAAAACAGCCTTGTTATTGAAGACGGAATTATAACGGTGACTGCCAAAGGTGACGGGCTGAAATCTGACAATGATGAGGATACGGCAGAAGGATATATTTCCATTGAAAACGGAGAGATTCAGGTTACATCCGGAGGAGATGCCATTACGGCACAGACAAATGTGACAATTTCTGACGGGGAACTGGTTCTCTCTTCCGGCGGAGGCAGCAGCAAAACTGTAAGTGCAGACGCGTCTGCCAAAGGAATCAAGGCCGGTGTCAGTGTAACAATTGAAGACGGCGTTTTTGCCATCAGTTCCGCTGATGATGCCATTCATTCCAACGGAAGCATAACAATCAGCAGCGGTGTTTTCAGCATTTCATCCGGTGATGATGGCATTCATGCGGATTCTTCCATTGAAATCAACAACGGAGACATTGTCATTGCCAAATCCTATGAGGGAATTGAAAGCGCTGTTATCACAGTCAATGGGGGAGATATAAGCATTGTTTCCAGTGATGACGGCATCAATGTGGCCGGAGGAAATGACGGTTCCGGATTTACAATGCAGTCGGGGCAGATGGGAAGGCCCGGTCAGGATACTTTTGTATCTTCAGGCAATTACTGGCTTTACATCAATGGAGGCCGTATTGTCATGAACGCGGCCGGAGATGGTATGGATTCAAACGGCTCCATTGAAATGACTGCCGGGGTTGTGATTGTCAACGGCCCAACAGACAATGGCAATGGAGCATTGGATTATCTGGGCACATTCAAAATTACCGGCGGGTTTCTTGTGGCCGCAGGCAGTTCAGGCATGGCACAGGCTCCGGGAACCACATCCACCCAGAATTCTCTGCTGCTCAATTTCAACGCAGCGCAGCAGGCCGGAAGCCTGATTCATATTCAGACCGGCGGACAGGGAATTCTCACTTTTGCACCTGCAAAAAAATACCAGTCCATAGCTTTCTCTTCACCGGAACTTGCAAGAGGTTACAGTTATGATGTTTATCTGGGAGGCAGTTCCACCGGCACAGTCAGTGACGGTCTGTATGAAAACGGAACCTATACCCCCGGCATCAAATATACCAGTTTCACGGTTTCCGGTACAGTGACGACAATCGGGAACAACCGTTTCTGATGATAAAAAGGGATTGGGGGATAAGGATTGGGGATTGGGTTTCGGTGTCAGAAAAATAATATGAAATCTGAAAAAGATTTCACCATTGAATCCAGAGTTTTCTGCCACGAAGACACAACGTTTCACGAAGATTCAATGCACAGTTGTTTTTCAGATTTCATATAACATACTGAAACCTGAACCCTGATCCCCAACCACTGATCCCCATCCCCTGCCCTCTGTTGTGCAGGATGAAGAAAGGAAATTTTTATGCCTGATATTCTCACATTGCAGCCAAGTGCTGCTAATTCTGCTTTAATTACCGTGATTTATACCGTGCTGATGTCTTTCATGCTCTCTGTGGTGATTGCCATGACCTATGAAAAAACCTTCCGGGGACTGTCCTATTCCCGCAATTATGTTCAGGCGCTGGTGCTGGGTTCCATTGTTGCAGCAACCGTGATGCAGGCCATTGGCGACAGTCTGGCCAGCGGACTGGGCATGATGGGCGCTCTCGCGATTATCCGTTTCCGCACCAGTCTCAAAGACCCCAGGGACATCATTTTCATGTTTGCCGCACTCGCTGCGGGAATTGCCTGCGGTGTGGGAGGTTATTCCATTGCCATTGTGGGAACTGTGGGATTCTGCACAGCATCTTTTATTCTCTATCTTTCGCCTTTTGGACAGGCAACATATTTTGACGGTATGCTGCGTTTCAATATGGAAAATGATCCGGATGGCAAACTGCATCTTGCGGAAATTCTGAAAAAAAACTGCAAAATTTTTGCTCTGATCACCCTGCGCGATGCAGCCCAGGGCAAACGTCTGGATTACGCTTACCATATCAAAATGAAAAAGGGAAAAGACAAGGCCCAACTGGTGGAAGAACTCAATAAAATCGGAAATATCCGGGGTGTCAGCCTTCTGCTGCAGGAAACAACTGTCGAACTTTAGGTAGGCAAACAAAAGTTTTCGTGTATTTCAAAAAACCGGATTTTTCGGAAAAATCCGGTTTTTTCTGAAAATTTTATGTCCGAAAATTTATGGAACCTTACTTAAACTTTCCGGAGGTGTATTATGAAAAAAACAAAAATGCTTCTGCTTTCATGGATACTGGCATTTCTGCTCATTGCCAAAGCCTCTTTGGACGGAAAACAGGAAAACACCTGTTTTCAGGGAATTGCAGAGACAAGAGAAGTGATTCTCAATTGTGAAAATGCAGTGGAAATCCGCAATATCCATGTCACACCGGGACAGACTGTTCAGAAAGGCAGGCTGCTCGCGGAACTGGAAAGACCGGATTTGGACATGAGAATCAATGAAATTTCCCATCAGTTGGAAGAACTGAAACTACAGGGCGGCGTGGATACCGAAGGGATACGTGCGCAAATCCTACAGCTTACAGCGGAAAAAGCTGCTGTCATCAGTCAAAGTGATTCCAATATTGCACAACTGCGTGCCAGATACAATTTCAACAAAGAGGTTGCTGCGGGTTTGCAGAGCCTCGCGGGGGACGAGGTAAAGTCCAAAAAGGAAAAACGCAGTCCCATAGAAATGGAAATCGACATGCTGCAAAAGGAAAAGCAGGTGAATGCAAGGCGGATTCAGGTGCAGATTGACAATCTGAAGAAAAGCCTTCAATCCACTGAAAATCCCGCAGGTGTCAGAATTGAAAGTCTGGAAAGGGAACTGGCTTTGCTGAAAGAGGAAAAGCAGAAACTTCTGATTTATTCGCACATGGACGGGGTTATCGGTTCGGTTCTCTGCAAAAAAGGGGAAAAAGTATCGCCCTTTGTTCCCATTCTGACAATGTACGGCAAATCTCCATCCTATGTAAATGCCTATATTCATGAGCAGTTGCATCACAGCGCAGCAGTGGGGGAAAGAGTGGAGATCGTTTCCCTAAGCAGCATAGGCAAAAGTGTGGGGGCTGAGATTGTGGGAACCGGATCGCGGATTGTGGAATATCCCCTGCGGCTGAGAAAGCGTCCGGATATGCAGGTATGGGGCAGAGAAGTGGAAATTCAGTTGCCCGAAGACAATCCTTTTCTGCTGGGAGAAAAGGTGATGGTGTATCCGCCGGGAAGCAGGGAAAATCAGTATATTGCCCAAATCGGCAGCAAAATCGGCAAATGGATGCATCTGAGTCTGTACGCAGCGGAACCGGAAAATTCCCCGGAGAAAAGCAAAGAGACTGTGGATATCCGCAGAGCAAAATCTCTTGGGAACATTCCGGAGATTGAGGCATCCGGTCTGATTTACCTGCCTGATCTGAATCAGTTTCTTCTTGTCAGCGATGAAACCCAAGACAAGATGCCGTTGCTGTATATGATGGATTCAGGTGCCATGATCCGGGAGAAAGTCATGATGAAAGGAATTGAAGAAATGGATGATATGGAAGCCATCTGCACAGATGAAAAAGGGAATATCTATATTGCATGCTCCCAAAGCCGGAAGAAAAATGGGGAACTTCCGGACAGCAGAAAACTTTTTGTGCAGATTCGCCGCAATGGAACCGAATTTCAGGCCCGGCAGCAGATTTTTTTATATGATCTGCTTATGGAAGCAGCGAAAAAATCCGCTGGCACTGACTGGGCTGAATGGATGAAAAGCGGAGAAATGGAAATCGAAGGCATGTTTTGGCATCAGAATGCCCTGTATCTGGGATTCAAAAATCCCCTGAAAAATAACAGAGCAGTCATACTGCGGCTCAGCGAAATGGAAAAGGTGCTACAGGAAAAGCGGATTGTCCCGGACAATATAGAGATATGGCGTGAACTGGATTTGCCGGAGGCGACATCCGGAAAAGCCATGTGCATATCGGATCTGTATCTTCGTCAGGATCGTCTGTATGTGCTGTCCTGTGGGAAAAATGACAAGAAAAAAAGCATCCGCACAGGCGCGCTCCGGGTGTATGATTCAGAAGGAAAACAGATATATATTCGTTACTTCAAAAATCTGAATCCTGAAGGTATCTGCTTTGATACAGATCGCAAAAGTCTTGTCATCACCTTTGATGAACGCGGAAAACATCCCTCAAAAATGCTCCGGACGGAGGATGTGCAATGAGCAATTGTCTGCTGAAAATCTGCTTTTTCTTCTGCATTCAGATCATTCCCGCTGTCTGTCAATGTGCATATGCGATTGGAATAAATGAATATCTTTCCACAGCAGCCAAAGATGTGTCTCTGTTTTTTCAGAAAGAGCTTATCACATTTCTACAGACATCCGGGAACCGATCTTTGATGGATGAAGTGCAATTCCGGGTTACGGTGGATGAATTTGAACAGGATCAGCAGGAATTTGCCATACGCTTCAAAACCAGAGGCTGGAATCAGGTCAGGGATGAGAAAAAATTCAATGATGCTGTGCTGCAATCCCATCACACGCAGTATGATATGCTGCTGCATCAGGCACTGAAAAACCGCTGCATCACTGTGATTGACTGGCTCTATCATTCGGAAATGACCGGGCTGTATGAAGATTTGATAAGGCTGTATGAAGATCGCCTGAACATGCTGAAGAAAAGTGCGGGAATGTCTGCCACTGATCCGGCCAGACTGAGCAGTGATCTCATGGATACGGAAAATGATCTGCTCCGTTTGCAGATGGAAGAATCAGAACTGAAAAACCGGCTGCATTTCATCAATGATGAAATCCGCAGAAATACCGGAGCAGAAACTTCCATTTCCCTGAATACAGAAAAAATAATCAGCATGGAGAATATAGGGCGGACGGCCCGCGATATTGCTTCGGCTCCGGCAGATGAAAACGCTGCTGTGCGAAATGCGCGTATGGAGTCTGACCTTGCCAATGCACGCTGTGATTTGGAAAAATCAGAAAACAGTGCATGGTCCACTTTCATTGAAACTGCGTATGATTTGAGTGAAAAAGAGGATGCAGACAAAGCTTTTTCCATAGAATTCGGCATTTCTCTGCCCATCGGGGCTGTGAACAGGCCGGAAATGAAAGCACGGAAAACAGACAGCATCAAGGCAAAAGCAGAATATGAAATGCTGCATCAGCAGAGGAAACAAAGCATTCCCGCACTCGCTGATGAACTTGCGCACCTGATTCATCATTATGATTTGCTGAGGCAGAAAAAAGAATCCGGCTCAAACCAGTCACTGTACAAACTTTGGCAGAAAACAGAGGGCGCGGATCCCCTGCTTCTGCTCAGACTGCGGGAGTCCATGATCAAAGGCGATATTACGGCAAAAAAGCTGATTTGGATGATTCATGGGAAATATATTGAATTGCTTGATATCTCAGGAAAATTGTCTGAAAAATCTCTGCGTGATCATCTGTCCGATGAAAAGGAGCATATTTTCTTATGAGTCCAAGCCTGATGCCTTCTCTGCTGGAACGTTATGAACTCAAATACCTGATTCCTGAAACAATGGTTGATCCCATATCTGATTTTGTTTCAGCCTACTGCTCACCGGATTACTATTCAGAAAAAAGTGCAGACGGATTTTATGATGTATACAGTCTGTATTTTGATTCACCGGATTTTCTTTTTCTCAGAAAAAGAATGGAGGGATCGGAAAACCGTTTCAATATGCGCATCAGAACCTATGATCCGGTTTCAGCAATCCCCTGTTTTTTTGAGGTAAAACAGAAAACCGGCGGCATTGTGAGAAAATACCGGGCCGCAGTGCAGGATGCAGACTGGCAAAGGGTGTTTGCGGATTCAGATTATTCTCTGCATCACTGTGACAAAAAGGAAAAAGCGGATTTGTTTGTCCGGCTGGCCTTTTCCTGGCAGGCAGAGCCAAAAGTGCTTACCTGTTACAGCCGCAAAGCCTATGTTTCGGATGTGGATGATTATGCGCGTGTCACCTTTGACAAAGCACTGAAATGCCAGCCGGAAGAAAAATATAACCTTATTTCTGATCCGTTTTGCATGAATTCCTATGACAATGACACTGTGTTTGATCCGGAGTGCTGTGTGATTCTGGAGTTGAAATGCTATTCAACACAGGTTCCTTTGTGGATGCTGGATTTGATTCGGCATTTTAATCTGCAGAGGGGCAGTTTTTCCAAATATGCAGCCAGCATTTTCCGTGTGCGCACGCGTTTCCGCTATGACACAGCAGACAGAATGCCCCTGATTCCTTCGTTTGCATGAGGTTTTGTTTTCTTGCCGACTGGTTCTCAGGTGTATACCATTACTTGAAACATTTCGGTTGTAAAATACCGCATTCGAAAGACTTATCTTAGCAGAGTTTATAAAAATGTTACAGTTTAAACAGCCGCGAATAATACGAATCTGCACGAATGCACAAACCATAATTCATGCAATTCGTGTCATTCGTGCAATTCGTGGCAAATCTTCTGAGTAATGGTATATATTGATTTTTACAGAAATGAATATTTCACTGTAAATTTTTTATATAAATAAGATAGTTGAAAATCAACCGCATATATCCTGAATATTAAAAAACGGAAAGGAAATTTGGCATGAAAAGAATTGTCTGTCTGAGTTTGTTCACATTGTTTTTTGCTATGGTATCAATCTCTGTTGCATCTTCCGGTGACGTTGATGGCAAAGGCACTGCAGGTCTTGAAGATGCGATTATGGGACTGCAAGTCTGCACCGGCATTGCCGTGACACCTGATACAAATGCGGATGTCAACGGAGATAAGAAAATCGGACTGCAGGAAGTGGTTTTCATATTGCAGTATGCTGCCGGTATCAGAACAGATACAACGACTTATACACTGTCAGGCACGGTCAGCGGGACTGTCATCAGCGGAGTCACCATAACTTTGTCAGGCACAGCCAGTTCGACGGCAACCACAGACAGTTCCGGAAATTATTCATTCACAGTTGCCGCCGGATCATACACGGTTACGCCGACTTTGAGCGGATACAGTTTTTCTCCGGCAGGCACTTCTGTGACTGTTTCCAACGCCAATGTTTCCGGTGTTGACTTTAGCAGTACCAGTGCAGCCTCAACCATAGGCGACAGAACGGATTATACATCTGTCACCCTTACATCCGGGGGAACATACTCATCCAATGCTTCAGGCGTTGAAAAACAATACTTCCAATATACATCAGCAGCATCTGATACTCCGGCTGCAAAGGTGTCAGGCGGCGGAAGCCTTGCTTTGACAAATTCCAAAGTTACGAAAAGCGGCGGGGCTACAGCGAGTGAGGATAACAGCAATTTTTACGGAGTCAATGCGGGTGTGCTTGCATCGTCATCAACCAAGGTCAGCGGTTATTCAGCCGGAACAGCATCTGCAATAACCATGACAGACTGCACCATAACGACAGGTGTAAACGGAGCCAACGGGGCTTTTGCTTTTGGGGAAGACGCTGTAATCACTCTGGACCATGTTACAATAGTTACGACCGCATGGAGTTCACGCGGTGTTGATGCCACTTATGGCGGCACGGTAAACATAAGCAACTCAGCAATAAGCACTCAGGGAGAACACTGCGGCGCTCTCGCAACTGACCGTTATGAAAGTGCCGACCCGCCCAAAATCAATGCCGAAAACTGTGTGGCAACTACGGCAGGGAAAGGTTCACCGGGCATTTACTGCACCGGCACGTTCACTGTCACGGACTCCACATTGACAGCCACAGGATCGGAAGCAGCGGTTATAGAAGGATTGAACTCCATTACACTTGCAGACACACATATTTTAGGTGCAGATAAGTGGGGAGTGATGATCTACCAGAGCATGTCGGGCGATTCATCCGTCGGAACAGGCACATTCAGAATGACACGCGGCACGCTGACAAACAACTCAACCGGCCCCTTATTTTTTGTCTGCAACACCACAGCCGTTATTGAACTGAGCGGCGCAACTCTGACCAGCAATTCAGATACGCTGTTATGGGCAACCACAGCAGCAGCAGGTTCCGCTGTGAACAGCAATGTCAACAGCGGTTGGGGGACTAAGGGCGGTACGGTTACATTCACAGCGGCAAACCAGACATTGACAGGCAATATTGATCTGGAAGAGAGCAGCAGCTCAGTCAAATTAACATTGACAAACTCAAGTCTCAGCGGTGCTGTCAACCCCGGTAATACAGGTAAAGCGGTTCTGTCCATTGATGCGGACAGCAGTTGGGTGGTAACAGGAGATTCCTATCTTACCGGTCTGACAAATAACGGAACCATCAGCGGCACCGGTAAAGTTTATGTGAACGGTACAGTGGTGTACACTCCATAAGGGCTGTATCAAAATAACCTGTTCCAAACCCTAAGGGTTTTCAAAACCATTAGGGTTTCCGGACAGAAAATTGTACAGCTTATTCTGATGCTCGTGAACAAAGAGGATTGTTTCAACATTGATTTTCAATGGTTCGGTAATTTTTTCTGATTTTCAAGCTGTAAAAATATAACCTATTGAAATCATTAAATACCAATTTTCAGACAGGAAATTATAACCTATTGAAATTATTAAATCAGAAATTTTTTACCGAACTATTGATTTTATAAATGAATATAAATTAAAAGGAGATAGGCAAATGATGAACATCACAGGATCGGGAATGTCAAAACAGCATTTATGGAAGACAGTGTTTCCGCTGTGTCTGATGCTTGTGCTGCTTTGTTCCGCAAGTATTTTATACGCGGCAGATCCGGCCGGAAATGTGGTCATCAACGAGTTTATGGCCGACAATGCAACAACAGTCGCGGATCAGGATGGGGAATATGACGACTGGATTGAACTGTACAACAAAAGCACTGAGGCCATATCTCTTTCCGGATGCTATCTTACGGATAAAACCACAAATCTCACAAAATGGACTTTTCCCGCGGATGCAACAATCCCCGCAGGCAGTTATCTGATTGTATGGGCAGATGAAGACCTGACACAGACCGGGGTTCATGCAGGTTTCAGTCTTTCCAAATCCGGTGAAAACATTGTGCTGGTGGCATCTGACCAGACAACTGTGATAGACACGATAACTTTCGGTGCGCAGACAAGCGATGTCAGCATGGGCCGGTTTCCCAACGGAAACGGGGATTTCATAGCAATGCGTCCCACATATTCCGCTGAAAATGTTGTCATTGCCGGGGATGTTGACGGAGATTCTTCTGTCGGGCTTGGAGATGCGATTCTGAGTTTGCAGGTGTCAGTCGGAATAACGCCATCCGCAACGTTATATACAGCAGCGGATGTAAACGGGGACAGCAGAATCGGAGTGCCGGAAGCCATTTATGCTTTGTGCAAGGTTGCCACGCAGGAAGATACAGGAGATGGGATAACCGAAATTCTGCTCAAAGGAAATTCCATAACAGTGGACGGAACCGGTGCGACTGCCAATGGCAGCACTGTCACCATTGCATCCGCAGGCACATATAACATCAGCGGAACCCTGACAAACGGGCAGATCATTGTGAACACAGCGGACGCGGAAGATGTGATTCTTATCCTGAACGGAGTGAATATCAGCAATTCCACAACTGCGCCTGTTTATATTGTCAGCGGAGAAAAAATCATTCTTTCCCTTGCAGACAATACGCAGAATTATGTGACAGACGGAAGTTCTTATATTTTTCCGGATGCAGAAACAGATGAACCTGATGCAGCCATTTTCAGCAAATCCGATCTTGCCATTCAAGGCAATGGTTTTTTGACGGTCACCGGAAATTACAGCGACGGCATTGCAGGCAAAGACGGACTTGTCATAACAGGCGGTACGATTTCCGTGACTTCTGCGGATGACGGAATCCGGGGCCGGGACTGGCTGATTGTCAAAGACGGAAATATTACCATCAATGCCAAAGGAGACGGTCTGAAAGCCACCAATGACGAGGACACTGCAAAAGGCTATGTTTCTTTGGAAAACGGCACATTCAATATTACAGCAGCAGGCGATGGCATACAGGCTGAAACCAATGCCATCATCAGCGGCGGAACATTCAATCTCACCACTGGCGGAGGCAGCGGCTGTACAGTCACTGGTGACGCTTCTGCCAAAGGAATCAAAGGCAATGCCGGTATCAATATCACTGGCGGAACCTTTACCATCAGTTCTGCGGATGATACCATTCATTCCAATGGAAGTATAGCAGTCAGCAGTGGCACATTTGCTCTTTCTTCGGGTGATGATGGTATTCATGCAGACACTTCTTTGGAAATCAGCGGCGGAGATATTGTGATTTCAAAATCTTATGAGGGCATTGAAAGTCAGCTTATCACTGTAAACAGCGGAAATATTCATATTGTCTCAAGTGATGACGGCGTAAATGTGGCAGGAGGGGTTGACGGGTCCGGAACACCCGGATGGCCGGGCGGCTTTGTTCCGGCAGGCAATTACTGGCTGTATGTCAATGGCGGATATATTGCGGTCAACTCTGCCGGGGACGGGATTGATGTGAACGGTTCCATTATAATGACAACCGGTACTGTGATTGTCAACGGCCCGACTTCCAGTGGCAACGGATCTTTGGATTATGACGGTTCCTTCAAAATTACCGGAGGCTTTCTGGTGGCCGCAGGCAGTTCCGGCATGGCACAGGCTCCGGGAACAACCTCAACCCAGAATTCTCTGCTGCTGACCTTTAATTCTGCAAAAGCCGCGGGCACGCTGGTTCATATCCGGAACAGCAGCGGTACCGGAATCCTTACCTTTGCCCCGTCCAAAACATATCAGTCTGTTGCCTTTTCCTCTCCGGAACTGGTAAAAGGTTCCACATACAATGTTTACTATTGCGGCAGTTCCACCGGCACAGTTACAGACGGCCTGTATGCAAACGGAACCTACGCTCCCGGCAGCCTGTATAAGACTTTCACTGTCTCCGGTGTTGTGACTAATATAAAATAATTGGTAGTGGTATTTTTTTGACTGTTACAACTTATATTTTATTATGAGAAATAAGGAGCGGAAAATATGACAAACCTGCCGTGCAGAATATGCGGAAGCTGGAATATACGGAAAAACGGAAAAACAGGGGCCGGGGCGCAGAAATATCACTGCAGGGCCTGCAGTTTTTGCGGCACTCCTGTGACACAGAAAGAAAAACAGAAGAGGTTACGGAAAAACTTCTTTATGGGAGGATGTCAGTGCGGGGGATCGCACGTTCACTCTCTGCAGGCCGTATGAGACTGAAAATGTTTATAAAAAAAAGAAATCCCGGAACCTGCAGCCGGAACTGTGAAAACAGGGGAACGTCCGGTTATTGGAATGGATGAAATGCGGTCATCCGCAGTGTCAGAAGAGCATAAGTCACGGATTTGGCCTGCAATAAACCGTGAAACACGGCAGACTGCCGGTGCGGCTTCCGGAGACCGGTCTGACAAAACATGTCTCAGATTATGGGAATCTCTTCCTGATGATTACCGGAAACGTGCTGTTAT
>JBFXEJ010000122.1:0-17070 GCA_050180235.1 Desulfococcaceae bacterium
CCGGGCTGGTTAATATGAAAATTGAAAAAAGAACTATGAAAAATGCTGCTTAAAGACGGAAAATTCAGAAAAAGATGATTTATTGCAATAACCGGGAATATGACTTTAGTTTTGCAGGATGTCTAATAAAATTTTTCATGAAACAATCCTTTCTTATAATTTGGAAATTTATATGACTGTCTGCTGTTTTATATTGCAATATATCATAAAAATAAATACAATCCTGCATGAATCAGAGGCATGGCGGCAGAATTCGTGTTTTTTCTGCCATTGGGTTAAGGCGGATATGACTGCCCGGAGTGCCGGAGAATACTTTATTTAACAAAAACAGGGAGATTTTGCATGTTTCACAGAATTGTGTCGGTATTCGGGGCACTGTTATCTCTTTTCAGCATTTTTTTCTGCTCTGCCGCTGTTTATGATCTTATGCACCCGGAAAAAACAGATACCGAAACAGGCGTGGTTATCGGACTTTTTGTATTTTTTTTCATCACCACAGCAGTCGGCATATATCTTTTTGTGAGCGCCTACCGCAAATGCAGACAGGACAGGATTGAAAAAAGTGAAAGAGAAGTCCTTACCCTGATAGCTGAAAAAGGAGGCCGTATCACTCCACATGAAATCGCTTTGAACATCCGGATGACTGTGGCCGAGGCAAGGAACCATCTGGACAGAATGAGTGCAGACGGTTCCGGAGAAGTGCAGGTTACGCCTGAAGGAAAAACGGTATATGTTTTTTTTGCCTTTCTTTCACAAGAGGAAAAAGAGAGTGCAAAAAATGTCATGGATCTGTAAGCTGCCCTTTTTTGGCAGGACAGATGCCGGTCAGCACACCGTGACAGCGGCAGGCTGTGCTGACAATCAGGGAAGTATCAGCATTTTTTACCGACTCCAGCAGTTCAAACAGAGACTTTGGCCGGTATCCGCCCACGCCCGGAGCCAACTGATGACTGCGGATGACCAGGGGCCGGAAGCCCGGAACCTGAATATCAGCCAGCACTTCAAACATATTCTTTGGTCTGGGTTTTCCGGTTACAGTACACACGGTTCCGGGTTCCGAACATCTGTCCGGACATAAAAAAGTGGCGTGGGTCACATAAATGTCTCCGTTCTCTCCCCGGATCGGATGGGGAATTTGGGGATCAGTTTCCGCAGGCAGCACAGTTCTTTTCACAAGATCAGGGCCAAGTCTGCGCAGGCACCATTCTGCTGCCAGGTGAACCGGAAGAGCCGGAATAATCCAGTCCGGCGCGTTTTCCTGATACAGATGTTTTTGCAGAAATTCCACTCCGTCAGATTCTTCCACAGAACAACTGGAACAGTCAAACAGCTCTATTCCCTTGATGTCTGAATCCACAAGAACAAAACGGGCATCCTCATGGCTTTCAGCCAGATGATCCAGTGACAGCAGGCCAAACCGGCCTGCCCCGATAATCCATATCTTTTCCATAAGAAAACTCCTTTCATCTGTCTGAAACCGGTGTATTGTCAAAGCCGGGTGTTTCAAACCTGACAATGCACTTTATTATATAAAATCTGAAAAAAATTTCAGCAAAAAAAATTTTCATGTCCATGTTTATGCAAGTCTGTTGCAAAGACACAAAGTTTCACAAAGATTAATTCACAACTGATTTTCAGATTTCATATTATATCTGTATAACCTTTTTCCGGATCCCAGCATCGGATTTTCAGATAATCCGGAAAGGCATAGGGTTTGAAAACTGATTTGTTCATCAGCATCCGCAGACATTCCTGAATCCCTTCGGTGATGGTCGGGTGGGGATACACGGATTTGAGAACATCCGGAACACCTTTGCCCTGATCCATAAAATGGGCAATGGACATGATGGTCGACGATACCTGGGGCCCTGCGGCCCGCATTCCCAGAATCCGCCGGTTTTCATCATCTGACACAATAATCTTGACAAAGCCCTCTGTGGCCCGCATGGCAATGGCCCGGTTGCACAGGGTATTGGAATACCAGGCCACACGGAAGGGAATTCTGTTTTTCCGGCATCCTTTCTCATTCAGACCGACTGCCGCAACCGCGGGATGGAAGAACATCACTGTTGACATATTGTCATAACGCAGCGGCCATGTGTTGCACCTGAACATATGCTTGACCGCGTACCGTGCTTCCATTTCAGCGATATTGACCAGAGCCGGATTATGGGTAATATCTCCTGCCGCATAGATATGATTCCGGACACAGCAGTTTTCATCCGTGTTCAGAATACCGGGTTTGACCGTGATTCCCAGATGCTCCAGCCCCAGATGCGAGAGATTAACTGTTCTGCCGATGGAAATCAGAGCGGCATCAGCTTCAATGACCTGGGAATGACCATCCTCAAAATCAAGAATAACCTGAATATGATCCGGATTTTTGACAATGTCCCGCAGTTTGGCCGAATGAATCACCTCAACGCCGTTTCTGAGCAGATTGTTCTGCACAAATTCGCAGATATCCTCATCCTCATAAGGAATCACCCGGCTGGCATGATCCACCAGCCAGACCTTTGTCTGGCCGAAATTGGAAAATATGGTGGCGTATTCGCAGCCGATGATACCTGCGCCGATAATAACCAGTCTTTGCGGAAAGCACCGGAGGTTCAGTACACCGTCTGAATTGAAAATCTGTTTCTGATCCGCGTTTGCCTGCGGAAAATCACGGGGTGTTGAGCCTGTGGCAATCAGAAAGAAATCTGCGGAAACCCTTTCGCATTTTCCGTCAGGGCATTGGATTTCCACCTTTTTTTCTGAAACAAAGCGCGCCCATCCCTGTCTGTATGTCAGAGATCCCGGACCTTTCCACCGTTTCGGGGAAAAGGTTTCCATCTGGGAAAGCATCTGATACTGCTTTTCCTTTGCCGCCTGCATCACTGTGGCCCGGACTGCGCAGTAATCCACTGTCAGCCCGGCTGCTCTGTACCCACGGTCGGTTTTTGCGGCAATGGCATAATCCTTTGCCAGTTCCCACATGGTTTTGGAGGCCAGTGCGCCCCACATGATACCTGTTCCGCCGATTTCACGGCCTTCAATGATGCAGACATGCTTGCCCAGATCCAAAGCCCGCATAGCTCCTGCAAAACCCGCAGGCCCGCATCCCAAAATGCAGAGATCATATTTGTCAGGCATAGTGTTTTCCCCGGAAATTAAATTTTGGATGTCGTTTTCAGAGAAGTATATGCGATTGCTGAAGGTACGTCAATGATATACTGGATTCCTGAACCGGTCTGCAGACTGACCGGTCCCGCATTATCTTTTAAAAGCGGTTTGATATAAGAAACCAGTCCCGGAATTCAGCAGAAGGGCCCCAGCATTGAGTCTCCAGAAGCAGGTCTCCATTTAAACCGGTATACGGAAAAACTTTGTATTGAATCCTGCACAGTATTTTTGTAAGAAGGGTATCTTTGCTTTTTAACCGCCGGGTGCGGACATTAATTTTTTGGCAGCGGGTCAAACCGGCTGATTTGTATGCACTCACAAATTCAACTATTATAAAACACTGCATTTATTCAGGGAGACAGATATGCCAAGAACCAGATACCATGTGACGCCGGAATCCGGCAGGATGACGATTACCCTAAACAAAAGACAACTGAAGGAATTTAAAAAAATGTCCATAGAATTTGAAATGTCAGCCGAAGACATCCTGCAGATTGCTGTGGATTCTTTTATAGAAAAATATCAGAAAATCTCTGCCGAGGAGATCGATAAGAAAGGAATCGGATCCCTGCTGAAATAAAAACAGAACCGGCATGTCCGGAGTCTTTTTGTTAAAAATTGCGATATTCAAAGAAAAAATGCGTTTTTCAAAGATTGTGCATATCCATAACCGGGGAGTCCCGATGGATATACCTAAAATGTTTATACAAAGAACCGCTTTGGAAAATTGCTGTATTTAGGGACAGTTGTTAATGGCTTTATGAATTTTTTTTATATAAATCAGAGCTATATATCCAAAAAACCGGATTTTGGAAATATATGTCCACGTCCATATATCCGGTTTGACGCAAAATGGCGTATGGTATATGGATACCTGCATTATGATTTGCAGAAATCACTTATAATCCCTACAGATCGGCCAGATCAGATTTCATAATCAATTTCCGCAGACAAAACAATTCGGAGATAGACAAAGTATTACTTTGGAAGATGCACTTCCAAAGAGGGATTCTGTTTTTAAAAATCCGGAGTGACAGGGCAGTATGCAATAATTCCTGTCCGATTTGACAAAATTTCATAATTCAGCGCGTTCAGCATAAGCACAGAGTTTCCCACTTTTACAGGTTTTAAGAAAATATTTTTGGAGTTTCCTGCATGTTGGGTTGAGGAACGAAATCCGGCAAACTCAAACTTTTGGGTTTCAATTTTTTAAAAGAAATTAAACGCCCTGTTTTTATAAAGGGGAATTAAGCTTTATCTTCAGACAGTTGCACAAAAATCCCGCCGCCCATTTACAAAAGCGGGAAAAACTGCTGATTTCATGCAGTAAATTTTTATGCCGAACTTACGTTAATTCAGAGAATATATTCAATATGAACCAGGAAAATGCGCATATGACCGATATCTGGACAAGTGTGAAAGTTGCAATGAAAATGCGCATTCCGGAGCATGCATGCCGCATGTGGATTGAGCCCATTGAGTGTCTGAATGAGGAAGGAAATGCTTTTGTCATTGCCTGCCCCAACCATTTTTTCAGAAAACGGATACTGGAAAATTATGCTTCCCTGATCGAATCTGAACTCAGAAATGCCACAGGAAACAACTGGACACTGGTAGTCCGGATCAGGGAAAAAGCTGAAGCAGTCAAAAAAAGAAAGCCCCGTACTGAAAAACCGGCATGCCCCCCCCAGTTGGCTCTGCCGCAGATGAACACATACCAGTCCAGCGGTCATCTTTTGCGCAAAGAATTCACCTTTGATCGCTTTGTGGTGGGAAAAAACAATGATTTCGCATATTCGGCTGCACTGTCCCTGGCTTCCCGTAAGGACAAAACCCAGAATCCGCTTTTTCTTCTGTCCCAGTCCGGCATGGGAAAAAGTCATCTGTCCCAGGCCATAGGACACCATATCATTCACCATTTTCCCAAAGAAACAGTGTTTTATGTCACAGCAGAAGATTTCACCAATGAAATGGTTCATGCCTTCCGGAACAACTCCATTGAGCAGTTCAAGGAAAAATACAGGCGCTACTGTGATGTGCTTCTTCTGGAGGATGTCCATTTTCTCACAGGAAAGGAAAGAACCCAGACCGAGCTGGCCCTGGCTTTGGATTATCTTCTGAACGCGCAGAAGAAAATTATTTTCACAAGCTGCTATCTGCCGTCAGACATTCCGAAATTGAACGATCAGCTCAGATCCCGTCTTTCCGGCGGCATTATTTCAGGCATTGAAGCACCTGATTACCGTACCCGGATCAAAATACTGGAAAAAAAGATGGCAGGAAACGGCTGCCAGATTCCGCGGGCTGTTGCCGAATATCTGGCAGGAGAACTGTCGGAAAATGTCCGGCAATTGGAAAGCGGTCTGATCTGCCTGACCGCCAAAGCCTCCCTCACAGGCGTACCTGTGGATATGCGGCTGGCTGAAAGCGTTGTCAGGAATATGGTGACACAGAGCAAAACCATAACCATAGACCTGATTAAGGACCTTGTCAGCGAACATTACAATATTCCGGTGGCAGAACTGGTTTCCAAATCACGGAAGAAAAATGTGGTACTGCCCCGGCAGATGGCCATTTATCTGGCCAGGAAATATACAGATCAGCCTCTGCAGTCCATTGGCAGAAGTTTCAACCGTTATCACGCCACCATCATCCATTCTGTTGCTGTAATGGAAAATGCAATGAAAACGGATCGGACGCTAAAATCCCAAGTGGATTATTTTTGTGAGAAAATAGAGAGAAATGAAAGGGGAAATCCGGGCAGGACGCCGGGGGAAATCACCCAACCCCCTGTCAGCAATGATTTTGTCAGTGCAATGAGCGTAAATTCAGGCAGGAAGCGGGGATAATCACTGAACTGTCATAAACATGTTTTCTGAAACAGGAAAATCTTCCATCAGTTCCATCATATCAATCTGATCACGTTCGATGATGCAGCGTATGCTCAAAGCGCAGAATTTTCTGCATATAATGTCTTCCGGGTTGTAATCGCCGAAACAGCCCGCATAATCCTCAAAACCGGCAATATCTTCTGTATCCTGCATGTATTACTCCTTATATTCCAGAAGGGAAAGCATTTCTCTGTGAATCCTGCCGTTGCTTGCCAGGATTTCCATGTGATCAAGGGTAAAGGGGTGTGAGGAAAAATCCGTCACTTCTGCCCCGGCTTCTTTTGCAATGAGCATACCCGCTGACGTATCCCAGGGTTTGAGGTTCTGTTCCCAGAATCCGTCAAAACGGCCGCAGGCCACAAAGCACAGATCCAGCGCGGCAGAACCCAGTCTTCTGATTCCCTGTGCCGCATGCAGGCATTTGGCAAAACGGGCCATCAGGGGATCTGATATTTCTTTAAAATTATAGGGAAAACCGGTAACAAGCAGGCTTTCCGAAACACTTTCCGTATCTGAAACATGTATGGGCCGTGCGTTAAGCTGCGCGCCGCAGTCCTTTACAGCGGAAAAAAGTTCCCCGCTCACCGGATTCAGCACAACGCCTGCGGCAATCTCTCCTTTAAAGGCAAACGCTATGGAAACCGCAAACTGGGGCAGTCCATGTGCAAAATTGCTTGTGCCGTCCAGAGGATCAATAATCCATCTGCAATCCGGGTTCCCCATGCTCAGGCCGCTCTCTTCAGCCAGAAAACTGTGATCCGGAAAACGCTGACGGATGGTTTCGATAATAACCTTTTCCGATCCGGTATCAGCCTCGGTCACGAGATCAATTTCCCCTTTTTTGTCAATCCGGGAAATGTTTCCCAGAAAATGCCGCAGCACACTGCCGCCTTTGTATGCGGCAGCAATGCCGATCCGTCTGATGTATTCAATATCCATAGAATGACAATTTATATATTTTCCTGAGAATGTCAACCAAAAGGTTTCACATTGTCTTTTGGCAGTATCTGTTTTACGGATCTGTTTCTGTAAACGCGTCAGAAAACTTTTCCGCGCCTGTCCAGAAGCCGGATTCTGCAAGTACGCATATTTCCAGTATTTCTGCTTCCATCCGGTCAATCAGGGGCAGCAGTGTGGAGCGGTCATTGGCCGCAACAGCAATGCCGTCAAGTATTTTTGTCAGCACTGCAATTTCTTCGGGTTCCACCAAATCTTTTTTGTTCAGCACCCGGATCATCCGTATGTGTTCAAGTTCAAGCTCCGAAAGGATGCGCTCCACAGAGGCGATCTGTTCCTCATGACGGGGATTGCTTATGTCCACCACATGGAGAAGAAGATCAGCGCTGTGCAGCTCTTCCAAAGTTGCCCGGAATGCCACCATCAGATCTTTGGGCAGATCCCGGATAAAGCCCACTGTATCTGTGATAATCACCTCTGTTTCCCTGGGAAAGCGCAGCCTTCTGCTGGCCGGGTCCAGAGTGGCGAACAGCCGGTTTTCCGCCAGAACACTGCTTTGGGTCAGGGTGTTGAGCAGAGTGGATTTTCCCGCATTGGTGTATCCGATGATGGAAATGACCGGCAGGGCTTTTTTGTTCCGTCTGGCTTTCTGCTGTCTGCGCTGTTTCACCACATCTTCGAGAGATTTTTCCAGCCGTTTGATGCGTTCCCGCACCCTGCGCCGGTTGATCTCCAGTTTGGTTTCTCCTGGGCCGCGTCCTCCGATGCCGCCGGTGAGCCGGGACATGGCCGTGTTTTTTGTCACCAGACGCGGCAGCAGATATTTCAACTGTGCCAGTTCCACCTGCAGTTTGCCCTCACGGGTCTGAGCGCGCTGGGCAAAAATGTCAAGAATAAGCTGGGCTCGGTCAATCACTTTGATTTCCACCTGATCCGTAAGAGAGCGGATTTGGGAGGAATTGAGTTCCTGATCAA
Organism: Desulfococcaceae bacterium; assembly: GCA_050180235.1. GTDB lineage: Bacteria > Desulfobacterota > Desulfobacteria > Desulfobacterales > Desulfococcaceae > JAABRU01. The sequence goes on from JBFXEJ010000122.1 coordinate 7,989, forward strand.
AAATCAGCATAGTGATTCCCCCGCGCAGGGCCATGAGATTGAGTTCCTGCAGTTTGCCGCTGCCCATGAGAAAACGGGAGTCAGGTTTCTGTCTCTGCAGTACCGTATCAGCCACATGAATGCCTCCGGATACAGCCAGTTCCCTGAGTTCAGCCAGAGAATCCTCAGCCACATGACGCGGGGATGTGGTGACACTGACCAGAATAGCCCGTTCCTGTCCCGGCTCTCCTTTGTACAAAGCCTGCATTCCGGCCAGTTCATCTTCCAAAGCCTGAATGGTTGCCATGCATCCTGTATCCAGATGATCAGGACTGAGAGGCGGAAGAATCCGGCAGGGATTTTCCGCAGTTCCACGCGGAAGAATATGCGCGGCATGAACCTCACGGAGTCCTCCATTGTCTGTCATGGTCATGGCTGCCATCATGTCCAGACGCAGCAGGGAAAGATCTGTGAGATCATCCTGGGTCAGAGGCTCATTTTTCAGATGCGTATGGATGCAGCGCAGTCCTTTGAGCCGTCCCGGAAGGGTGCGAAAATCCGGCAGATCCGGAATCACGATTTTGTGTGCATCTCCCGCTATCACAGATACAATTTTGCCGGAGCGGTTAATCAGAATTCCCACCTGCCTGCCCATCTCAAAGGAAAGATGGACAATATCGCGCGCCAGATCAGGGGTGATGACATATTCACCCGGAATGCGGCGCCGGTACAGATTTTCCAGTCTGCGTATCTGATCTGCTTTGAGTCCTGCGGTGTTTCCGCTGATATTTTTCATGATTCAGGATACTCCCTCATGCCGTCAGGAGCCGGGTTTTCAAACCGGGTATATGTGTTGAGAAAAACAAGCTGGGCTGTCCCAATGGGGCCGTTGCGCTGTTTGCTGATGATTACCTCGGCTTTGCCCCTGTTGGGATTGTTTTCATCCTTGTTATACACTTCATCCCTGTAAATAAAGGCCACCACGTCCGCATCCTGCTCAATGGAGCCGGATTCTCTCAGATCAGAGAGCATTGGTCTTTTGTCAGCGCGTTCCTCCACTTTCCGGTTCAACTGGGAAAGAGCAATGACCGGGATACTGAGTTCTTTTGCTAGCGCCTTGAGGGAACGGGATATTTCCGAAATTTCCAGATCCCTGCGCTCGGCTGACAGACGGCCTTTCATGAGCTGCAGATAGTCAATAATGACCATTCCCAGACCTTTTTCCATTTTCAGCCTGCGGGATTTGGCACGTATCTCAATGGCAGATATATCCGCTGAATCATCAATATAAATGGGAGCTTCGGACAGAACACCGGCTGCTTCTGTGATGGCATCCCAGTCCTCCCGGCTGAAGAAACCGCTGCGCAGCCGGGAGGAATCCACGCGGGCTTCCGCACAGAGCATACGCATGGACAGTTGCTCCTTGGACATTTCCAGGGAAAAAAGCCCCACAGGCACCTGTGCATCCACTGCCGCATTCCGGGCTATATTGAGTGCCAAAGCTGTTTTTCCCATGGAAGGCCGGGCCGCGAGAATAATCAGATCCGAAGGCTGAAATCCGGAGGTAAGCCGATCCAGTTGCGTAAAACCTGTGGCAACCCCGGTGATCAGGGTTTTGTTTCCCTGACGCTCCTCCAGAGTGTCAATATTGCTCTCAATAAGCTGGCTGAGCCGGTGGAAAGATGGTTTGATTTTGTTTTCAGATATTTCAAAAACAGCACTTTCCGCAAAATTGACCACATCATCCACATCGCCCTGATCCTCATAACAGCGCCGCACAATTTCAGACGCCTTTTCAATCAGTCGTCTGAGACATGCCTTTTCATTAACAATCCTGGCATAATGGGCAGCATTGACAGCAAGAGGGGCAGCATCCGTGAGCCAGGACAGATAGGTGACCCCCTCATATCCGGCACCGCTGATGCTGTCAAGTTCCCCCTTTTCACCCAGAATATTGGAAAGGGTTATGAGATCAACCGGCTGCGTCCGGGAAAACAGATCTGTGATCGCCTGAAAAATCTTCTGGTGGGAAAGCGAGTAAAAATCATATGGAGACAGGATTTCCAGCACTTCAAGAAGGGTGGTGTTGTCCAGAATGACTGCACTTAACAGGGATTCCTCTGCCTCAATATTATGGGGAGGAAGTTTATGCAGCGGTATTTCTTTTGCCGGACGGGGATTTTTTGCTTTCATAATTCCAGGATTCAGATGTCAGTTGCATTTTTTAAATAAAAGGCTTGAGGCTATACATAAGTAAAATTCCATAAATTTTCGGGCATAAAGTTTTCAGGACTGTGTTTATGCAGCAGGCACAGGCCGGAAGCTTATGCTGCTTTTATATCTGAAAATTTATGGTTGCCTACTTAACTTACCGGAAATAATTTCTGGTTGCCTTTTTCGATAAAATAAATCCAGCATGACCAAGTAAATAAACCGGAATAATTACCCTGATTCCGAGCCACAAAAAATTTAAATCATATTCACTTGTTGAAAAACTGGCAATCAGAAGAGATACCAAACCGATTACTCCAAATAAAAATAACCACAAGCATGATATTATAGCAAACCACCACGATTTCTTGTCTAAGGATAATAACCACCAACCAATACAGACCATCGCTATAAATCTTCCAATTGGCCTTACATAATCTTTTATATCATAAAAATTATTGGTAATTCCATACCACAGTGCTAAGATGATAACCGTAATTCCATATGAAATTATTAAGAGTGATGCAGTTTTTACCTCTGATGGGATATCTGGATTTCGAAACTTTGTCAGCATATCTTCCTTTCCTAAACTCTTTATCATAAAAAATTAAATTTGATAACAATGCTTTTATGCTCATTTAGCAACATGACAATGAATTCAGGGGTTTATCCGCTACAATAACGGGTTGTGCCGTGACAGATTTTTATTCATATCACATTTTCGCAAAAACTGCAACTCAACGGTGAGGCACAACGTCTGCCATCACCGGCGGGGATGGAGCGAAGCGGATCTGCCGTCCGGTGCAGCGCCCTGTTATGTGCATTAAAGGCCTTTTTCCCCAACCAATAAAAAATGCTTTGGCAATTCACTGAAAATGCTCACATTTTTAAATCCGGAATTCATTATCTGTTCCTTAACCTGTTCAGGCAAACATCTGATTTGGGATGGGGGTCCCTCAGCCATATTTTCCTTTTTCCAATCAACAATGAAAATTTTTCCGCCGGGTTTCAGTATTCTGTAAGCTTCTTCAACTGTCAGAGCCGGATTATCCAATTCATGATGAAGGTTGATCATAAATACCAGATCTGCAATTCCGTCGTCAAGCGGAATAAAATTTTCTTCAGTTTTCACTGGAATTATATTGGGAAATTTTGGGACAACATTTTCCTTTACCCACCTGATCATTATTTCTGACACATCACAGGCATAGATTTTTGAATGTTTGGCGTGCCGGAGAAAAGCAATACTGAAAAATGCTGTTCCAGCACCTATTTCAACAAGCACATCCGGTTTTTCCATGTTTAATCTGTCCCAGATATAATGAGGTGGTATGTCATTCAATCTGTTTGGATTATTCAGCTTATCCAATTTTTTGGGATCAAACTTCTTTTCATCCATTATAAGTCTCCTTTAAATTTAATATATAACGCAAAATTCAGCGGCACGGAGATAACCGTGTCCGCCTTAATGACTGGTCAGCATTTCATTGTTTTTGTGCTATTATAAGCATTTCAAAATCTTCGGCTGATAATTTGTCGTTTCGGCTGAAAGCGCCAAGATGCGCTCCGTAAATATCGACAGTTTTGAAATTCAGAGTTTTTAACAGCCATGTTATTTCGGATGGCACATAATACCTTTCGTTGCATTGCAGTTCTTTTTTGTTCCCAAGATCATCTTCTATACATACAGTGTTATGCTCCCGGAAAGTCATCAGATCAAATGAAAGACTGCCGTATTTCGCATTTCCTTCTTCTGTTTTTGAATCAAGGAAATCTTTGACTGAATGAAACAGAGGAAACAAACCGTTCAGGGTGGTAAATATCAGTTTCCCTTTTGGCAGTAAGGCATTGGCCGCATTTCGGAGAATCTGAAAATTCATTTCGTCAGTTTCCATCAACGGGAAGGCACCTTCGCATAACATGATGATCAGATTGAATTCATTCATAAAAGGAAGGTTTCTCGCATCATATTTCTGAAAAACGATTTGCAGATTTTTTTCAGATGCTTTTTCTTTTGCCCGCTTTAACTGCGATTCTGATAAATCAATCCCAATAACAGTATATCCTCTCCTGGCTAATTCAATGGAATGCCTGCCGGTGCCGCATCCTATATCCAGAATCCGCGCCGCTTTGTCATATCCGATTTCTTTTTCAATAAAATCACACTCTCCTATGGTTCCATGCACGAAATTTTCGTTATCATATTTCATTCCGTAATTTTCAAACAACTCTTCATACCATTGTTTCATGTGTGTGTCCTTTCATTCAGATGCTGACGTCCAAGGTGAGCCACGAAGGTAAATGTCGCGGGCGTGCGTCAGCAAGACCCGCGACATTTGCCGGAGTTGATCCACCTATTTTTTATGCCTTTTTTTCATTCTTATTTTTCTTCTTCAAATGACCAATGAATACACGGAACGCCACTGCGATACTCGCCACAATACCCGAAATCACACAAGTGACGATTACCTTTCCACGGGTAGAAAACTCTTCCGAATACCAGTAGGTGTCGTCAGAGTATACATCCCACGACAGATTGTTACCATATAGCGTCCAGAAGCCGATTCCGGAAAAAAGAAACGCTACCACGAAGACCACTGCCGAACCTTTCATGATTTTCTGCCTAACGTCACCAATCAGCATGCGTCGGCTGGGTAGTGGTATTTTTTTTGACTGACAAATCTCACCGCATTAAACTTTCATTATAACGGTCAGTAAACATTCTTATGCGCTTTCCGTGCATTTCCCGGTTTCTGCTTAAAGGGGAGAGTCTTCCGCACCATGCAGGCGCACCTCCGGTGTAACGTACTGTTAAAACGTTCAGTATGTGCTGTCTCCCCGCTTTCTTTCCCGGACTGCCGCAGACGTTCTGAAGAGGGAACATTTCTGTATGATTCCCGATAATCTGTATAAACAGCAGCACGTTTCCGGCAGTCACCGGGAAGAGATTCCCGTAATCCGGGACATGTTTTGTAAGACCGGTCTCCGGAAGCCGCACCGGCAGTCTGCCGTATTTCACGGTTTGATGCAGGCCAAATCCATGGCTTATGTTCTTCTGACACTGCGGATGACCGCATTTCATCCATCCCGATAACCGGACGTTCCCCTGTTTTCACAGTTCCGGCCGCAGGTTCCGGGATTTCTTTTTTTTTATAAACATTTTCAGTCTTATACGGCCTGCAGGGAGTGAACGTGCGATCCCCCGCATTGACATCCTCCCATAAAGAAGTTTTTCCGCAGACTCATCTTTTTTCCTCTGTTTTTCTTCCTGTGTCACAGGAGTGCCGCAAAAACTGCAGGCCCTGCAGTGATATTTCTGCGCCCCGGCCCTGTTTTCCCGTTTTTCCGCATATTCCCGCTTCCGCATATTCTGCACGGCAGGTTTGTCATATTTTCCGCTTCTTATTTCTCATAATAAAATATAAGTTATAACAGTTAAAAAATACCACTACCATTTTGCGGAAGGCGAACCGCCGGTGACAGTGCTTTCCTTTACCACATTCCAGCCGTCATACACAAACAGTTTTTCTGTTTCCGGGGCCGGGTTCCAGTCTGTGCCGCTGTGCACAGACACCTGTTTTCTGACTCTTCTTCCCATGTAATCGTACAGGAAGGTGATTTTTCTGTCACCGGACACCGGGTTCTGCGGCTGCACGGAGATGAGGCGGTTTTCGGCATTCCATTGACAGACTTTGTCTTTGTATTTCAGAATATTGCCGTCATCATCGTATTCCGGGGCGGTCACCGGGGATGCGTTCCGACTGATTTCCGTGTACTGGTTGAGGACATTTGTCTCGTAAATCAGGGCCTGCTGCAGGCCGGAGACGGATTCCTTCCGGTTTTCGATGGGATCATAGTCATATGCCCGGTTTTCGGGTGTCACGGGTGAGGACAGATCGGTGATTTCCGTTCCGCTGTACCGTTCCGAGGACGTGAGTTCGCTTCTGTCATTGTATCCGTACCTGCTGAATGCGGGCTGCGCAAAGGCCGTGCCGGTGTTTTTCACCGATGTGCGGCGTCCGGTGCTGTCGTAAAGATATCCGTACTGAGAAATCACCGTCTCCGATCCCGCGGGGCCGAAGGAATTGGTGACAGCGGTTTTCAGACTGCGGTGCGGTTCGTATTCATAAACTGTTTTTATTCCGGTGCCGGAACTGTATCCGCCGAGCAGGTCAGAATCCGGGACATAGGAATAATTCACGATACCGTTTCCGGTTCCCGCGTTCCATGTCAGGGAGCCGAATCTTCCCTCTGTTCCGTACCCGTATATGACGGCGTATTCCGGGCTGTCCGGATTTCCGGGTGCAAACCCGGAGCTGCGGCCTTTCACTCCTGTTCCGTCTTCGTATGTGCGGGTGAGGGTTTCGTTATAAATCCCTGTGATGATTTCGGATTCCGTCTGCAGGGCATTATTGCAGGTGAAGGTGCGGGTTCCGGCCGCATCGGTGATTTCCCTCTGCCTGCCCGGACGCCCGCAGGCAAAGGAGATGCTGCGGGTATCAGAAGCGGTTGGAAAATCATGTGAATCTTTCAATCAGGTGAATCATGGTTCAGACAATCCGAAAGACGCCGAAAAACGGTGGAATGATTACGGGAAAAAGGGGAATGCCTGAAGGCACGGTTCGGGTAAGCGGAATGAAAAATCCCGGTTCATCCCTTAATCCTGTGAATCCCGGTTCGGACAATTCTTATCATGAGGCTTTTGCAATAAAAGATTTTTAATGTAAAAGGCAGTTACAATGAGATAACAACCTGTTAGAAAAAAAATCAGACCAATAATCACGGCCCACCAGCCTTCAACAGTTATATTTCCTTTCAAATGGAATTTTTTTGTTATAATTGAGTACAGACCGGTGCCTGTACTCATCAAAGAGCATATTAATATAGCCCAAAAGTTTGATCGCAAAAAAACCTCCTGTACAATAATTCCCCTTACTATCCAATAAGTTTACAATACTGATTTGGTTTTCTATGGCATAATTTTTGCTTTCAGATTCGGATGCGGAAAAATGACCGTTTTGATCCGGAAAATATAGGGAAACAGTTTTGGGAAGGGATGTTTCTACAGTTCCGCAATTTTCGTGCCAAACAAAACCAAAATTGGATCAGTATACTTGCTTTTAACACAGTCGCTACTTGCTACCCGGCCTGCTATACAGTTGTCATGAATGATAATAATATAATGACTGTATAAATAACAGCTATCCCTGTGACAACCATTATAAGATATGGTTTGTTCCGGTTGCCCTCAGGATATTTTCTTTTTGCCAATTCCCGGCAAAGTAAGGCCCAAGGGAGACAAAAAACAAGTGTGAAAATATGCGGATTACATTTATCGGAAAATATATTAAGAATATCAGGCATAATAAAAAAATATCCTTATCTGACTGTTTTTTTTAATGTATATCAGTCAGTTTCATGATTATTGAGATTCCAATTTTTCCAACTCCCAAAAATTTGTCATTAAATCTATTAATGTTACTGATAGTTGCACCTTTTTATTCAGCGGTATTACAATATCAGAAAATTCGCTGATAACGGAAGTTTTGACAGTTATTTTATCAACACCCAGCTCAGTAGCAATACCTAGCGAATTATCAAATGTGGCTGTATAGGTACTTGGAGAAGGTCCACATAGCCATGCTGAAATACCCATGTTTCCTACAGAAATTCCTATCAGTGCGTAACCAACACCTTTTGAGATAAGCGTCGGTTCCGGTAGGACTAATGAAATTACAGATGTCGTGTCAAGTCCGATACTTATCCAATTTGCCCCTCCGTTACAATATCAACACTGTTTTTTATTTAAATCCTCTTTGCTTATCGAATTTATCGGCTTTACTATATCAGGACTCCAAGAGCCATTATCATTCCATTTTCCGTCGTAAGGTTGCCATCTTCCTCTTTCTTCATCCCAGTCATACCAATCCTCCATTCTTCCTTGAAATTTTTGGCCCGGTTGAGCCGGCATCTTTCTCTGTCTATTTCTCGGTGGTTTTGGATAGTAATAATAAGGTCTCGGTAGGCCCAAACTCTTTCCTTCCATTTTAACTGGGTACTTGGGTTTCCAATAACTTCCATCTCTACCATAAATTTGATGCGCAGGAGGAAATAATCCCAAATAATCATAAAAATAGAAAGGATTGTTCCCAATAAAACTGTTAAGATTAATTCCACCTTCTTCCCCAATCGGATCTCTATTCAACCACCGCCCTATTTCCGGTGAATAATACCTGAACCCGTAATAATAAAGCCCGGTTTCCGCATCAAAATATTTGGTGGAGAACCGGAACGGATTTTCATCCGCATAGGCCCCGTAAGAATTGATCAGATTCCCAAAAGCATCGTACTCATAATGCGCCGCAATGCTTCCGTCTGCGGCATTTACAAGCTGGCTGACATTTCCGTTTCCGTCATAAAAATAATACAGCACGGTTCCGTTTTCCGATGAGCAGAGCAGCCCGCCGATGCCGCCGGCTCCCTGCACGGACTGGGACAGATCAGGTCCCCACACGTAATATTTTTCAGAAGGCGCACCTCCGGTGACGGCGGTTTCCTTTACCACATTCCACCCCTCATACACAAACAGTTTTTCGCTTTCCGGGGCCGGGTTCCAGTCTGTTCCGTTATGCAGAAACACCTGTTTTCTGACTCTTCTTCCCATGTAATCATACAGGAAGGTGATTTTTCTGTCACCGGACACCGGGTTCTGCGGCTGCACGGAAACAGGGCGGTTTTCTGCGTTCCATTGACAGACTTTGTCTCTGTATTTCAGAATATTGCCGTCATCATCGTATTCCGGGGCGGCCGCCGGGGCTGCGTTCTGACTGATTTCCGTGTACTGGTTCAGGACGTTTGTTTCGTAGATCAGGGCCTGCTGTGTGCAGGCCGG
>JBFXEJ010000123.1:0-16935 GCA_050180235.1 Desulfococcaceae bacterium
TGATTTTTGTCTATACATAATAAATACAAATAGTTATACGATACATCCATGATACTGCTTATACTGATTATAAATAACATATTGATTTATATATTAAAAAAATCAGTATGAGCAGTCCCACTACCCCTTATTCAACCTGATATTGCAGGGCATCTTCAGTCTCTTTATTAAGGTAATCTGCATTTTTATTTATAATTTCAATATCTTTTTCAGAATTTTTCATTCTTTTGAACTGTGCAATATAATGCTGGAGGGCAGTTTCAATAAAATCGGAAAGAGTTTTGTCTTTTTCCAATAACTGATCAACTGCTAACAACAAATTTTCTGATAATATTACAGAAGGTTGGATTTTCATATTGTCTTTTTTCTTTTTATATGCGGATTACAAAGTCTGCTTTTTTTTCAGATTTGAAATAATCTGACGTGCAGTAAGTCGGGGTATTCTGCTCACACGCCTACCGCTATCCTTTGAACTCCGACAAACTGCAAATCAGAAATTCTTTCAGATTCAACTTCCATGCACAGTTCAATTGCTTCTCTGATACGTTCCATAAGAACATCCAAAGAGTTTGCCTGTGTATGGCATCCTTTCAAATCAGGGACACTAGCTACATAATAGCCGTCAGAATCCCTCTCAATGATTACATTAAATTCCCGTTTCACAGTTTTCCTTTTTAACCAAGCCATTCAAAAAAATATGTTTTTAAAAGAAGGATTAACAGACTGTCTAACCTGCGTTTGATCCCCCGTTTCTGTAATTCGGATTGACCATGCCCCGCCATACCATTTCAAACATGGTATTGGCCTGTTCTGCCATGCTGTCTTTCTGGCCCCGCAGAATCCACATGAAAAAGGAACGCTGCACAAAACCCATGATAAAATCCAGCAGGGTTCCGGCCCGCACATCGGAGCGAAGAATGCCTTCCTGCTGCCCCTGGCGCAGAACATTGACCAGCAGATCAATCATCTTGCGCTGGCGGAAGGTTTCATCCACCATCCAGGTTTGCATGGGCAGGGTCATAAAAAGGATGCGTCCGAGTCCGGGATGCCGTTCATAATAATCCACCTGCAGCCAGAATACCTTGCGGAGTTTTTCTTTAAGGTCTTCAATGCCCTGCAGATGATCCACAACCCGGTCTGTGAGTTTGCCCATCCAGATATCCACAAAGGCAAACACCAGACGCTCTTTGCTGCCGAAATGATTGTATATGGTGCTGAAACTGACGCCTGCTTTTTTGGCAACATCCCGGATGCTGGCCTTGTGGAAATCCGAGTTGGAGAAGATTTCCAGCACTGCGGCCTCCAGCCGTTCCTGAACGTCAGGTTTGAGTCCGTCTAACATGGTTACTGAATGCCTGTTATGATACATGGTATGAAAAAATGGTGACATTTTTAATTTATTAAAAATAAAGAATATATTTTATAAATATATTTCCCGGAACAGAATTTGGAAGATAAAAAATAATAATGTTACAGATAAATCAAGTTATAACAATTTAATTATACAATATATTTTTGAAAGAACCGGAATTTGTCCGGTTTTTTTAAGAACATTGTTACTCTCCCTTTTATAAAATCTGATAATGAATGTCAAGAAAAAAAATATCTGTCCTGAATATTTTTTATATTATAAATTATTTCAAATAAATAAAAAAGTAACATTGTTATTCTGAATATATGGCCTGAAACGGCCTTTCAAAGAAAAAAACCGGTCTGAGTAACAGCATTTCTGCTCTTTCATTTTTCAGATGTTCAAAGAAATCTTGTTCTTTGCAGGTAAACATGTTAGAAATCAGCAGGCAGGCAGTTGACAAATTAAGGAACTCAAAGCAAAGAGGAATATGATGAGAGGTGAACTGACAGCAATTATTGAAAAGGCTCCGGAGGGCGGTTACTGGGCTGTATGCCCCGAAGTACCCGGTGCAAACGGACAGGGTGAAACAATTGAGGAAACAAAAGAAAGCCTGAAAAATGCCATAAAACTGATCCTTGATGACCGGCTGGAAGATATTCTGCGCGGTATTCCGGATGATGCCATCTGTGAGACTGTTGCCATAGCATGAAACGAAAACTTTTGGAAAAGAAACTCAGATTTGCCGGGTGCTATCTTAAAAGAGAAGGGGCTTCCCATTCTCTTTGGATTAATCCCAAAACCGGAATTGTGGAAACCGTTCCCCGGCATTCTGAAATCAAAGAGCCTTTGGCATGGAAAATACTGAAAACTCTTGATGCGGAATGAATACAATTTCGGACTGCCAATCTTTCAGTTTGTCACTCCGGATAAGTTTTTATTCTGCTTAATTTAACAGGCAGGCATGAAAGTCTGCGGCAGAAAGTAATCAGACAGAAAGGATATTATGATGAATCAGATGTTTATGAAAAAATGGCTTGCACCAATACTGACAATAGGCATTATCTGGGGCTGCGGTCCTCTGCCGGATATTGTCAGCACGGAAAAAAAAGAGGGGCAGAAATATTCCGCAGATGAAGTGCGGCAGATGACTGTGGATCAGCCTTTTCAGCTTTCCGGCGATTATTTCCGGGAAAGGGATCAGAAACCTTCCAAAGATCTGGGCAAACTTTTTTCCAAAAAAGCGGAAAAGAAAACAGATGCCAAATCTGTGCAGGCAAATGCACAGCAGCCTGTTTCCAAAGCAGAAAGCACTGACACACGGGCGGCAGCAGTGGCTCATGCTCCGGCTCCGGTTTCAGAAATCGCTTCTGCAGAATCTTTCCCGGTTTCCGATCCTGTGACAGAGAAAAAAGCAGGGGTTTCCTTTCCCGTAAAAACCGGACTTATTATAGATAAGGAAAAAATCTTTTCGGAGACTGCGCAGAGAATCATGCAGGCACTGCCCATAGCGGCGCAGAATCTTCCCATAATCTCGGCTGACCGGGAAAAAATGGAGGAAGTTATGTCCCGATCCGCGTGTCAGGAACGGGATTTGCAATGTCTTTCCGCTGCCCTGAGTCTTTATCCGGGTGTGCGTATGCTGGTGCTGATGGAAAGCTTTGATCTGCCCAAAGACAAATCCGGAAACATCAAAACCCGGATCGGAGTTGTGGATACCGGGCTGCTGTTCCGTTATCCCACAATGGAGATCAATCTGCCCCTGGCGGGAAAGGATCCGGATACGGCCATTGCAGCAATATTGCATCAGATGCTGGATTTTGCTGTGAAAAAAAGTCAAATCATGCCCTGGTTCTGCCGTGCCTTTTCCTCGGACAAAGGCGAATGGTATGTTTCAGCCGGAGGCGTCACAGGACTGAAAACCGGTCAGATTTTGCAGGTGATTTCTCCGGGAAAGGTTATCCAAAGTCCCATCGGACTGCCTGCGGGATGGATTCCCGGAGAAGTCAGGGGACAGCTTACGGTGAAGCAGCTTTTTGGAGAAGATTTTGCTGTCTGCACCCTGAAAAGCGGAAAAGGGCCGGAACCCGAAGATCTGCTGGTGATGCCCTGAATCTGAAAAGCCTGTGATGCGGCATAAGAACAGGCCGGAAACCTGTTCCGCTTTGTGAACCATAAATAAAACAGAAGTTACGCAGTTGAATTTTGACATACTGATTTCTGCAGATGCAAATGTTGCATTGCACAAACCGGTTTGTATAAAATCAGGCAGTTGAAAATTAATATGAAATCTGAAAAACAATTGTGCATTCATCTTTGTGAAACTTTGTGCCTTTGTGTCTTTGTGGCAGAAAGAGCGGGGATGAATGCTGAAATTTTTTTCAGATTTCATATAACTTCGTAATCCCTGCAAAAATTATAAGGAAAGGTGTCTTATGAAAGGAAAAAAATCGGCAGTACTCATTTTTATGATGGTTTTTCTTCTGCCGCTCTGTGCAGCCGCGAAACAGTTGATTTTTGTCACTGGGGGAATGTCGCCCCCATTGGTTTTTGAGGACAATAATGAACTCAAAGGTATGGATGTGGATGTGATTGCAGAATTTTGCAGACAGAATGCTGTGGAACCGAAATTTGAGGTTTTTCCCTGGAAAAGATCTCTGAAAAATATTGAGGAGGGTTCTGCAGATGCAATATTTACCCTGTTTAAAACAGAGGAACGGGAAAAAATTCTGTATTTTCCATCTGTTCCCATCAATAAGGTGAAAACCGCTGTTTGGGTGAAAAAAGAAAGAGGCATAAAAATCTCCTCTTTGGATGATTTGAAGGATAAAAGTATCGGTGTTCTCACAGACTACAAATACGGCAAAGAATTTGATTCCATGGACGGGCTGAACAAAACTTTTTGCATAGACAAAGAGCAGTTGATAAAAATGCTTGATAAAAACCGTTTTGATGTGGCTATAGATTCTGAAGTCTGCTTCAAATTTATGTGCAGGAAATTCGGACTTGAAGAGGATAAATTTGAAATTGCCTATGTCATCACAGAAAATCCCGTGTATATCGGCTTTTCAAAGAAAAATCTGGGGCAGGAGGGAGAACTGCTTGCAGAAAAATTCAGCCGGTTCATGAAGCAGTTGGAATCTGACGGAGCGCTTCAGAAAATCAGGGCCAGATACATGAAATAAGCGAAAAGTTCCAGAAAGTCACAGACAGACATGAAATAAGCGAAAAATTCCAGAAAGTCACAGACAGACATGAAATCCGGAGTGCGGAAAACAGTTTTCACACTCCGGGATTTCAGGATATTTTTGAGATTATGGAAGAACCTTTTGTCATTCCCATTGGGGATGTGCTGGATCTGCACACCTTCAATCCCAAAGAAATACCGGATCTGCTGGAAGATTATTTTTCCGGGTGTATTGCCGCAGGTATTTTTTCCGTGCGTGTCATTCACGGCAAAGGAAAGGGGATTCTGAAAGAACGGGTGCGCTCACTTCTGAAAAAAAATCCTTCAGTTATTTCCTTTTCAGATGCTCCGCCCAATGCCGGAGGATGGGGCTCGGTGCTGGTGGAACTGAAACGGGTTCTGTCCTGATCCCTTTATTTCTTTGTCATTACCCAGATGCCATTCCAGTTTTCAGGCGGATTTTCCATCAGTTCCCTGCATTTTTTTTCATACGCGGCAGCCGCTGCATCAAATCTGGCAATTCCGGAGAAACAGTCCGCGGCTGCGGCAAAATTCCCCTGGTAATACAGTTCCCTGGCCTGGGCAAATGTTCTGAAAATCTCTTTGCGCATATCATATTCTTTCAGGTACATGGGTTCAAACACCGTGACCGGTTCCAGTTTTCCCACGACTCCGAGACGGGCAATCTCCCGGAAACCGAAACTTTCCCCCAGTGCATTCCTTGTGTTTCCTGAAATCATGGTATAGGTTCCAAACTCTTTATTCGCCCCTTCCAGCCGCGCTGCCAGATTGACAGCATCTCCGATGATGGTATAGTCAAATTTGGTCTGGGAACCCAGATTTCCGGCCACAGCATAACCCGTGTTTATGCCGATTCGCATGTTCAGATCCCGGCCAATCCGCTGAGAAAAAGCAGTCCGCATCTGTGCAAGCCTGGCCTGGCACCGCAGTGCGGCCTTTACACATTTCACCGCATGATCCTGCACTTCCAGAGGCGCATTCCAGAAGGCAATAATGGCATCCCCCTCATATTTGTCCACAGTGCCGTCTTCTTCAATAATAATATCGGTCATCGCGGACAGGTATTCGTTGAGAAGAGCCACCAGCGCTTCAGGATCAAGTTTTTCTGAAATGGATGTAAAGGATTCCAGATCGGAAAAAAAAATGGAAAGCTCCCTTCTCTCTCCCCCAAGTCTCAGTTTGTCCGGATCAGCGATTATCTGTTCTATGACCGCGGGGCTTAGATACTGCCCAAAGGCAAGTTTGATAAAACGTTTCTGCCTTCCCTCAGTAGCGTATTTGAGGGCCAGACTCAGAAAAATCGTGATGACCACAGCCAGTTCACAGACCACAAAAGGAAACCATATGCCTTTGATGTATGAACTTATGGCCATCATTGGCGGGATGAACATGAAAAGCGAAGACAGGCCCACAATGAGCAGCGGCTCGGTGAGAAGGGATGCTGACAGTGCACAGGCAACGGAAATGCCCAGAATCAGCAGCACCGCTGCCCATGCAGGCGTATCCCGGATAAAATCGCGGGCAAGAAGATTGTCAATCATTGTGGCGTGGATTTCAACGCCCGGATATACTCCGCCCACGGGAGAGGAACGCAGATCGTACAATCCCGGCGCGGAAAAACCCAGAAACACATATTTGTCTTTGAATGCGTTGGGATCTTCAATCACCGGAGATTCCCCGGAAACAAGGCGGATTTCGGACTGCAGGACAGCGGCTGCACTGTAAGTCATGTGCGTACCGGCCGGCCCCCGGTAGCGCAGAATAGCATTTCCCTCCCGATCCAGCGGAAGGTCATAATCTCCGATGCGGATTATGCCATGTCCCATACGGATATCCTTTGCAGGACTGTCTGCCAAAAACGCGGCAATGCCCAGAGAAGGAACATGTTTTCCGTCAAAAACCGAAAAAAGCCTGCTGCGCCGGTAAACACCGTCCGGGTCAGGGTTCAGATGCACATTGCAAAGCAGCCGGGAATTTAGGGAAACTTCAGGAATGGGAAATGCTGCATGGGAGAAGATCATCTGCTCAGCAGTATTTTCCTTTATCCATTGATCAAATTCTGCAACCTGCAAGTCCGGCGGGACAAGATATTCCGGCCATTTCTGCTCACTGCCGGTATTTTTCCCCAGAAACATGGCACTGATGACCCTGCCGTATCCGGACAAAGCATCTCCCAGGCGTTCATCATCAGCCTCGCCAAAAGGGGATGTTTCGGTAAACAGCACATCCATTGCCAGCATTCTGGCTCCCTGCCGTTTGCAGTAATTGCTGATCACTCCGTACACCTCACGGGGCCAGGGCCAGGACCATCCGTTTTCACGGGTTCCCCAGTCCAGACTGTTCTGATCCACCAGAATCAGGCATATCTGATCCGTGAATTCACTCTTTTTTGCCAGAAGTCCGGACCGCCAGTCCCAGGTTCTGGCTTCCCATGTTTCTGTCCATCCCATTGTCCAGACTGCCAGAGCAAACAGCGCTCCTGCAATTCCAACAATAATGGCCTGTATCCGTCTGTCTGCCCCTGCAATCCGGATAATTGTCTGATAAACAGGCATGTTCAGACCTGTCTCATTGCAGCTTCAAAGCGGGACTGCCTGTGAGCCGGTTTCTGCAGAGATTCGGATCCGGCCAGCAGTTTTCCGGCCTGGGAGATTCGGTTCTGCGGAGAGGGATGGGTTTTTGCAAAATCAAAACCTCCGGGACGCAGATTGTTTTTCATCACCTCCAGCATGTCTGTCAGACCTGCGGGACTGTATCCCACCCGTTTCATGATGGTAATAGCGGCTGCGTCTGCCTCATATTCCTGTGAACGGGAATATCCTGTATTAATCAGAGTTTGTGTGATGTCAGATATGGAACCCTCAAACATCCTGGTCAGATTTGCCAAGTCCTGTCCCCCGAAAGTCTTCACGCTTTCAGTTCCGACAATGGTCAGTGCCTCGGTAAGGCGTGAGGTATTGATGGCCCGGAGCCCGTGCCGGAACTGAACATGCGCGATCTCATGGGCCAGGACAGCCGCGGCTGCATCTTCATGCTCACAGCAGCGGAGCAGTCCCCGTGTGACAAAAATCAGTCCGCCCGGAGCCGAAAGAGCGTTGATCTCATCTGAATCCAGTACCAGAAAACGGTAACCGTTAAAGGTTTCCGGCAGATCCGAAGCCTGTGCCAGGGTCTGCCCCAGCACATTGATATAGGTGTTGACCTGTGAATCCCTGTATGGCGGATATCTGCCCACAATCACAGCTCCGATGGCACGTCCGATATAGTATTCCTGTTCCGGTGTAATGTCCTGAAAGGTTTTGGCAACAGCTTTGGCCCCCCTGCTGATTGACTGCGCCTGATCCTGTGTAATCAGACCTGCTGAGGCTGCAACCGAAGATCCTATGGCTGCCAGTTCCCCCATGGATTCGCATCCGCTCAGCAGAGCGGAAAAAGCCGGGGCCAGGCTCAGCCCCGCAGCCATTCTGAAACCTGTGCGCAGAAAATCCCTTCTTTCATTGCAAAGCATCATACACCTCCTTCGGGACGGAGTTCTCCCTGTCTCAGAAACTGTTCCATTTCCCTCTGTGTTACCTTATAGGTTTCCATCCGGTCTATCCAGGAAAAATCCATATTTGGATTTTTAGCGCGGAATTCATTTTCCACCTGTTTATTAAAGCCTTTTCCGGCCAGTGCGAGTTCATCTCCGGAAGCATACTGACTCACATTGTCTGCACCGGCTTTGAGTATAATCTGTTTTTCTGTAAGTGCAGAACTGTGCATCCATCCCCCTGCACCGCCCGGAGCCGTCACATTGAACCATCCCCGGTTCTCACCAATCCCCTGCACCTGTGTGCCATAGGGAAGATTCTGTATAATTTTCCCCAGAAAACTGGGAGCGGAGCGGAGCTGCCCTCTTTTCACACGGACGCTCATCATGTTTCCATTCATTTTTTTCCTCCTTTTGAATCCGGCCTGGTTTTTGCGGAAGACTTGGGGCCTGTAACGAAATAAACTGAACAATAGTATTCTTTGGAATCTTTTTTCAACCGGACTGAAACCTGAAAATTGTACAGATTATTTAGTTACAGGCACTTAATTCACAAAAATATATGAAAATTTTCATATATTTTTTCAGATAACTCCCTTTCTGATTATGTTTTCAGAACCGCAAACCGGAGATTCCGTTTTCTTCTTCTGATAAAAAATATTTTCAAACGATGCTTATAGACACATACAATAAAAAGAGGCGGATGACAATACGCAATATTCTCCGTCCCTGTTCCCGTGTTGGCAGCGGGTCAAATCGGCTGATCTTTGTTTAAACCTTAGTTTCATAAAGAAAAAAACTCTGTGTGACTCTGCGGTTAAACACCGGGGGCTGTCAACCGGTCTGACCCGGCACGACTGTCCAAAGTCCTGAACTGAAAGTTTGGAATACTGAAATTATTGCAGATTATTGTGCCAAACATTCAGTTCGGCACTCCGTGAAAATACTGGATTTCGGCATTGTCAGGCATGTATTACGGAAAAAGGGCGGTGGTATTTTTTAACTGATATAATACAAATTCTCCATTGATTTTATACAATGCGGAATGCAATCCGGAGGAGTGCAAAAATTGGGCGGAGCGGTTTTTTGCACACGCGCAAAGGTGAAAAAAACTGACATATTAGACCTCTTGCAAAAGTCTATTTTAATCCAATAAAATCAAAGGTGCAACTCCCAGTTTTGCAAGAGGTCTATTATATAAAATCAATGGCGATTTGGTATAACTTATGTTTTATTATGAGAAATAAGGAGCGGAAAATATGACAAACATACCGTGCAGAATATGCGGAAGCGGGAATATCAGCAGATCGAAAATTCCATTAATTCTCCCTTTCCCCGTGGGAGAGGCCGGGGTGATGGGGATAAATATCTGATTTTTCACTATTACCCCGGACATCCCCCATTGATGGGGAGGGAGTTTTCGATCTGCTGAATATACGGAAAAACGGATTCCGGTTTTCACCGGAATGACGGCAGATGCAGTAACCTGCTGATTTTTGAAAAAGTGGCGTAACATCAGTTATTCATTGTATCCGCTGCCCACAATCAGCCCGTCTTTTGTTTTCCGGGAATACGTAACCTTTTTTGCACCCGCCCATTCATATCTCACATAAATACCTTCCGGTGTGCCCTTGGCCACTTCATTATAAACAGGTGCAGCTTTTTCCTTCAGGCTTTGTCCTGCAAGTGTGGGATGAACCAGCAGCTTTCCGCCGGGTTCCATAACAAACACATAGGGATCTTTCTTGGCAGCATTTGCGAAATCCTCTGCCTTTTTCCCGCCGTCCAGTGCAGCAACAACTTCATCCACCTGTTTTTTCACAATGTCTTTCATACATCCTCCTTTTGCGGTTTAAAAAAATAAAAAATTATTCATTTGATTGTATGACAATCATTTTTTGCTTATACCATATATAAATAAAAATGAAAGAACAAATTTTATTTATTTTTCAGAATTTGATTCATAAAATTTATTGTATATTTTAATCCGAATTATTCACTCACACTGTGCACCACAGTCATACCGACAAAAGTTGGTATCCAAAAGCATTTTAAATTACCGGATATTATAGTTCTTTTACCAACTTTTGTCCCCTGAGGAAATATGCGGAAAACCGCTCCTCTCAATTTCCGCACTCCCGCCTGACTGATCCGGAGGAGTGCAAAAATTAAGCGGAGCGGTTTTTTGCACACGCTAAACAGCGGAAAAACTGACGGTATTGTATTAAATCAATGGCGAATTGGTATAAGGACAAACAAGTATTCTGCAAAGGAGACAATAGCCGTTTATGAAACCATATTCAAATGATTTAGGACAGAGGGTTGCAGAAGGGTATGAAAATAAAAAAGACTCATACAATCGCCAAAACAGTCTTCATAGGAGGAAATCCAGGGAAATTCATTCGGATTCCATGAACTTCCGGGATATACGAGTTCTGTGTTTCCTGCTTTGTCCTCACACACAGCAGCCAGATCAAAATCACCGGCACCTGTCCATTTCATGGAAACCGCTATGCCTCTGAGGCCGGGAATATCGGCTGAGGAGCCTTTCTGCATCAGTTTTATGGTTTTGTATTAGACCTCTTGCAAAAATGGGAATTACTCCTTTGATTTTATTGGATAAAAATTGACTTTGGAAAGAGGTCTATTGTATAATTCCGGTTCTTTCACAGGCTCCGCAGCCAGACCGTAAGCTGTCAGGAAAATGATAATCAGCCCTTTTGTCAGCACTGAGATTTTTAAGGACATTCGAGAGTATCCTTTCGCAGCAGACCCGCAGTTGCGGATTTCGGCCCTCTGTACCGTGCCAGAACCCATTCATCCCCGCCTTCGTAACAGGCCGGAACAGTTTCCACCCGGTCGCCTTTTATCACATAGGCTTTTCTTTTATCCGGCGGTGATGGCATGACAACATGAAACCATGATTTTTCATCGGTCACATGACAGGGTTCCGCGGGTTTGTATCCGTCTTTGGTGAATATATCACCGGGCCAGTTGGCTCCGCAGAGCGAGACAATGCCCTCTGCTGTCTGCATCCGCACACCATTGCCATCTATCAGAAAAGACAGGGTTCCCTGTTCATCCGCATACTGATATTCCCCGTTCTTCACCAGTCCTGCCACGCCCGCGCCGTCACAGATATGCCCTGTTGCACCAAAAACAGCGGAATAGGAAAAAGACAGAGCGTCTCCGGTGAGCATAAGTGACAGCACACCGTGAAGACTGTACCACTGGCCGCTTGGGTCAGTGGTCTGAAAATCTCCCTGAATTTTTTTTTGCATAAATAAAGGTTTTGTCTGAAAATCCTCTGCATGTGAGGTGGAATACTGAACAGAAAGCAGTGTCAAAAACATTCCCCATACAATCATAACCGTTCTTTTCCGCATGGTTCACCTCTGACAAAAGTGCGGATCGGAAAATCCCGGACCGCATTTCCGGGTATGGGATTTCCGATCCGCTGAAAACCGGATATTTTTTGTTTCCGTACCACTTATGTTCGGAGCCGGGAGAACATGCTTAAAACACAGGAAAACTTTTATCCACAGTTCCGCCGGGTTTAATGCGGATGATGCGGTATCCGGAAGTGGAACCGTAGGCTGTTCCATCTGCTGCCACTGCAAAACCCTTGAAATATTCCGGACATCCGGGCAGCCGGTCAGGTTTGAACTCAGATTTGTTCATTCCATCGATTTTGGTATAGGTACCGTGGGCAAGTCCGCCGCTCATAAAGATTTTCTGATCAGCAGACATACCCATACCGTAATTGAAACTGTTGTCAAGATTGAAAAGGCTTACCTCACCGGAAGGGCTATCTGTGCATTGAGATTGCTGTAGTTGATTATCAGCACATTGTCACCCTGAAAAAGGGTTTTCCATCCGCTGCTGCTTGCTGAATAATACAGTTTGTGTTCACTCACTTTTGTTCCGTCCGGAACTTTGAACACCATGAACATGGCGGTTTTGCCGTCATTTTTCAGACGGAACTCCTCCAAAGCCAGTCCCTTGAGATCAGCAGGCGGTTTTGCTCCTTTGGGTTCAGATTCATCTGCCACACTTTCCAGCAGTACAGCCAGTTTCCCGCCTGCCGCATCCAGTCCCATGCTTAAAACTTTCTGCCCTTTGGCAAAGGAAACTTTGCCCTTTTCACTCAGATCCGTCATGGAAAGGAAGCTGATGATATGGCCGTTGTAATCCGGGTTCAGCCCGGCCATGAGATCAGCCGGCTGAGATGCACTCATCAGCCCGGCTTTCTGCATCTTTTTCTGCACCTGCCAGGTTTTTGTGTCAATGGCATGGATGCTTCCATCTGTGTCTTCTGCCAGAAGCACACTTCCGTCTTTGCTGAACTGCAGATCAAGAATGCACACACCCAGCCATATCCGTTGGGAAACCTCCATTTTTCCCGCGTTCAGCACATACAGCACCCGGCTGTCCCCGGCCGCGACCAGGGGATTTCCTGCGGGAGACAAAGCCACTGCAAGCCCGCCCAGAGGAGTTGCAGCCAGTGCAGCGGAACCTGTGAGCAGAACAGCCAGCATTGCCAGTACCATCATCCGTTTCATTTTTTTCTCCTTTTGTTTGGGGTGAATGACAGGATTGTTTTATACATGACAGACATTTTCTGTCAAGAAGATTTGGACAGGGGCCGCAGCCCTGTGCTGCTGCCAGAGAGGAAAAACCGGCTTATATGAAATCTGAAAAAGATTTCAGCAAAAAAAATTTCCGGCCACGCTGTTTTTCTGCCACGAAGAAGCAAATACACAAAGTTTCACGAAGGTTTAATGCCCAATTATTTTTCAGATTTCATATTACTCACTGATGTTACGCAGCCTTTCCAAAAATCAGACAGTTATCCGCTTTGCCCGTAATTCCGGCGAAAGCCGGAATCCAGTAATATCAGCCGGTTCTGGATACCGGCTTTCGCCGGTATGACGATGCTGCGTAACATCAGTTACTCAAAGATTTTCTCGTCCTTTGCACCGGCCTCTGCGGCATCCGCTTCCATGTCACGGATTTTTCCGGCCTTTCTGTTCTGCCAGTATTCCTTGTACCATTCATTGGCAATGATGAGGGACATGATCTCATTTGTGCCTGTCCAGATGGAAGCCAGCCGGATGTCACGGAAAATCCGCTCCACCGGGTAGATATTTGTGTATCCGATGCCGCCCATGACCTGCATGGCATTGTGAACAGCCTTCTGACAGGATTCTGTGACAAATTTCTTGCTTTGGGAAACCATGCGCCGAATCTGCTTTTCATTTATCTGTGCATCCACAGCTCTGGCTGTTGTGTAAATCAGGGATCGGGCAGCATCCAGCAGGGTCACGGCTTCGGCCACCTGAAAGGATACGCCCTGAAACGCGGCCACAGGCTGGCCAAAGGCTTTGCGTCTGCTGGTATAGGCAGTGGCAATGTCCACAGCAGGCCGGGCAGCACCGATGGTCATGGCCGCAGTTCCCAGCCTTTCGGGAATCATCATGGTGTTGAAAATCTCAACGCCGCAGTTGCGTTTTCCCAGAAGATTTTCCTTTGGCACTTTTACGTCACGGAACACCAGCCGGGCCGCACCTCCGCCCCTGCAACCCATGAGTCCGTAAAGATATTCGCTTTTCACGCCTTCGCTTTTGTCCACAATAAAGCAGGAAATGCCTTTGCGGGGCTCGGCATTGGGATCGGTTCTGGCATAGACCAGAAAGAAATCAGCGCCTTCCCCGCCCACAATAAAGCGTTTCTGTCCGTTGAGCAGAAAATAATCCCCTTTGTCCTCGGCAGTGCTTGCGGTTCCGAAAAAATCAGATCCGCCCCTGGGTTCGGTAAGGCATTCAGCAGCAAAAATTTTTCCTGCCAGCAGGGGTTTGACATATTTTTCTTTTTGTTCATCATTGCCGTGAAGAATAATGGCATCACAGACCAGTTCCGCACCCACACCGAATATGCAGGCAAAAATATAGCCCAGCACCCCGACTTCTTCCATGACCATGCAGGTGGACACCCAGTCCATGCCCCGGCCTCCCCATTTTTCAGGATAACGGCAGCCCATCAGGTTCCGTCTGCCTGCTTCCTGCAGAAATTCCTTTGGGAACTGAATCTTTTCCGCATCCATATCCAGAATCAGGCTACGGGGAACGGATTTGACAAAATCACGGGCTTCATCGCGAAGTTTTTTCTGTGCATCATTCAGAAGATAATCAAACATGTCCGTTTTCCTTTCTGTTTTTTGCATCCTGACGGAGCTTGTATTTCATGACCTTGCCGGATGGCGTATGGGGCAGTTCTTCTGCAAAATGAAACTGGCGGGGGATTTTGAATTTTGCCAGCCGGGAAGACAGAAAATCTGCCAGTTCATTTTCACGCAAATCTGCATCTTTGGCAGGAACCACCACAGCATGGACGGTTTCTCCCCATTCTGCATGGGGAATGCCGATGACTGCGGCTTCGGCAACACCGGAATGTTCCATCAGCCGATCTTCCACTTCCTTTGAATAGACATTTTCCCCGCCTGTGACAATCATGTCTTTGATCCGATCCACGATGAAAAGATAGCCATGCTCATCTATTTTTGCCATGTCACCGGTGCGGTACCAGCCCTCACAAAAGGCATCCTGTGTGGCCTGGGGATTGCCGAGATATTCCTTCATCATGCTGTCCGCCTTGAGCCAGATTTCCCCTGTTTCTCCCCGTGCTGCCGGCGTTTGCATATCCTTCATCACCTTCATTTCCGCACCGGGCAGCGCTTGGTTTCCAATGGAACCTGCATGTTCTTTATGATCTTCGGGAAAAAGCACAGTGCCGGTGGGGCCGGTTTCGCTCATGCCGTAAACCTGAAAAAAACGGTCTGATTTATAGGCACTGACCAGTTTTTTCACAGTTTCCGGTGCAATGGGGCCGCCGCCGTATATCCAGGCTTTCATGGAAGAGAGATTAAAATCACTGAAATGGGGAATCTTCTGTAAAGGCAGAAGATAGGAAACCGGCGCGCCGAAATACGCTGTGCAGCCTCTTTTTTCAATGATTTGAAGAAAATAAAGCGGATGATATTCCCGGAGAAGCACTGCAGTTCCGGCTGCAAAAAAAATGCCCATAAACCAGTTGTTCAATGGTGAGGAATGCCAGATGGGCATGGCAATGAGCATCCGGTCTGTGTCATTGAGTCCAATGGCTTTTGCGCCTGTCATGCCTGCGGCAATCACGCTTCTGTGCGTATGGACACAGCCCTTGGGCCTGCCTGTCGTGCCGCTGGTGTAAAGAACTTCGGCCATATCCCCGTCTTTGATCTGCACAGGACGGAAAACCGGGGCATTGGACATGGCATCTCCCAGAAAGGCAAAACCCTCTGATTTGCTGTCCAAAGACATTTTCTGTATTTCTGTCTGAATTCCCTCTGCCACTGCCCTGAGACTGCCGTCAAAGACAAACAGGCAGGCTTTGCTGTTTTCAAGAATATAATCCACCTCAGCAGCAGTCAGTTTGTGGTTGACCGGAACCACTGCTGCCCCTGCTTTCAGCGCGCCGAAAAAGGAGAACACAAAATCAAAGCTGTTCTGTCCCATAATCGCGACAAGGTCTCCCTTTTTCACGCCCAGGGCCTGAAAACACGCGGCCGCCTGCTCACTTTTCTCCCGCACTTTCTGAAAGGTGAATTCCCTTTCCCTATCGCACAATGCGGTTTTGTCCGGATGTCTGTGTGCATTTGCATCAATAAGTTCTGCAATATTCATTTTTTCCCCTCCTGCTGTTTCCGCACTGTCTGATTTCTGATTTCAGCAATCCTGCGGATCAGTTTTTCCCTTGTGGCAAGAATATCCTGTTCCAAAAGTTCCAGTTCCTGTTTTCTTTCCCGGATTTCTTTCAGTTTTGCCTCTCCGTATGCCAGACTTTTTTCAATCTGCTCTTCTTCATCCGGAACATTGTCGGCCATGCCGATCATCTTTGCGATTTCCTCAAGGGAAAAACCGAAGCGTTTGCCTCTGAGGATCAGCCGGAGTCTTGCCCTGTCACCGGAATTGTAAACCCGCTGGTTTCCCGAGGATCTCCGGGGCATAATCATGCCTTTTTCCTCATAAAAGCGGATGGTTCTGGGGCTGATGTCCAACTGTTCAGCAATCTGGGAGATGGTATAGTTACGGGAAGATTTTTTTTGATCACAGGTCATGTCTGCCGTCCGTCACTTCACTTTGTTATCGCCTGTCAAAAATACTTTACGTTTACGTAAACGATCATAAAAAGTTTGTCAAGCAGAAACAGAAGCAGTGAACAATATGATTTAAAAATTTGAAAATTGTTGATATACCATTGCCGGATTTAACAGACTGTACGAAAAGATTTGGGGAATTTTTGAAGCCTCATAATTTATATTATACCGATTCGCCATTGATTTGATCCAAATTTCAGAAAATCCCCTCCCCCTGCGCAGGGCTGTTAAGTTCTTTCTTGAGGTATTTTCTGTTTTATTATAAACTGATCAGCAGAATGAAAATTTTCAGTGAGAGCAAAAATTGTATTTCTGCACTCTGTCAGACAAATTAAACAAAAAGGGAATACTGACATGAATTTAATGGAACTGTTTTCTGAAATCAGGGATTTCCGCCGTGCGGAAGGCAGACGTTATCCATTGGCACCGATGCTGATTATCATTGTAATGAGTATAATCTGCGGACGGATTTGTTACAGGGAAATTGCCGGATTTGCAAAAGCCGGCAAAGATGAATTTCAGAAATATTTTGGTTTGAAGCGGAATGAAATGCCGTCACATGTCACATTCAGGGAAATCATCCAAAGAACCGGTTTCAAAGAAATCTGTCAGATATTTGAAAAATGGGCAAAAAATTATGTCTCAGTTGAAAAAGG
>JBFXEJ010000124.1:0-16841 GCA_050180235.1 Desulfococcaceae bacterium
TTCCAATACTGTCCAATCTTTTTTCGGCATTTCCCCAAAGCCCCCCTTTTAAAAAAATTGCTGTCTGAAAAATTGTCACCTGTATAACACATTAATCGGATCATTACAATAGAGAATTGGTATAATATTCTTGTGATATATAGCGTTCCTACGTCATTCGTGGAAAAATAAAATCCGATCTGCCATTTTTAAAGCGATAGCAGAAAAATATTCCGATAGTGGGACAAATCGGTTGATAATGTCATCCTTCCGGGATTCCGGTTTGTTTTTTTTCAATTTTTTCTGTAATAATTTCAATCCTTACGGATTTTTTCGGCACCGGTTTCAGGCTCGGATCAACGGATTTGACCCATTACAAATATTTCCACGAATCAGAGAGGATATCTATAGATATAGGAGAGAAAAAAAAATTGCGGTCTGAACGCCGCCTAACCAAGCGTTGGAGCGGACAGAGCCGCTCAACTTGGCGTTAGCTCAACTATTAATTGTTTTACTCATAAATTTTTTAAGAAAATGCTTTTCTGAAGGTGGCAGGGGATTTTCCATTAACTGCCTGAAAATCCCCCTTAATCCCCCTTTGCAAAAGGGGGAAATTCAGTTTACACTTTGTCAATCCGCACTGCACAGGCTTTGTATTCCGCTGTCAGGGTAAAGGGATCAAAGGCAGGATTGGTCAGCCAGTTTGCGCAGGCTTCCCGGAAATGGAAGGCCATCCAGACCATGCCTTTGGGAACTTCCTGTGTCACATTGGCTTTGAGCGTGATTTTGCCCCGGCGGGAACTGAGCTGTATGGTTTCGCCGTGGCGGATCTTCATTTCCGCAGCATCTGCCAGAGAAATGTCCGCTGTTTCCTCGCCCAGAATGTCATTGAGTCCCCCGCAGCGTCCGGTCTGTGTCCTTGTGTGATAATGCGTCAGACGCCGGCCTGTACTCAGCACAAAGGGATATTCCGCGTCCGGCACTTCCGCAGGCGGTGTCCAGTCCACCGGAGTGAAAATACCCAGACCGCAGGTGAAATGCCCGTCTTTGTGCAGGAAACAGGTTCCGTCATGGGATTCATTCGGGCAGGGCCATTGCAGTCCGTCTCCTTCCAGACGCCGGTATTTGATGCCGCACAACTGGGGAGCCAGCACGGAAATCTCATTGTCCCAGAGTTCCTGCGCGCTGTCCGAGGCCCAGTCCTGTCCCATGCGTTTGGCAATCTGTTTGAAAATCCACCAGTTGGGCTTGGCCTGTCCCGGCGGAGTGCTGGCTGTGCGCACCCGGCTTACCCTGCGCTCGCTGTTGGAAAAGGTTCCGTCATTTTCACTCCAGGCCGCAGCCGGAAAAATCACATGGGCAAAACGTGTGGTTTCATTGGGGAAAATATCCTGCACCACCAGAAATTCCGCAGAGGCCAGTTCATGTTCCACTTTACGGATATCCGGCTCGGTATTGGCCAAATTTTCGCCAAAAATATAGAATGCCCGGACTTTTTTGCTGACCAGTCCCTCCATCATCTGGGGAATCATCAGCCCGTTTTTGTCCGGCAGTTTTTCCACACCCCAGGCTTTTTCAAACTTAGCACGCGCGTCTGCATCAATCACTTTCTGGTATCCGGGAAAAACATTGGGCAGCGCGCCCATGTCACAGGCTCCCTGCACATTGTTCTGTCCCCGCAGCGGATTCACGCCTCCGCATTCCACGCCCATATTGCCCAGCAGCATCTGCAGATTGGCTGTGGACACAACATTGTTTCTGCCGCAGGTATGTTCCGTAATTCCAAGGGTATAGCAGAGCATCATGGGTTTGACAGACGCGGCTTCCCGTGCCACACGGCGGATCAGATCCGCGCTGATGCCGCAGATTTTCGCAGCCATTTCCGGCGGATATTCCATGACTTTCTTTTTGAGAAGATCAAAATCCACCGTGCATGAACCCACGAATTTTTTGTCATACAAATCCTCCTCAATCAGCACACACATCAGCGAATTGAGGAAAGCAATGTCACTGCCCACACGGATGGGCACATGGATACTGGCAAAATCCGCGAGCTTGTGACGCCGGGGATCCACCAGAATAAGTTTCGCTCCTTTGAGCACCGCATTTTTCACAAATGTGGCAGCCACAGGATGGGCTTCGGTCATGTTGGAACCGATAATCATGAACATTTTGGCGCGTGCGAATTCGTTAAAAGAATTGGTCATTGCACCTGAACCGAAAGCGGTCGCCAGACCGGCGACAGTGGGAGCATGTCAGGTACGCGCGCAGTGATCTATATTGTTGGTGCCGATCACTGCGCGAAAAAGTTTCTGCATCTGATAGGAATCTTCATTGATACTGCGCGCACAGCTTACACCGGCCAGCGCGTCCGGCCCGCTTTCCGCAATAATGGCTTTGAATTTTTCCGCAACCAGATTCAAAGCCTCATCCCAGGATGCCTCCCGGAACTGCCCGTTTTCCTTGCGGATCAGAGGTGTTTTCAGCCGGTCTTCCGAATAAATGAAATCATAGGCAAAACGGCCTTTGACGCAGAGCCTTCCCTGATTGGGTTCTGCATTCTCCGCGCCGGTCACTTTGACGATTTTCCCGTCTTTGACATGGAGGATCTGCTGACATCCCACTCCGCAGTAGGGGCAGGTGGTGCGGATTTTCTTTACCTCCCAGGGACGCCAGTCATAACGGGCCTTTTTCTCCACCAGCGCGCCCACAGGACAGGCCTGTATGCACTCACCGCAGAACACACAGTCGGAATCAGCCAGAGGACGGTCGCAGCCTGCTATGATTTTGCTCTCCCTGCCCCGGTATCCAAAGCTGATGGCACGGTTGACCTGCACTTCATTGCAGGCCTGCACACACCGTCCGCAGAGAATGCACCGGGAAAAATCCCGGATGATGAGCGGATTGGCCAGTTCTGCCGGATAGGATTCCGCAGGCGGTGCAAAACGGTTCCCCCGCACCTGATACTGAAAAACCAGTTCCTGCAGTTTGCAGTCTCCCCAGACCGGACAGAGCTGATCGGATCCCTCGCTTTTCTGCACCTGTGCCTGAAACTGGGTCCAGTTGCTGTCACTGCCCCCAAAAACCGCACAGTTGTGATTGCCCGATGAGATCATCAGTTCCAGAATGATTTTCCGGGCTGCCACCACTTTGGGGGATTCTGTCTGCACAATCATGCCTTTGGAGACAGGCGTGGTGCAGGATGGAACCAGAGTGCGTGCACCTGCCACTTCCACCACGCAGATCCGGCAGGCCCCTGTGGGGGTTGCACCTTTGAGATGGCAGAGGGTCGGAATCCGGATGCCGAATGCCTCAGCCGCCTCCAGAATGGTCTGTCCGGGCGTGAATTCCGCTGTGTTTCCGTTGATAACAAAAGTGTTTTCCGTCATGTTCACCTCATATGAGTATCATAAACAACATAAAACCGGGGAAGTGAAACCAGTCAAAAGGTGTCAGGTGTCAGGTTCAGGATAAAACAGATACTGTTGTGAAACAGGCAAATCCTGAAACCTGAACACTGAAACCCTGAAACGTGTTTTTCTCCGATATGCAATTCCTCAGAGCCAAAAAGAATTATCTGTGAAAATGCCGGTTTGATTTTTTCACCCTGCAAGGAGATTCATTTCACCGGCATTTCACAGATAAACTGTAATTTTCAGGTGATATTTGTCTGTATTCAGAATTTTATTCACAAATGCAGAATATGAGATAACATAATTACCTTCACTATGTCAATATTGATATAGCGAAAAATACGGAACAGCATTTTCACCTCTGATACCAAATTGCCATTGACCTGATACACTCTGCCCTGGAAAAAGAACAGAAAAACCGGATTTTTTGGAAAAATCCGGTTTTTTGAATACACGAAAAATTTCGTTTGCCTACTTATTTTCCAAAAGGACATCTGGGAAAGGTGCAGGTTTTGCATCCCAGACAGAACGCGCCGTTTCCCATTTTTGCCAGATCCGCACGGGTGACAGTCAGTCCCGCGAGCAGCCGGGGCAGAAGCAGATCAAAGGCTGTGGTTTTGAAATACAGCGCGCAGGCCGGAACCCCGATGACCGGAATTTTCCCAATGCGTGTCAGCAGCGTCATGGCTCCGGGCAGTATGGGCGCGCCGTAAATCATGTCTGTCACGCCCGCGTCAGCCAGTCCTTTGCGGGTAAGATCATCCGGATCAACAGACAGTCCTGCGGTTGTGACAATCAGATCAGCGCCGGATTCCAGCAGAGATGCCACACCACTGGAAATGGCTTCCCTTTCATCCGGAACAATGACAGTCTTCTGCATACAGGAGCCCAGAGCTTCGAGTTTGGACTGAATAATGGGAACAAAACGATCCTGTATCAGTCCCCGGAACACCTCTGTGCCGGTCACCAGAATTCCCGCATTGGCTTTGCGGAGCGGCTGTATCCGGAACAGGGATTTCTGTTCCAGCACCCGCATGGCTTTGTGAAATCCGGATTTGGAAAGAAAAAGAGGAATGGCACGTGTGCCTGCAATATGGTGATCCCTGCGGATGAGGGAATGATTCTTCCTGCTCGCGCACATCACATCCGGAACCAGGTTGAATCTTTCCAACTGCTGTTCATCAAACAGCAGCATGCCGTCCCGCGCAGCCAGCAGATTCACCTTTCCTTCATGCGCGTTTTCCTCATATGTCACGCCCTCACCGGCCATGGCTTTGGCAAAGGCAAAGGCTGCCTCATCCTCATGCACCCATTCCGGATCAGAAAGAATTTTGTCATCCGCGTAAATATGCGCGCGGCCCATCTGCTGCAGACGGCAGAGATCCATATCTCCGATAATCTGACCTTTGCGGAACGCCGGCCCTTTGGACTTTCCCGGAATGATCTGCGTCATATCATGCAGAATTTTTTCTCCTTTGGCCTGCTCCAGCGGAATGCTCCGCAGAAAAGGCAGGATTTCCGCTGTCTGCGTATCCTCAGAACTGAAATAAGGCGCATCTCCCTGACAGCCCCGGCACAGTGCGCCGTGTTTTGCCGGATAGGCTTCATGGCAGAGGGGACAGACCGCAATCTCTCCCAGCCCGTGCTTTTCCATGAACTGGGGACGCACCTGAATCTTCCAGACGCTAAGAATGCTGTCGCCTGCTTCCCGGATTTCCTGCACCAGCGCGGCAGTATCCTGTTCAGGTTTGGGAAGGAGTTTGAAAAACCAGTTGGATATTTCCTTGTATTTTTTCAGTTTTTCCGTATCAACAAAAACCCTGACCCCTGATCCTTTATATTTGTCATACAGACTCAGAGCAAAACGTCCCAGATGGATGAGTTTCATCCAGTTGTTGCCTGCGGTGCAGGGTGTGAGCAATTGTATGGCATCCGGCAGACAGTTGGTGGTTTCACAGATGGCATCAAAGAGTATGCCCTGCGGAATATGGTTCAGAGCCGTATCCACCATTTTCCCCCCGATAATCAGTCCGGGGGCAGCATATCCATGAAACGATTTTATAAAATCAAGATATTCCTCAAAGGTGAATTCCTGTCCCGCATGGTTGCGGCACCAGAATCCATGTGTATGGGAATCTGTCCGGGTAAGCGAAGCCTGATTTGTCATTTAAGGTTACTGATTATCCTTTCGGGTTTGTATTTTCTGACAAAGAAATCATCCGATACCACAAATGCTTCCGTTATGTCAATATTGATATAGTGAAAAAAGGGAAAATATATATTTTCTGCTTGCAGGAAAAAACAGGGCGTGATAATTTTCAGAGCATGGTTTAGGGACTGGTAATTGTGGATTGGGGAGGCAAAAAAAGAGATATGCCAAAATCCTTTTGCATCCGCTCAAAAATATGGATTGAGGATGAATCCGGGGAAGTGGTTTTCGGGCCTGGGCGCATGAAAATCTTTGAGGCCATTGAACGTCTCGGCTCCATCCATGCGGCAGCCAAAGAACTTGGCATGGGATACAAGGCCATATGGAACCGGATCAAAGCCACAGAGGAACGCCTGGGAGAAGCTCTGCTGATAAGGAATGCGGGCGGGGCTTCAGGCGGAGGATCGCAGCTTACGCCCTTTGCGGAAATGCTGATTCACAGATTCCGCATTCTGGAGAAATCCGTGACTGCCCATTCGGATGAATGCTTTGAAAATGAGGTGAATTTTTTGCCAAAATCATGCTGACATAATGGCATTGACGCAGGCACTGAAACAGGGTAAAGGAAGTCTGAAACTGCAAGGGTACTTGATGCCGAACCGGAAAAATTGACAAAATAAAAGGTGCCGGGAGTGGGAAAATATATTTCATATCTGTTTACAGTTTTTTTTGTGCTGATGCTGTCCGCGTGCGCAGATAAAAAACATGATTCTTTTCAGGGATATGCAGAAGGGGAATTTGTTTATGTGTCTTCCCCCATCGGAGGCGGACTAGAAAATTTGGCGGTTCACAGGGGGCAGACAGTTCACAAAGGGGATTTGCTCTTTTCACTGGAGCAGGCATTTGAAAAAGCCGGAGTCCGGGATGCGGAGCAAATGTTAAAACAGGCAAATGACAGACTCGCGAATCTGCAGAAAGGACTGCGGCCTTCTGAAATTGATGCCATCAAAGCACGGCTAAGGCAGGCGGAACTGTCTCTGCGGCTTGCAGAGGCCGAATACAGACGCAGAGCCGCTTTGTCAAAAAAACAGAGCATTTCGCAGGAAGATCGGGACAGGGCGCTCACATCATATGAGCGTGAACAGCAGCAGGTAAAACAGATGGAATCTGAACTTGCAACAGCGCAGACAGGTGCAAGGGAAGATGAAATCCGCGCGGCCGAAGCCCAGGTGGAATCTGCAAAAGCCAGACTGGATCAGGCAAACTGGAATCTGGCGCAGAAAATCCTTACCGCTCCTGAGTCAGGACTGGTTTTTGACACCTTTTATCAGCCCGGAGAATATGTTCCAGCGAGCCGTCCGGTGCTTGCCATTTTGCCTCCGGAAAACAGAAAAATCCGTTTCTTTGTCCCTGAAACCGTGGTCGGTTTATTCAAAACCGGGCATGCGGTAAAAATTTCCTTTGACGGTCTCCAAACTCAGCTAACTGCCCGTATCAGTTATATATCCCCTCAGTCAGAATACACTCCGCCGATTATTTATTCCAGCAAAACCAGGGCAAAACTGGTCTTTATGCTGGAAGCACTCCCTGATGATCCCCAGGCCGCTGTTCTTCTTCATCCGGGGCAGCCGGTGGATGTAATCAGAGGATAACAGGTCAGGATTTACTGAAATCCTGTTTTTTTATAACAGCAGGTGTCAGGTTCTGCTGACATTTCAGATAAAGCTGCCGGTTCAGAGTCACCGGTCTTAACCGGACACCGTGCTTTGCCTTATTCAGGACAGAATCCGTGAAAATCCGGACAGAAATGTTATTTATAATAAAAACAACTTGTTGTAAAAGATTATCCGGTAGTAAGAAGGGCGATATTTAAGGTGATTTCCATGAAAAAATGTACCATCATTGCAGGGTGGGCACGGCTTTTTGTGCCCGCCGTTTCAGCAGGACGGCGGGCACAAAAAGCCGTGCCCGCCCTGCGAAAAACGGTATAATCATTAATGGAAATCACCTAATACTGATTCGCCATTGATTTTTTCAGAAAATCCCATCCTGAGATGGGCAGGGGTGTGTTTCATAAGTATATTTTCAATGGCGAATCGGTATAATTCCCCTCTGCACATTGTCTGAACACGGTTTTCAGGATTTACAGCCTGAAATTCTTCCTGAAGTTGAGGCAGATGCGGCTGATTTTTTCTCATGAGCCTGCCCATACTGAATACAGGGCAAATCCCCATCCGATTCCCAGGTTGATCAGGCTCAGCAGCACAGCAGCGCTTCCCATGTCCTTGGCCTGTTTGGCAAAAGGATCAAATCCGGAGCATATTTTGTCCGTCAGGGATTCAACCGCAGAATTGAGCAGTTCTGTTATCAGAACAATAATATTATCTGCAATCAGCAGCAGTTTCATCAATGGTGAAACAGGAAGCAGCAGAGCGGCCGGAAGCAGAATGCAGGAAAGCAGTATCTCCTGCCGGAACGCGGCTTCATGGACAAAAGCGTGCCTCAGTCCGTCTGCCGAATAGAAAAACGCGTTCCATATACGCTGTATTCCGGTTCGCGGTTTGGGAATTTTCCCATCATCCGGTATAGTCATGGTTTATCCTGTAAGATATGTGCCTGTGCCTGCGGCAATCAGCAGTTTTTGATCATTGTGCAGTTCTGTGCGGATGACGGCCACCCTTTTTCCTGCACGAAGAATATGGCCCGTGGCTGTGAAGAATTTCCCCTGGCCCGCTCTCAGATAATCCACACGCAGGTCAATGGTTCCAATGGCTGCCATACGTTTTCCCATTTCTTCGGCAGAAGCTCCTTTCATCTGCTGCAAAACCGCGACAGAGGCAATCAGACCGCCTGTCAGATCCAGCACAGAAGAGATCACTCCGCCGTGAAGTATGCCTTTGACAAAGTTTCCTATGAGTTCATCTCTCATGTCAATTCTTACGCAGACCTCATTTTCACTGAGACTGTCTATCTTTATTCCCAGAAGCCTGTCAAAAGGCATATGGTTCTGATAAACATCCTTCAGAAAATTAAGTGCTTCCGCCAGGTTTACTTCCTGTCCCTCCATGTTCCTTCCCCGCCTTTAATATGAAATCTGAAAAAGATTTCAGCAGAAAAACTTGTTTTCCTCTGCCACGAAGCCGCAAAGTCTCACAAAAGTTAATTCCCAATTTCCTTTTCAGATGTTTTTACTTATGAAAAAATTTTCCCATCTCAGGACAAAACAATCCGGTTAATGATGCAAACTGTTTATTTTTCTTGTTTTTTTTATCCGAACCTTTTCATGATGCTTCTTTTTTGTTTACAATTTAACACCTTTAAGGTAATTTGACAAATCAAATTTTGCTGCGGGCAAAACAGCACAGGCTTCCGGCCTGTGATGCGGCCAATGAGCAAAAAAAGTAGCACAAGCTTCCAGCTTGTGATGCTGCTCATAAACAAGCTGGAAGCTTGTTCTACCTTAATTATTGAATGGTTATTATGAACAAAAAATGGCAGATAAAGGATATTATTGATCTGGAATATTTTTTTCATGCAGATGAGACACAGGGCGAAGAACAGTCTGAAAACAGACTGATCCAGCGGGATCGGGATATTTTTCTGCACCATGTCCGTCCCCTGTTTTCAGAACAGATCTCAAATCAGGTTTCGGAAAACAGGGAAGAAAGCCGCATACGGCCCATGATGATCCGTGCCTGGCTGGAACAGCGCAGAAATATGGAAAAGGCGCAACTGGGACCGGAGGCTGTGCTTCCGGGCGATATTTTTTCAGAAATATACAGTTTTCTGCTCTGGCTGTTTCTGATAATCGGCCTGTTATGCGGCGCGGGTGCTGCATTTTCCCTGCTCACTTATACGGGACATGCTCCCCTGAATGTGTCTGTATTTCTGGGATGGCTGGTTTTTTTTCAGATATTCCTGATCCTGTTTCTGATTCTGTTTCTGTCTGTACGGGCATTTACCCAATCTCTGGGCGGAAAATCCCTGATATTCTCTTTGGTAAGCGGCCTGCTTGTCCGTCTGATGCGCAAAGCAGGAAACCGGGCTGTGATGAAACTTTCCGGTCATCAGCGTCAGAGCATGGAAGCGGCCGCGGGTCTGATCCGGGGCAGGAAAAAAATTTACGGCTCCCTGTTTTACTGGCCTGTATTTATTCCCATGCAGATGTTCGGTACCGGCTTCAATATCGGAGTTCTCGGAGCGACTTTGCTGAAAGTGCTGGGTACGGACGTGGCTTTCGGCTGGCAGTCCACTGTGCAGTTTAGCGCAACTGCTGTTTATAATATGGTGAAGATACTGGCTTTTCCCTGGGCCTGGTTTGTTCCGGCGGAGATTGCCCATCCCTCTCTGTCCCAGATAGAGGGAAGCCATATGATACTCAAAGAGGGTATCTGGCATCTTGCAACCCCGGATCTGGTTTCCTGGTGGCCTTTTCTCTGTTTTGCAGTGCTGTTTTACGGACTTATGCCAAGACTGCTTCTCCTGACAGCGGGTATATTTGCCCGTCAGTCCGGTCTGCGCAGACTGGATTTTGCCTTCAGCGAATGTGACAGGCTGCTGCGCCGGATGAAAACGCCTCTGCTGCAAACCGAAGGCAGTCCCGTATCTTCTGAAATAAAATCCGGCATAAAACAGGACCCGGAAATTTTCCCGCGTGCGGAAATTCCCCCAAAGGAAGCGCATATGGAAAGTATTCTCAAGGTCATGATTCCTGATGATATTTTTGATGAATGCAAAGAAGATCAGCTCCGTGAGCGGATCAGAAGTCTGACAGGAACGGATTTTCAGGAAAAAATACGCATTGGAGAGAGCATGGAAAAAGACCGGGACGCATTACGGAAAATCGTACAGACACAGTCGGGCGATGTCCGTACCGATGTGCTGATTCTGCAGGAGGCATGGCAGCCGCCCATCAAAGAATTTCTTGCATTTATTGTTAATCTTCGGCAGAATCTTGGCGATCTTTCCCGTATCCGGGTGGGGCTTATTGGCAAACCCCGGCCTGATACGGTTTTCACACCGGTAAAGGAGGAAGACTGGAATATATGGCAGCAGAAACTCCGCACTCTGGGCGATCCTCGACTGTACCCGGAAAGGCTGGTATCTGATGAAACGTAATGTGCCTGAATTCGCAATAGTGGGACATCCCAATGAGGGAAAATCCTCTGTGGTTTCCACTTTGGCAGAAGATGACAGCGTCCGGGTCAGTCCCACGCCCGGAGAAACCATTGTATGTCAGACCTTTCCCGTGATTATTGACGGACGGGAAATCATAAGTTTCATTGACACCCCAGGTTTTCAGAATCCCATCCGCACTTTGGAATGGATGCACGCATATCAGGGAACAGATGAACTCATTGTGCATGTTTTCCGGGAAGCACACGCAGATGATCCGGAATTCCGGGATGATGTGGAACTCTTCAGCCCCATTGCAAAGGGAGCTGGCATTATCTATGTTGTGGACGGTTCCCGGCCGCTCCGCAAGACGGACAAAGCAGAAATGGAAGTGCTGCGTCTTACGGGACGGCCGCGCATGGCCATCATCAACTGCAAAGAGGATGAAACCGAATACATAGAGCAGTGGAAAGGCGAATTCCGCAAATATTTCAATTCAGTAAGAATGTTCAACGCACACAGGGCCACCTATGCCGAGCGGATTGAACTGCTGGAGACCCTAAAAAGCATTGATCAGGACTGGCAGCCTGCGCTGGTTCAGGTGATTTCAGCGTTCAAAAAAGACTGGGAAAACCGGAATCTGCAGACAGTGGACATTATCTGCGCCATGCTTGCGGACTGTCTCACTTATTCGGTTTCCAAAAATTTCACGGAAAAAACCGGAGAGGATGTTCTGCGGAAACGCCTGCAGGCGGAATACAATCAGGCCGTTGAAAAGATGGAAAAAACAGCCCATCAGCGGATCAGAAAACTTTTCCGGCACAATATTTTCAACTGTGAACTGCCCGCACATTCCATTCTGCATGAGGATTTGTTCAATGAAAAAACATGGCAGTTTCTGGGACTCACGCGGGGGCAGATAATTACGGCTGCCGGACTCGCGGGCGGAGCCATTGGAGCAGCTCTGGATGTGGCCGCACACGGACTGACATTCGGTGTTTTTACTGCCATCGGCGGACTGGCCGGAGCCGGATGGGCCGCGTTTGGAGGCGGAAAAAAACTGGCAAAGGCAAAAGTGAAAGGGATAAATCTGGGAGGGCAGCAAATCCGGGTGGGGCCTTTGGATAATATTCAGTTTCTCTATATTCTGCTGGATCGCGCTCTGATTTTTTATTCCCATATCATCAACTGGGCGCACGGCAGGCGTGATTATCTGCCTGTGCCGGTACTGCGTAAGAATGAAACAGGAAAAGCAGGTATTACCAGTCAGTGGGATGACAGCAGCCGCAGAATCTGCACAGCCTTTTTTTCCGCTCTGCGCGGAAATGATGAAGGAGCAGCAGAAAAAGCCCGGAAAGAGATGAAAAAAATGCTTGGAGAGGCTCTGTACAAACTGTCCACCAGTGAACGCCGCTACGGTCTGGTGATGAAAGACTGATTCGTGTGAAAATCCTTTTTTGCACGAATCAAAGTGCAGAACTGCTCTGATGCAAAAAAGGATTTCACCATTTCAATATTTATAAATCAAAATAAAATTAATTTGTTATACATATTTAATTCAAATTGCACTGTTATTTTTATGTTTCAGTATCTATGCCCATGCAAATGATATTGAAAATAAATTTATCGAAGCAGGACTTGCTGACATACATACTGTTGATAAAACAAGTCTTATTGATTTTGTAAATTCAGACCCGAAGGAAAGGTTTTGACATTGAAAAAACCGGATTTTATCAAAAGTCAGATTCATGCAGCGCAGTATGACGGTATCACAGATGACCTGCTGACCGGCGGATTCGGCAAAACCGGGCTGAGCATTGCACAGGAGCCCTGTTTTGCTGATCCGGAAAATCCCACAGCCGCAGAACTGCGCTCCTGGGCCATTTATTATGATTACCGGGGGCTGATGGATGTCTCTCCGGACGGGGGTTACGGTCTGCTTTACGGGCCGGGCGTGAATCCGGACGGTTCCCTGCGGAGTGATGAGGGAAAAATAGCGGGAAAGGAATACCTGACTTTTTCCGATGACGGCTCCGGAAAGCAGAACCTGACCCTGATGGTGCAGATTCCCGAAGGATTTGATCCGCACAATCCCCGTATTATTGCATCAGCATCTTCCGGTTCCCGCGGGATTTACGGAGCCGTGGGTGTAGTCGGGGAATGGGGACTGAAACGGGGATTTGCCGTGGCATATACAGACAAGGGAACCGGCATCGGGGTTCACGATTTGCATTCAGATACGGTAAATACCTTCACAGGGCAGCGGGCAGACGCAGACTCTGCCGGAAATCAGGCCAATTTCAAAGCAGATGACAAGAATCTTGCGGAATTCAGAAAAAAATATCCTTTCCGCATTGCATACCGGCACGCTCATTCCCGGCAGAATCCGGAAAAAGACTGGGGACAGTATGTTCTGCAGGCCATTGAATTTGCCTTTTATGTGCTGAACCTGCCGGAAAATTACGGAAAAATTTCTGAAAACGGACAGACAGAAGATAGTATCCGGACTGACAATACCCTGGTTATGGCCGCGGGCATTTCCAATGGCGCAGGTTCGGTTCTCCGTGCTCTGGAGCAGGACAGCAAAGGACTGATTCAGGGAGCGGTCGCGTCTGAACCCAATATCTGCCCGGCAGAAAAAAAAGAGTTGATTATCCGGCAGGAAGATCGGGAATGGGCCTGGCCTCAGCACAGCAGAAATCTGCTGGATTATAACACCCTGCTGAATCTGTATCAGCCCTGTGCAAATCTGGCGGCAGGTATCCGTGACCGTGCGCCTTTTCATCTGCTGGATGAAAGCCTGTGCATGAATCGCTGCCAATCCCTTGCAAAACTTGGTCTGCTGAAATCTGCGGATATTGCATCACAGGCTGCGGAAGCACAGAAAATCATCAATAACAGCGGAATTCTGGAAGAGCAGAACTTAATAGCGCCTGTGCATTACGGATTTTCTGTGTCAGAAAGCATTGCCATTACCTACGCGAATACCTATGGACGTTTTGGGGTGGAAGACAGTCTCTGCGGTTTCGGTTTTGCCGGAATCGGAGAGGATTTGAAACCCGCTTCTCTCAGCCGATCTCAGCTTTCTGTTTTATTTTCCAAAGCAGCGGGTATTCCGCCTATGCCGCCAGTTTATTTGACAAAAAAACAGTGGAAAAAACTTTCCCGTCTTATCCCAAAACTCAAACGCCCCATGCTGCCCATCGGACAGATTGACATCATCTGCAATGAATCCGCACACGGCCCTGCGATCAGCCGCTATTCCGTGTCCCAATCCGGTATGGCTGATATGAATCTGGACGGCGCACTGCATCTGCGGCGGCTGGCAACAGGAAAGGATGAATCCGGCAACCCCCTGAAAGCAAAGGAGGCGGAATATTATCAGCGGATTCAGGAAGGCATTGAACAGGTGCGGGCTTCGGGAAATCTGCGGGGCAAACCTGTGATTATTTTTCACGGACGCAGTGATGCGATTCTGCCGCCCAATCACACTTCACGGGCTTATTTCGGCCTTAACCGCATGACAGAAGGCCAAAATTCCAAACTCCGGTATTATGAAATCACGAACTGCCATCATATGGACGCGTTCAATGCCCTGCCCGGTTTCCGTTCAAGATTTGTTCCCATACATTGTTACATGATACAGTCTCTGAATCTGATGTTTGATCATTTGACAAAGGGGACTGTCCTGCCTCCGGATCAGGTAGTGAGAACCATTCCCAGAGTATTGCACAAAGAAAAGGGAATAAAAGCATTTCTTGTGCGAATGCTGAAAAAAATTTTTTTCCCACGGCTTTACAAATTCGTATACAGCCGGGAAGAGGGAAAGGTTCCGGTCATCACCCGTTTGAATGTTCCGCTTATATCTTCCAGTCCGTCTGAGAATGACAAAATCATTTTCAGGGAGAACACAGTGCATATTCCCGGGTGAAGGAAGCAGAGAAGCCTCAGCAGATAATTTTCTTGACTATAAAACCAAAAAGTGATAAGAGAAATTATTTTTATTGATTTTAGGTTATTATGTTTGTTTTTCAGGCAGCCTGACTGTTATGGAA
The DNA here is from genome assembly GCA_050180235.1 of Desulfococcaceae bacterium. Lineage (GTDB taxonomy): Bacteria > Desulfobacterota > Desulfobacteria > Desulfobacterales > Desulfococcaceae > JAABRU01. The sequence goes on from JBFXEJ010000124.1 coordinate 14,712, forward strand.
TCAGGAGGTTAAATGAGAAAAATAATCATTGCTGCAGTATTTGTATTACTTTTTGCTGGCAACTCAAACGCGGCGCAATAAATGTGATTTATGATGATGCCGAACCTGCCAGTGTCCACCCCGGACATGGCCCGGCAAATCTTACTTGCAGAGTGATAAGTATCTGGTGGTAGTATAAAATTCATTCAGATAGCCGATCCCGCTTACAGAATCACCAGAGTTTGGAGAAATTTGATATATCATAAACAATGGAGAAAAAATATGCCGGAAATAAGCAGATTTCTTGGAATTGTGATTTATATATGCCAATTAAGAGTTAAAAACCATGATAAACATGGCGGCAGCCAGTCTGCCAAAAACATGAACCATTAAACCATTATAGGAGCGCACTTTGGAAGCAATTTGAATATTTGTTTTTTCATGAATCCAGTTAAACAATGATTCAATGGGTTGACGCACCCTGCTGACACTTGTTGATAACAACTGATCTAAAAGTCCCAGGAATTTTTGCCCTTTTTTTTTGACAGGAGTATGAATATCAGATTCCCGTTCTTTGAGCAGTTGTTTCTCAAGTTCATCCATGTAAGCAAGATCAGCAAAAAGCTTGCAGTTTCCAAGAAAGGGGGAAAGCTGCCGGAAAGCATTAAGATCATGATCGCTTGCCGGGGTTACACCGATGAACTCTGAAAGAGGCAGAGTTCCGGTACGTTTAATGCCAGGAATATGGACTTTTACACCATAGTACCATATTCCCTTTGAGGCACAATATCCTTTGTTAGCAAATTCATGGGCGGCTCTTGCCCGGGAACTGCGTTTTGCTTTTGCCATGACAACAGGAAATGAGTCAATCAAACGAATATTCGGCAGCAGACCTGTACCGGAAAAACAATCAGGAATACGTTCAGTAAGCAAGGGAAAAATCCCTGAAAGGCGGTTAAGACGTTGCAAATAAGCCTCATAAGAAGGCAGGTTTGGATACCAGTCGCCCGGATGGTTGGCAGTATAATTGTAGATGCTTTTAATTTCAAAGCGTTTCTGCATAATACCGTATAAAAAAATGGTAACCACTTCTTCATCAGTAAATTCAGGGTTATCATTGTTTGTAAATCTTTGGCAGTGAATCCAAAGTTCATTATGAAACTGGTTACAAATAAAAACATACAGGACAATCAGTCGAATTTGCCAATCCATTTTAGCCTCATATTTTTTTGTAGGTAAGGTTCGACATATTCTTCAAACTCTGCCGGTGTCAGTTCTGCCGGTATTTTACTCATAATTATCCTCCTATCATATTATTTGTTTTAAGGACAATTATAATACATAATATCAAAGATCTAAAGAGTCAGATAAAAAGTTTAAATCAGTTCATAGAAAAATAGGGAAAAATGGATAAAAAATATGTTGCAAAGACTATTATTGGGATTCTTATTTCATGTTTACTCTTTTTTCTGACAGTAATTTTTACGGAAGGTGAAAATTCAGGTGCTAATACGCAAAGCATTATAATTTTTTTAATTGTATTATCCAGTTTTATGGTGGGTTTCGTCTTAATTTTGGCTTATCTTGAGACGAAAGTTGCAAACCCACGTTTGATGAATGCCAGAATACTTATGTTTTCAGGTCTGATTATCGCCATCGTGTCAATTCTCAAAACATGTAGGGATGTTGTTAAATAAAGCAAATAGGGTGATCAGCGAAGCGTAACGCACCGCAGGGTAGACAGGTGTCTGATACCAATTCTCCATTGAAAATATGCTGATCCGATTCCGGAGTGCCAAAATGAAGTGAAACGGAATTTTGGCCGGATTTTCATCAATCATTTCAGTGTCTCAAACTTTCAGTTCGGGACTCCTTCGCCCTTAACGCAAGGGTAAGGTGATTTCCATTAAAGATTATACCGTTTTTCGCAGGGCGGGCACGGCTTTTTGTGCCCGCCGTCCTGCTGAAACGGTGGGCACAAAAAGCCGTGCCCACCCTGCAATGATGGTACATTTTTTCATGGAAATCGCCTTACGGGGTTCCTTTCTGACGTCCATGAGACAGCGGTGATCCGTTCCGTGAAAAGGATTGAACGCACTGCCGCAAAGGTCATTCATACTGAAAAAAACAGACAGATTTCCCGTGATTAAG
>JBFXEJ010000125.1:0-16753 GCA_050180235.1 Desulfococcaceae bacterium
CTGCCGAATGGTATAAAGAACGGAACAGGAATATGAAAGGTGTGGACTGGCAGTTCAGAACAAAGGATGCGAGAATAAAACTGAAGCGACTTTATCCGTCAGTTAAACCTTGACAGAACACTAGGGGCGGCATCCTGCCACAGTGGGTCATTTCAGACATCCCCGAATAACACCGCGTCCTTTTCCCCGCGGGGCGGCATCCTGCCGCCCCGCTCCCGCATCATTCTTTTGACATTTCCCCCCGGATTGCCTATAATAAGCAGGGTTCCATTAATAAACAGGGTTCCATAAATTTTCGGGTATAAACTTTTCAGGACTGTGTTTATACAGAAGGCACTGACCGGAAGCTTATGCTGCTTTTATACCTGAAAATTTATGGTTGCCTGCTTAGTTCACGCAAAGAACGCAACGTTTTTTCCCCGCGCCAACTCAACCTACAGGAGGAAAAAATGAAATTCCCTTACGGCATCTGTGATTTTTACCAAATTATTACAGAAGACTATTATTATGCTGACCGCACAGACCGGATTCCGCTTATAGAAGAAGCCGGAAAGCATCTGCTGTTTCTGCGTCCCCGGCGTTTCGGCAAAAGTCTTCTGCTTTCCACTTTGGAAAATTATTATGATGCGGCAAAAGCGGATGAATTTGAAAAACTGTTCGGGCATCTTTCCATCGGGAAAAATCCCACGAAACGGCACAGCAGTTATTTTGTGATGAAATGGGATTTTTCCGCAGTCAGTCCCCAGGGGGATGCGGAACAGATTCAGCAGGCTCTGTATGATCATATCAACGGGCGCATTCAGGTGTTCGGAAAATATTATGCAGATTTTCTGACAGACAAAATTGAAATCAACCGGACAAATGCACCGGACTCACTCCAGTCCCTGCTGACAGCCATACAGGGAACACCCTGGCCCCTGTATCTTATCATTGACGAATACGACAATTTCGCAAATGAGGTGATGATGACCGGCCAGAAACAGACGCAGCGTTACAAAGACCTGCTCTACGGCGAAGGTGCAGTCAAAACCGTGTTCAAGGCCGTGAAGGCCGCAGGCGCCGGGCTGGGACTTGACAGGGTTTTCATAACGGGAGTTTCCCCGGTGGTGCTGAGCGACATTACCAGCGGGTACAATATTGCGGAAAATATTTACCTGCATTCCGGATTCAATGATCTGTGCGGTTTTTCAGAAAATGAAATCATGGATGTGACCGGAGAGATTGTCAGGGAATGTGATCTGCCTGAGGAAAAAACAGCGGAAGCCATTGGAATGATGCGGACATTCTACAACGGATACTGTTTCAGTCCTGACACGGATCATCCTGTTTACAATCCCACCCTTGCCCTTTATTTTCTGAAACAGTTTCAGGCAGACTGCCGGTATCCGCAGAACATGCTTGACAGCAATCTGGCAATGGATCGGGGAAAAATCCGTTATATCTCCGATATTCCCAAAGGGGAGGAGATTGTCATCAGTGCTCTGAATGGTGAACCATCCCCGAGTGTCCGGAATCTGGCCGACCGTTTCGGTGTGGAGGATATGCTCACAGCCCCCAAAGACAGCAATTTCATAGCATCCCTGCTGTATTATTTCGGTGTGCTGACCTTCAGCGGTGAAAAGACGGAATTCGGTGACTCTGTTCTGAAAATTCCGAATCTGGTGATCCGGAAGCTGTATGCGGAGCGGATACGGGAAATGTTTCTTCCCGGATCCGGGGATGAAATTCTGCAGACGGCCCGCAATTTTTACAAAACCGGTGACATGCAGTCCCTGTGTGATTTTGTTGAGCAGAAATATTTCAGAATATTTGAAAACCGGGATTACCGCTGGGCAAACGAACTGACAGTCAAAACCGCTTTTCTGACACTTCTGTTTGACGACAGTTTTTACATCATGGATTCCGAAACTTCCCTTGAACGCGGGTATGCGGATATGACCATGATTGTGCGGCCCGACATGCGGCAGTATCCGCTTCTGGATTTTCTCATGGAGTTCAAATATGTGAGTCTGAAAGATGCGGAACTCAACGGGGATCAGGCAAAAAAGACGGGAATTGAGAAACTCAGGGGTTTGGCCCCGGTGCAGAAAAAACTGGCCGAATCAGAAACAAAACTCAGAGATTACCGCAGAATCCTGCTCTCAGAATACGGAGATCGGCTGCATCTGCGCACATACAGCGTTGTTGCAATCGGATTTGAACGAGTGATCTGGAAAGAACTGGCAGGAAATCTGAAAGATGAAACAGCATGATCAGGAGGAAAAAATGAAATTCCCTTACGGCATCTGTGATTTTTACAAAATCATCACCGAAGGATATTATTACGCTGACCGCACAGACCGGATTCCGGTGATAGAAGATGCGGGTTCAAATCTGCTGTTTCTGCGTCCCCGGAGGTTCGGCAAAAGTCTTCTGCTTTCCATGCTGGAAAACTATTATGACGTGGGAAAAACCGGTGAGTTTGAACGTCTGTTCAGCCATCTTGCCATCGGGAAAAATCCCACGCAGCGGCACAGCATTTATTTTGTGATGAAATGGGATTTTTCCGCAGTCAGTCCCCAGGGGGACAGCCAGCAGATCAGCCGCTCCCTTCACAACCATATCAACGGGTGTATTGAGCAGTTCCTCGTCCGTTATCAGGACAGGCTGAACTATTCCGTCACCATTGATGGATCTGACTGCCTGCGCTCCTTCCAGTCTGTGCTTGCTGCTGTCAGTCAGACCCCGCATACTCTGTATCTTCTCATTGACGAATACGACAATTTCGCAAATGAGGTGATGATGTCCGGTCAGACACAGATGCAGCGTTACAAAGATCTGCTCTACGGCGAAGGTACAGTCAAAACCCTGTTCAAGGCAGTAAAGGCTGCAGGTGCGGGGCTGGGACTGGACAGGGTTTTCATTACAGGCGTTTCCCCTGTGGTGCTGAGTGACATCACCAGCGGATACAATATTGCGGAAAACATTTATCTGCATTCCAGATTCAATGATCTGTGCGGTTTTTCCGGAAGGGAAATCAGTGATGTGGCTGAAGAAACTGTCAGGGAATGTGATCTGCCTGAAGAAAAGACAGCGGAAGCGGTTGGCATGATGCGGACATTCTACAACGGTTACTGTTTCAGTCCTGACACGGATCATCCTGTTTACAATCCCACCCTTGCCCTTTATTTTCTCAAACAGTTTCAGGCGGACTGCCGGTATCCGCAGAACATGCTTGACAGCAATCTGGCAATGGATCGGGGAAAAATCCGTTATATCTCCGATCTTCCCAAAGGGGAGCAAATCCTCATCAGCGCACTGAACAGTGAACCGGCCCTGCGTGTTCAGTTCATGGCCGACCGTTTCGGGGTGGAGGATATGCTGACCGCACCGAAAGACAATACCTTCATGTCCTCCCTGCTGTATTATTTCGGCGTGCTGACCTTCAGCGGACAGAAAACGGATTTCGGAGAATCTGTTCTGAAAATTCCGAATCTGGCAATACGGAAGCTGTACGCGGAGCGGATCAGGGAAATGTTTCTTCCCGGATCCGGGGATGAAATTCTGCGGACAGCCCGGAATTTTTACAAAACCGGGGACATGCAGCCCCAGTGTGATTTTATTGAGCAGAAATATTTCAGAGTGTTTGACAACCGGGATTACCGGTGGGCAAACGAACTGACAGTCAAGACCGTTTTCCTGACACTGCTGTTCAATGATTTTTTTTACATCATGGATTCCGAAACTTCGCTGGAACGCGAGTATGCGGATATGACCATGATCGTCCGGCCCGATATGCGGCAGTATCCGCTGCCGGATTTTCTCATGGAATTCAAATATGTGAGTCTTAAAGACGCTGAACTGACCGGGGATCAGGCAAAAGAGATGGGGATTGAGGAACTCAGTGCTTTGGCTCCGGTACAGAAAAAACTGGCTGAGTCAGAGGTAAAACTCAGGGATTACCGCCATATTCTGCTCTCAGAATACGGTGATCTTCTGCGTCTGCGGACGTACAGTGTTGTTTCCATTGGATTTGAACGCCTGATTTGGAAAGAAATGGCATGAAATCTGAAAAATAATACCAATTCTCCATTGATTTGATACAATACTGTAAGTTTTTCCGCTGGTAAGCGAGTGCAAAAAACCGCTCCGCTCAATTTTTGCACTCCTCCGGATTTGTATAAAACCAATGGCGATTTGGTATAACCAGATATTAATATCAATTCGTTTTCAAAACATGTGCATACCAAATTCTGTTTTTTTCGTGCTGTCCGTGTCTTTCGCGGTTTAAAAAAAGAGGCATTCCCCGAACTTTGAAAACGATTTGGTATAACCTTTTTATGTTGAGCTGCAAATAAATAACACCCGGAGGAAAAAATGCAAACCTATGTTCACGGTTATTCACAGAGAGAAGAGCAGAGACTGCGGGATCAGGCAGATACACTTGCCCAACTGCTGCATTCAGACACAGTGTATCCGGCCGGAACCCGGATACTGGAAGCCGGATGCGGTGTGGGCGCGCAGACAGTGTTTCTGGCTGCAAACAATCCGGAAGCCGGGATTACTTCCATTGACATTTCAGAGAATTCTCTTGCCAAAGCCAAAGAAACTGTTCATAAAATGGGTATAACAAATGTGGTGTTCCAAAAAGCCGATATTTTTGATATGCCCTTTGAAGCGGAAAGTTTTGACCATATCTTTCTGTGTTTTGTGCTGGAACATCTGGAAAATCCGCTGGCTGCCCTGAAAAATCTGACAAAATATCTCAGGAAGGGCGGCAGTCTGACAGTGATTGAAGGGGATCACGGCTCTTTTTACTGTCATCCCCAGACAAAAGAGGCTTCCCGTGCAGTGCAGTGTCTGGTGGATATACAGGCTATGACCGGCGGCAATGCGCTGATTGGCAGGCAACTGTATCCTCTGCTGAAACACGCGGGAATGCAGGATGTAAGGGTTTCTCCCCGGATGGTCTATTCGGATGCCTCAAAACCCGCTTTGGTGGAAGGTTTTGTGAAAAACACATTTACAGCAATGGTGGCAGGCGTGCGGGAGCAGGCATTGAAACTGAAAATGATGGACAAGTCCGCATGGGACAGAGGAATTGCGGATTTGATGAATACCGCCGGGCCGGACGGAACATTCTGCTATACGTTTTTTAAAGGAACCGGGGTGAAATGACACTGCCGGAGATATGTAATTCACTGATATTCCGCAGCCGGTTTAACAGTCATGAACCATTTAAGAAATAAGGCAGTACACGGCTAAATTGAATCTTATAGTATTACAAACCAAATTTTTAAAAAAATTTAGTGCTTCATTTCATTTTAATTTATGGGTATCATCTCTGATGAATACCGGGTGTCGGATTACGCTGACGCTAATCCGACCTACAATTTTAAGTGAAATGAAGCATTAGTTTGTCAGGACATGTTTTCAAATTCATTTCAACCTTCTTATTTCAAAAAGAAAACCGCTTTTTGCGGATTTATGTAATCTGCTGATTATATTTTGGATTTGTCAATTTGAAAACAGTCCGCTAATCTGCTTTATACATTTATATACAAAACCCCGAATAAAGATACGGAAGATCCATGAAGGATTCAGAAATTTCAGAAACAGACATTGATATTGTTCAGAAAAAAGCTGTGGATGCCATGATTGCCATAAACGCGGCTATCCGCACCCTGCATTTGTATCCCCTCAGCAGTGCCGTATGCAGCAATTCCATTGACAAAGCATACGGACTTTTTCTGACTGTTCTGGAACAGACAGAGGAACTGATTTTTTCGGAATCGGAAAAACGGCTGCTTATCTGCGGCAGGCCCCTGAACGAGGCAGAAATGCAGAAACCCCAGGTATCGGCCTTTCTTGATCTGCTTCTGAATTTCGGGATCAGGGAAATTTCCGTCAAAAAAGGCATGGAAAAAGAGGAGTTTGCCAAATTCCTTGCAATGATCGGAACAAATCCCGGAAAAATCCGGGAGGCCGGAGGCCTGAAAAAACTGCTTGCCGAAAGCGGTTTCCGGCACGTGCGCATGGATGACAAAGTTTTTGTTTCACAGGAAAAGGAGCAGAAAAGGGAATCCGGAGCAAAGCAGAGAGTGGAAATCGGGCAGATTTACGGCCCGATGGTGGAAACCCTGGACAGCATCCTGGACATGGAAAACAAAAGCCGTGTTTCCAAGTGTCTGGCCTCGTCCATTGTCAAAAAAGATGAAGATTTTCTCAGCACAGTACTGGTACAGAAAGCAGAGGGGGATCTGGGACGTCAGCTTTTTCACCATCTGATTGATGAAATGGATGATAAGCAGTTTGAAAAACTGGTGTTCCGTTTTCGGCAGATGATTGCTGACAAGGCAGGTGCTGAAAAAAACAGCACAGAGAAGGAGGTCATCCTGCAGGCCATCCGGAACATGCTGAAAACAGAGAAAGGGGAACATCTGCAGACCCGTCTGCGGGAAAAGAAATCGCAGGAACAGATACGTAAAGCCCGCCAGTCCGCGCGGCTGCGCGCGGGGATTGACAATATTCTCAATGACAGGGATGAAGCCTTCAGGGATCCGGATCTCATGGAGTTCCTGCCAGGGGCAGTGAATCTCCTGTTTGCACAAAAGCAGAATGCAGCCGCGGAAAAACTCATTGATCGGATGGGAGACGGTCTGCTCAGCCGGGACCCTGAAATCCGCCATCCGGTATCACGGGCTTTGTCGCTGATTTTCCGGCAGAGTCCGCAGCAGAGCAGAAGTCTGCTTGTGCGCAGGCTTTCCTACAACCTGTCTGACTGGGTCAAAATGGAAACCCGTATCAGCCCGGAATATGAAAGCATCTGTGTCTGTCTGAAAAATCTGGCACGTGCCATGATTAAGAAATACCGTCTGGAGGAATGCCTTCATATTATTGAGGCACTGCATACAGTCTGCTGCGGAAAAAATCCGGAAGATGGAAACCGCTTACCCGGAAGGGATCTGCTCCGGGAACTGGCTTCGGATGATGTGATGGAAGTCCTGATGGCTGAATTCATGGCAAATGATACAGAGCGGCGCAGACAGGGCGGGCTGATTCTGACCCGGATGGGAGCCGGTGCTGCGGAATCTCTGCTGACACTGCTGAAAGAGAGCGGAAACCGTTATGAAAGGGCCAGAGTAATCAAAGCCGTTTCCGATATTGGCAGATCTGCTCTTCCCTGTCTGGAAGAACAGATCAGGCAGGGCAAACCCTGGTTTTATATGCGGAATCTGATTCTGCTTTTTGGGAAAACAGGAGATATTTCCCATCTGGATATTCTGCTGCCCTTTCTCAGAGACAGGGATCTCCGTGTACGGCGGGAGTGTCTGAACACCATATTTCTCATTGGCGGAAACAGAAGGGAAGATATTTTTCTTTCCAGCCTTCCCCAGGCTGATGATCAGATGAAAAGTGATATGGTCAAATTCCTGGGACGCATGAAAAGCGGCAGAGCAGTTCCCCTTCTCCTTGAAATGCTGAACTCCGGAGCCCTTGTTTCCTCCAGAATCAGAAACACTCTGGAGGAAAACATCTGCATGTCGCTGGGGGCCATCGGAACGGCAGAAGCGGTTTCTGCCTTGCAGCATATCGCTGATTCCAGTGTGAAAAAGAGATTTCTGGGCCGCAGTTCAGATGTGCACCGCCTGAAAAGCACAGCGGAAAAGGCATTGCAGTTGATGGCAAAAGCAGCAACACTCTGAAGTTGGGACAGTTGCTCTGTATGAACTCCGGACAGCGGGCCAAAACGGAGGAGCCTTACTTAAACCTGTGTTTCACACAGAAAAAAAGGCTGTGCCAGTCTGCGAAAACTGTCATTATACCGATTCTCCATTGAAAGTATACTTATGATTCGGTTTCCCACAGAGGACACAGAGATAAAAAACCACAGAGAACACAGAGAAAACAACTCACTTTATTGTATAAATTCAACAGCGGATTGGTATTATACCAATTCTCCACTGATTTTATGCAATATTGTCAGTTTTTCCGGGGTTCAGCGTGCGTGTGCAGAAAACCGCTCCGCTCAATTTCTGCACTCCTCCGGATCAGTCCGGGGCGGAACTGCAGCCTGTATCAGGTCAATGGCAAACCGGTATTGCTCTGAGCTTAGACACCGGGCTGCCGGGCGGTTTTACCCACTGCCGGAACCGGCTTATTTTTTGCAGAGTTCTCCGGAAACTTTCCTGTCTGCTGAAAACGGGAACTGCTGCTCATTTTCTGCTTTTCTCCGGTCCCAGGGTGCAGGTCGGATACAATTTCGGTGTGAAGCGCTCAGGCTGAGAAATAATTTCCCGGCCAATGCTTTGGGACATGGCCTTCAGCATTCCGGAAAAAATCCACTGGTGAAAGGGATAGAGCACATACCAGTAAACCAGTCCGCTCAGACCGTAAGGCAGAAAACGCGAGAGCATTTGCAGTTGAGCGCTTCCCCGGCCGGAGGGAAGAATGCGGATATCCAGAAGAGCCTCTCCCGGCATTTTCATTTCAGCCTGCAGCAGGAGCCGTTCCGGTTCACTGACTTCCAGCACCCGCCAGAAATCCAGCGCGTCACCTGTGTAGAGTTTGGACGGATGACGCCGGCCCCGGCGCAGTCCAACTCCCCCGGCCAGCCGATCCGCCAGTCCGCGCAGCCGCCAGAGCAGATTTCCGAAATAATAACCGTTTTCACCGCCAATGCGGGAAACAGCAGGCCAGATATCTTCAGCTTCCGCCTGAATTCGGACCCGGTATCCGCATTCAAGAATGGTTCCGCCTGCCCATTCAGCGTCCCCGCACCGGGACCATTCCGGCGCGTGCATGTCGCCTGCGTCTGACCAGCATGTATCCACCTGATCTTCCAGAATCCGATCCAGGGCTCTGCGTATGGCCGCACGGCAGCCGGTAAGTTCCAGAGGGATAATCTGCCTAATCCTGTTTTCCCTGCATGCGGTGGGAACAGCCAGTCCCTCGGTCAAAGGCACTGCAATGGAAGAGGGTACAGGGGTAATCAGATGAATCCATATGGCACTAAGATGCGGAGTCAGAAAGGGAACAGGAATAATTTTCCGAGGGGGCAGTCCTGCCTCCTGAGCGAAAATCGTGATAAGTTCTTTGTAGTTGAGCACATCAGGCCCCCCAATATCAAAGGTCTGCCCGATGGTCTCCTTTTTTTCCAGACATCCGCTCAGATAAGCCAGCACATCTGTGATGGCAATGGGCTGGGAAGGGGTCTGCACCCATTTTGGAGTAATCATGACCGGCAGGCGGTGGGTCAGGTAGCGCAGAATTTCAAAGGACGCACTGCCGGAACCCAGAATCATGGCAGCATTCAGGACTGTCACCGGCACTTTTCCGGATTGGAGAATCTGTCCCACCTCATGCCGGGAACGCAGATGGGGGCTGATGCGCTGATGGTTTGCATCTCCGAGTCCGCCCAGATAAATAATCCTCTCCAGCCCGGTCTCTTCTGCCGCGGCTGCCATATTCTGCGCGGAAATCCGGTCAGCCTGTGCGTATTTCTCTTTCTGCGCGATCATGGAATGCACCAGATAAAACGCGGCACCGCATCCTTTGCACGCAGAGAAAAGGGACTGACGATCCATGACATCCCCCTGAACAAGTTCTGTATTTGGATGGCCTGCCCAGGTGCGGCAGGCCATTTTTTCCACAGAACGGCCCATAGCCCTTACCTTAAATCCTTTTTCCAGCAGAAGGGGAATCAGTCTGCCGCCCACATATCCGGTTGCGCCTGTGACAAGCACAGGCCGTGTGTCTGCATTGACTTCATTTTCCCGGCCGGCCCCGGACTTTTGCCGGATTGCCGAATCTGTAATGCCCCCTGTATCTGATCCGCCTTCATTGTCAGGATTGGCTCTGAGAATTTCTGTAATGGCAGAAATAACCTCATCAGCACGATCCGCGGATACAGTGCAGGAGGCAGCGCCCCTGTGGCCGCCGCCGCCGAACTGCGAAAGCATAAGTCCGGAGTTGACTCTGCATCCGGGATTGAAAATGCTGTGTCCCACACCGATTATAACCTTGTCCGGTTCTTCCCTGTGCCTGCGGATTTTCATGCTCACAATGGCCTCGGGAAAAAGGGAATAGACCAGAAAACGGTTGCCCCGGGGAGCTTCCGCAAAGGAGCGCAGATCCGTGATCGAGACATGACCGATCAGACGGGTATGTTTTTCCACCACGGATTTGAAAGCAGTATTTTCCTGCACCACAGCATCACAGCGTTTTTTCACCTCAGAATCCTGCATGATGTCTTCCATACTGTGTCTGCGGATAAGTTCAGCAAGCCGGTTCCAGTAAGGTTCATCTGAAAGACTGCTTCCGGTCAGGGTCATGGAAAGAAGCACATAGGGATATTTTTCCGGATGCAGGACTTCATCCAGACTCAGATCCGCAGAATCAATTTTGTCTGTATGCCGGATCAGTTCCCCATAATCACGGGTGAAACGCTCTTTGTAATATTCATAAATGACTCCGGCTGCCGAGGGAGCAATTTTGTACAGTCCCTGAAAAGGGATATCCGGTCTGTTGGTATAGTGATGGTCAAACCACAGGGCACAGTTTTTGTGAAACGGCAGGTTGGCAACAATATCCCCGGGAAAAATTTCCACCATTCCCTTCTGCATGTCATTGGGTTCAGTCCACCTGATCCCTGAGGTAATATTTTCAGCCTCATACAGAAGTGCGGCGCAGACCACGCCGTCAAAATCCGGGCGGGTGACAATTCTCATGGTATCCTCCGAAAAATTGATATTGAGATTTTCCAATTATTATTATATCGTAATATATATTCGGTCCGGCGGTCGGAAACCGTAAACTGTAAAGTATATCGGCATTAATAAAAAATTACAAGCAGGGAAATAATAATGGCACTGTTTCTTGTACAGCATGGCAGGTGTTTCTCCAAAGAAGATGACCCGGAGCAGGGGCTGTCTCCCGAAGGCATGGCAGATGTATGGCGCATCGCAGAGGTGGCCAAGGAATACAGGGTTGAGGTAAACCGCATTCTCCACAGCAATAAAAAAAGGGCCAGGCAGACAGCCGAAATTTTTGCGGAATTTCTTAATCCCGCGGAAGGCATTGCTATGGCCGAGGGACTCAGACCTTTGGATGATCCCACGGTTTTTGCGGAAATACTGCGCGCCGGAGATGATCTTATGCTCGTGGGTCATCTGCCTTTTCTGGAAAGACTCACGGCCTTTCTGATCACCGGGGATACAGATATAACCGTGTTCCGCTTTCAGAACGGGGGGATTGTCTGCCTGGACGAATATCCGGGCTCAGATTCATGGACCATAAAATGGGCTTTGATGCCGGAGATAAAATAAATGTCTGAAAATGACAGTCTGATATACCGGAATGTGCAGATAGCTTTCGGAATCATAGCGATCCTTTGGACTGTTCACCTTGCGGATATGGTACTGCCCGCAGACCTGCGTGTTTACGGACTCAGGCCCCGCAGTCAGGACGGACTGATCGGAATTGTCTGCTATCCCTTTCTGCATAATGATTTCCGGCATCTTATCGGCAATTCCGGCACGCTTTTCATTCTGCTGATTGTTTCCCTTTCCATGGACAGGCGGATGACGGTTTTCGCTCTGCTGATCATCATCTTTCTGGGAGGCGCGGGCGTATGGCTGTTCGGGAAACCCGGAAGTATCCATATAGGGGCCAGCGGTGTGATTTTCGGTCTTATCGGATTTCTTCTGTTTATCGGCATTTTCCGGAAAAACTGGAAAACGCTTCTTTTTTCCATAGCCGTATTCCTGGCCTATGGCAGCGCGCTCTGGTCTCTGCTCCTCATTCAGAAGGGCGTAAGCTGGAGCGGGCATTTCTGGGGTTTTGTGTCCGGTGTGACTGCGGCCTGGCAGATGCGCAGAATCAGGGAAAGCTGACAGGGAGTATTCAAAGGTGAAATATGACAGATATTTTGGAAACTTTTCTTGCAATGATCATCCGCATTCCCGGTCCTTTGTATCTGCTGATTTTCATAGCAGCAGCGACCGGGTGCATCATTATTGCGTGGCAATGGGCCAATGCTGACGGTTCCCAGGCTTATCCCATGCCGGAGCTGACCCGTTTTGATCCCTATGCCATTGCCGCTTTGCGCGGAAGGGAAAATCAGGTTATCCGCACTGCTGTTTTCAGTTTGTGGAAGCGGAATCTGGTGGATATAAAAGGCGAAGGAAAGAACATGGAAATCAGAAGCCTTCCGGCCCGCCAGAATGTTCTGCATTCTGTGGAAAAACCCATCCATGTTTTTCTGGAAACCCCGCGCAAACCCGGGGATATGTTTCATGACTCAGACCTGCTTTCCCAGATAAGGGCCTACAGCGAGGCCGGGTACAGGGAAATGAAAAAACTGCGTCTGATCCGGAATGCAGGGGATCGCGTGCGTGCCTGGACTGCCCTGTTTGTAATGGCAGGGCTTATCTGCGGCATTGGGGGCATCAAACTTGTTTTTGGCATTATGCGCAACCGGCCTGTGGGATTTCTGATAGTTCTCATAATTGTTTCCCTTGTTTTTCTGCTGATCACTGTAAAACCCTGGGATCATTTCACCCGGCTGGGACGGGCATATCTCAAAGCTGCCGAAGATCATTTCCGCTGGCTGAGGGATGCTGTAAAAGCCGGAAAATTTCCCGAAGGAATTGAACCTGCCCTGGCTTTGGCGATTTTCGGTGTGGGAATTTTCGCGGGGGTGGAACTTTTTGCGCCTTTCAGCAGCGCATTTTCGTCCGGGGGCTCCGGGAACGGAAGCAGCGGCGGGTGCGGAGGAGGATGCGGAGGAGGATGCGGCGGAGGATGCGGGGGAGGATGCGGCGGATGCGGATGAAATGACTCATAAGTCTGCCATGAAACCCATAGGTTCCGAAATTCCGGAAAACGCGTACATACCTTCCGGCCTGCTTTTCCAGTGGCATATCACTGATCGCTGCAATCTCCGCTGCACGCACTGCTATCAGGAAAGCTACAGCGGAAAGGAACCCGGATTTGAAGAGATGATGGAGATTCTGGAGCAGTTCTCCCAACTGGTTGCAGGATGGAGAACGCGGAAAAAAGTGCGCGCCCATATCACACTTGCCGGGGGCGAGCCTTTTGTACGAAAGGATTTTCCGGATCTGCTGGAAGTGCTTCATGCCCGCCGCTCAGAGTTTTCTTTTGCCATTCTGAGCAATGGCAGTTTTACAGATGCCAAAATGGCCCGGTATCTGAAAAAACTGAGTCCGGCTTTTGTGCAGATCAGCATCGAAGGCAGCAGAGAAAGCCATGAAAAGATAAGGGGGCCGGGCACATTTGATATGGCTGTTTCGGCATTGAAACATCTTGTACGCGAAGGCATACGAACTTTCATATCTTTCACTGCGCACAGGGGAAACTACAGAGAATTTCCAGCAGTCGCAGGGCTGGGGCAGAAAATCGGGGTTTCCAGAGTATGGGCAGACCGCCTGATTCCCTGCGGAAGCGGAGCCCGGCTCAGAGAAATGCTGCTGACACCGGATGAAACACGGGATTTTTTTGAAATCATGGCAAAAACCCGTCCGCATTTTCCAAAATCATTATTGTGCAAAACAGAAATTTCCATGCACCGTGCCCTGCAGTTTCTCATTGGCGGCGGACGTCCATACCACTGCACAGCAGGCGACAGTCTTATTACGGTTCTTCCCGGCGGTGATCTCCTGCCCTGCCGGAGAATGCCGGTTCCGGTGGGAAATCTCAGGGAAAAATCTTTGACCCAACTGTATTACAGCAGTGAACTTTTTCAGGCACTCAGGGACAGAACGCAAATCAGCGCGGGATGCGAAGAATGTTTTTATTCCAGACTCTGCCGGGGCGGACTGAAATGCCTTTCCCATGCCCTGTGCGGAGACCCTTTCACGGCTGATCCCGGATGCTGGAAGGCTTTTCAGAAGAAAGAGAAATCCTGTCTGTTTTAGCCGCGGATTGCACGAATCACACGGATTTTGATTTCCATGTTTTCCTGCAATTCGTGTGATTCGTTGTTAAATTTGTGCACCATTTCCTGATACATGGAGAAAAAAATGAGTATTTCCATAGATTTGTCAGAAACAGCCATTGAACCCGCAGATGCGGATGCTCTCCGTGTTCTTTGCGGAGATTTGCAGGGGATTATGGGAGAAAATCTGATCTCCCTTACCCTTTACGGCAGTGCTGTCCGCAAAGATTACCGGCCCGGAAAGAGCAATATAAATCTGCTCGCGGTGGTGAATCACATTGATCTGCCTGTACTGAGAAGCGTGCTGGATGCAGTGTTCCGGGGCCGCAGATTCGGCATTGTGCCTTTTTTTCTCACACATGAGGATTTGCAGAGATCCGCTGATGTTTTCCCTGTCAAGTTCATATCCATGAAGGAAAATTACAAAGTCCTGGCCGGCCAGGATGTGCTGGCCGGTCTGGAAATAGCGCGCGAGCATCTGCGTCTGCGCTGTGAACAGGAAATCAAAAACATACTGCTGAGACTGCGGCGTCATTATCTCATGTCCGGTGGCCGGCGTCTGACCGAGGTGATGTCCGGCATGACTGTGGGTTTTCTGGAATCTTTGCGCATGCTCCATTCCCTGATTCACGGAACCCTGCCCTCACGCGAAGAAGTGACTGAATCCGCAGCCAAAACCTTTGGCATTGATCCCGAAGTGCTCATCAATGTCAGCACTCTGCGGGAACTGGATGTGGCCCTGCCCAGAGAAGAGGAGGAGGAGCTTTATGCCCTGTTTATGGACACAGTTGAAAAAGCCGGCCGCATAGCCGACAAACTGTAGTACATGACCGCGTTGGATTTTATATAATTCCCTCCTGAGAGGGGCAGGGGTGTGTCCGGAACTGGTTGGGAAAACCGGCTTTTTTTGATGTCACGGAACGGTTTAGGACGATTTCCATGAAAAAATGTACCATCATTGTAGGGCGGGCACGGCTTTTTGTGCCCACAGTTTCAGCAGGACGGCGGGCACAAAAAGCCGTGCCCGCCCTACGAAAAACGGTATAATCATTAATGGAAATCACCTAAGCATTTTTTACCCTTTTCTGTTTATGTGGTTGGGAAAACAGGCTTTTCCAATTGTCTGAACCATGATTCACATGATTAAAGGAAGATACGGCATGAAAGTACCGAAAGGTATAAAACAGGAGGCAGCAAAAATGGCGGAACTCCGGCAGGTATAAATCCTCATGAATTCCAAAGAAAATATAGTCAAGAAAACCAAAGAACTGCTGCATAAGCTGCCCCCGATCCTTGAAGATCGGGAACTTCTTCCCTTTGTGCGGTCTTTTACCGAAAGATCGTCTGAATTGCTGAAAATTTCTGCTGACAAAGGCTCGCCTCTCTGGCTGATTGAAACAGATCTGCTGGAGAAACGGGCACTGCATTTTCTGCGGGCTTTCAGAAATGAAATAGGAGAAGTGGATGCGTTCTACGCCATGAAAAGCAATAATCATCCGGCAGTTGCAGACTGTCTCATACAGGCCGGTATGGGGCTGGATGTATCAGGCGGACCGGAACTGGAACTGGCTCTTTTATTAGGATGCAAACGCATTCTTTTCAGCGGGCCGGGAAAAAACGATGCCGAACTCCGGCTGGCGCTGGCCAATAAGGAACGTGTTACCATTCTCATGGACAGCTTTACTGAACTCCGGAGAATCAGTCAAATGGCCTGTGAACAGGGCATTCAGATGAAAGCAGGCATCCGCCTGACAACTCAGGAAAAGGGACTTTGGCGCAAATTCGGCATTCCCCTGTCTGCACTGAAAGATTTTCTGAACGAAGCGGAAAAAACCGGAAATGTGAAGATTAGCGGTCTGCAGTTTCACACCAGTTGGAATCTGAATCCGTCCGCACAGACGGCCTTTATCGCCCGGTTGGGAAACTGTCTGAAAATGCTGGATGAAAAATATCCGGCTGCTCTTGAATTCATTGACATCGGCGGAGGATACTGGCCTGAACAGGGGGAATGGCTGCAAAGGGAGGGAACGCCGGGCGGACAATTGCAGCGGCTTCTGTCACCGGAAAGTCCCCGGATGGGGGGGCGGTACAGATATGAGTCCATGCCCATTGAAAAGTTTGCTTCTGACATCGGCAATGCTCTCCGGGAGCATATTTTCCCACTGCTGTCATGCCGAATATACACAGAACCGGGCAGATGGATCTGCAATGATGCGATGCACCTGCTTATGAAAGTTCTGGACAAAAAAGCAGATGACATTGTCATTAGCGATGCCGGGATCAACAATATCGGATGGGAACGTTTTGAGACCGACTATTTTCCGGTCATCAATCTGAGCCGTCCGGGGCTGTGCGAGCGGGAATGCTATGTATTCGGATGCCTCTGCACACCGCATGACATCTGGGGATACACATATTTCGGACATGGCATTGAAACCGGTGATATACTTCTGATTCCCTGCCAGGGGGCATATACCTACAGCCTAGGCCAGCAGTTTATCAAACCGGTTGCAAAATGTGTTCTGACAAATTTTTCCAGACATTGCTTATAAAAATCAGGAACCTGCCCTCTTTTACTGTCATACCGCCGTTCGCGGGTATGAACGGAAAGATTTGCCAAATCAGGGTTCCTGAATTTTCATTTTGGGACTACTGGGTAGTGGTGCAAATCTGTTGATCCAAAAATTCCCCTCCCCTGGTGGGAGGGGTCAGGGGAGGGGGATAATCAGTGATGTTTTCACCCTCCCCCTGCCCCACCCTCAGGGGAGGGGAGACCTTATCAACGGATTTGACCCACTACCGACGACTGTAAGGATT
>JBFXEJ010000126.1:0-16430 GCA_050180235.1 Desulfococcaceae bacterium
AGCTTTGCTCTTAATATTCTCAGAGTAAACAAAGTAAAAAATATAGCAGATGAACTTTATTATAATTGTATCAATATGGTAAACATCCTCAGTTATAAAGGAATTGAAGAGAATTGAACAGCCCTGAGCAAAACAGGGTTCTGTCAGTCCAATCTCTGCCGCCTGCACCGCGCCGCCTGCCGCGAGTGCGGCAATGTCATACAGTCCCGAACTGCGCACAGATTCTATATGCTTTTCTGTATGAACAGCCGCGAGATCCTCCTCGGAAGCCGGAACTGCGGTTATGAATTCTGCCCTGCCTTTGAAAGCAGTTTCAATGGATTCCATTCTTCCCGGAGCCGCAGCCGGATCAGAAATATAGGATTTGCAGAAATCTTTGTGAAATACCACTTTCATATTTCTTTCTCCTCCTGATGTAAGGTTGGGGGACTTGCAAACAGATAATCTGCCATTTTTTCAAAATACTGCCACAAAGACACAAAGAAAAGAAGTTTCACGAAGAATCTTTTCTTTGTGCAGCTTTGTGACTTTTCGTCTTTGTGGCAAATAAATACTATTGGGCAGATGTGTTGTCTGGAATTGCTTCAGTGTTCAGATTCTGTTCCTGAAACCTGAGTGAAAGATCGCTTTCCCTGACAGTCACTTTTCCGTCCTGATCCTGTGTAAGCAGGGTGATTTTCCGTTCTGTTTCATCCAACTGCTGGGAACAGAAACGGGAAAGCCGCATTCCGTCCTCAAATCTGCTCATGGCCTTTTCCAAAGGCAGATCCCCGGATTCCAGTTCATGGACAATTTCTTCCAGTTGTTTCAGTGCTTTTTCAAAACTCTGTTTAACTGCCATTTTCTGTTCCCTCCACACGGCAATGTATTTTACCTTTTGCAACAAGCACTTCCAGTTCCTGATCCTGCCGGACAGCAGACGCGTCCCTTATAATTTTTCCATCCGGAACACTCAGGGCAATGCTGTATCCTCTTTCCAGAATGGCAGTGGGGTTCAGGCTGTGCAGCCCGGCAGAAATTTCCCGGAGATGACCGGATTTCTGACTTACTTTGATCCGGACATACTGTAACATATTTTTTTTGAGAATGCCGATTTTTTCCCTTTGTTGACGGATTTTGTTCAGCGGATTCTGCAATGCAAGCCTGTCTTTTCGCATGGCAAACTGTTCTTTGCGCAAGAACAGAAGCCGGTTTGTCAGCCGGATTATGCGCTGTGTGTAATCATCCAGCCGCAGACGGAAATCCTGAATCTTTCTTTGGGGATGGATCATGCGTCTGTCAAAATCCGCAAGCATCCGTCTCAGGTTGCGGATATATGCGGAAAAAATTTCTGTGAGCGCACGGTCAAGCATCGCACACTGGCGGATAAGTTCGGATTTCAGGGGAACCGCCATTTCTGCGGCTGCGGAAGGAGTCGGAGCGCGCAAATCCGCAACAAAATCCGCAATGGTAAAATCGGTTTCATGTCCCACCCCGGAAATAATGGGAATTTCCGATGCAAAAATGGCTCTCGCCACTGCCTCGGAATTAAACGCATGAAAATCCTCAAGCGAACCTCCGCCCCGTGCCAGAATGATCACATCTGTGTCTTTGCGTTCATTCAGAAGCCGTATGCCCGCGCAGATTTCCGCGTCCGCACCTTCCCCCTGCACCTTTACCGGAACAATTTCAATGGGAATGTCCGGAAATCGTCTGCCGGTTACTGTGAGAATATCATGGATGACTGCACCGCTGGGAGAAGTGATGACACTGATTTTTCCTGGCAGAAAAGGAATGGGCTTTTTCCGGGAAGGATCAAACAGCCCTTCGGCTTCCAGCCGGGCTTTTAACTGTTCAAAAGCAATCTGCAGTTCTCCCGCGCCTTTGGGTTCCAGATATTCCAGAATAATCTGATAGGTTCCTCTGGGTTCATACAGGCTGATGCGTCCCAGACCCGTAACTCGCATTCCATCTGCGGGAACAAATTTCATATTCCGGTTCTGTCCCCGGAACATAACCGCGCTGATCTGGGCATGTTCATCTTTGAGGGTAAAATAGAAATGACCTGAGGAGGGTACGCGGAAATTGGAAATTTCCCCAATAATCCAGACAAAGGGAAAATTTTCCTCCAGCAGGGATTTAATATCTGCTGTGATCTGTGAAACCGTATAAATGCGGGGGCTGTTTTCTTTCATCATTTTGTCTGTGCATAACATGAGTCAAATAAATGTGTTCCGCAGTTTACCATATGGATTTGACATCCGGGTAATTCAGTATTTTTTCGTCTTTTGTCACCAGAATGGCTCCGAATTTTCTTGCTGTGGCAACGATAATCCGATCAGCCGGATCTTTATGAAAACTGCCCGGAAGATTGCATGCATCCAGGGCAATCTCATCTGTCAGATCAGCCACCTTTGTTCCGGCAACATCCACTGCATGTCTGAACCATTCTTTTGGAGAAATTTTGAGAATAACTCTGCCTCTGCTGACCATCATGGCAAACTCCCAAAAGGATATCGAGGCAATAAACCGCTCTCCGGAAGGAGTTTCGTCTATAATTTTTTTTGCTGTCCATGAAAGTTTTTCAGGTTCACTGATTGCCCACCACCAGACATGTGTATCAAGTATAATCATCAATCCGTTTCCCATTCATCTTCAAATGGTTCTGTCAAATCGCCTGCAGTTTCACCTACCTGTGTCAATGAACCGACAAATTTGGCAGATGTCCTGTTTTCTTCGAGATTTTCAATGAATGTTACGATAACTTTATAACGTCTGTTTTCATGAACTGGCTCAGTAAACAGAATGTTACCGTTTTCATAAACAGCCGGAACAGATATCATGGGTTATCTTCCTCCATAGCATCTGCAAGCCAGCGCTGAACGCTTGCAAATGCCTTTTCATTATCAAACAGCCATTTTTCAGATGGGGGAATATCAATATATATTTTCTCTTTTTCTTCCATTATAATCACAATTACATCAGCCTTTTTCAGATTGGGAACAGGCTCCAGCAGGCGAACATGACCGTTTTCATAAACACCCGGAATGGACAGCATACAGTTGTTCTCCCTATAAATTTTGTTTTATATTAATCAGTTGATTTGTTTCAGCAGCTTTTGACAAATCTGTGCAATATTCATTCATCTGTTCCTGTTTTGCTTCCGGATTTTCAACGAAAATCAGGTCTTCCCATGCGGGATGCTTCACAATTTCAATGTGTTCAATCTTTGGAGAAAAAACTCTGTGTCCTCTGTGGGAAACGATCCCTGAACCGGTCTGCGTTTTTGCTGTGACAGATGGAAAAGTTTCCCACAGAGAACACAGAGAAAATCCACAGAGAACACAGAGAAAAAATGCTGTGTCCTCTGTGGGAAACAATCCATAAGGCTGTCAGTCAAAAAAATACCACTGTGCAAATATCTTTTTAAACGCTGTGTTCTCTGTGAAAACCTCTGTGTTCTCTGTGGGAAACAACAGCCCCGAAGGCTGTCCGTCAAAAACTGCCGCTATACAAATATCTTTGTAAAGGGCTGCTCTGCAAGTTTTGCAGCTTTGTCCTGTATACGTTTTTCCAATGGAGCCAGATCTGCGGAAATGGCAGATTCCGGACATTCCCGCACACAGTTGAAGCAGCAGATGCAGTCATTTCCGAATGCAGGCAGAGGAGACAGCGTGATGGTCTGCACCGGACAGACTTCCGCACAGATTCCGCACTTTGTGCAGCGTTTTTCATCCACTGCTTTTTGGGGCATATGTCCCTTTGCGGCTTCCAGCGTCACTTTTGCCATCTCAGTCTGAAGATTCTCAGGCTGATAGGCCAGATCTGACAGATTAATCCCTGAAAGTGCAGACTGATTCACTTTCTTCAGGACTTTCCCCACCAGTTCACGGATCATCTGATCATCATCTGCATTGGGATGTCCCAGCCCCAGAGGACTGTCACTGCTCCACATTATGGAATGCACTGCCCCGACTTTTGCGGCTCCCAAAAGCACACAGCCTTTTTCTGTCAGGGCCTTTCCCAGATCATGCAGTGCAATGCCGCTACTTACATATCCCCAGGTGACAAAAGGCACAGCGCAGATGCCCGAATCTTTGGGAAGATCAGCAATGAATTTCATTACCGGCGGAATCGCCCTGCCTGCATAAACCGGAGATCCGATAAAAAGAACCGGCTTTTCTCCTGTCTTTATACAGGAAATGATTTCTGATCCATCCCCTTTTGCCAAATCCTCTGTGATAATATCAGCGGATCTGCTTTTCAGTTCATTTTCAATCACCTGCGCCACATGCCGGGTGGTTCCGGCCGGTGAACAGTAAACAATACCTGCTTTCTTTGTCATCAAAATCATCCTTATTCTCTTTTTGAAAAAATGCTCACGATCAGATTTGACGGACAGGGTTCCGTCAAAATGCAAAAATTCTCCATTCACAGGACAGGAAAACAGATTTTAGGTGATTTCCTGAAAAGAATATACCACAAAAAATCAAAAGGTTCCAGCTTTTTCCCTGTGCCTGTGAACCTGAATTGGTATATTTATTTTCAGAAATCGCCTTATTGAAAAAACATGGTTTCCTGTGTCCTGCAAAGCCGAAGCCGGTTAATTGCTTCGGACAGTAAACGGGTTTTATATCATAACTCTCTTTCCGTCAATAATTATTGCGCACAAGACATCTTTGGCCGTTCTGCATCTCTGATTTTCAAGTGTAAAAACATCAGATTTCCAGATACCGGCGACATTTTTTTATTCTGATGACAGAGGATTGCCTCAGTTTTTCAGTATGCGGCCACCGCTGTTTCAAAAAGCTGTCTGGTGACTGCCGGGATGTTTCCTGCCCCGTAGAACTGTTCAAGAATCTGCTGCCACTGTCCGTTTTTGGAGATTTCTTTCATGCCTGCCTTCAATTTCTGTTCAAAATAGGCAAAATCCGGATGGCGGTCGTTAAGGAGCAGAACACTGTTGATGCTGTGGAATGGCACTTCTTTGTTAATGCCGTATTCAGCAGCCCGATCTTTGAAGAGATCATGAAGCATCAGTTCAATCGAAAATTCCGAAGCAACGCCAAGGTCATCCCGCTTCGCATCCAATTTTTTGAACACCAAATCCAAGTCATATGCCGGATCAATATCCAGATTGTTCGCCCTTCCGACAACATCCGTAGTTCCTCCTGCAAGCACGCCAATCCGGTAGTTTTTGAGATCAGAAAGTTTTTGATAACTGAATCCTTTGGGAAAACGGTCTTTCCGGTAAAACAGCAGGAACCGGCTGACAAAAAACGGGTATTCCTGAATATGAGGCTGCACTTTGGCATCAAAAGTGTTTTTGACACCGATGTAGGCCAGGGATTTGTTTGAAGTGATCTGCGATATAGCCCTTTTCACCGGAAGATAGGTGACTGTGATGGGAACTTTCTGAGATGCAAAGGCTGCCCGAACCAGCTCGACAAGAATTCCTTCTTTGGACAGGCTGCTTTCTCCCATGACCGGGGGATAATGAAATGTAATCACTTCCAGTTGCTTTTCATCCGCCCAAAGATTGGTTTGCATTGTCAATCCCAATATGATCAATACGAATATGAAAAAATTTTTCATCATAATTCCCTCCTTTTCAATTGAAGTGAAAAAAAACTGTGATACCAATTCTCTGTTGATTTGATACAATACCGTCAGTTTTTCCGCAGTTCCGGCTGTGCAGAAAACCGCTCCGCTTAATTTCTGCACTCCTCCGGATCAGTCGTGCAGATTGGATCAGGTCAATGGAGAACCGGTATAAAAACCAATGGCGAATCGGTATGATATCTGAGGAAAAACAGGAATCGGCACAAAAAAGACAATTTTTGTGCAATTCCGATTTCTGTTCTAAATTTTATGCCCCATTTCCCGCATAATCATTTTCATGTCTTCCCATGTTTCCCGTTTTCTTTCCGGATGGTGGTTAAGATAATCAGGATGGAAGGTAGGCATGAGTCTGATTCCTTTGTAATTGTGGAAACTGCCCCGGAGTTTTGAAATATGCAGGGGAGAACGCAGCAGACTCTGCGCGGCAGTCCCCCCCAGCGCACAGATGAAACGGGGCTGAATCACAGCGATCTGCCGTTCCAGAAAAGGCAGGCATGCTGCAATCTCCTCTGTTTCCGGAGTTCGGTTCCGGGGAGGACGGCATTTGACCACATTGCAGAGATACACCTCTTCGCGCGTCATTTTGATGGCGGCAATGATGCGATCCAGCAACTGCCCTGCGCTTCCCGCAAAAGGCTGTCCCTGCCGATCCTCATCATATCCGGGAGCTTCCCCGACAAATACCAGTTTTGCTTTGGGATTTCCGGCCCCGAAAACAATATGGGTGCGCGCGCGGCTGAGTTTGCATCTCCGGCATTCCCCCAAATCTGAACGGATGGTTTGCAGGCTTTCCGGAGGAGCCGGTTTTTTTCCAAAATTTTCCAGCAGCCTGAGCGTTTCCGGAGAGCAGTCAAATCCCCTGCATCCGCTTTGTGCCATAAAACGGAGAGTGTTTTTGACTTTCTCTGTCAGAGCGGCAAACACAGGCGCGGGAACAGGGGCAATGTCCGGGCTGCTTTCTGTCATTGTCTTTTCCATGCCTTTATGCGGACATGCGCGCAATCACGCGATCCAGAAGAATATGGGCCACTGCATCCTTGTCCATCTGATCCAGAGATTCCCGCGTGCCGTCCCGGTAAAACAGCGTAACCCGGTTGGTGTCGGTTCCAAATCCTGCTCCCGGATCAGTAACGATATTGCCCACTATCATATCCAGATTCTTTTTTTCCAGTTTCTGCTGCGCATTTTCCCGCAGATTTTGGGTTTCTGCGGCAAATCCCACCAGAAACTGATGCGTTTTCCGCTGTCCGATACTTTTGAGAATGTCCTCATTCTGATCCAGCACCAGAACAGTTTCTGCCGCGCCTTTCTTGATTTTGTGTTCAGCCACATCTCTGGGACGGTAATCTGAAACCGCAGCGCTTTTGATCACAATATCAGTGTTATCCAGATGGGCAAACACAGCCTCAGCCATTTCCCGCGCGGTGCGGATTCTCACGGTTTTCACATGCAGGGGATCAGGCAGAGCAGTTGGGCCGGAAACCAGAACCACATCCGCTCCCCGGTATTCTGCTGCACGGGCAATGGCATATCCCATTTTGCCTGAAGACGGGTTGGTGATAAACCGCACAGGATCAATGGGTTCCTGTGTTGGGCCTGCTGTTACCAGCACCCGTTTTCCGGCCAGCTCCTTGGGACTCAGGCAGGCCATCAGCCGATCCAAAATCTGTTCAGGTTCCGGAAGCCGCCCCGGGCCGGTGGTTCCGCAGGCCAGTTCCCCGGAACCGGGTTCCAGAATCATATGGCCATCTGCACGCAGTCTGTCCAGATTTCTCTGCACAGGCAGACTCAGATACATATTGCTGTTCATGGACGGGCAGAGAATCACCGGACAGGTCACGGCCAGCAGAAAAGTGGACAGCGCGTCATCCGCGATTCCATTGGCATATTTGCCCAGCAGATTGGCTGTGGCCGGGGCAATGACCACAGCATGGGCTTCCTGTGCCCATTCAATATGCCGGATGGAAGCGTCTCCGCGATCAAACAGATCCGTGCACACCGGTCTGCCGGACAGGGCCTCAAAAGTAACAGGGCCGATGAATTCACAGGCATGGGAAGTCATCATCACTCTGACCTGCGCGCCTTTTTTCATCATAAGGCGCAGAAGTTCCGCACTTTTGTAAGCAGCAATACCGCCGGATATGCCCAGTACAATGTTTTTTCCGTCAATTGCGTTTTTCATCATCTTATAAGAGTGTCCTGAATTTCACCGCCAGTAGGCACAACGCCCACTTCCAGATTTACATAAAAATCACCATCCGTGATATTAATCACACACCAGCGGTTTTCTTTCTGGAAAAGAAGGATGGTCCGGTTGGAAGTGAAAGATGCCACCGGTCTCCAGTTGTCCTTTGCCATATTCTCACGGAAAAAGGATATAAGCGAGCCTCTGTCCACCCGTCCTTTAAAAGAAAGAACACCCGCTGCAAATCCGTTGGACTGAACAATATAGGAACCCTTTTTGTTCTCCTTGAGTTCTCCGGGAATCAGCACATCAGTGAATCCGTAGTACAAAGACCCGGGGCCACCGGAGACAGGCCCGGATACACCTCCCATGCTGCTGTCACCTGTGCTCCGCAGACTGGAGCATCCTGTGATCATCAGGAGAGCAAGCAGCACGGCTGCGTAAAAAATACAGGTACTTGTGTTCATTTTTGTGTTTTTCATTTTCAGTTCCTTTCATTTGGTTTGATAGAATAAAAATTTATCCATAGCTCCTGCCATAAAAACAGATATGCATCTTCCCGTTACCGGGAAAATTCTTTTTTTGGAGTATGAAACATCATTTATGATGTTTTCAGGCTTTTCCAGTTCATCCGGTTTTTTCATGTCCAGCCCGGTAATCTCTGGAATCTGCTCTTTGTTCAGCCACCGGGAAAGGAGCAGATTTACTGAGGTTTCCTCCACTGTTTCCTTCCGGCCTTTTTCCAGACCGATAAGAATACCTCTTTCAATGCCTTTCTCAATTCCGGCTTTTTCAAAGAGGAAGACTCTGATCTGTCAGAAAATACAGCACTGACTGCTTCGGCCCCTGCGGCACTTGGCTATGCCGCTTTGGGGGCTCTCCTTTTTCGGATAGTCTGTAAGCGGCAGATAAGCGGCGTTCAGCGGATTTTTGCCCATTTTTTTCTCAAATTCCCTGCCGGAATATGCTTCAGTCTGATCAGCCGGTAACTGAACTCACTGACCGGATAAACGTTTTTAAGAAGGACAAAAATCAGGGAAAGAACGATATTTCAAAGTTCTCTGAAATCTGAATTGGCATTGCACTGTATTATTTCAGGAAAGTCACCCGGTATTTCCGGACAAATCCGACCGGATTGTAAGACTGCTTGGCTTTGCGCAGTCCGGGTTCCCCCATGTCCTGCTCCCTGTTGACAAACAGGAACCGATCATGTGCCTGCAGAAACATCCGGTTGATGGCCTGATAAATGCCTTTGTAATCCGGCAGGGCTTTTTCAAAATGGATCAGCAGGGTTTCGGGATTAAGTTCCTCTCCCACGGTAAAAGCCGCCATTTTCCCATCACAGTAAATAGCGCCTCCGAGCAGATTTTCAAAACTGTCCCAGTTTTCCAGCACTCTGGAAATGACACGGTTTTCCGCAGCCAGGATTTCCGCTGATTCACAGTCCCGCCAGACACACCATGCCTCCTGCATGGACAAAGCCTCCCGTACCCGCTCCGGACCCATCGGCATATAGGTATAGGCATACTGATTCACGAACTGATTGAGCAGATTTTTTTTTTTGTGAAAACGGTTTCCCTTCAGAGAAATCAGATCAGGCACTGAATAGACATAATCATGAAGGGCCTCGGCAGGTTCATATAAAATCCGTGTTCCCAAAGCGCTTTTCCATATATCCGGAAGTGTTTCAGGAATACGCACAAACACGGTTCCGGGAGAAAAACGGTTTTCCAGTATTTCAGCCCAGTCCGGCTGCTGCCACTGCCCCACTGGAGCCCAGTATGCTGCTTCCGGCTCTTTCTGCCGAATCCAGATCAGTTCCGGCTGCTCTTCCCAGGCCCATTCCAGTCCGTATTCCCGGCTCCAGCCCCAGAGATTGGCAAAACTGTAATCCGAAGCCTTCCGATCCGTGAATTTCAGATATTTTTCATAGTCATTTCCATCAGTTATGGAAATCGGACGGAATGTCAGTGCCATAAATTTCTCCCCGCTGTTTTTTTCCCGTTTTTTTTCACTTTTTCCGGTTTCCTGCTATATCCGACAGTTTTTCAACCAGACGGCTGAGTTCATCTGCCTGTTCGGAAAGCTCCCGCCCGGCTGAGGCCACCTCTTCTGCCACTGCCGTGTTGGATTCAGTCACGCTTCCGATCTGGGACACACCTATACTGACCTGATTCACGCCCTCGGCCTGCTCACCGCCTGCTGCGGAAATCTCACTGGCAAGCTGGCTCACCTTGCCCACACCTGCGATGACTGTATCCAGAATTTCTTTTACTTCCCCGGCAGCACTTACTCCCCGTCCGGAATTTTTCCGGGACTGCTCAATCAGCCGTGTGGTTTCTTTGGCTGCGGACGCGCTTCGCAGCGCAAGGGAACGGACTTCATCTGCCACAACTGCAAAACCCGCGCCGCTTTCTCCGGCCCTGGCCGCCTCCACAGCCGCATTCAGGGAAAGAAGATTGGTCTGAAAGGCAATTTCATCTATGGTTTTCACAATGGAAACAGTCTGATCCGAAGATTCCCTGATCGCGGCAATGGCATCAGACATCCGCTTCATGCGATCCTGCGCTGTTTCCACTGATTTAAGCACTTCCTGGGCCACCTCACTGGTCTGGCGGATATTTCCCGCTGTTGAACGTGTCATGGCATTGACTTCCTCCAGAGCAGTCGCGCTTTGTTCTATACTAGCGGCCTGTGACATGGAACCGTCCGCAAGCCGGTTTCCTGAATCAGCCACATGATGCGCCATTTTCAGCAGTCCCAGGGAACCTTCTGATATGCTGCTGATAATCTCCCTCAGTGGAATCATGACAGAGTTTGAGACGATCCGGATCACAAGAGTGGCAAAGGTCAGTGCCATGACAAAAAGTCCGGCAGCAGCAAAGGCAGACGCATCTTTTACCGATTCATTCAGTTGCCGGTCTGCCGCATCCAGAGACTGGATAATTTCAAAAGCACCCTGAATTTCACCGCTTTTCCAGTTTTCCATCTTTGCGCCTGTGATGTCTTTTCCCTGATCATTTCCCCACAGCCTTACAGAATCAGCCGGATTTCCGTGGCAGATCAGGCAGCTCTGGCTCAGCCGGACAGGACGGAAATAGCGCACTGCATTCATTTCCGGATCAATTTCATAATGTTCTGACAGATTGTTCCGTGTGATGGTTTCCAGTACGCGGGATTCCACAGCATCCGGCAGGTTCTGGGGATTCCGGGCCTGAAGCCGGGGGACTTTGAATATGTATCCGCCTTCTTTGGCCTGACTCATAAGCCCGGCCAGAGCGGAAAACACGGGCACACTGGCCAGAATTTTTTCCATTTCCCCCTTTTCCCCGTACTCTTTCAACTGCTCCGGGGAAAACAGACCCAGTTCCCATTTTTTTTCCATTTCCGTCCGGAAGGATTCTGAAACCATGCAGATGGTTCGGGCCTTGTCTGTAAAAGCTGCCAGATTTTTTTCCTTTGTCCCGGAAACATAGCGCATCATCAGCACAAACAGCAGAACTGCGGGCAGAAGAATGCCCACGATGACGATTTTAAGACGCAGTGACCATGTTTTTCTGATTTGAATCATATGACATCTCTCTTTTCTTTTAAACTGTATGATCAGCCTGAAAAAAGGCGGATCAGGATTTATGTCTGATTTACAGAATCTTAAAATATTCTGCATGACTGTTTTTTCCAAAGCCTTTCTATATCACAGATGGAGAAATAATTACAGTCCTAAAACTGCCCTGTCAGTCATGATCGCCAATTTTTTTTTCCTCCGCAGACTCAGTTCGTGACTCCGTATTCAGGAATTCTGACATTCCGGATGTTTTTTTCTTGTCAAAAGGAATCCGCACAGCTATAATTATTTCATTATTAAGGAAGTCAGCATAACTTCAATGCCGTTTCCTTAAGCATAAAATTCCCCCCGGTGGGATGGGTCAGGGGATGGGGAGATGCAGAGGGTTGTAACCTGATGACATTTTCTCACCCTCCCCCGCCCATCCCTTAAGGGAGGGGAGCTTTAAGGAAACGGCATTGGGCATAAATTTTCGGGTATAAAATTTTCAGAAAAATCCGGTTTTTCCGAAAAACCGGATTTTTCTGAATACACGAAGAATTTTGCTTGCCTACTTAACTGCAATCCGGCAGAATTCCGGACTGCCGGATCATTACTGAAGCCAATCCTGATTTATTAAAAACAGATCGGATCTGCCCGGAAAACCCCAAGATGCAGGAGAATATGCCCATGCAAAACCATTCCCCCAGAAAAATACACCTGAAAGAATTCAAGGCACTGACACGGGCCGTTTCCGGTTATGAGGAACTGCATATCCTGGCTGTGCATCTTGCCGGGCATCTGTGCCGATCCTTTGAGGTCAAAGGTTGCAGCATCATGCTCTTTGATGAAAGGGAAGGCCAGCTTTTCCGCGTAAGCAGTCATGGCATCAGTGAGGAATATCTGCAAAAAGGCCCGGTGTTTGTGGATGAGAAATATACGGCCTTTGTCACAGGCGAGCCTGTTTTTATCGAGGATTTTCAGAATGATCCCAGAGTGCAGTATCCTGAGGCCGCGCAAAAAGAGGGCATTGTATCCATGCTCTCGGTTCCCATCAAATACCGGAATGCGGCAATGGGACTGATACGGATTTATCACAGCGAGCCCTGGCGTCCGGATCCCGAAGATCTGGATTCCTTCTGCCTTCTGGCCGAGCATATGGGACTGGTGATTGAAAACAGCGGGCTGAAAAATTTTCTGGAAAAAGTGGTATCTGCCATGGAAACCCTGCCGCTGCGTATGCTGAAGGGATTATAAATTGACAACAGGCAGACTTTTTACAGACACATCTGATTTTTTTGCCATTGACTTCGGTGACGAAATTCTGGCCGGAGGACAGCGCTATCTGGTGACAGGGCATGAGCGGGAACGGCGTTTCGGCATTGAAGATCCCAAATTCTGGGTAAAAAAAGCCATTCACTGTGAATCAGGGGAAAAAAAGATTATCAAACTTTCCTATTTTGAATCCTTTGATGTCACCATAGGGGGTGTGAAAATCCGCTGCTTCCGGAATCCGGACAAGGAGGGGGAGATACTGGAACTCACGGAAGGCCATCCGCATTTCATGCAGGGAAAATCCTACAAGGATCCCAAAGGCAATAATATCAGAGTGCTGGATATTGTTCACGGTCCCAATCTCTTTGTATATGTGGAATCTGTCAGGGCAGACCATAAAACCTATTTTGAAAACGAACTGCCCGGAATTCTCCGCCGCCTGATCTCTGCTTTTGAAGCCCTGAAATTTCTGCATGAAAAGGGATTCCGCCACGGGGATATCCGCAATGATCATCTTATTGCTGAACGGGGTACGGACAGATATGTGTGGATTGACTTTGACTATGATTTTGTCCCCGCGGAAAATCCCTTCAGTCTGGATATATTCGGTCTGGGAAATATCCTGATTTACACAGTGGGAAAAGGTTTTCACACCCTGTACAGCATTGACGGCGACAGGGAATTTTACGGGGATCTCATTGACCGTCTGGAGCCGGGCGATTTCTCCCTGCTGGACAAATGGCGGTTTATCAATCTGCAAAAATTCTTTCCTTATATTCCAAAGGCACTGAATGACATTCTCATGCATTTCTCAAGGGATACGAATATTTATTATGAATATACCGAAGAGATTATTGAGGATCTGAACCGGTATCTGGATACAGTGTGAAAGGGAGGGTGGATTGAAAAAAACTATACTTATAGCCCTGAAAGATTCCAAAAGTTCGGGCGCCATAACGGATTATCTGACAGAAATTCCGTTTCAGCGTAAAAATCTGGAGATTAGCCTGCTTCATGTCTTCAGAAAACCCGGTTCCAGTGAGGAACTCATGGGTGCGGACTTTGTGAAGGAGGAACCGCTGCGTTTGCAGGCAGTTCTGGAAGATGCAAAGGAAAAACTGGTCAGGGCCGGTTTCCCTGCGGATCAGATTCGGATTGAACTGCTGAGCGAATCCAGCCCGACCATAGCGGACGGAATTATCAGTCACTGCAATCAGGGTAATTTTGACATGGTGATGATCGGCCGCAGAAAAAAATCCAGATCAGAGGAGTTTGTGATGGGTGATGTCAGCGTAAAACTGGTCAGAAATCTTGGAAAAACAGCGGTGCTTGTGGTAAAATCCCAATAATTTCAGATAGTTTCCTGCTTCACCTGTCATAAAAATTCATTCCCCCCGCAAATCGTAGCGTCCTCTCTTCAGTATAAGGCGATTTCCATGAAAAAATGTACCATCATTGCAGGGTGGGCACGGCTTTCTGTGCCCGCCGTTTCAGCAGGACGGCGGGCACAGAAAGCCGTGCCCGCCCTGCGAAAAACGGTATAATCATTAATGGAAATCACCTAAAAAGTCCCACTACCGAAGCACAGGCCGGATACAAAGCACCGTAATTCAGGCGGATGCCGCAGCCTGACTGTAGGAATCTCCGGAAACAGTCATATTTTTCCGTATCCTGACAATCCGGGCCTGGTATCTGTCATCTCCGGACAGAAGACCGCTGGTCAGGCGGATTGCCAGGAAAGAAAGCCCCAGGAAAGAAAATGCAAACAGGGCGGATGCATTTGTGATGTCAAATCCGTAAAGAGGGGCGATGTACGATCCGATAACTGCACCTGCAAACATGGAAAATACCGGAAACAGATAGAGCAGCATGGATATTTTGATAAAAGATCCGGTTTCAAACCCCACGACCACTGCATCCCCTGCCTTTGCCCCAATCTCATTGAGGGCTTCCACCTGTGCCTCTTTTCCGCCTTCACAGGAATCCTTTGACGCGCATCCTTCACACGCACTGCTCCGGATCGTTTTGATCCAGGCTGTTTTTGTATCAGTTCTGATAACAATTCCGTTTTCTGTCACCATAAAAACTCTCCATTCATTTTGGGCAGAGGGATAAATCCCCCTATAAAAAGATTAGGTAGTGGGTCAAACCGGTTGATGAAGCGAAAAAAAACTCTCCCCTCCCTTGAGGGTGGGGAATTTCAGAATCAACTGATTTGACCCACTGTCGAATATTTGTGTCCTGCACTTTGGCAAATCCAATCGTGAGACAATTTTTGTGAATTTTCATCCTCAGCCATTTTCACGATATTGGCTTTGCATTCCTGTTCAGACAAGACAACATGCGAGGTCATATCTTCCAGTTTTTCATTGTTTATCTTCCTTTTGATTTCAGTTCAAATTCATAGGTTTTATACATTTTTATGTCAGGATATTTCTTTTTTGCATATGCCTCAACTTCCGGGCTGAAACTGTATCCTGCAATAAAAGGACAAATATCTCCTGTTATTGTCTTTTTTACACGCTCTGTCAACTGGCTGAATCTGTCAAAATCCTTTCTGCCGGGCTGCGCCTTGCATTCACCGATGATAAAAACCGGACGCCCTTTTTTTGTTCCCTCGGCATAAATGTTTATCTCATCATACTTTCCGTCAGGATAGACAAGGTTTCTGCGTTCAACAGTCTTTACGTCAATGTCAAATTCCTTTTTTCCGAAATCATACATATAGGGAATGATTCTGTCCTCAATTCCGTATCCGACAGACATGGTAAGCCCCCCAAGCTGTTTTTTGATGTCTTTGACGGTCATAGACAGTGAGCTGACTGTCAGTTCTGTGTTTCTTTGCGCTTCGGTCAGCTCTTTCTGGGCTTCAGCCAGTTCCTCCATCCGGATTTCTGTTTTTTTCTGTGCCTCAGCCAGTTCCTCAACCCGGATAGTCAATATTTCGAGCCGGATTTCAGTTCTCTTCTGTGCTTCGGCGAGTTCCTTCACATAGGTTTCAGTTTTATTCTGCGTATCCCCCAGTTCTCTGACAACCGCTTTTAACTCATTGAAATCCCCTTCATTGACAATAATTTTGGACTGAACCTCATCCACAAGGGAAATCAGCAGTTCCCTCATGTAAGGTTCCGTCCTGTCCAGTTTTTTCAGAAAACCGATGCTGAGATAAGTTTTGCTTTTATTTTCTTCTGTCTTTTTTGCTTTCATCTGCTCCGGCCTTTCTTTCACAGCATATCTGCCATTGTTATGGAAATTTTGTTTTCATTCCACCATCGCTATCATCCCTTACGGAATTCTGCTCTTTTTTGCAATGTCATTTTCTTCCGTACCTGTTTCCCGGCAGCAAGCAATTCGGAAATCCGTCTGGCGATTTCGGATTTCGACTGCCGCAGCAATTTTATTTCGGATTCGGTCAGCATCCGGGGTTCTGAGCAAATAACGTGCCTCAGACTCTGTAAGGCAGTCAAACCCGAATCCAAACCTTTGGTTCCACCAGTCTTCAGGTTCTTTTCCATGCTTTGACCTCAAATCTTTCAGGGTTTCCTTTGTCAGAGCAGGACACGCTGAACAGGGCTTATTAGATGATTTCCGGAAAAGAATATACCAGCAAAGTATCAAAAGCTTCCAGCTTTTGCTCTGTGCCTGTGAACTGAAATGGGATATTTATTCTCAGAAATCACCTTATTGCAGTCTTTCCATATCAGGATAAAAATTTTTATCCAATGCCTCATGCAACTGGTACGGGCAAATTTGCGGAAAATCAGATTCCGGAATGCCTGTTTCAAGAGAGGCATATTCGGCAGCATCTGTATAAGCATCTGTGAT
>JBFXEJ010000127.1:0-16363 GCA_050180235.1 Desulfococcaceae bacterium
TTTGAATTTCATATCCCGGTTGCCGGATCGGAGTGTATCCGCTAGCCGGACTTCAACAGAACAAGCTGTGTCAGGAGAGGCTGTTTTCACAATTTTCTGAAACATCACCAGAAGTTCCGAGCCTGCATTTCCCGGTTTTGCCTGCGGATCAGGGGTTTTGACAGAAATGAGTTTTGACTGGGCAAGATGATGATGAAAAACCGCTTTTTCCTGAACAGAGTTGGCATCTCTGACACCGTAACGATCCCATTCTCTCACGCTTGCGGTTCCCAAAGAAAGGAAGACAAAATCCTGATATTCCCGTGGACTGAAAATTCTGAGCCCGTGATTTGCGGGATTTCTGAAATCACTTCTGATTTTGTCATAAGAAGCAATGAATCCGCTGTGTAACAGGAGAGCAGAATACCCCTTCCTGAAATACTGTTGGACAAAAGCCAAAGCCTTGTGTTCCCTGTCTTCAATGGCATAACACAGTGATGTCATAATATTTGTAATCACGCCCATCATGGCGGGCATTCGTTTATCCAGCCATTTTTCCATGATTTCGGCCAGTTTTTTCTTATTCCTTTTCCGCAGATGTTTTACCATGACATCACCGATGCTTCTGGAAGGCTCGGCAAGCAGTCTGCAAATCTCTGATTCCATAATCTGACAGGCAATACCGATCAGAAAACTGTGATCATGTGATGGTTCTGTCAGAGATTCAAAATGACAGAGGGTATTGTATCTTTTCAGCGTATCATGGGGACATGCGCTGATAAGCATATATCCGGCACCGCGTTCTGTATGCTGCTCTTTGACAGATGAGCGTGTTTTCCGGACATCGGTTTTGTAAAATTCGGGAACCGGTCTCTGCGCAAACCTGCGAATCCCTTCAAGTTCATAGTCAATATCATCATCGTGCAAATCGTTATCGTTGTTCATCAGTTCCCTCTTTCATCTCGTTCCCACGCTTTGCATCTCATTTCTGCTGCTGCCATTCTTTCCATTTCCCGGAGTTTCCCGCGATCAGCAGTGCTCACTGCCAAATCATCATCTGTTTTTTTTCTCAAAAAAATTGGGATGATATGAAAAAATTCTGGAATACAGGGACTGAATCAGTCTGGAATATTCATCGTCTTTGGCTGTGCTGTCCAGAATATTTTCGACAATTGAAATTTTTTCCGACAGACTCAGATTTCTGATTTCATCTTTTGTTATTTGGCTGATGTTCATTTGATTTCTCCTTTATCGGTAAGGAATGTTACGCAGACTTTTCAAACTTCGGTATGTTACTGTATCCGCCGTCCTTCCGGCATGTTCTGGATACCGGCTTTCGCCGGTATGACGAAGCCGTGTAACATCAGCTATTTAATCATTCACCAATTTCACAGGCACAAAGCGTTTTATGATCCGCGGCATCAAGCTCCTCTTTGATTTTCAGCACCTCATCAAAAAACTGAACAAAAATATCCACCACATCCGGGTCAAAATGCGTTCCCCGATCCTTTTGAATGATTTCCAGTGCTTTTTCCACCGGAACCGGATCTTTGTACGGACGTCTGGAAATAATCACATCAAAGGCATCCACCAGCCCAACAATTCTGGCGGCAATGGGAATATTGATTCCTTTGAGACTGGCAGGATAGCCGTTTCCATTGTATTTTTCATGATGGTGCAGGGCAATCTGATGAGCATATTCCAGCAGTTCGGATTTGGGATTGGCAAGAATCTTTGCGCCGATGGTGGTATGGGCTTTGATAATGCCGAATTCCTTTTCCGTCAGTTTGTCGGGTTTGAGCAGAATATATTCGGGAATGCCGATTTTGCCGATGTCGTGCATAGGTGCGGCATCCCGGATGTGCTGGATAACAGTATCCGGCAGACCGATTTTTTCAGCTATCAGTCCGCTGTACCGGCTGATGCGGGAAATATGATTTCCGGTATTTTCATCTTTGTATTCAGCGGCCTTCACAAGGCGGTGGATGGTATCCAGATGGGCATTGTGCAATTCGTTCTGTGCCACGATCAGCATGAGATCATTGATCTGGGTGGTGGCATTCCGAAGTTTCTGAAGCAGTCCTTTCATCAGTTGGATGGAACCATCCGAATGTATGGATAAAATCTGTGTAAATGCCTGCCGGGGAACAATCAGCACTTCAGTATATTCCTCGGTTTCAACAGAAGCGCAGCGGGGTTGGCCGTCAATAAAACTCATTTCACCGAAATAATCTCCCCGGAAGAAGGAATTCAGAACAATTTTCTGCTGATTGTGATCAAATGTTATGGCATGTGCTTTTCCGCAGGTGACAACATACAAATCTGCTGTTGTTTCCCCTTCCTGAATCACAAATCTGTTTTTGGGATAGGCTTTCCGGTGAGAAACCGATACCAGGGACTGAAGCTCTTTGTCATCAAAACCGGAAAACAAAGGAATTTTTTTAATAAAATCTTGATCATCTGTCATAGTGACTTTCCCTGAAAATCTTGTTGTTTATGCCTGAACCACAATCGAACACATTGCTTCCGCCCATATTTCCGATGAAATGTCTGTCCTGTCCTTTGCAGTGATTCTGATGTCCCGCTGAGAATGGGCTGAAGACAGATTATCAAGAAATTTCCAAATATCAAGAGGAATCTTTGCGGCAATGGCTTTGATGATTTCCGTACCGGACGGGCCGTCCAATGTCCATTCAAAAGCGGCTTTTTCATCCGGAAACCGGTAGATTTTTCCTGCCCTCACCGCATTGTCTGCGGAATATTCATTGGGGAAAATCAGCGAGATATTGCCAGTTGGGCCGATATTGAACAGATAGACATGGGCATCTTCCGTGCTTTCAAAATAAACCGCAACCTTGTCGCCCTTTTTGTATTTGGAGAATTCATGTTTCGGAACCACTTTGATATCTCTGCTTTTCGGTATACCGCTTTCTTTTTCTGACCATACACGGATTTTGAATCCCGCGTCCGGATTTTTCAGATCAGCAAGTTTTTTGGATTCAATTCTGACATCCGTGCCTGTAGGAAGTTCTTTGGCTGTGCATCTGATACACTGCTGACGGGCTGCATCATGACAATTTTCTCTGCAAATTCCTGAATTCCCGCATTTGGGGCATTGGAAGGTGTCTTTTTCCGCAACTTTGATTCCGCAGCAGATGCAGTGTGTCCATTCATTTTCTGCTTTTGTGCCTCTCAGCTTTTCCATGGGCTGCGTGTAATTCGAATTGTAGGGTTCAAACAGTTCAAAGGGCGTTTCCCCCTGTTTCAGGCGGTAAAATCCATGCTGTTTCCATGACACACGGGTTTTGGGGATATAAACTGATGCATCATCAAAGATTCCCCGTGTGACAAGGATGTGCCCGGCTTCAGCCATTTCCTGGGCGCGTGCAGCACGATTGGCATGACGGCTGATCAGATCATAATGTACACCCCCGATTTTTTCGATGCGCACCTGCCCCATATCCATGCCTATACGGACTTTCAGATGTGACATATCATAAAATTGTTCCTGAATCTCAAGAGCACATTCCACAGCGGTGGAAGGCTCGGTGAATACAGCCATGAATCCGTCTCCGGTGGATTTGATCAACTGCCCCTTATGCTGGCATATAATGGCTTCAACAGGGGTGTCATGAAAATCTTTTTTGCGTTTCCGGTATGCCTCATCTCCCATCTGCTCTGCCATTGCGGTTGAGCCTTTGATATCATCGAAGAAAATTACCAGCACGCCGGTTTTGTTGGATGAAGCAAATTTTTCCACTTTATCTATATCTTTTTTGCTCAATTCCTCATTATTTTCATTTTTGGACATGATGTCTCCCTTGCTTGTTACCGGTTCCTCAAACAGTTTAAGGCCCGAATAAAATCGGAGTGTTACCCAGTAAGCCTTTCAAACAAACCGGAATGGTTGGCTCTGACGTACCACATCCTTTTTGGCCCTTGATTGGCATTTATAATATAACTACAGATAATTTAAAAGGATAAAATCTTTCGCAGGTATGGCTGTAGTGCGCAACATAAGCATTTTCAGAAACAAAAATCAGTCACAAATATCATAATACAGGGGATTTCAGAGAGTTCCCTGCCCCGGAAAACAGGGCAGGGAATGATAAGGCGGGAACTGCTGAATATCACTCCAGCAGGCTGCGGATGCTGTCGGTGATCTGATCCGCAGACGCGGGTTTGGGAAGGTAGTCGTCGGCTTCCATGCTCATGCCGTCAGAATGGGAGTAACGGGTGGAACCCACATGATCGGCTACTGCTGTAAGCATGATGACGGGGATTGACTTGTATTTTTCACTGGATTTCAGTTCCCGGCAAACTTCGTAACCGTCCTTTTCCGGCATCATCACATCCAGTACAATTGCATCCGGCGGATTGGCTTTGACCTTGTCCATAGCCTGAACACCGTCATAGGCCACCTCCACATCAAAGCCTTCCTTTTTCAGATTTTTCTGGACAATGGCCGCAAAATCCGGCTCATCATCCACCACCAGTATCCGTTTTTTGCTCATAGGTTCTCCTTTGAAGAGATGTTTCAGGGTGCCGGGGTGGACAGTATGGACAGGGTGGATCGGGCGACCGGCACCAGTCCACAGTTCCGGACCCCAGCCCTGATTTTACTTCCCGGCCTGCTTTTTCAGCAGATCATCGTGCATTTTCTTTGAATATGCCTTTTTCTTTGCAGAGATCAGTTGGATTTTATCCAGCACTTTGGTCTGCAGATCCGGAGCTTTTTTAAAGTCAAAGGTCTCCAGAGTGTTGTCCCGCGCATCCGCAATAATGGCTCTTCCGATGGGAGTCCGGGTCAGTACCGTTGTCCACCCCTCTTCCGCACCGATGCCGCCGAAAGACACATCCGCATATTCCGAGGAATAATCCGGGCAGTAATTGCACGCGTAGCGTTTCATAAATCCTATCTTTTCCAGAAGAATGGTCTTCATTTCCCCTGTGTTCAGATGGATCATGAGTTCATCCTTGATATTGATCTTTTTCACATCCCCCCAGGCAAATCCGCCCAGTTTCTCCAGCTTTTTCCTCTCCGGTTCATCAAAGATGAAATTGCCGGAGCAGAACAGTCCCAGAGTATAACGGATGGAATCTGAGGGCACAATGTGCATGGCCGCAATCTTGCGCAGGGTTTTGATCTGGCAGGGTGTACCGACCAGGGCCACGCGGCGCAGTCCCTTCTGCATCATGGGCCGGAATTCCTGCACAGACGGGGAATAGGTGGAATAGTCATGCCCGAAATGCTTTACCCCGTGGGAACTGTCAAAATAGAATCCGGCAGAGTCAATGATCTCCTGACGTGTGGTGGCCAGCATGGGTTCCCGCACAAAGGGGCCGATCTGTTTTGTCACAATCGCGCCGTCAATATGGCCCCTGTCCAGCAGATGAACCAGCAGTGCGGTGACAACACCCCCGTCTGTGGCTCTGGCTTTGATAACCGGATCTTTGGCACGGGCAATGGTGGTTTCCAGCACACTGCCGATGGGAGGAACCCAGCCGGCCATTTTTTTGGCCTCTTCCTGCATCTCATCAATTTCCGGGCAGATGGAATAGCACAGACCGCATTCTATGCACTTTGCTTTGTCCGCGTATTCCGGCATTCCCTTATCATTGAGCCGCAGAGCCCCGTAGTTGATGGATGTGCAGAAAGTCACGCATCCGCCGCAGTGATGGCACAGCCCCGGTTCCTGCACTTCCTTAATCAGGTCCTCAAAGGTTTTGGCTTTCATAATTCCTCCTACACCTGCGGTCTTGGATACAGTCCCGCGGCTTTGACAATCTCAGGGACTTTTTCCTCCCATTCAATGGCCATGATGTGGAACCCCCGGATACCCGGCACCTCTTTCAGTTCCTGAATCTGCTCAATGCACATTTTGATGCCCTCGTCAGCCTGTTTGTCCTTGGGCGTGTCAGCCAGGCGTTTCACAACAGAATCAGGAACATCCATGCCCGGAACCCGGTTTTTCATGTACCGGGCCATGCCAACAGATTTCATGGGTGTCATGCCTGCCATGATAAAGGTTTTCTCATGCAGTCCCCGATCCACCACCTTTTTCATCCAGTCTTTGATCTTGTCCATATTGTAAATGCACTGTGTCTGGATGAATTCCGCTCCTGCCGCCACTTTCTTGGCCAGACGGGACACCCGGATTTCATAGGGATCCGCAAAGGGGTTTGCGGCCGCGCCTACAAACATCTGGGGGGGGCGTTTGATTTCATCACCGCTGAGGAATTTTCCCTCATCCCGCATCTTCCGCACTGTCTGAATCAGCTGCATGGAATCCAGATCATGCACATTCTGGCCTGCCGCGTGATCCCCGAATTTCTGATGATCCCCGCTCAGGCAGAGGATATTGTTGATGTCCCAGGATGCCGCACCCAGAATATCGCTTTGCAGTGCAATCCGGTTTCTGTCCCTTGTCACCATCTGCAGCACAGCATCCACACCCAAAGTCTTCAGCCTTATGCACGCTGCCAGGGAACACATGCGGCAGACAGAGGTCTGGTTGTCCGTGATATTGATGGCATCCACATAATCTTTGATAAGTGCGGCTTTTTCCTCAATGGCCTGCGGATCACTGCCGCGGGGCGGCCCGCACTCGGATGTGACTGCGAAATGGCCGGCCCTGAGAACTTTTTCCAGTCTGCTTGGTGTTTTTGCTTCACTCATTGACCAAATCCTCCCTCACCAGTTTGCGGGGTCCTCCGGCCCTGTCCTTGGACCAGTCCTTGATGGGTGCCAGTTTTTCATACTCATCGATTTTGCCCAGCAGTTTCAGGCGATCCACAATAAGCTGCCACGCGCATGGCACATCCTTGTTAATCTCGCACGAACCCTTTGTTGATCCTCCGCAGGGGCCGTTAAGCAGCCGCTTCGCACACCGGGCTATGGGGCATATGCCCGCAGTCTGTCCCAGAATGCACTGTCCGCAGGCCTGGCACCGCTCCGTATACACACCGAATTTTTCCACAGCACCCAGAAATGTGGTGTTCAGACCCGGATAGATCGGCTTGGCATACTTTTCCGCCATGAACTGCACCCCAATGCCGCAGGCTGTGCTCAGAACCGCTTCCGCACCCTGTATCTCGCTTTCGGCCTTTTCAAAAAATTCGTGCTCACACTGGCGCTCAATGCCGGAATTTGTGATTTCGATATTTGCGCCTTCCTGAGTGGCCTTCATCCGCAGCAGTGATGCCAGAATCTCAGCCTCTTTGTTGCCGCCCTGCTGGCATACGGCCACGCAGGTGTTGCAGCCAAAGACCAGAACCTTTTTGTGACCCTTTATCATCTCCCAGATTTCTTCCAGGGGTTTCTGTTCTCCGACAATCATCGTGTCTCACTCCTTTCTGTCTTGTAAGGCAAACCATATGGGAGAAGGCCCCATCTTCCTGATCCTCTCCGTAAACTCTATGCAGATTTCCGCCCACCTCGGGCCCATGGCAGCAGACAGATTGTACATTTCAATCCGTTCCGGTGCAATGCCGACTTTGGGGAGCAGGGTTTTCAGATGACCGACTCTTTTCTTCGCGTTGAGATTTCCTTCCAGGAAATGGCATTGTCCCTCAAGTCACCCGGCCACAAAAAGGCCGTCCACGCCCCGCTCAAACGCACGCAGCGCATAAGCATGATCCAGCTTGCCCGTGCAGGGAATCCGGATAATCTTCACATTCGGCGAATAGGACAGGCGCATCACCCCGGCCAGATCAGCCGCGGCAAACGCACAGTAATGGCAGGCAAAGGCCAGCACATTGGGCTCCCATCCCGGAGGCGCGTCCCGCGGAGTCTCCACGGGAGGCTTTTCTTCGGCTGCCGCTTTCGGTTTTCCGCTCATAATATTTGTTTCTCCCCGTTTTCAGTTATCAGTTATCAGAGGTCAGTTGTCAGTTACCAGTTGTGAGTTGTCAGTTGTCAGTTACCAGTTGTCAGTTGTCAGTTACCAGTTATCAGTTGTCAATTAACACTGATAACTGTTCACTGTTTACTGATAACTGTTCACTGTTTACTGATAACTGTTCACTGTTTCACTGTTCACTGCACAGCCGCATCAATCATGGCAAAGATCTGATCATCCCTGAAACAGTTGACCTGGAATGCCTTGGCCGGGCACACCCCCGCACAGATCCCGCAGCCCGTG
This sequence comes from Desulfococcaceae bacterium, assembly GCA_050180235.1. Lineage (GTDB taxonomy): Bacteria > Desulfobacterota > Desulfobacteria > Desulfobacterales > Desulfococcaceae > JAABRU01. Next base: position 8,124 of record JBFXEJ010000127.1, read on the forward strand.
CAAAGAACCTCATTGTGGCTGATCTTTCCGTCCTCCGCAATATAGGGCGAGCCAAAGGGGCAGAGCCGGAAACAGGCCAGGCAGGACATGCAGATATCCCGGTTGTGCTTGGAGATAACACCCGATGTGCTCAGTCTCTCATGGGACAGAAGCACACCCGCGCGTCCCGCGGCAGCCAGCGCCTGACTGACGGTTTCATCAAAATTTTTCGGTGCATGGGCCAGACCGGCAAGATAAATGCCCTCACTGGGAAAATCCACAGGCCGGAGTTTCACATGGGCCTCCAGAAAATAACCGTCCATATTCCGGGTCAGTTTGTACTGCCGGCTGACTTTCTCCGTGCTCGGATGGGGCCGCAGTCCGGTCGAAAGCACCACAAAATCCGGACTCAGCACCACATCCCGGTTCAGCACATAGTCAAAGGTGCGGACTTTGATCAGGTTTCCCATAATCTTCACTTCCGGCTTTTTCTCCACCTCAAAATGTATAAACACCACCCCCAGCTCCCTGGCCTTCTGGTAATAATCCTCACGCAGACCATAGGTGCGGATGTCCCGGTACAGAATGGTGACATTCGCTGTCGGGGATTTTTCTTTTATGGCTATGGCATTCTTGATGGCATCCTGACAGCAGATCCGGGAGCAGTAATTGTTGGGTTCCTCCCTGGAACCCACGCACTGGATCATCACAAAATGCTTTCCTGCGGGTTTGAGACCTTCGGCAATCTGTTTTTCCAACTGCCGCTGGGTGATGATCCGCTCACTTTCGCCGTATCCGTATTCATGTGGTTCATATTCCACACCGCCGGTGGCCACCACTATCGCTCCATGCACAAAACTGTCGCCATTGGTCAAAGTGGTCTGAAAACTGCCGATGAATCCCCCGGTTTTGTCTACTTCAGCGCCTGTATGCACCGTGATTTTCGGATGGGCCTGCACCTGGGCTGTCTTTTCCTTTACAAATGCCTGCACATCACTGCCATCCAGCGTGCGGTACACATGGTTTGCCAAACCGCCCAGCCTGTCCTCTTTTTCCACAATATGCACGTCAAATCCCTGATCCGCCAGAGACAGTGCTGTGGTCATGCCGGCCACACCTCCGCCGATGACCATGGCCGCAGGCGTAACAGGCACGGAAGAAGTCTGCACGGCCTGCAGATACCGGGACTTGGCCACATTCATGCGCACAATCTCGGTGGCCTTTTTCGTGGCCGCCTCTTTCTGTCCCATATGGCACCAGGAACACTGCTCCCGGATGTCGGCCAGTTCAAACAGATACTTGTTGAGTCCAGCGTCTCTGATGGTTTCCTGAAACAGGGGCGCATGGGTGCGGGGCGTGCACGAGGCCACAATCACCCGGTTGAGATTGTGCTCCTTGATGATTTCCTTAATCTTTTCCTGACCGTCCGGCGCACACGCATACATCAGATCCTCGGAATGCACCACATTGGCCTCTTTGCCCATTTCTGCGGCCACATGCTTCACATCAACAGTCTGGGAAATATTGATGCCGCAGTGGCAGACAAACACACCGATGCGCGGATCCGCGCCCTCCACATCTGTTTCAGGCGGCAGTTCCTTTACCGTGATTTCAGTTCCCCTGGCTTCTCCGAGCAGAGCCATACTCCGGCCTGCGACAGCGCTGCCCTGGGCCACAGTTTCCGGAATATCCTTGGGCCCCTGGAAGGTTCCGGTCACATACACACCCGGACGCGTGGTTTCCACAGGTGTAAAAACAGTGGTTTTGGCAAAACGGTGCTGATTGGGTTCAATGCCAAAAGTTTTGGCCACTTCCAGAGCATCCTCATGGGGCTGGAAACCTATGGACAGCACCACCATGTCAAAGGTTTCATTTGTCAGGGACCCGTCCGGCTGTGCATAGCGCAGAATCAGGTTGCCCGTGCCCGGTTCCTCCCGCACATCCGAGATCATGGTCCGGCGGTAGATGACACCGTACTGATTTTTGGCCCGATCCACGTATTTGTCAAAATCCTTGCCAAAAGCCCGCATTTCCATATAAAAAATCGTGGGCTGCACATTGCTGTCATGCTCTTTGGCTATCACGGCCTGCTTGGTTGCATACATGCAGCACACAGATGAGCACCAGGGATTGGCGTTGCGTTTGTCTCTGGAACCCACACACTGAATCCAGGCCACCTTTTTGGGATGCCGCTCATCCGAGGGCCGTTTGACTTCCCCCATAAAGGGGCCGGACGCGGAAAGAATGCGCTCAAACTGCAGGGATGTCACCACATTGGGCCAGCGCCCGAATCCCAGTTCCCCCCGGATTTTGGGATTGTAGCGATCCAGACCGGGACTCAGAATAATGGCCCCCACATTCAGATCATATTCCTTTTCCTTATCCTCAAAATTGATGGCATGCGTGGGGCAGAACTTCTCGCAGGCCCGGCACTTGCCCTTGGTCAGATAAATGCAGTTGTCTTTGTCAATAACCCGCGTCAAAGGCACGGCCTGGGGCAGTATTGTGTAAATGGCCTTGCGCTTGCTCAGCCCCTGCTCAAACTCACTCACCACCAGTCTGGGGCATTTCTTTTCGCACGCACCGCAGCCTGTGCACAGATCCGGATTGACAAAGCGCGGCTGCTCCCGCACTTTTACCGTAAAATTACCGGGCTCCCCGTCCACCCCCACAACATCCGCGAGAGTGTGAATAATGATATTGGGATGGCGCCCCACTTCCACCATCTTGGGCGAAATCATGCACATGGAGCAGTCACCTGTGGGAAAGGTCTTGTCCAGCATGGCCATGGTTCCGCCAATGGAAGACTGGCGCTGGATCATATGGACTTTGAACCCGCTGTCCGCCAGATCAAGGGCAGCCTGCATTCCGCCGATGCCGCCGCCCGCGATCAGAACAGATCCGCGTTTGATCTTATTTTTGCTCATCCTGTTCCAGCTCCTTCAAAAGTTTCATGCCGTCTGTGAAATGCCGATCCGCCTGCAGTTCCTCAGGACTGATCCCCATGGCCGTTCCCAGCACCTCCGTGATGAAATACACCGGCAGCCGCTCTGCTATCCCATGCTTTTTGCAGAACGCATCCTGCTGCGCATCCAGATTCAACTGGCACATGGGGCATGTCACCACAAAGCAGTTGGCACCCCGGGCCAGGGCCTCTTTCATAATCTTTGCCATGAGACTGTGCGCGGTTTCCGCATCATTGACCGCGGCTGACGCGCCGCAGCACCAGGTCTTGCAGTTCCAGTCAATGGCCCGCACACCGACCGAGGCCAGCACCGTCTCCATGCCCTGGGGGTTCTCCACATTGTCCGGAACCGGCACTGTGTAGGGAAAACGGGTCTGCATGCATCCGTAGTAGCATACCGGATGCAGTCCCCTGAACTTTTTCAGGGTTTTGCTTTTCATAGCACCCGCGTCAATCCGGGAGATGAGAACCTCCAGAATCGAGGACACCCTGATCCGGCCCCTGACTTTTTGGGACAGGCCCAGGTTGATCTCATCCCGCAGTCCCGGATTGTCCTCCAGACGCTTCTGGGCCACCAGAGTCCGGGAATAACAGGCCGAACACGGGATGACAAGTTCCTCAAAACCCGCGGCCTCGGCAATGCCGATGTTGCGGGCAGGCATGGCCACAGCCAGAAAATCATTCACCTTGCCCGCAGATGTGGCCCCGCAGCAGTTCCAGTCCTCAAGTTCTCTCAGTTCCACCCCCAGCTCGGAAAATATCCGGCGGCTTTGCAGATCATACAGAGCGGAAGACTGCTTCAGGGAACATCCGGGGTAATAGCCTATTTCCATGATTCACCTCTTTTCAGATGTCAGTTATCGGTTATCACCCGGAACCTCTTGAACACTGTTCACTGACAACTGTTCACTGTTTACTGATAACTGTTCACAGATCAATCGTTTTCATCTGTTTTGCTTTTCTGTACAGGGCTTTTATTTCCCCCCGGCCTTTTGCCATCAGGAAACCCGCGTGCATCCGTTTCCTTTTGAACATGGCCAGTCCCAGTTTGGCCTGTTCCCTGATCTCTTCCACAATGGCATTGTAATTTTTCACCCTGGCTTCCCGCAGCGCAGCTTTGGTCTCATACACACCCATAAACTCCACTTCATTGACCCGGCCCCAGCGCACACCGGATTCCACAAACGCGTCATGGAACTCTTTCACCTTTGGCAGCAGAGGTTCCACATGGGCCTCCTTTGCCATTTTTTTCAGGGTTTCGGTAATACGTGCGGTCTGGATGTCATTGGGGCAGCGGGTTCCGCAGGTGTAGCAGGAAACGCATTTCCAGATCAGTTGGTTGTTCAGGGCTGTTTCCCTGTCGCCCAGCACGACTGTACGGATCAGCAGGTTTGGGGTAAAATATCCGGTTTCATCCCCAACCGTACAGCCGGCAGCGCACCGCCTGCACTGGTAGCAGGCCGTCAGCATCTGTCCCGAACGCTCCATCACCTCCTGTAAAAAGGGGTTGGTACGTTCGGGACTGAATTCGATAGCAGTCGCCGTCATGTTTTCTCCTTTTTCGTGAAGCCCGCGTGTTTTCCTCAGGCCCCACATGGTTGAAGTTACAGTGACCTTGTATCCGCTTATCCCGGTCACGCGTATATCTTTTGGGAAAAAGTGTGCGGTATTCGGTTTATCTGTCAGGAATCACAGTTTTTTTATGCTTTGCCGTTTTTGGCTCCATTCTGTATGAAAAATGAATCGGGTTCTGCTTCCCCCCGTATGGGGCAGGGACGGGATCCATGAAAATAACTTTTCTGATTTACAGCATAAAATAACAGAAGGCACAGCAACTGCCATGTCGCGGTACCCGGAACAATAAATTTGTCTGACTGAAAAATAGCAAAACAAATCATACGGATATGACAGCATATGGCATTGATAATTTAATGAATTTGATTTATTATGTATTTATCCGTATAATTGATATTCTCTGTTTGGTCAAGTACAAAATATATTTATTTACAAAAATTGCCGGACTGTCAAATAAATTCTTTCAGGCCCCCTTTTTCCGGCAGAGTGAACTGCCGGTCAGGGAGTCTGATCCTTTTTCTGCTTTGGCAGAAATTATGGGAAAATATATGAAAACCTGAAGTATGCGGCACAGCATACAGAAAAGGGGCAGTTTTCTGAGGTAACAGGCCAAATCTGCTGAACCGGTCTGGCACCGGGGCGGAAAATAAATCTGATAAATTGATATTATTACAGAAAACAACGGTTATCAGCATTACGGAATTCCAAAGGCATGACATCATCAGCCGGTTTGACCCGCTATCTTTTTTGACTCATTGGGGTGACGTAACGCATTTTTTTAATATCCGGGGACATGAAAATATTTTTTACGCTGTATGAAGAAATAAAATTGAGTTTTTCCATTGTCTTGCTATTATAAAGAATGCAGGGGGGAAAGAGGAAAAGGGATTTGGGTATGAAATAACCGTTGACCATTTCATGTATTTTTTGCAAAATCATTTTTTGTTTACCATAATTGCCGGATACCGCATAACTGAAATACACTGCTTCGGTTATGTAAGGAGGAAAAATGAAAGGCAAGGTTCTCATCGTTGATGATGATCCCAAAATCGGAAGGCTGCTGAAATTCAAACTGTCCAAGGCTGATTATGAAGCCGAATACTTCAGCAGCGGCCAGGAGGCTCTGAACAGCATTCCCCGGATCAAACCGCATCTCATTGTGTCGGACATAGAAATGCCGCAGATGACCGGTTATGAATTCTGTGAAAGGGTGCGTCAGGATTCCAGAACAGCCAATATCCCCTTTATCTTTCTGTCCGGAAAAACCGAAGCCTCGGATCAGTTGGAGGGATTCCGTCTGGGTGCGGATGATTATGTGTGCAAACCTGTAAAAACCGATTTTCTTCTGGAACGCATGGAAAAGGTGCTGGATCGTGCGGCAAAAGCGAAATCATTCCAGTCCAAGGCCGATTTCAGCGGAAATCTTTCCCAGATGAATCTCAATGATGTCATCCAGATTGTGGAGGCCAACCAGAAAAGCGGGGAACTGGAGTTTGCAAACGGTGAAGGCAAGTCACTGGGCAGAATTCTGTTCAAAAAAGGCAATCTGGTGAAAGCCCAGTTCGGGACTCTGGAGGGAACTGAGGCGTTTTACAGCCTGATGGATGAGGAAGAGGGATATTTCGAATTTTACGGAAGAACCGTTGACGAACCCGAACAGATCAAAATGACCAATATGGCTGCCCTCCTGCAGGGAAGCCGGCTGATTGACGAGGCAAAGGGTCTGTACACCCGGCTCCCGGATCTGGATGTCCGGCTCCGGATACTTTCCGCTGATTCCCTGCCGGAGGTGGAGGACCGTTTCGGAAAAGAGCGGGTTCAGAATATCATGAGGATGATAGACAAGCGTTCCAGCGTAAGTGATATTCTCAACAATGGCAAAATGAGCCGTCCCAGGGCAGCGGCAATTGTAAATGAAATGCTCAATACAAAAGTTGCGGGTCTTATGGACGAAAAAACAGACTCAGAAAAAAAAGTCAGAAAGGCCGGGCCGGAACTGATGATAGAAGAATGGTTGTTAAAAGTGCTGAGGAATGTGGAAAGCAGACAACTGACCGGAACACTGGAAATCGGCAAGCGTCAGGAAAAACAGATGATTTTTTTCCAGGAAGGACGGGTGGTTCATGCCTTTCACGGGAAGGTGACAGGCAAAAAAGCCCTGTACCGGATATTTTCCGACAGGGGGGGCGCTCCCAAGTTCGAGCCCCAGCAGATTGTTGTGGTCCATACCATACAGGAGGATATGAACGAACTGATCGAGGACGGAAACCACGAGGTTTTTACTCTCAAAGATTTGCGCAGGGCCTCTTTCAACAACAGGATTACGATTAACCATGAGAATCTTGAAAAAATTTCGCGGATCAAATCCCGTCCCGGACTCCGGGATGTGCTGACGCTCGTGCTGCAGCATGCGGGGGTCAGGGATGTGATTGACGCCAGCATCCTTACCGATCTGCGTACCTACAACCATCTGCTGACCATGGTGAAACTGGGCGTAATCTCCATTGAAAAGACAGGTCAGGAATAAGCATCATTTGTCCACGTAAACGATTTCGACATTGTTCACATAGCTGATGTATGCTTTGACCAGTTCCTTGATTTCATTCAGGCTTTTCTTTTCTTTGGCCGCAGTTTCCATTGCCAGCCCGATATTGCTCATTTCCTGAAAGCCTTCACTGCAGGTTACGGAAGACCCTTTTATTTTGTGCCCAAAGTCTTTCAGAGCCTTGTAATCCCCTTTTTTGAGAGCCTCCACCAACTGGCGGATTTCCTCTTTGCTTTCCTCCAGAAAAAAGGGGATAAACTCTTCCATCTCTCTTTCCACATATGCCACAATTTTGTTTTCGCTCATCTTAATCTCTCCCTGTCCCGGAAGCCCTGCTTCCGGGCCGGTAAGTAAATCACTGCTTTCTGCGTCCGCCAAATTCGGCCTGTCAGTTGCTTATTTTCAGCTTTCTCTCATCAAAGACTTCTTTTGCGGCAAAAAGTCCGTTCAGGGCAGCCGGAAAGCCTGCATACACAGCCATCTGAATCATTATTTCAATGATTTCCTGCGGACTGCACCCGACATTGAGTGCGCCGTGAACATGCACTTTCAACTGGGGTGCGGCTGTTCCCAGCGCAGTCAAAGCTGCCACAGTCGCTATTTCACGGGATTTCAAATCCAGACCGGGACGGCTGTAAACATCTCCGAAAGGGAACTCTATGATCATATCTGCAAAGTCAGGAGAAATATCTTTAAGGGCTTCCACCACCCTTTTGCCCTGTTCGCCGTCAATTTCAGCCAGTTTGTTCCATCCGGTTTTGTATCTTTCCGATTTCATGATTTCCTTTCCTTTTTCCGGCAGCCAGCATAAAGTTCAGCGGTCTGTCCGGGCAGCCGGTGCAAATGCACCGCTCAGTTTTTTTTCTGTTTCCGTAAAATCCGGTTTTCCGGAAAACACCGTAGCCGAAAATTTATGGTGACTTACTTACCATTTCCGCATACGAAAGTCCAGAGGAGAACGCATGGCAGGAAATATACAAAAAAGCGGTTTGCTCAATTTTTGCACTCCGGTCAAAGAGTTTCCCACAGAGGACACAGAGAGGAAAGAATTAAGGCTATTTATTAAAAAAAATATACCAAATCAGACAACCTCATACGGACTGATCAAAATATCCCATTTGGGTAAAAATGGATTTCTTAAAAGGAATTTTTCAACTGAACGCATGGCGGTTTTTT
>JBFXEJ010000128.1:0-16010 GCA_050180235.1 Desulfococcaceae bacterium
AGCAAAAAAAGTGGCATTGACAGCATGTTCACGAAAATTGCTGCTCATTGCCAATGCTATGGTAAAGAACGATTCCCTCTGGGATGAAAATTATGCAAAAAAAGCTTGACTTTTAACACAGTCGCTCCGCGTGGGAATGCAGACCAGACGCTCTGCGTCATCACAAAACGCAGAGCATTCAAGCGGGGTTCCCACGCGGGAGCGTGGGAACCAGAAAAATATACTGCCGGAAGCTATGCCCCGCCTCCCCCTAATACCGCATAAAGTTTCACATAATTGGCAAATTTTGACAGACGCAGCATGACCAGTCCCTGCTGTGCGCCGTAAAGAGATCTCTGCGCGTCCAGCACACCGAGATAACTGTCCATACCCTTTTCATAAAGTGCGGTTGCCATGCGGTGGGTTTCTGAAACTGCCTCCACCAAAGACTGCTGTGCGGACAGGCGTTCATCAGCCATTCCCTTTGCCGCCAAAGCATCCGCTACTTCCCTGAAAGCGGTCTGTATTGACTTTTCGTACTGGGTCTGGGCAATTTCCCTTTCCACTTTGGCTGCATCATAGGCTGACCAGAGTCTTGCATCAAAGATCGGTGTTGTGATTTGGGGAGCAAACAGCCAGGTTCCCGATCCTGACGCGAAAAGTCCTGAAAGTTCGGCGCTTGCGGTTCCCACAGTTGTTGTCAGGGCAATCCGGGGAAAAAGCGCAGCCCGTGCTGCCCCGATTTGGGCATTCGCTCCTTTGAGCCGGTGCTCGGCAGCCATAATGTCAGGACGAAGCAGCAGAACTTCGGAAGATATTCCGGCTGAAAGCTCCATAGGAGCGGTCATGCCTGACAAATCTTCGGGCAGAAGCTCAGCCGGTGCAGGCGCTCCCATCAGAAGGTTCAGCGCATTCTCATCGTTTGCGGTCTGCTGCTGATAGCGGAAAACATCTCCCCGCGCGGTATCAACCTGGGTCTGCGCGCGGCGCAGATCCAGTTCAGGAGCCACTCCGACCTCACAGCGTCTTTTGATCAGCCGGTATGCCTCCTGCTGGGATTCAAGTGTGGATTTTGCCAGTTTAAGCGCCTCCCTGTCCGCAGCAAGGGCAAGGTAGGTGTTTGCCACTGCTGATACAAGAAGAATCTGTGCGCTGCGCTGAGCTTCCACTGTTGCCATGTATTCCTCAACCGCCTGATCGTTCAGGCTGCGGATGCGTCCGAAAAAGTCCAGTTCCCAGGATGTGACCCCTGCACTGACGCTGTACTGCTCCTTTGTGTCAGATTTACCGCCTGAAGACAGATCCGCAGGAACGCGCTGGACAGTCCCGGAACCTCCGGCACTGACTGAGGGATAAATTTCTGATCTCTGAATCCGGTACATAGCAAATGCCTTTTCCACATTCAGCGCGGCCAGACGCAGATCCCGGTTGTTCATCAGCGCGGTTTCAATCACCTGTTTCAGTTTTTCATCGCCAAAAAAATCCTGCCAGGGGATTTCATCTGCCGCAGTTCCCTGTGCTGAAACACTGCTTTCCCCGTAAGCAGCACCGGTCGGCCATTGTCCGGGGACAGGGGCGGCGGGTCTGTCATAATGCGGGGCAAAAGAGCAGCCGGACACAAACAGCAGCATACCCAGTATTATTGAAAGCCTTTTTGTCATTTATTTAACCTCCGAAGGAACCGCATTGATTTCCGTATGCGGTTCAGGCTGCTTTCCTTTAAACAACTGGTAAATCATCATAAAAAAGAGCGGAATAAAGAAAAGGTCTACGAATGTGGCCGAAATCATACCTCCGGCAACAGCCGTGCCAATGGCTTTCATGGCTCCCGCGCCTGCTCCAGCGGCAATGGCAAGGGGCAGAACTCCGAAGAAAAAGGCCAGCGAGGTCATAATGACCGGTCGCAGCCGGGTTCGCGCTGCACCGAGGGTTGCTTCTATGAGTCCGTCTCCGTGCGTCATCCGTTCTTTGGCAAACTGAATAATCAGAATTGCGTTTTTTGTGGTCAGTCCGAGAGTGGTCAGAAATCCGATCTGAAAATACACATCATTGGGAAGTCCGCGCCAGGAACTGGCAATGGTTGCACCCAAAAGGCCCAGAGGCAGCATGAGCAGGTTGGCAATGGGAATGGCCCAGCTTTCATACAGGGCTGCCACACACAGAAAGATCACCAGAATGGAAAACGCGTACAGCAGCGGAGCCTGGGAGGTTGACATGCGTTCCTGATAGGAAAGACCTGTCCAGTCAAATCCGATTCCCAGTGGGAGTTTTGCAGCCAGTTCCTCCATTGCCTGCATGGCCTCACCGGAACTTCTGCCGGCTGCGGGTTCTCCCTGTATATTCATGGACGGAAACGCGTTGAACCGCTCCAGTCTGGGAGAGCCGGATGTCCACCGGCCTGTGGCAAAGGCTGAGAAGGGAACCATTTTGCCGGACGTGTTGCGGACATAGAGTTTGTCCAAATCCTTTGGCAGCATCCGGAACTGCGCATCTGCCTGAACATATACCCGTTTGACACGTTCTGCCTGTATAAAGTCATTGACATAGGAACTGCCGAAAGCAGCAGTGATGGTGCTGTTGATGACGCTGATGGGGACTCCCAGCGCGCCTGCTTTTTCCCAGTCCACATCCACCCGGTACTGGGGAACATCTTCCATGCCGTTGGGACGGACACGCACCAGCCGCGAATCCTGCGCAGCCATGCCAAGAAGCTGGTTTCGGGCAGACATCAGAGCCTCATGACCCACTCCGCCTTTGTCCTGCAACTGAAAGTCAAATCCCGTGGCATTTCCCAGTTCCAGTACCGCAGGCGGTGGAAAGGCAAATATCATGGCCTCCCGAATCTGGGAAAAGGCCCCCATGGCTCTGCCTGCCACAGCCTTGACCTTCAGATCAGGACGCTCCCGAAATTCCCAGTCTTTAAGCCGGATAAAGGCCAGTCCCATGTTCTGTCCCCGGCCTGCGAAACTGATGCCGGAGACGGTCATGCAGGAAGCCACTGCCTCTTTTTCCTTTTCCAGAAAATACGTTTTGACCCTGTTTTCCAGAACCGCTTTGGTCTGCTCCAGAGTGGCATTTGCCGGAAGCATGACCTGACACATGATGATTCCCTGATCCTCATCCGGCAGATACGCGGTGGGCATTTTGACCAGCAGGTACCCCACAGTGCCCAGAATGATCAGATAGATCAGGATATAGCGGAATTTGCGTGAAAAAGACCAGTTGACCAGTTTTACATAGCGATCCCTGACACGGAAAAAGGTTCTGTCAAACCATCTGAAAAAGGGCCGCATAAAGAAAATCGCATGATCTGCGGAATCATGTCCAGGCGGAACCGGTTTGAGAAAGGAAGCGCAAAGCACGGGCGTCAGAATCAGGGCAACCATCACAGACAGGAGCATGGAGGAGATGATGGTGACAGAAAACTGGCGGTAAATGATACCTGTCGAGCCCTGAAAAAAGGCCATAGGGCCGAACACTGCCGAAAGCACCAGACCAATGCCGATGAGCGCACTGGTAATCTGATCCATGGATTTGGCAGTGGCCTCCCGCGCGGAAAGCCCTTCTTCCGTCATAATCCGTTCCACATTTTCCACAACCACAATCGCGTCATCCACCAGAAGACCGATGGACAGAACCATTGCAAACATGGTCAGCATATTGATGGAGAATCCGAAAAAACCCAGAGAGGCAAAGGTTCCCAGCAGCACCACAGGAACTGCAATGGTCGGAATCAGTGTGGCACGGATGCTTCCCATAAATACGTACATGACAAGAAAAACCAGAAGAACAGCCTCAATCAGGGTTTTGACCACCTCCATGATAGCAACCTGTGTGAAGGGTGTGGTATCATAGGGATACACCACCTTCATGCCTGGCGGAAAATAACGGCTCATTTCTTCCATTTTTGCTTTGACCGAATTCGCAGTATCCAGGGCATTGGCTCCGGCAGCCTGGCGAATGGCCATTGCAGCAGCGGGTTTGCCGTTGTAATAACCTTCTATGTCATAGGTCTCGGTTCCCAGCTCGGTTTTGCCGATGTCTCTGACCCGCACCACAGAACCGTCCGGATTGATGCGGACAGGGATATTGGCAAATTCATCGGGATTTGTCAGCATACTCTGCACCATGATGGATGCGTTCAGCCGCTGTCCCTCAACTGCGGGTGATCCTCCAAACTGGCCTGCCGAAACTTCGGCATTGTAAGCACGCAGCGCGGTGACAACATCAGCTATGGTCAGTCTGAACTCAGTCATCCGGTCAAGGTTGAGCCAGATGCGCATGGCATACTGGGACCCGAAATTTTCCACTTCTCCCACGCCCGGAACCCTGGCAAGAATTTTTTCCAGATTGGACTGGGAATAATCCCGCAGATCATTGCCGTCCATGCTGCCGTCTTCAGAGATCAGAGAAACGATAATCAGATAATTCCGGGTGGCCTTGCCCACTGATACGCCCCGGCTCTGCACCACATCCGGAAGACTTGCCAAAGCCAGTTGCAGTTTGTTCTGCACCTTTGACCAGGCCACATCCGGATCGGTTCCGGGCGCAAAAGTCATCTCCACGCGGGAACTTCCCGAAGAATCACTCGTGGCCGACATATAGATCATTGATTCCAGACCGGTCATTTTCTGCTCAATGATCTGGGTGACGCTCTTTTCCACAGTTTCCGCAGAAGCTCCGGGATAAAACGCGCTGATATAAATGGACGGGGGCGCAATCGGCGGATACTGGGAGATGGGCAGACTGTAGATCGCAAGTCCGCCCAGCACCATGATGGAAATGGCAATGACCCAGGCGAAAACAGGCCGATCCAGAAAAAATCGTGACAGCATTATTGTTATTCCTCCATTACTTTGATGTTGCCGGGGTTTTGTCCGGATTCTGCTGTTTTTCAGCAGGCTGCCCTCCCTCTTTCCCTCCCGCCTGCGGGGGGGATGAAAGGGGGGGCTGGGCGATTCGCACAGTTGCACCGGGTCTGACTTTCTGCAGACCTTCCACAATGACTCTGTCTCCGGGTTTGAGACCTGAGGTGACAAGCCATTTGTCCTCAAGAGATCGGTCAAGAATCAGAGGGGCCTGTTCCACTTTGCTGTCAGCAGTTACAATAAGGGCCGCGGGATTTCCCTTGTAATCGCGGGACACGGCCTGCTGGGGAATCAGAATGGCCTGCTCATTGATACCTTCTTTCACTGTCGCGCGGACAAACATGCCCGGAAGAAGAACATCTTCGGGATTGGGAAAAACAATGCGCAGGGTTACGGAACCGGTGGTGGGATCAACAGTGACATCCTGAAACTGAAGTGTGCCTTTTTCTGAATAGGCAGTACCGTCCTCCAGAATAAGACTGACCTGATTCTGGGCGGCTCCGCTTTGATTCAGGCTTCCGGACGTCAGACGCTGTTTGAGGCGCAGAAGTTCAGTGGTGGACTGGGGCACATCCACATAAATGGGATCAAGCTGCTGAATCGTTGCAAGTGCCACAGGCTGATATGCTGTCACCAGCCCGCCTTCCGTGATATTGGATTTGCCGATGCGTCCTGAGATAGGAGCGGTAATGCGCGTATACCCCATATTGATGTGCGCTGTCTTTACTGCTGCTTCAGCCTGCTGGATAACTGCGTCCGAGGCTGCAATGTTTTTTCTGTCGCTTTCCACCTGGGCCTCAGCCGAACGCATTGTGGCTTCTGCCACCTGGACTTCTGTAACAGCCTGATCGCGCTGACTGACAGAAACTGCTTTGTCAATCAGAAGTTCCTCCATTCTCCTGCGGCTGGTGCGGGAAAGTTCCAATACAGCTTTCTGTCTGGCAACACCGGCAATGCCTGCATCCAGGGCTGCCCGCGCCCGCTTGGCAGATTCCCTGGACACCTCAAGGTTTGCCAAAGCATTGTCCAGAGCTGCCTGAAACGGAGCCGGATCAATTTCATAAAGCACTTCACCGGCTTTGACCTCAGCGCCTTCCGTAAACAGGCGTTTCTGAATAATTCCGTTGACCTGGGGGCGTATTTCCGCCACACGCAGAGCCGATGTGCGGCCCGGCAGTTCCGTGGTCAAAGTGATTTTCTGTGTTTCAACTGTCATTGTGACAACTTCCGGCACAGGGGGCGCCTGCTGAGGAGCCTGCTGGCTTTTCTCGCAGCCTGTCAGCAAAAGACAGGACAGGGTAAGCAGAACTGCGACCGTTTTCAGATAGTTGAAAAAAAATTTTCTGATCTGCATTTTTTCATCCTTAAACATATTAAAATTAACGTTTTGCAACTAGAGTTATCCTCACGTAACAATTAGTCCTTTGAAAAGAATATTCAGAATGACATCCGGATCTTCCGGGCAGGGGTACTGTTCAGGCGATTCCATCCAGAGAACCAGAAACGAGTTGCACAGACTGTCCAGAGCAACAGCCAGATGATAGGGCTGCGCGATCCGCTGAAAGATTTTCTTCTGCATTCCGCTTTCAAAGATGTCTGCAAGCGCGTGCATAAATTTTTCATACCGTTCCCGAATTTCCTTATCCAGTCCGGCTTTGATATTGAAGTTGGCTTCACTGGTTTCGGCAAAATAAAGACGGATGACAGCGATGCTGTCCCGAAACACGGTGTTGTGGGCTTTTACATAACTGCGAAGTTTTTCAATCTCATCATCCGCCTCTTCCACCGCCTTTGAGATACTCTCATGGAATCTGTCAGAATTTTCAATAATCAGTGCCTGATAAAGATCCTTCTTGTTTTTGAAGAATTTGTAGAGTGTTCCCACAGCATATTCCGCATTCCCCGCTATCTCGTGCATGGAGACATTGTGAAATCCCTTTTCCGAGAACAGCTTAAGGGCAGCGGCAAGTATCTCCCGGCGCTGCCTGAGTCTGTCTCTTTCACGCCGTGAGATTGTCTGTTTCTGCATTATGTTTCCTCCGCGTACTGTTGCCTGAATCTGTGAACCTGACGTCAGGTTTAAATAAATGACACGAAATTCACTTTATGACACAGACTTTCAGATGTCAAGCAGAAATTTCCGCTATGCTCCACTCTGCCGGTTGAAACAGTCACGCAGGCCGGATGAGCTCTGTCATATTTAACTATTTAAAATCAATGGATTTAGTTTTATGCCGGAATAAGGGTGAAAACAGGTGATATGAAATCTGAAAAAATTTTCAGCAAAAAATTTTTCCGGTTTTCTGTCGCGAAAACACAGAACTCCACGAAGATCAATGTCCAATTATTTTTCAGATTTCATATAACGTTCCTGTTTTTGGGAAGGGCTGTTAATATGAGTTATACCAACTCTCCATTGAAAACATACTTATGAAACACAGCCCTGCCCCTCTCAGGAGGCATGGCTGTTAAGTTCTAATTCCCCTCCTGAGAGGGGATAAAGGGGTGTGTCCGGAATTGCCCACACCCAAAACACACCCCTGCCCCTCTCAGGAGGGGATTTTTAAAGAACTTAACAGCCATGCTCTCAGGAGGGGATTTTCTGAAAAAATCAATGGAGAATTGGTATTATCCGTGCCGGATATGCAGTGCCCGGTGTCAGATGTTTATTTTCCTGACACCTGAACACCTGAAGCCTTATCCCAAATCCACCACCACCCGGCCTTTCTGCTGTCCTTTCAGAATAATACCGATATTCTGATCCAGTTTTTCCAGGGAAATGCACCGGGACAGTGTTTCCAGTTTCTCCGGTTTCCACTGCCCGGCCAGTTTTTCCCATATTTTCACACGCAGATCCATTGGTGTATTCTGAGAGGAAATACCGATCAGGGAAATTCCCCGCAGAATAAAGGGAAATACAGTGATGGGAAGATCCGGGGAGGATACATTGCCGCAGCAGGTGACAATACCGTAAAGATCTGTTGATTTGATGGCTGTTGCCAGCATATCACCGCCCACAGTATCCAGCACACCGGCCCAGCGGGCTTTGAGCAGCGGACGGCCGCCTGTGTCAAGAACCTCTTTCCGGTCAATGATATTTTTTGCCCCCAAATCCGTGAGAAACTGTTTTTCCCCGGTTTTTCCTGTAACGGCTGTGACAGAATATCCGCATTTGGACAGAATAGCCACAGCCAGACTGCCCACACCGCCAGTCGCGCCGGTGACAAGAATCTCCCCCTGATCAGGCCGGATTCGGGAAAGATGCCAGACCCCCACGCCTGCCGTGAATCCGGCAGTGCCGAAAATCATGCTTTCTTTCAGACTCAGGTTTTGGGGAAGTTTCACCACCCAGTCAGCCGGTACACGGATAAACTGTCCGAATCCTCCTGAAGTGTTCATTCCCAGATCATAACTTGTGACAATCACCGGATCTCCGGGTTTGAAAAGGGGACTGCGGCTTTCTGCCACAATACCGGACGCGTCAATGCCGGGCGTGTGGGGATAATTTTTAGTAACTCCCCTGTTGCCTATGGCAGACAGAGCATCCTTGTAATTGAGAGAGGAATACGAGACGCGTATCAGCACATCTCCGTCAGGAAGATCATCTGTATTTCTTTCTTTTATGCTTCTCGTGAAAATACGGTCTGGAGCCTCTTCCACCACCAGTGCTTTAAACTTCTGATTTTTCATAAACTGTCTCCTTTCATATTCTGCTGCTGTTTCCCGGTTTATATTCTGCTGCATTTTCTCAGAAAATTTCCAGTCCGGCACTCCGGTCTGTTTTTATTATTCATACATCCATAATATATTTCCTTTTCAAAGTAAACGGTTGACTGCTGTATGGAAATGTATCATAATATCTGTCAGGCTATCTTATCAATATACAACAGTTATTTCTGTCTGCGGACAGATAAAGGAGATGAACAGCAAATGAGTCAGACAATAACACAGTTTATGGAAAAGAATTTTCTGCATTTTAACGCGGCTGTGCTGGTGGATGCGGCCAAAGCATACATATCCCATCTGGATCAGGGGGGAAAAATGATGATTACCCTTGCCGGAGCCATGAGCACTGCGGAACTGGGCATCTCCCTTGCGGAAATGATCCGTCATGACAAGGTTCAGATTATTTCCTGCACAGGAGCGAATCTGGAAGAGGATATTATGAATCTGGTGGCCCATTCACATTACAAACGCGTTCCACATTACCGGGATCTGAGTCCTGATGATGAATGGCAACTGCTGGAAAACGGTTTTAACCGTGTGACAGACACCTGCATTCCTGAAGAAGAGGCGTTCCGGAGAATACAGAAGCATATTCACAAACGGTGGAAAAACGCCAATGACAGCGGACAGCGTTATTTTCCCCATGAATTCATGTATCAGATGCTTCTGGGCGGTGATTTGGAACAGTATTATGAAATTGATCCGAAAAACAGTTGGATGCTCGCGGCCGCGCAGAAAAATCTGCCCATCATCTGCCCCGGATGGGAGGATTCCACAATGGGGAATATCTTTGCATCATACTGCATCAAAAAGGATATTTCTCCGCTTACCATGAAAACCGGCATTGAATACATGATGCGGCTGGCAGACTGGTATGTGAAAAATTCAGCAGGAAAAGGCGTTGGTTTTTTTCAGATTGGCGGAGGAATTGCGGGTGATTTTCCCATCTGTGTAGTGCCCATGCTGTATCAGGATTTGCAGATGAAAGACGTTCCCTTCTGGTCCTATTTCTGCCAGATATCTGATTCCACCACAAGTTACGGTTCCTATTCCGGCGCGGTTCCCAATGAAAAAATCACCTGGGGCAAACTGAGCAAAGATACACCGCGTTTTATTGTGGAATCAGATGCAAGCATTGTTGCCCCTCTGATGTTTGCCTGTATTCTTGGACAGTAAAGGGATTATGGGCAAAGTTTCCTGACATTTCCCGGTGTGAAAATCAGGCTCTTTGGCAGTGATATTCAGACACCTGCGGATGTGTTTTCTGGCTGGGGGATAAGACGTTCGGATACGCGGACAGGTGCAACCCGGAAACGGCTTTCTGCTTTCTCCGTTTCCGGGTGTATCGGACACGGGAAAGACTTACTTTTTCTTGGAACTCAGTTCCGGGAACTGATGGTAAAAATACTCATTGGGAGAAGCAGGTGTTTCCTTTTTCCTGTTTTCTTCGTTTTCCCTGAGTTCAATCCTTCTGATTTTGCCGCTGATTGTCTTGGGAAGCTGCTCCACAAATTCAATGATTCTCGGAATTTTGAATTTGGCAAGCGCTTTGATCGTGTGCTGAAACAGTTCCAGGGCAAGCTCTCTGGATGGTTTGTAACCTTTGGCCAGAATAACATAGGCTTTGACCAACTGATACCGTTCGGGATCAGGCGTTCCCACAACTGCTGCCTCCATGACGGCAGGATGCTCAATCAATGCACTTTCCACCTCAAACGGGCCTACGCGGTAGTCGGAAGATTTGATGACATCATCAGATCTGCCCACAAACCACCAGTATCCGTCTTTGTCAAAAGATGCCTTGTCTCCGGTGAAATAAAGATTGTTTTTGAAGGCGGCCTGGGTTTTCTGGGGGTCGTCAATGTATTCATGGAAAAGTCCTATGGCTCTCCATTTGTTCAGGCGAATGACGATATGACCGGGTTCACCGGGCTGGGTGATTTCTTTGCCGTCATCATCGGTGATGATCGCATCATACATATGGGAAGGAAAGCCAAAGGAACCAAAACGCATTTTGCCTTCCATCCAGGGCGCATTGCCGATCATGCAGGTGGATTCGGTCTGACCGTAGAAATCTCTGATTTCGGTTCCGGTGGCTTTTTTCCACTGATCGATCACTTCAGGGTTTAAGGGTTCACCCGCGCTGAGGGAGTACTTGATGGCGCTGAAATCATATTTTTTCAGATCAAGTCCCACAAATGCACGCCAGGCTGTGGGCGGTGCGCAGAAGGAATTCACTTTGTATTTGGCAACTGTGGCAACGTATTTTTCAACATTGAGAGCGCCAAACGCGAAACCGGTGACAGTGGCTCCCACGTTGAAGGGCCCGAAAAAGCTGCTCCATGCCCATTTTGCCCATCCGGGAGCACTTAAATTATGATGAACGTCGCCGGGTTCAATGCCCTGCATGACAGAGGTTGAGAGATGTCCCAGAGGATAGGAGACTGCGCTGTGTCCGACACGTTTGGGAAGTCCGGTGGTTCCGGAGGTGAAGAAGCAGAACAGAACATCCGTGCTTTTCACCTCAGCAGCATCAGCTTTGTCTGATTCTTTGTCAATGTCCGTATAGGATACCCAACCCTCTTTTTTCCCCAAAACGATTTTTGCCTTTGGTGTGCATTTTGCTTTTTTCAGCGCGTCATCCACCAAATCCGTCAGTTTCTCAAAACAGAGAATAACATCCGGTTTATATGCCTCAAAACGGAACTGAATTTCTCTTGCCGTCATGCTGGTGGCTGTGGGAACTGCAACCAGTCCGCCCTTTAAGGCCGCAAAAGAGGCAAACCATGTTTCAGGAACAATCGGGCTCAGCATATACAGGTTGTTGCCTTTTTCAACACGGTTCTTCCTTACAAAATTAAGGAATCTGTTCCCGTTGGCTGCCATTTCTTTGTAGGTGAAACGGCGTTCGGCATCTGTATCCAGATCAGTCCAGATCAATGCAGGCTGATTCCCTCTTTCTTTGACATGCATTCCTTCAAAGATTTCCTCAGCCCAGTTGAATTTGGCAGGCATAGGGGTTTTATTGAGTTTTTCAAAAAACGCCTTTGCCGCAGCTTCCCGTTTTCCCATATCCTTGATGGTATTTACGGCCATCGCATCTCTGTAAACACTTTCCAACGACATATTTTACCTCCGTTTTGATTGTTTGCCTGCTGCCTTTCACAAATAAAACACATACCCTGTCAGCCTCGGCCACTTTGCATAAAAGTGTGCTGAAGCGGTTTTCCCGTATTTGTTTTAGTCAGAATTCATGACGGTTTCCCTGCATGAAAGCCGGGAAGAAAAAACCGAACGAGCGTTCAGTCGCCAATTCCGCAAACAGCAACTGTCTTTTTTCTTTCCCATAACTGACTGTCATTTTCTTTATACTCTGCCGTCCGGCATTTATATAAATACTCCGTTAACGGACAGTCTGAAAAAAACCGAACGAGCGGTCGGTAGATAGATATTTTCTGTACCATTCATTCATATGATTGTCAATCATTTTTTTGCACATTCCATTACCGCTACCGCAGGACACTTATGCAGCCATGATTCCAATTTCTGCATTATATACTGAAAACATTGTATCTGAGAGGACTTTCCCCATTCTAAGATGGATTTTGTGAAAAAAATGAACGAGCGTTCAGTCATTATTTTTGCTATACCATTCCTATATATAATTGTCAATCATTTTTTTTATACATCTCCATTGCTGTTTCAAACAGTAAATGGATAACATTACTGATGTTACGCTGACCTTCCAAAATTCGGCACGTTCCTGTATTCTCCGTCATTCCGATGAAAATCGGAATCCAGTATTTTCAAGACATTCTGGATACCGGCTTTCGCAGGTATGACGAACTGGTGTAACATCGGTGATATTGTTTGTTTTCACCTGCAATTTTGGAGCAATCCGCGAAATTCATTCCAATCCCGAAGAGAAATGAATTACCGAAATCCATCCCCGAAATAAATTTCGGGGCTATAAGCAAAAGCAGGCTCAAGCCTGCTGAATTTTTTTATAAATCGTCATATTTTTTCAGCCCGCTTCAGAGGGCTTTGGCTTTTAGCCGGGCGATTTACCGCCCGGATTTATTTTCACATAACCTGCTTTCTGAATCTGCGTCAAGGCAGTTCCGTTTCCAGCCGGTTCAGCGCGGAATGGAATTCCTGAATCCTTTTGGACTCAGAACGTATCTGCCCGATAATCCGGGACAGAAGCAGACCCCGTGTCCGGAAAAGCAGGCTGCGCCATTCCTGTTCGGATTCCGGGCTGAAACACAGACGCACCCGGCAGTCCCGCATATAATCATCTGCAATGCGCCGGGGCAGATAGCGTTCATTGTTCAGGACTGTGCGCACGGCCAGCAGCGCGTTTCCCGCAATCCGGGCCAGCATTTCCTGATCCTTTTCACGGGATTCAGTCACAGGCGGATATTTCCGGGTTGCAAATTTCGCAAGTTTGTCCGCATCCCCGCCATTGGCCCGCACCATTTCTGTCAGCCGGTTCCACGCGTCCTCCTGCTGATTCCATAATGTGGGATCGCAGAAATCCACCGCGGGACGGAGTTCATAACGGATGACATATTTCAGGTTCCGGGGCAGTTCCAGGGTTTCCCCCAGCAGTTCCAGCACAGGACTCTGATTTTCCGCACCACTTCCGGCTGAACGCAGATGCTCTGTCAGACTTCGGATTTTATCGCCGGCAGTCTGGCCTGACAGCAGAGGCTCCAGTCCTGCTTCAGACAATACCCGCACCAGCCGATCCTGCATAACCGGCCCGAATTCCTGCACTTCACCCGCGAGCCTGTTCACCAGCCGGGAAAAATAAGTGCTGATGGAACGCATTGCACTGGGAATGGGATTTTCTCCCCTGTGCCGCACCAGATAATCCTCAAGAACCTCGGCTGTGGGAATCTCTTCCTGAATTTTCCGTGCTTCCTCTCCGAATACCGTCAGCAAAGCCTGTTCTGATTCCCGAATCCGACTGTATTCCAGAATGTCACGGGTGGCCCGATCCAAAGCCGCGACCAGATCCGTCCAGAATCCCATATCCCGGCCTTCCCGGTACCAGTGAAACCATTTGTGGAATTCCTCGGTTTCCAAATCATGCAGACCCGCGTCTGAGGGATGAATCTTTTTCAGTGCGTCATGCAGAAGACGAAGCCTGGCCTGCAAATGCCGAAGCCGTGTCTGAAATTCCCCAATCACCTGCTCATCCTGTGCTGCCAGATGTTCTTTAAGATGGCTGTTGACCCGATCCATAAGAGCAGCCGCATCTTCCTGCTTTATGGCCTCAAAAGGGCCGGCAAAAATATGCCGGGGAACTCCTGCATCGGTAAGATATTTGCGGTGAATGCGGATATTTTCACCTGCGGGATCCACTCTTTTATCACAGTTGAGAACAAAAATCATGCGGTTAAGCAGATCAATCTCATCCGGCTGACGGGACACAGAATCCCAGAAATGATGAAAACTTTCTCCGGGCGAAGGATTGGAACCGGGGCGGCTGACAACGGCCAGCAGATCGGTTTCCGAGGCAATGGCAGCCAAAGTGAGTTCTCTGGCTCTGCGGTTGGGATCATCCACGCCCGGAGTATCCATCCAGCGCAGATGGGGAGAACCGCCTGTAAAGTCTGCATAAATCCGGCACACCCGCACTGCTGCTGTCCGGGCCAGATGCAGTCCCCTTTCCCGGCGTTCTGCTTCCGGATTGCTTTCTGTATCCGCAGTCTCTGCCCTGCGGTGGGAAACCCACTGCCCCAGTTCGCTTAAAGGACGGCGGAACAGAGGCGGTTTTCCCAGATGATGACGGCATTCATGGAAATTCTCATGCACCAGTCTGAGATCATGGAGCAGTTTGAATGCTGTGGTTCCGGCAGGCAAAGTTTCCGGAGAAGGCAGCCGGAGTTTCATGAAATCGTCTGCGGAAACTGGCGGAGCAAACGCGCCTTCATACGAATCCGGCAGAGCGGCAGCAATGGTTTCTGTCACAGGCCGGATTACCCTTTCCATGAATTCCTGTTCAGAACAGAATTCAATGTCAAAATCCGAGCGTTCCTGTGAATAATGGATTTCACAGCATACGGCAGTGCAGCGTTCGTCAAACGCGGGCAGGGCCTCAATGCCGGTCAGGGATTTGAGAAATGTGGTTTTTCCTGCCTTTTCCAGTCCTGCAATGGAGATGGTGATGGTTCCGGACTGAAAACGTTTATACCGGACTTCTGCCCGATCCCGGAGATTGCGGAGATCGCTCAGGACTCTGCCGGTTTCAGCCTGTGCGTTTTTCATTTCCGGAGAATCCGGAAGGGAAAGCCCGTGCAGAGACGCGGACACATCCAGTAACCTGTCTGTGAGTTTCCCGCAGGTCTCCATGATCTGACCGATGGAAAGAGCTTTTTCCTGACGTTTTTTTACAATGTCTTCACTGATGGGGGGAATGTTCATAATGCACCTTTTTATTTATGCGGATGAATAAATTAGGGAGTTAGAAAAAACAGAAATTATACATTTGACTGTCTGGTATGGGCAATATATTCTTTTCAATATGAATTCCCCGAAATTTGCACTACCTGATTATGAACTGTTTTAATTTTTTTATTCAAATAATTTTAATATATTATAAATGAATCGGATTCACTGTGGATTTCCTTTTTCCCCGCGGGCCATCCTGACCGGAACACCGGAAACACGCATGATCGCTATGGCGGTATGACCTGTCATGCACACTGTTTTTTTCTGAATATATGTTTCGGACAGACATTCAGAAAATTAAAATTTTATTTTAATATCAAATTATTATGCCGTTAAAAATCATGGCGGAAAAGTTTAAGCCAATTCAGCAAGTTACAGTATAATATATCTATATTTAAATCAACTCTGTATTTGATCATAGTTCAGACATAAATTTTTTATGAATGAATATTATACCAAATCGCCATTGATTTGATACAATACCGTCAGTTTTTTCTGCTCTTCCGGGTTTGCAGAAAACTGCTCCGCCCAATTTCTGCACTCCTCCGCATTGTATAAAACCAATGGCGAACCGGTATTAGACCGGTTCGCCATTGAAAATATAACTATGAAACACACCACTGCCCCTCTCATACCGATTCGCCATTGACCTGATACAGGCTGCAGTCCCGCCCCGGACTGATCCGGAGGAGTGCAGAAATTAAGAGGAGCGGTTTTCTGTACACGCACTCTGAACCCCGGAAAAACTGACAATATTCTATAAAATCAATGGAGAATTGGTATCATACCGATTCGCTATTGAAATTATATAAAAAATGTGCTATAATATGATGGATAATTTCATTATGATATTTTTTTAAAAGGAGAAATGAAAATGCCGAAAAAGAAAATATATGATGTGTCAGAAAGTGCAGAACAACTTATTGATATGATAAAAAAAGAAAAAAAGGGACGTTTCCGTGACCGTCTCCGTCTGCT
>JBFXEJ010000129.1:0-15919 GCA_050180235.1 Desulfococcaceae bacterium
ATAAAGGTGGAAAATGTCATAAGAGAAATAAAAATATTCAAAATAATATCAGATGTTTACAGAAACAGATGCAAAGGTCATAATATAAAAATGAACATTATTGCCGGAATTGTGAATATGAAAACAGGAACCTATCCGAATATTATTCTGAGCCTGTATAAACAGTTATTATTTTAAATTCAAATATGTTATACACATATAAATTATATTACAGAAAAACTGACGGTACTGATTATTCAGAGAATGGAAAGACTGCATGTTTCCTGCAGACACAGGGTTTCATAAACGGAGAAGCCTGAATCATACACAAAGCAGTCACCATTGCATACATTCTGAAAATATCTGTAATTAACCTGATTTAAATGCAAAAATATTCAGCATAATATTCGGATAGGTTCAGAGAAAAGACTGCTGCAGAACGCAGCATAAGTCAAAAGAAAAAAGCCGGAGAGCTTTCATACAGAATTCCGTCTGAATTTTTCAGTTTTGCAGGAGGTCTATTGTACGGCCGTTCATAAACTTCCAGGATGTCTCCCATCGCACACACAAAGTCAGCACCGGTTTCCGGAATTATCCATGACTTCACCTGCCAGGGTTTCATTTTGTTTTTTTTAAAATCTGCCGGACACTTTCGTGGCTGATATGTCCGGCATATTCCAGTTCAGCCATTTTATCTGACAGCAGACGCAGTGTCCATCCCGAATAACCCGGAGGAGGTTCACTGCACCGCAGAGCTATAAGGTGTGCCTCTGTATTGCCGTCAAGAACTTTTTCTTTGAAAATATCTCTCTTTTTTCCCCGTACCGCTATATCAGAACCTTCTTCGGCAAATCTCTTCCGGGTCCTTTCCACTGTTATTATTCCCACTCCGTATATGTCGGAAATACAGACATCTGTCCAGCACTTATCCCCGTTCAGATCCGCTGCAGGGAGGATATAAGACCGTATGACCGGAAGTGATTTTTCACTCCTTCTTCTTATAGTTTCTCCAAGTTCCGCACGTTCCTTATCCGTCAGTGTCACATTATATTTTTTCGCCATATTTTTCTCCCTTAAATATTCTTCAGATAAGAGAGTATAGCACATCAGTTATAATTTGACAAAACAATAGCTTTCATATTTCATTTGTGTAAAATATATGTTAAGATGAATTCTGTTTTTATCTCATTCAGGAGGAACTGTTATGTCAGATTTGGAAAATGTTATACCATTACTCAGAAGATTTAATGGTACAGCCGCGAATTGCACGAATGACACGAATTATGGTTTGTGCATTCGTGCAGATTCGTGTTATTCGTGGCTGTTTAAACTGTAACTGTCCTAATGCAGGCCTTTCCGAATGCGGTATTTTACAACCGAAATGTTTCAAGTAAATGGTATATCAGCAATTCAACGGATGTCAGAGAAGTCAAAAGAGCTGTGGCGGTAAAAATGGCTGAAGAGGGTCTTAAATCAGTAACTGTTTGTAAAGTATTGAAAGTTTCCGCTGCTTTTGTTAGCAGATGGAAGATTGTTTATGAGAATAAGGGAGCGGAATATCTGCGGTCAGGATATAAAGGGAGTAAAGAACACCTGAGTGAATCTGAGAAAGATGAAATAATAAAATACATTGAAAAACAGGAACATATGAGTGTTGAAGAATTAAGAGATTATATTGACAGGGAGTACGGAGTTCTTTATAAATCAAAGCAATCGTATTATGAACCTATCCGAATATTATTCTGAGCCTGTATAAACAGTTATTATTTTAAATTCCAATATGTTATACACATATAAATTATATTACAGAAAAACTGACGGTACTGATTATTCAGAGAATGGAAAGACTGCATGTTTCCTGCAGACACAGGGTTTCATAAACGGAGAAGCCTGAATCATACACAAAGCAGTCACCATTGCATACATTCTGAAAATATCTGTAATTAACCTGATTTAAATGCAAAAATATTCAGCATAATATTCGGATAGGTTCATGATTCGCTGAAATCCGGAGGGTTAAGCCGGCATAAAAGTCAGAAGAGAAATCCCGGGAGGAATTGGGAGAAAGTTCTGCTGAAACGTGAAGAAATAAAAAAAAACTGAAAGAACGTGAAACTGAGATAAAATCAGGTGAATTATACGTTTTTGCGGAGGATGAATGCCATCTGTTATGGGGTGATACATTGGGATATGGGTAGTGGTATAAAAGAGTTGATTTATATTTTATGAACTGATGTTACGCCGTCAATTCCCTTAATTTTTGAAAACAGGATTTCAGGGCATTGATATAAAGTTTTGCTCTCAAAGCGAAGTGATTCAAATTATGTTTAATTTTGAGTTTTTCCAGTTTAAAAAAAGAATAAATTGAAGCAAAAAAATGACTGCTCTGAGTTCTCACAGTTCTTGTCGGAGATTTTGACAATGATGCATCTGATTTCAGAGATTTGTGAAAGACTTCGGCATTCCGCCGTTTTTGATATAATGCCGTCATTTGGTCATAAGTCAGACCGGTATCACTGGAAACCGGATAAAGAACACCGGAAGATCCGGCTTTGTTTTTAAAGATCTGCCTGCATAAAAGACATGGAAAATCAATGCCTTTCATGCAAACATGCTGAACGGTGTCCGGTTTCAGTTCCAGTGTTCCGGCCTGAACATAATGACCGTTTTTTTTGTCTTCCGTACTCAATGCAGCAGTGCGGCTGGATTTGATCGCCATAATGAAATCCTTTGAAATTTCAGACTTGATTAACAACATGTTTTCTTTGGAAGAAAACCAGTTGTCTGTAAGCACATATCTGAATCTGAACTGATTGCTGATGCACACTCTTAGCATATCGCGAAGCAGTTCATTTTTTGTGACTTCGCTTTTCCGGCGGATAAGGCCGGTTTTCGGATCACTGAACAGCACCGGTTTATCAATGATTTCATAAGCAGCCGGAATATCAGTGTTTTGGGAATGATAAAGACAGTTGAGGATACTGACACCTTTCACAGTCCGGTTTCTGCTGTGATCATAATGCCATGTGATGATTTTATTTTCATCTGTCCGCTGTTTTTCTTCGGCTGTGTCATCAAATATCAGAACACCGTCATCGGATTCGGCTGAGCGGACAGTTTCTTTGACCGGCAGCCATAAGTATCTGGAATCAAAGTTTGATTTTGCCAAAAAATCAGTGATTCTGTCATGACCGATCTGATTGTCCGGCAGATCGGAAAGTCCGGTTGCTGTTGTATAACCGAACGAACTTAAAAGATAATCGCTGTATAATTCCAGCAGTTCTTTTTTCATATACACTTAAAACAGGGGAACGTCCGGTTATCGGGATGGATGAAATGCGGTCATCTGCAGTGTCAGAAGAACATAAGCCATGGATTTGGCCTGCAGCAAACCGTGAAACACGGCAGACTGCCGGTGCGGCTTCCGGAGACCGGTCTGACAAAACATGTCCCGGATTGCGGGAATCTCTTCCTGATGACTGCCGGAAACGTGCTGTTATTTATACAGATTATTGGGAATCATACAGAAATGTTATCCCTTCAGAACGTCTGCGGCAGTCCGGGAAGGAAAGCGGGGAAACAGCACATACTGAACGTTTTAACAATACGTTACGCCGGAGGTGCGCCTGCATGGTGCGGAAGACTCTCTTCTTCAGCAGAAACCGGGAAATGCACGGAAAGCGCATAAGAATGTTTATTGACCATTATAATGAAAGTTTAATGCGGTGAGATTTGTCAGTCAAAAAAATACCACTATCAAATCCTGTTCATCGTTTAATCATGTGAACCAGGGTTCGGACAAACCGCATTGCATGGCTGTCTGAACCCTGATTTACCTGATTTCAGGATTTCCATGATTTATTGCTGTCTGAACCGGGATTCTCAGGATTTACGGATTAACCCGGATTTATCATCTGTAATATCCCGGTAAATCCTTTAATCCCGTGAATCCCGGTTCGGACAATATATATTCCGGGGGGAATCCCTCAATAATGGTGACGGCAGGCCAGAATTCTGATTCTGTCTTCCAGAACTTCATAAATCAGCCGGTGTTCCTCATCAATCCGTCTTGACCAGCATCCGGACAGCTCATGTTTCAGCGGCTCCGGTTTTCCTGTTCCGTGAAAAGGATTTTTCTGAACTTCTCTGATCAGCTTCACAATCCGCATGGCCTTTTTCCGGTCTTTGTCAATCCACCATGCCAAATCTTCAAATCCGCAGGGATCAAATTCCAAGTTTTTTGCAGGCTTCATCAAAGGGTATTCCCTGTTTCCTGTTTTTTGCTTCCAGCAGTCTGCGTTTCATGGTTTCGCTTATGAGCAGCCGGGCAGTTTCCCGCTCCGACTCAATTTCCCGCCAGAGATCAATCGGGACGATAACCCCTGTAACATTTCTGTTTTCATCAGAAATATACTTAACCTGTTCCATGACTGTCTCCTTCCGAATCTGTATAATGCCGCCATTTGAATACAGCAGTAATTTATATCATTTTTGTCAAAAAAGCAAGTCAGGTCAGACAGGGCGGCATGACAATGCCGGGCGCACTGCATTGCTGCCTGAACCCTGATTTCAGGATTTCCCTGATTTATTCCCGCAGACAAATCCTGTTCATCCTTTAATCAGGTGAATCATGGTTCAGACAAACAAGCATTGCATGGTTGTCTGAACCATGATTCACCTTATTTCACAGATGACGCAGATGAAAGCCGTGCATACTTTCCACTCCGCATTTACTGACCATCTGTGAAATCTGCGTTATCTGCGGACATCTGCGTTTCAGACTGTGCTGATGTGGCTGTCTGAACACCGATTTACCTGATTTCAGGAAGCGCTGCCCGCCACATTCAAAGGTGGGCACAAAAAAACGTGCCCACCCTGCTGAACACGATTATTCAGGATTTGCAGGATGGACAGGATTGAATCATCATGAAAATCCTTCCATCATGTGAATCATGGTTCAGACAGCAGGCCGGGCAGGCAAAAGCATGTTTCAGCAGGCTCAACAGAAAATTGCTGACACAGGCATCCCGGAACGGAAAACCGTTTATCCTTCCGCACTGGTTTCTGCAACCGGATGAGCATCATGCGCATCAGTATTCCTATCATCTTTCTGCATGAAAAAAACATACATACCTGCAATAAGCAGAGCACTGTCCAGCACAATTGTCCAGATCATTTCCCATTTGTCCGCCTCACCGGCTCCGGTCTGAAAACATCCGCAGTGAATATTCAGTCCCCGTGAAATATTGAAAGCAGTGGCGGCAATAAACACAATCAGCATCCCATTGATTATGCTCACTGCACCCGGTGTCCAGAAATTGAAAACCAGACACAGCCCTGCAATGATTTCAGTCACAGGCAGAGCAACTGCCGTGAGATTGATGAGATAATCCGGCAGAATCTGGTAATTGTAAACCGACTCGGCAAAGGCTTTCGGGTCCATGATTTTATGTATGCTGGCATAAATGAATGTGAGACCAAGCCCTATACGCAAAACTGCGGTGAAATATTTTTTCATCTTTTCCTTCCTGTCTTTCCATTCGCCATGATGATGTCCAGTGTCTGATTTTTCCCCTTTCATACTGCCGTTGCAGGACATTTCACACAGCACACCGCCGTTGCCGCAGTTTCCGGTTTCAAACTGTAACACAGCATGATCAATGCCAAAGGACTGACTGAGTTTTTCCCGGATAATCTGCGCCAGTTTTTCTGTATGACTGAGCATCTGATCCGCAACCACCACATGCGCTGAAAACGCTATGCTGCCTGTTCCTGAGTGCCATGCGTGCAGATAATGCGCTCCGCAGACATCCGGCACTTCCTCAATTTTTTTCTGCACTTCAACCAGATCAGTCTGCTCCGGTGTCGCATTCATCAGAACCGCCACAGCCTCTTTGAGGACAGTCCAGCAGTTTTTCAGAATAAAGATGACAATCAGCAGGGAAAAAAGCGGATCCAGCCAGTACCAGGGTTTGAATATCAGAATCAGGCCGCTGACAAGCACAGCCACAGAAGTTAGCATATCTCCCATCATATGCAGAAACGCGCCCCGCACATTAAGACTGTGTGCGGCATCCCGATGCAGCAGCCACGCGGAGAAACCATTGCCCAGAACACCGATGCCTGCAATCCACATCACCAGTTCCCCCATGACCGGCTGGGGGTGCAGAAATCTCTCCGCTGCCTCACGGATGATAAACAGCGATACAGCAGTAAGGATGATGACATTGAACAGAGCGGCCAGCACCTCGGCTCTGCGGTATCCGAAACTGTGGGAAAGGGAGGCCCCTTTCTGACCGATCCGGTACGCGAAATAGGCAATGAGAATGGCAGTGAAATCACTGAAATTATGCACTGCATCTGAAATCAGGGCCACGCTCTGGGCATACAGTCCGCCAATCACCTGCACTGTGGGAATGATCAGATTCAGAATCAGGGTGATCAGCAGACTGGAACCGCTGGTGTCAGCAACAGATACTGTGTGATGATGCCCCCCGCATTCATGTCCGGACTGATGTTCATGATTATGGGAGCAGAATTCCGCAGAGCGGGCATGATCGTTCATGGCGTTCCTCCAACTGTAACCGGCTGTCCCATATTTTTCCACACGCTCCATCCGTTGACAAGCACCCGGACATTGGCAAATCCCATTTCAATAAGAGCGCGGGCCAGATCTTTGCTCAGCTCGCAGGTTTCGCCTTCGCAGTAGGTGACAATCGTTCTGTCTTCCGGAAGCTGATGCATAATCCGGTCAAAATAATCATCAAATTCCTGCCAGGGCAGGTTCAGCGCTCCCTGAATATGTCCGGATTCATAATCAGCCCCTGACCGGGCATCCAGAAAAAGCACCTGACCTGCATCAAAAAGGTTTTTGACCTCTTCCGGAGAAACAATCAGACTGGTTCCGCTTTTGTCTGTAATCCGGGCTTCCGGGGACCAGTCTCCCACAAGCGGAATGCCATTGGTTCTTACACTGTTCAAAGCAATGGAAATGGCAAACCCGATCAGCACAATTGCTGCTGTCTGCCATATTGTCTTACGGATAAGTGCCTGTTCAAATATCATAAAAAAATACCTTTCCTGCCGCAATTTCAGTATAAAAATTTGAATTAAAAGTTAAAAATCATACATCCCTCTGAATGGGGTATCATTTAAACTTATAAAGTTATTTCAGAGCAGGCAATGTGTCAAACAAATTTTTTGCCTATCCTGTTCCGGTGGAAACTGCATACGCCGGTTCCTGCCGGAAATATGAAAATTTTTTTTCACAGAGCAGGTCTGTCAGGCTGTACTGACCTATATATTTTCTCTATGTTTCTCTTCTGTTTTTCAAAAAAAAGTTTCAGGCAGTTGTCATCTGTCTGTTTCCGGTTTATTCAGTTTATCTGTTTTTTATATACCTGTCTGATATTTTGTATTGACTTACTGTTACGCATAAGGATAAACAGAAACCTGTAACAAAAAAAACAGACAAGGAGATGAATATGCGCGTGTATATCGGTTTTGATGATACGGATGTCATAAATTCTGACAGAGGCACGGGAAAACTGGCCCGGTGGTTTGAAAATCTGCTGCCGGAAGGATGCTGTTTATGGGGCGTAGTCCGCCAGCAACTGCTTGTGCATCCGGATATTCCCTTTACCTCCCATAACAGTGCAGCGTGTGTCATTGTGGATACACAAAACATCGACATACTTAATGAATTGATTATCCGGGCAGCCCGGCATTTGGAAACCCATGCACTGGAAGGCAGTGATCCCGGCCTTTGCGTGGCAGGCGAAGGCCATCCCGGACTTTCAGAACTGATGGAATTCGGGCTGTCCTGCACCCGGTCTGTACGGACACAGAAAGACGCAATCCAAGCCTCTTCAGGCGCACATCTGAGCGCACACGGCGGTACGGATGACGGCATTATCGGCGCAGCCGCGGCAGTGGGACTGACTGCCTCAGGCTGGAGCGGACGTTTTATCGAATTCGGTATGCTTCGGAATTTTCCGTCAGAAATTTCAGTTGCTGATCTCAAGGCCCGGAACATCGGGGTGATTTCCCTTGACCGGGATGCAACTGTTCCCTCACCAAGGGACAGAATTATCACAAAAAACTGGGTGCGGCCCCGGCTTTTCGGATCACAGCCTGTACTCATGGTAAATCCATGCGGCCCGGGACTGTGGGAAAATATCAGCGAAAAGCGGAATAAAACAGAACATACGATGCCTTTTCCCTCATAAATCATTCTGTACTGGTCCGGAACATGGAGATAAAGTTTTGCAGTCTTCTGCTTATCCCTTCCATATATTCAATCCAGAGAACAAGCAGTTCTCTCCCATCCGGCGTAACTGCATACATCCGTTTGGCAGGCCCTGTGCCGTCTGTCTCCCATTCCGAGCTCACCAGTCCGTCTTCCTCCATCTGCCGGAGATGACGGTAAATCATTCCGGGCGGGGCCTGTCCTTCCACAAAACCGAAATTCTGAATATCCTTTATCAGTTCGTATCCGTAGGAAGGTTTGATGCGCAATGCCAGAAGGATGGAAGGCTGAATATACCGATCCTGTTTTCCTGATCCCGGTGTATTTATATTTTTCTGATCCATATTTATCTGTCTTGACATATATCCTTAAAGGATATATATTATCTGTAAAAAACATTAACACAATTTACAAAAGGAGGAACCCATGAGTTCAACCGTATTTGTCCGTGAAAGACGCAAGATCGAAAAAGGCGAAAAAAAACCCCGTTACCGTGTTGTCGGAGTCAGCGGAGGAGATCTTAAAATTTATGTCAATCATATCCGCAAAAAAGAACTCGAACAAATCTGCAATGCCACAGGTGCAAAACTTGTATTCCTTGATGCAGGAGACGGCACAGGTGACGGGGGCGGCAAACAGAAACCCTAGGCTGAACCGGTGGGCAGGCACTCTGCTTTTGCCCACCTGCAAAAACCTTTTTCCTGCCTATTCCTTATAGATAATGGTTCCCACATGTTCACCCGCAAGGGCTTTGAGTATATGATCCGGGTGATGCAGTGCATCAATGATCTGGAGCTGTTTCAGGCATTTGGCCCTTTGCAGAAATGATAGAATCGGCCGTTCAATGATTAAATCATCCAGATCCAGTTCCAGCAGTTCCTTTGCAGATATCCGGTCATAAAAACGGAGTTTATCCCGGACGGATACATCTGTTTTTTTCGGATCGCTTTCAAACAGCCCTTTCTCATCCTTGAGAAAAATCAGAGACCGCGCACCAATATTCTCAGCCAGCAGAAAGGCGCCGCAGTCTGTGCGGTGCGGAGGAATGGAGCCGATTTCCGCAGGATGTTCAAAAAATCCGTAGGGAGGAACTCCGTAGGTGATGGGAAGATAGCCCTGCCTGCAGAACATGGTCAACTGCTCCAGATTGTCTCCGTGACCGATTTTCACACCGCCGTGTTTGGAGAGAAGGACAGCAAGCATTTCCGCATTCTGCCAGGAAACCTTGTCCCCAAGTTTGGAAAGCACCCCGGTCGGCATTCCCAGATCAATTCCGATATTATAGACATGCCGCGCGCGCGTGCCTCCTCCGGTCATCAGCAGGATTTTGTATTTTTCTTTGGCTTCAATAAGCACATCCAGAATCGGGAAAAGAGCTTTGCCCCCGCGATCCATGATGCTCTGCCCCCCGATTTTCAGCACATTGATATCCGGATGCATCCGGAAATATTCATGCGCTTCTGTACGTTTGAGAAATTCTTTGCTGACAAGCGATTCTCCCATAAGCGGAGACTCAATATGCAGACGTCCGGTCTGACTTTCCTCTTTGACAAGTTTAGCCATTTTTTCTTTTCCTTATCATTGTTGACAGTTGATTTGGCTTTGGAAACAGATTTTCTCATTTTATATAACGGTTTGAAAAAATTTACAAGAGAAAGAAATGAGGTCAGGTTTTCACAGTGTTTCAGGGTGGATCATTCTGTCTCCTTTTTTATTTCCGTTATTTTGTTTTCCCTGTGTCACCAGTCCAGATTGAACCCTGCCATATAAGTTTTCAGTTTTTCCAGATTTTCCCCTTCCAGCGGGGGACAGTCTTCCACTCCTTTCACTCCTTCCGTCATCTGCGCTGCAAACACCATACAGGTGGGCAGACCGCATTTTCTGCAGTTTGTTTTGGGCAGCAGTTTCAGAATTTCAAACAGAATGGGCCTGGGCGCAGGTTCAAAAGAGGGTTTTATCTCCGCTCGGCGTTCCCAGACCTCATTGATCTGATTTTTCAGCCAGTTGAGGATTTTGTCAGTTTCCTCCTCATCTTTGAGCGCATTGACTGCAATTTTACGCGGATGTATGGTAATCAGTCTT
This sequence comes from Desulfococcaceae bacterium, assembly GCA_050180235.1. GTDB lineage: Bacteria > Desulfobacterota > Desulfobacteria > Desulfobacterales > Desulfococcaceae > JAABRU01. The sequence continues at coordinate 10,310 of JBFXEJ010000129.1, forward strand.
CCCCGGTTCTTGAATGTCACGGAAAGCGGATCTCTGGTGATCTGAAATCCGCCCAGTTCCGCATTCAGGTAGGGAATGACTTCTCCCACATCCTGATCCAGATGGGCATAGCAATGCACATTTTCAAAACTGGGATTGCATTTGGCACGAAAAAGCTCTTTTGTGTAACTTTCAAGCAACATGGATGATCCTCCTTTTAGGTACTTCAATCTTTTCTCAGGTTTCTTTCGGGAACCAGTGCGTTGTGTTGTTGGCTATTTTTACAAGCATCAGCATCACGGGAACTTCAACAAGCACACCCACAATCGTTGCCAGCGCGACCGGAGAGGTTGTCCCGAATAAGGCGATTGCCACAGCCACGGAAAGCTCAAAGAAATTGGACGCGCCGATCATACCGGCAGGCGCTGCAACACTGTGCTGAAGTTTCAGCATTCTGGCGCCGATATAGGCTATGAAAAATATCAGAAAAGTCTGAAGGGTCAGCGGAATGGCAATCAGCAGAATGTGCAGCGGATTTTCCAGAATGACATTGCCCTGAAAAGAAAAGATGATAACCAGTGTCAGCAGCAGTCCGGCAATTGTGATATTGCTGAATTTCGGAATGAAAGACTGATTAAAAGAGTCAATTCCTCTGCTTCTGATCACATTCACCCGTGTCAGAACGCCTGCTGCAAGAGGAATGACAACAAAAAGCACCACCGACAATAACAGGGTGGTCCATGGCACTGTTACGCCGCTCACCCCCAGAAGAAACGCAACAATCGGTGTAAAGGCGACAAGAATAATCAGATCGTTGGTTGCCACCTGTACGACGGTGTAAGCCGGATTTCCCCTTGTCAGATGACTCCATACAAAGACCATAGCGGTACACGGGGCAGCACCAAGCAGGACTGCTCCGGCCAGATAATCTTTTGCCAGATTTGCCGGAATTATATCTTTGAAGACCGTATAAAAAAAGAAAAACGCAATGCCGTACATGGTGAACGGTTTTATCAGCCAGTTGGTCACCCAGGTGACAAACAGACCTTTGGGGTTTTTCCCCACATCCTTCACACTTTGAAAATCCACTTTCATCATCATGGGATAAATCATAATCCAGATCAGGATTGGGTAGTGGGACTGCTCATACTGATTTTTTTAATATATAAATCAATATGTTATTTATAATCAGTATAAGCAGTATCATGGATGTATCGTATAACTATTTGTATTTATTATGTATGGACAAAAATCAGTATATTTTTTAAAATATAATAATATCAAATAGTTAATTTTTTGTCAGTATGTGCAGACCCACTACCCAGGATTGCAATGGGGACAGACACATTGGCATATTCGAATTTCCCCAAAAATTGCGGTATGAAAGGGAGAAATTTCCCTATGCCGATACCCACCACCATGCACAGAATGACCCACACTGTCAGATACTTGTCAAAAAAACTGATTTCAGGTTTGCTGTTCATTGTTTTCACCTCCGGAACCGGGCATCCTTCATCCGGCAGTCTGCAGTTATACCGAATCGCCATTGATCTGATACAATCTCCACCGGTATCAGATTTGACAACTTTTGAAAAGTTGTCAAATCTTATTGTATCAAACCAATGGGGAATTGGTATTACACTTTTGCAGCAAAAGGGTGCCAAAACTATTTTTGGCAATCCTATGAAAAAGCAGACTGATTTCGGACAGATTCGGAAGAATGCCGGGCATCAATTTGTTTTTGTTTTATAATGTTCTCCTGCAAATCAGCGCAATCGCTGTAGCCGCAGAAATGATGTTCGGGGTTTCCGAATATCACGAAAATCATTTTTCCTCATCCGGAGGCACAATGAAAACCGGGATGCGGCATTGCCGAACCACACTTTGGGAAGTGCCGCCCGTAAGTATTTCCCGGATAAAGCCGTATCCCCGGCTGCCCATTACCAGCACATCATACCCGCCGGTATGGGCATGGTGCAGAATGCGTTTTACGGGATCTCCCTCTTCCACAATCACGGCTTCCACCATGAGACGGCAGGCCGGAAACCGACCGTTGAATTCGGTGCAGTAGTGTTCAATATAAGATTTGACCCGCTGAAGGATTTCAGATTCGCTTTTTTTCTGCAAATCCTCAACGCTCTCAAGTTCTTGCAGCAGAATTGCCATCCATTCGGCTTTGGGCGGCAGTTTTTCCAGCACATGCACAATGGTGATATTGGCCTCATGGGCATCAGCCATATCGGCCGCATATCCGAAAGCACGATTGGCTGTTTCCGAAAGATCGGTTGCAAGCAGAATGCGTCTGATTTCAGGTTTTTGAAATTTCATTTGTCACTTTGTCCTTCCCTCTTTTTCGTGTCCCTCTTTGTAATGCCTGACCAGTTCATCCACTGACTGACCATCCGGGAATACAGCCAGGGGATTGATTGCCAGCAGTTCCTCCCATGCCTGAACTGCGGACTTTTCCTCTTTGAGATCATGCAGAAGAACAATGCCTTTGTTCATTCTGGAATTTTCATGTTTCGGATCAAGGGTCATGACTTTGCTGAACATCTCCACTGCTTTTTCCGGCTGCCTGTTTCCCCGGTACATGATCCCCAAATCCGTCAGCACATTGGGATTGTCCGGCGCAAGGGACAGGGATTTTTCATACGCATAAATGGCTTTCTGATACTGGGAACTGTCAAAATACGCGTTGCCCAGCCTTGTCCATGCGTCTGCATTCTGCGGATTTTTTACGGTTTCCTCTTCCAATGCCTGAAACATCCGGGCAGGCATTTCATTAGAAACTGCGGGTTTTCCTTTGGTATGGGGTACGGTTTTCATCACACCAAAAACAGTACCGCCTATAAAACCAATCACCAGCATGGCAACGGAAATCAGTATAACCGTATGCAGGTGAATGACAGAATGCTTATCAACGGTTGCATCTGTCTGTGCTGTTTTCTCTTTTATGTCCATAAAAATACTGTTTTTTCCTTTCTGTATTGATTTCATCACAAAAAATGACAAAATTCCAATTGCAGAAATTATCTTCTGCACTCCGGATCATTTTTTTTCATTACATTTTTCTGCTATTGTCCCATTCTTTTATCCGTTCAGATGGGATTTCATCCCGCCATGTTTCTGCTGTTCCAGACGTTTGACAAATTCCTTCAGAAGCAGGAGAGCCTCTTCTCCGTCCGCATCCAGCAGAGCCGCCTTCATCCGCTGTATTTCCGTATCTGATAACGTCAGTACCATTGTTTATCTCCTTTTGCTTGAAAATGTTCATTTTGCTTTATTCAGGGCAGTTTGCCCTTTTCATCTCAAGGATCATCTGCTTTCCCCGTTCCAGTTCCGCCCTCAGTTCCTCCTCTGTCGGCAAAATCAGACGGTATTTGGAAGCAAAAAGCTGTCTGTTTTCTTCCAGCACACTATAGCGCACAATGGTTTCGTCTTTTTCTGTGCAGAGAATAAGTCCGATGGTGGGATTGTCACCCGCTGTTCTCATTTTGTCCTCAAACAGGCGCACATACATATCCATCTGTCCGATGTCCTGATGTGTCAGTTCCCCGATTTTCAGATCTATCAGCACAAAACATTTCAGCAGAAAGTTGTAAAACACCAGATCAATGAAAAAATGTTTTGTTTCCGTACTGATGCGGTATTGTCTGCCCACAAATGAAAACCCTTTGCCCAGTTCCAGCAGAAATTGCCGCAGGTTGCTGATAATCGCGGTTTCAGGTTCTTTTTCAGAAAAACCCGTTGGGGTTTCCAGCCCTAAAAATTCAAGCACATAGGGATCTTTGATGAAATCAGAGGGAACGGATTTCTGCATTTTATCCTGCTGCGCCAAAGCAGTCTCTTTATCCGCAGTGGAAAGAATTCTTTCATAATACAGGGAATGGATATTTCTTTCCAATTGCCGGGTACTCCAATTCTGTTCCGCAGCTTCGGCAATATAATATTCGCGGGCTTTGGGATTATCCACCCGCATAATCAGGCGTTAATGGCTCCATCTCAATTCTCTACGCAGTGTGTAGAGAATTTCATCAGATGGAAATGTCAAATAAAATTGCCTGAAATTCCAAAGATTCGCCTCTGAAAATCCCTTTCCGAACTCCGCAGACAACTGTCCGGAAAGCGATTTGATAAGCTGTTTTCCGTATTCGGCGCGAAGACTGCCCTGCTGCTCCTCTTCCACAATGCGTCTGCCGATATGCCATTAGGCCTCTGTCATGGCAGAATTCACAGCACTGTAGGCTTTGCTACGGGCCTGCACAAGAATTTGACGGATGGCCGCGACTATCAGATTCATATTGTTTCCTCAGGCATTTTTCTCCAGTCAAACATCACATATAAACACGGGACTAAAAACAATGCAACGAAAATGCCGAGTCCGAGTCCTCCGATGGCCGCGACTGCCATAGGCTGAAGCATGTCGCCGCCTTCCTCGATATTGAGCGCAAGCGGAAACAGCCCTGCAACCACGCACAGAAAAATCATCATTCTGGGACGGAAACGGATTTGGGATGCCTTTATGATGGCTTCAAAACCTGAAACCCGGGATCGCAGATCTTCGGCAACTGTGAGCAGCAGTACGCCTCCGTTGACATGTGACGCCACCACCACCAGCAGACCGATCAGCACGGTTGCACCCATCGGCAGCCCGGTCAGATGAAGTGCATACGCCATTCCTGCCACGCAGAACGGCACGCTTCCCAGAATCAGCAGCGGCATTTTCAGGCTGTTGAACTGAACTGCCAGCACCACGAATGAAAAAAATATGGCAAAGGCAAAAATCGCGGTGACAGTCCTGTTCATTTCCGCCATCATCTGCGCCTGTCCGCCGTAAGAGATTTCATAACCCACCGGCATTTTTACCTTCTGCATGGCAGTCTGAAGCGAAGACAGTGCCTGTCCCACACTCACGCCCGGTATGGCGTCTCCTCTTACAATCACCTGTTTGACCTGATCTTCACGGGCAATTTCCACAGGCCCGACCGCATGAACCACTTTTGCCAGATCCCGAAGCCGGAGATACCCGCCCCGACCGCTGCTGAGTATCAGGTTTTCAATGTCCTGACGGTCTGTAATTTTATTTTCGGGAATCATGATCCAGATATTGTAATAATCTTCTCCGTCCCTGTACCGGCTAGCAACCGCACCGCTGATCAGCGATCTGGTCGTGACGGCTATGTCTGTCATGGAAACCCCTTCTTGGTAGTGGGTCAAATCCGTTGATTATACTGCTTCCGAATATAACCCTTTCTGAAAATAATAGCGGTTGATATACATCCCGATAACATTGTCATGTATGTCTCCGTTCTTTGAAAAACAGATCGTTCTTCGGTTCAGACGTTTGATATGTGTTCTGAAATTAAGGTTTTTCCTTTCTGTTTTCCATGTATTGGCCTTACCGGTGATGTGTTTCCCGGAAGGAATATATCCGCTGCAACTTTTCCAGTCATCTGTATGATAATATTTTATTGGAAAAACAGACAGTTTTTCCATAAGGCGGGCGCAGCTTTCATCCGTCCGTCTGCCGTTATGCCATGCCAATATGATACCTGTGCCCTTCTCAATTGCGTACCATGTCCACCTCTGATTCCCTTTGTTACCGGCATAACTCCGGAATTCGTCAGCTTC
>JBFXEJ010000130.1:0-15647 GCA_050180235.1 Desulfococcaceae bacterium
TAATGATTATAACGTTTTTCGCAGGGCGGGCACGGCTTTTTGTGCCCGCCGTCCTGCTGAAACGGTGGGCACAAAAAGCCGTGCCCACCCTGCAATGATGGTACATTTTTTCATGGAAATCGCCTAAATTTTTTCAGATTCCATATGCGTTCCTGATTTTTTAAACAGCTTTAAAAAAACTGATTATATCAGTTCAGCAAAAAATGGGCAACAAAAATATCAGGCGTTTAACATCAGTTGGCATAAGACGGAACGATTTGAAAAATAAAAGAGAAGCGTTTTTCTGAAAAAAATCCGGTTCCGGCACGATCCGTTTTCCGCAAGTGATAAAGGGAATTCAGACTGCCGGAATCCGGAGTGCAAAAAATCAGACAGGATGATTCTGTTTTTTTATATTTTGGGCGAAAACATATCCGTCTCAAAACTCAGAGTGGCAAAATAGTCTTCCGGAGTTTCAGCCCGGCGGATGAGTTCCACAGAACCGTCCGCACGGAGCAGGAGTTCTTTGGGACGCAGTTTGCCGTTGTAGTTGAAGCCCATAGAATGACCATGCGCGCCTGTATCCTGAATGATCAGAATATCTCCGTCCTTAATTTGGGGAAGTGTTCGCTGAATTGCGAATTTGTCATTGTTTTCGCAAAGGGAGCCGACCACATCCACCACTTCGCACGGCCCCTGCAAATCTTTCCCCAATACCTCAATATGATGATAGGCTCCGTACATGCCAGGACGCATGAGAGCGGACATGCACGCGTCCACACCGATATATTTCCGGTAAATATCCTTGCGGTTGATGGCCGTGGCAGCCAGCACACCGTGGGGGCCGGTCATGTATCTGCCGCTTTCCATAAAGAGTCCGGGTGCATACCTGTTGCGTTTCTCAAACTGTCTGAAAAGTTCCGTGACCTCCTTTCCCAAAGCGGAAAGATTCAGAGGGCTGTCTTCCGGCCGGTAAGGAATCCCCAGACCTCCGCCAATATTGATGAATTCAAAGCGTATGTCGAGTTTTTTGCCAATCTGTTCCGCAAGTTCCAGCAGAAGCCCCGCTGTTTTCACCTTGTAAGTATAATCCCTTTCATTGGAAACAATCATGGTGTGCAGTCCGAAACGCCGCGCACCAAGTTCCCGTGCCATACGGTAGGCATCAGTAAGTTGTGTGTCACTGACTCCGTATTTGGCCTCTTCCGGATGTCCGATAATTTCGTTGCCGGAAAATCCGGGGCCCGGATTATAACGGAAGCAGATCAGTTCCGGCATTCTGGGGACTTTGGGAATCAGGGAAATATCATCCAGATTCAGGATGCAGCCGCCATCTGCCGCGGCAGTTGCAAATTCCTCCTGACTGGTATTGTTGGAGGTGAACATGAGGTCTTCCGGCCCTGCTCCGACTCTGCGGCTGAGCATAAGTTCCGTGATGGAACTGCAGTCAAAACCGAATCCCATGCTCTGCATGATTTCCAGAATCCGGGGATTGGGAAGGGCCTTGACAGCAAAATATTCCCGAAAACCGTTTACCTGTGCAAAAGCCTTTTTGAGTTCCTCACCGGTCTGGCGGATGCCTGTTTCATCATAAATATGGAAAGGTGTGCCGAAATGATCGGCAATTTCCCGCAAAACAGGAAAAAGTCTGTCTCTGAAAGACTGGGACATGGGCATAATGAAAAATTCTCCTTGTAAAAGTCTGTTAATCTGACAATCTGTTTATTTCTGTGAAATGCAAAAAACCGCTCCGCTTGATTTTTGCACTACGGAATCCAAAAATGCAGAAAACCGCCCCGCTTAATTTTTGCACTCCGGAATCCAAAAATGCAGAAAACCACTCCGCTTAGGTGATTTCCATTAATGATTATAACGTTTTTCGTAGGGCGGGCACGGCTTTCTGTGCCCGCCGTCCTGCTGAAACGGCGGGCACAAAAAGCCGTGCCCACCCTGCAATGATAGTACATTTTTTCATGGAAATCGCCTTAATTTTTGAACTCCGGAATCCAAAAATGCAGAAAACCGCTCCGCTTAATTTTTGGGTAGTGGTATTTTTTTGACTGATAAATCTCACCGCATTAAACTCTCATTATAATGGTTAATAACTGATGTTACGCAGAATCGTCATACCGGCGAAAGCCTGTATCCATAATTGCCTGAAAACACTGGATTTCAGCTTACGACGGAATGACAGTGAAAGCTGATAACTCTCTGATTTTTGGAAAAGCTGCGTAACATCAGTTAATAACTGATGTTAGGTGATTTCCATTAATGATTATACCGTTTTTCGTAGGGCGGGCACGGCTTTTTGTGCCCGCCGTCCTGCTGAAACGGCGGGCACAAAAAGCCGTGCCCACCCTACAAATGGTACATTTTTTCATGGAAATCACCTTACGCCACATTTTGAGAAATCAGCAGGTTAATCAAGATGCCGTCATTCTGGTGAAAACCGGAATCAATTTATTCCGGACAGTTCCGGATACCGACTTTCGCCGGTATGACCCGATGGCGTAACATCAGTTAATAAATATTCTTATGCGCTTCTGTTTTTTTCCGCACCATTTCCTCCAGCAGATCATCATATGCAGAAATCATATTTTTCCATGCAAAGCGTGCCATTGCGGCGGCTGTATGTCTGCGGATTTTCCGGCAGTTGGAAAAATCCGCAATTATCCGGAAGAGTTTTTCGGCCAAATCATCCGGACTCCGATAGAGAAAATCCGCATGAAACTCCGCAGGCAGAATTTCCGGGTAGGAAAGACGATCCGGCAGCAGCGGAAGACAGCCGAAGCGCAGGGCCTCGGCAACGGATATGCCGAAATTTTCCTGAATGGCCGTGCTGATTGCAATGCCGCCCTGACAGAGCATACGGATGTATTCGCTGCGGGATTTCAGATAGCCATAGTGAACAATCTGTTTTTTATAGCGTTCCTTTGCAGAAGCGAACACATCCGGAACCCGGCGGAAATTTTCCCCCAGCAGGGCCAGCCGGAAATCCGCGCCTTTGTCTGCAACCGTATCCAATGCCTGAAAAAAAATTTCCGGAGCCTTGTCAAATTCCCAGCGGTGATTCCAGACAATCAAAGGCGGCTGGCCGTTTTCTTCTTTCTCCTCCGGGAATTCATTATCAGCAGGGGGGGAAAAACGGCAGCCAGGATATAAGACCCCGGATTTTGAACGGATTGTTTCCATTACCCATACCGGACGGAATTCCGGCATTCTGTTAAGAAATACAGGAATCAGTGAAAAAAAAGTCTCATAATGAAAACGGGAATTGAACACCACCCGATCCGCAGCCAGTGCTGTTGTAATATCTGTAAATCCGTACTGATAATCCATGCGCTCCCCCGGTGCCAGAGGATAGGCAAACTGGTTTTCATGAAAATACAGCAGTACCGGGGGACAGTCCGGCCCGGCAAGTGTTCTGAAATCCGACAGACTCATCATGTTTGTTGCGATCAGTCCGTCAAAGGATTTCAGATTTTTGATTTCACGGACAAACCATAGAGCCGCGCCGCGCATCCGCCATTTCCAGAATCGCGCGGGAAGGGAGATGATTTCAATCCCATGCCGGGAATTTTCCGACAGTCCTTCGGCAAATTCCCGGTGGGAACCCCCGAAAAAAGATTCAAGAAACAGAAATCTCAATTTTCAGCACCTGATGGTATATGTTTCAGCACAGTTTTTTCATTTCATAGCTTTTTTTACAGTATACTGCTGTATTTTTCCCTAAGTTTTTCAGAGAGTTTCTTTATGGTTCCAAATGCCTTTTCCACGGTTTTTTCTTTGTCCGGATTGACCAGACAGCAGGTGGCCGGGGACAGCAGGCTCCGGGAAAGCAGAAATTCCCGATCCAGCCCTTTTGCACTCAGAGCGTCCCAGATTTTCTCCATCCGGTTTTCCAGAGTATTGATATTTTCCTTTTCAAAAGGTTCAAAATTGGTGGGCACGATTCCCCAGACCAGTATGCCGCCCCTGTCCAGAAACCGCCGGATGGACGGCGCACATGAGGAAAAAATCTCTCCGTTGCTGTAAACATCCAGAGAAAGAATATCCATATCCAGATTCAGCAGAAATTCCCAGTCCGGATTGCCGCAGAGATGAATGCCTCGCGGACGTTCAATCATCGCAAAAAAGGCTTCCAGATCATCTTTGGCCTTGAAGTCGCTGTAACCGGACAGCGCAGAAAAAAGAAACTGCAGTCCCGGCTCATCCACAAACATGAACGCGTTGGAATTGATTTTTTTGAGGCGATCCAATTGCACATTGATCCGTTTGGACATGAATTCAAAGAGAAAAGGACGGATATTGTCATCAAAAAGAATGGGACGCCGGTTTTCATCCAGAACATTGAATCCGAAACTGATCGGGCCTTCCAACTGTCCGCGAATGGCAGGACGATCCGCGAGATCAATCTGCAGAAATTTGTGATAAACCACAGAATATGTTTCACTTATGTCAAAATATGCGGGATCATCATAATGGGATAAAGTTTCCTCAAATTCACTGACAAATTTTTCATTGGAAAAACGCAGGGTCTGTTTTTCCATATCCAGCTCAATGCCGGGGAAATGTTCGGCTGCCTGCACATACATATCTTCATAATAGCTGAAATTGGGCAGTTGGGGCCAGAAAGGGATGTCCAGGGACAGCGCCATTTCCAGCGCACGATTCACATCTTTGTGGGGCATGACAGCCATAGCCGTGGTCAGGAGATTTCCGGGAATTGTCATGGTTTCCTTTCATGCGTTTTTATATTTTTTTGAATAAAGAAGAACATGCCTCCGGATTGTTCCAGTGGCACAAGCTGGAAGCCTGTGCTACTTTTAAATTATGAATCACGATGCACAGCGTCCGGACTGAAAGCAGGCAGACACACAGCGATATATTCCGCACCGCCGGGAAAAGGGCTGCTGTACTGCACCCAGTCATGTTTGGAAACGATCACAGCCTGACCGCTTTTTAAATCCATAAAACCGCTTTGGCTTTTGATCCGGAGTGTGCCGCGCAGCACAACTGTGTATTCATCAAACTCCGGGCATTGCCCCGGTTCCTCCCAGCCTTCGGGGCTGTTCATCCGGGCAATGCTGATTTCCTGCGTGTCCGAGCTGACCCTGCCGATAAATTCTTCAATAATCTTGGGTTTGTTTCCGGCCGCTTCTATTCTGGCCGGGGATTGGATGTGCTGTATCATATGCCACCTTTTCTGAAAGTTTTACGTGTGCCTGATCCTTAACTCTGTTTGGCAGAAATTCGGACAGTTTTTTATAACATGCTGTTTATATTTAAGTTTCATGTTTTACGGTTTAAACTGTCAGATTGTGTATTTTCAGCATGTTATCTTGCATAACCGCCCTGTTTTTCAAAAACTGTCCGAAGTATTGTTTAAAATATATCAGAACAGATACCAAAAGTACAAGAAATTTGTTACAGGGGATTTCCGGCAGGCAGGCACAGGGGCCTGCCGCCATATATGGAATGCAGAAGTTATAAAAGTTCTGATCCTCAATTATTTTTCAGATTTCAGATGGTTGATGCCCCATTGAAAAGTATTGATTTTCTGTGTGTTATATGCTACAGATTTTCAGAAAATTATTTGGGGGCTTATCGGTCAAAGACATTGCTGTACAGTCTTTTTCCTGCTGTGTTCCCAAAACTGTTCCGCTGATCATTAGGTTGTTCCGGAAGATTTGATATTTAAATAATTGAACATTTATAATTAATCCTAAAAATCTCAATATCAGTTCCTGTCAAGATATTGTGCATGAAAATTGTTATGCACAATATGCTGATTATCTGAAAGTTGTCTCAGAATTATAAATCCGTTTCATATTTCTGCCGAAGCTTATGACAAAACCTTTACAGAAACCTGTCCGTAAATTGTAAAAGACTAACTCATAAAAAGAGACCATATTCAGAAAAATGACAGCAGACAAAATCCTCAATTGTATTTTTATCCTTCTCATCGCGGCAGCCGGTTTTGTGATTGAAAGTTCCTATCATTTTCAGGTACTGACCTTTATCGGCATCAACACCCTGCTGGCGCTGGGACTGAACATGCTCATGGGTTATGCAGGCCAGATTTCCCTGGGGCACGGGGCTTTTTACGGCATTGGCGCATATACCACAGCCATTCTGACCGTAAATTATCATTTTTCCCCCTGGCTGGCCCTGCCATGTGCAATTTTTCTTGCAGTGCTGGTGGCTTTTCTGGTAGGACTTCCCACTTTGAAACTTTCAGGTTATTATCTGGGCATGGGAACCCTGGGTTTTGGCATGATTATGTTTATCATTTTCCGGGAATGGGATACCCTGACTGGCGGAGCCTCCGGTTTTGTGGGAATTCCGTCTCTGGAAATCGGCAAACTTTCCTTTTCTTCCGGAAGAAATTATTTCTGGCTGGTCTGGGGCATTGTGATACTTACGGTTTTTCTCTGTCAGAGACTCATTGATTCCCGCATAGGACGCGCGCTGCGTTCGGTTCATGACAGTGAAAAAGCGGCCAGAGCTGTGGGCATCAACACCATGAACCTGAAACTGGGAATCTTCATCTTCAGCGCTGCCACAGGAGCGCTGGCCGGATTTCTCTATGCCCATTATATCAGTTTCATCAGTCCGGGATCATTTGATTTTCTGGCATCCATCCGCATGGTGACTATGGTGGTCATCGGAGGCATGGCCAGTGTATGGGGCGCGCTGCTCGGCGCATCGCTGCTGACCATGCTGCCGGAATGGCTCCATGCGTTTGCGGATTTTGAAATGCTGGTTTACGGTCTGATTATGATGGTGGTGATGATACTTCTGCCCCAGGGACTGACGCGGGGCCTGCTGGATATGTATGAACATGCAAGAGACAGATACAGAAAATAATCCCCCGCCCCTGCTGCGAATCAGGGACGTATCCAAATCCTTCGGCGGCGTAAAGGCTTTGACAGACATTTCCTTTGCAGTTCCTTCCGGAATTGTGCAGGGGCTTATCGGCCCCAACGGCGCGGGAAAAACCACTCTTTTCAATGTGATCACAGGTGCATACACACCGGAAAAAGGCAGTGTTTTTTTTGACGGTGCAGAAATTCGCGGCAAAAAACTGCATCATATTGTAAAACTCGGCATTGCCCGGACATTTCAGAATGTGGAACTGTTTGAAAGCATGAGCGTTATTGAAAATGTCATGGTGGGCTGCCATGTGCGGACAAAAAGCGGTTTTCTGGGTGCGCTGAGCCGTATCCCCCGTGTGCGGGAAGAGGAAAAAAAAATACGGGATCGGGCATCCGAACTTCTGCATTTTGTGGGACTTGCAGATCAGGCACAGCGAAAAAGCAGTGATCTGCCTTTTGGCTGGCAGAGACTGCTGGAAATTGCCCGTGCTTTGGCCTCAGAACCCAAACTTCTGCTGCTGGATGAACCCGCGGCAGGTCTCAATGCTGTGGAAACCCGGCAACTGGGCGATCTACTGGAAAAAATCCGTAAACTGGGCATTACCATGATGCTGGTGGAGCATGACATGAGCCTGACCATGAAGGTTTCTGACAATATTGTGGTGCTGGATCAGGGACGGATGCTCGCGCAGGGAACCCCGCGTGAAATTCAGTCAAATGCGGCAGTCATGTCCGCGTATCTGGGAACACAGTGAATTATGCTGAGAATCAAAAATCTTCAATGTTTTTACGGCCGGATCATGGCTGTCAGGGGCGTGAGTCTGTCCGTGCGCCAGGGGGAACTCATCACCCTGATTGGTGCAAACGGTTCCGGCAAAAGCACGCTGCTGGAAGCCATATGCGGACTTCTTCCGGGATGGAAAGGGGAAATCCTGTTTGAAGACAAATCCCTGCAGGGGGCTGATCCGCCCGCGATTGTGAAAAAAGGCATCAGTCTGGTTCCCGAAGGCCGTCTGGTTTTTCCGCCCCTGAGCGTTCTGGACAATCTCAAACTCGGAGCCTACACACGTTACCGTCAGAAACAGCATTTGGAAATTGAAAAAGATTTGGACATGGTAGCAGATCTGTTTCCCATTCTCCGGGAACGGGCGAATCAGGCTGCCGGAACCCTTTCCGGCGGAGAGCAGCAGATGCTGGCTATCGGACGCGCGCTCATGGCCCGTCCCCGTCTGCTGGTGCTGGATGAGCCGTCCATGGGACTTGCACCACTGATGGTGGAAAAAATACTGGATACTCTGGTGCTTCTGAAAAAACAGCAGGGACTGACCATTCTTCTGGTGGAGCAGAATGCCCAGGCCGCGCTGAAAATTGCGGATCGGGGCTATGTGCTGGAAACCGGAAAAATCGTTCTCCAGGGGCCTGCCCCAGACCTGCTTTCGGATGTGGAAGTGAAACGGGCCTATCTGGGGAAAGACTATGAGGAATTTTATGACGGAAAAAACTGACATACTGAACCTGAATCCGCAGGAATTAAGGCAGATGCAACTGGAACGCGTGCAAAGCACACTCAACCGGGCATACCGGAACGTGCCTTTTCACCGGAACAGGCAGAATGAGATTGCCCGCCAGACAGGCAAAGATCCCTCGATGATTGAAAATCTGGAAGATATTGCCCGGCTTCCCTTTATGAAACGCAGTCATCTGGGGGAACATTACCCCTACGGTCTGTTTGCCGTACCTCTGCGCGATATTGTGCGCATTCACACTGCGCCCGGAACCACACTGCATCCCACAGTCAGCGGATACACCCGGCAGGATCTGGGCATATGGCGGGGCCTGGTGGCAAGATCACTTACAGCATCAGGCATAACATCCCAGGACATTCTGCAGATCAGTCTGGATACCGGGCTGGCCAACTGGGGAAGGGATTACAAGGACGGAGCCGAGTCTCTGGACATAGCCGTTATTCCCAATACACCGCTTTCCCCGGAAAAACAGATGATGATCATCCGGGATTACAAAATCTCGGTGCTGGTGACCACCCCTTCGGAAGCTGCCCAGTTGGCGGATCACATGTTCACTGCGGATCTCAATCCCACCTCCCTGAACCTCAGCCATATTATTCTTGTGGGAGAACCCGCAGACCGGGAACTTAGGAACCGTCTGGAGCAGCAGTTGCATGTAAATACCTGGATGCATTACGGACTCAGCGAAGTTCCGGGCCCGGCCATTGCGTTTGAATGTCCTGCCCATGAGGGACTGCATATTAATGAGGATCATTTTCTTCCGGAAATCATTGATCCCCGCACCGGTGAGGTACTGCCTTTGGGCCAAAGCGGAGAACTGGTACTGACCACACTCCAGACACGCGCATTTCCCCTGATCCGCTTCAGAACAGGGGATGGGGCACGGCTCAGGGAAGGCCGTTGTTCCTGCGGCAGTTCCCTGGTGCGGATGGACTGGTTTCAGGCCCGCACAGATGATGTTCTCAATGTCAACGGCGTGAAAGTTCACCGGAATCAGATACTGCATTCCATAAACCGGATATTGGGATTTGTCCCTGATTTTCAGCATTCTGTGATTTCACGCTATGGGGAAAAGAACTGGCTTGAAATCCGAATCTGCATGGATGACCGGCTTTTTTCCGATGAAATCAAGGAGATCGAGCAGCAGATTCATACACTGACTGATCATTTGCGGGAAAATCTCGGAGTTCCCCTGGCTGTCCGTCTGAGAGAAAAATCAGTACAGACTCCCTGATTTTCCTGTATCCGGATCTTAGGAATTTTTTTTCTCTTATTTATTTTGTTAATTATTTGACACCGCCATATAAATCAGTTTATAATTTCTCCCGGGCTGCTGTTTACGGGGATACCGTCTCCGTATCAGATATTGACAACATGGCCTGAAATCAGATATTCTGATTGTAACTGATTATGGGTACAGCCCTGCGGAAAAGGATAAAAATTCAATTTTACACCCCGGTATCTGGGGTCTGAAACAGTTTTTCCCCAAAATCTGTTACAACCCCCAGGTATGCAATACGCAGTATATAAAAAAATGAATGCTAAAAAAACTTCAGTTCAGGTAGTATGGGGATGGCTGCTGATACTCTTCGGTGCGGGTATGTTTTTCAGAATCCCCCAGGTGATGCCCCGGATTCAGGAATTTGAATGTTTTTCTTCAGGTTTCGGTTTGATATTTGCCTATTTCAGCCTCTATCTCATTGGCGTTCTGCTCATTGGCGGAGGTGCGAAGAAAATATACGATCATTCCCTTACATCCGATACGTCCGCGGACAAATCTGACCCGGAGAAACAATAAAAACCTTTTTAAAGACAACCGCATTGAAACATGATTAAAAAATCAAATGCACCCAAAGACACACATCTGAATGCCGATGCTCCGGTCACTCATCTGAAAGTGGAAACGGAAACTGCGGATTATCTGAACGTAACAGGCAGTGAAACCGTGCCGGCAAAGGGCAGGGTCAGTCCGGAGGTTGCCTTCCGGATCAAATTCCAGCAGATCAGCAATAAGATTCAGGCCGCCCACAATCTGGAGGAAGTGCTCAACAATCTGAAAGTAGAGCTGGCTGAACTGTTTGAATCGGAAAGGATTACCGTATATGTGATTGACGGTGTCAAACGGGAACTGGTTTCGCGGGTGATGACCGGCAGCAATGTTGGGGAAATACGGATTCCTGTATCCACCAACAGCATTGCGGGCTATGCGGCCTATAAGCAGAGGATCATAAATATAACAAATGTTTATGATGAAGAAGAACGCCGGCAGATCGGACCGGATATCCGCTTTGACAGCAGTTGGGACAAAAAAACAGGCTTTACAACCAGGCAGATGCTGACCTGTCCCATATTTTTTCACAAATATCTGCTGGGCGCCATCCAACTGATCAACCGCAAAAACGGGGAACCCTATTTAAAAAGGGATGAGCAGTGTGTACGGGAGCTGGCCAAGACTCTGGGCATTGCCATGTACAACCAGAAGCGGGCAGCGCGGCAGGCAGGTAACAAATTCAGTTATCTTCTGCAAAAACATCTGGTGACACAGAAAGAGCTGCAGAATGCCATTACCGAAGCCAAAAAACGCAATGAGACCATAGAAACCTATCTGATGTCCACACTCAAGATTCCCAAGGCCGACATTGTGGAATCCCTGGCCAAGTATTATGAGGTTCCGGGCGTTGTTTACAACCAGAATACGCCCATACCCGGTGAACTGCTGAAAAGCCTCAAAATTCCGTTTCTGAAGAAAAATCTCTGGGTTCCCCTGAAAAATGACGGGGAA
Source organism: Desulfococcaceae bacterium (assembly GCA_050180235.1). Taxonomy (GTDB): domain Bacteria; phylum Desulfobacterota; class Desulfobacteria; order Desulfobacterales; family Desulfococcaceae; genus JAABRU01. The sequence continues at coordinate 11,166 of JBFXEJ010000130.1, forward strand.
AAAATTATGATTCTGGTGGACGATCCCCAGAATCTGCAGAAGATCGATCTGATCAAATCGCTTTTTCCCAAAAATCCGCTGGATTTTTCTGTGGCGCTGAAAGAGGATATTCTTGAGTTTATCAAACTTTTTACCACTGATGACAAAGAGCAGGCCAATATTGATGAAATCCTCCAGCAGTTGCAGGCCGAAGCCGAAGAGACCGAAGAGGATGTTGATGAGGTCAATGATTCAGACAGCGCAGTTGTGAAACTGGTCAACAAGATTATTCTGGATTCCTTTGCCCGGAGAGCATCGGATATTCATATAGAGCCTTACCCCGGAAAACAGAACACCCTGGTGCGCATCCGCATTGACGGCGCATGCACCGTGTATCAGACTATTCCCTACAATTACAAAAACGCGGTGGTGTCCCGTATCAAGATCATGTCCGGTCTGGATATTGCGGAACGCCGGCTGCCCCAGGACGGAAAGATTCAGTTCAAGAAATTCGGGGGACTGGATATCGAACTCCGTGTGGCCACAGTTCCAACCCAGGGAGGCATGGAGGATATCGTCATGCGTATCCTGGCAGCGGGCGAGCCGATTCCGCTGTCCAAGATGGGATTTTCAGAACGCAATTACAAAGAATTCACAGATATTATCAGCCAGCCCTATGGAATCATATTTGTCTGCGGTCCCACCGGTTCCGGTAAGACAACAACCCTGCATTCGGCCCTGGCCTATATCAACAAGACTGAAACCAAGATATGGACAGCCGAAGATCCTGTTGAAATCACACAAAAAGGACTGCGCCAGGTGCAGGTGCATCCCAAGATCGGTTTTGATTTTGCCCGTGCCATGCGTGCCTTTCTCCGTGCCGACCCGGACGTGATTATGGTGGGTGAAATGCGTGACAAGGAAACCACATCCATCGGTATTGAGGCATCTCTGACAGGCCATCTGGTTTTTTCCACACTGCATACCAACAGCGCTCCGGAAAGCGTGGTGCGTCTGCTGGATATGGGAATGGACCCCTTCAACTTTGCGGACGCTCTCCTGTGCATTCTGGCCCAGCGTCTGGTGCGGACGCTCTGCAGCAGCTGCAAGGAGGAATACAACCCCAGTGAAGAGGAATATCAGGAACTTGTAAGAGAGTATGGCAAAGATATTTTTGCAAGGGATTTGGCGGAGAAATATCCCTATAACAAGGATCTGGTGCTGTACAAACACAAGGGATGTGAAAAATGCAACCAGACCGGGTACAGAGGCCGTATGGGTATCCATGAACTGATGGCCGGTACGGATGAGATAAAACGTCTGATCCAGACTCAGGCACGGGTAGCCGAGATGCTGGCCCAGGCTCTGGAAGACGGTATGCGTACCCTGAAACAGGACGGTATTTCCAAGGTTTTTTCCGGACACACAGATTTCATGCAGGTCAGAAAGGTCTGTATCAACTAACGCTCTGTCAATATTGATAAACCAGTAAAAAATCCGAAATTCAGTTTTCCCGTCATTCTGGAGAAAGCAGCAATTCCTTATTTTCATACTGTTAATTTCTGGCTTTTCTGCCGGGCTTCCCGCGGGTTTCCATGCCGGACAATTTGCAAACCGCAGATCAGACTGAAAACAGCCGTATGCAGAAATCTGAACGGATATTACAGCCTCCTGCTATCCTGACCTCATTCTTCCGCGGGTTCACAAAGCACATCCCCTATGTTGCTGACGATCTTTCCGGTTTCAGGCACGGCAATTTTTGCCGTGCAGCCGCCATCAGCAGCAAAAACATGTATTGCATATTCTCCGGGGGGCAGATTCTCAAGATAAAAATATCCGTCCTGACCTGTGAAACTTTTTCTTTTTTCACCGCTGACCTCATATTCAATGGGCATAGTGCTCAGTGATTCGCGGCTGCCGTCAGGCAAAAGAGCATAAAGATTTCCTTCCACCGCGGTGAAGCGGAATGCCCTGAAATGTATCCGTGCCCCTCCGCGCTGGCCCATTTCAATCATGTGATCCTTTCCGGTCAGTTCATAGTCCATAGGAAGATCTCCCGGACGGATGGATATTCGGTTGTCAGCATAGGAAATCAGTTCGGATGCCATCAGACTGCCGTTCACACCTGTCTCACCCGCAAGACTGGTGCCGGAGTAAACAGGAACATGATCAAGACCTTCCACATCAACAATAGCGAAACTGTCTATGATCGGCCTGCCGAAACAGAAATCACCGCCAATCATGCCGATACCGCCGGCCCAGCTCAGGTTCCCGGACAGGCTTCCTTTGGAAGGCTGCTGAACCGATGCTTCCGCGATTCCCCTTTCATGGCGGTAAACTGCCCTGCCGCTGCCGCGGGTTTCCTGTTCATACTGATTCACAGCGAGCGAATATCCGAACCCTTTTCCCAGTCCGGTGGATTTCCGGACAGAGAGTTCCTGCTTTCTGTTTTCCGCTCCCTCATCCCGGTACCGGTATGCCATATTGTCATAAAAACGCTTTTGGGAAGCAGTTGAAGGTGTGTACTGAACACTGATGAAAAATTCCTGTTTATCTGATCCCTCAATTCCCTGTTTCATGCTGAGGGACAGATTGAACTGTCTGGAAAGATTCTTTGTATAACTCAGGGTTGCGATGGATGTCTGTTCCTCTTCTTCAGGCTTTTCCCGGTACGCACTGGAAACATAGGAAAAACTCAGTCCGCCCCATCTCTGCCAGGATTGGCTGGCTGTCAGATTCCACTGAAAACGCAGGGACTGAATTTCGTCTTCTCCGGATATGTCCGAACTGAGCGCAGACTGAAAATCCCTGCTGTAAAGCAGCATGGAAAGCCCCCCTGCAAAACTGCCTTTCCGGTACGTGTATTGCGTTGAAACAGCATAACCGTTTTCGCTGTTATGATGACTGAACATTGCCTCGGTGCTGATCAGATGGTCATTGCCCAGATGAAGACCCAGCATCGGCCCTGCATTGTAAAGTTCATTCTGAAAAGCAAGGCCGATTCCCGCGGAAAACCGGTCTGTAAATCCATAGCGGTGGAACGCTGTGCCGGAAAAATCACCGTATACCGAGCTTTGGGTTCCGAAATTCTCCCGCAGAAATCCCAGATTGTAACTGTATTCATGAATGCCTTTGCGCAGCAGTTCCCGTCCCCCGAAAAGCTGGGCAAGGTCGATTCGCCTTTCTTTTCCAAAAACATCCCGCAGAACCAGTTCAGAGCTTCCGCCGGCAAAAGCATTCAGTTCTTCAAACCGCACCGGCCCCGGAAGCAGATCCCATTCCTTAATCAGATTTCCGCTGCTGTAAAGTTCAGCCCGTGCAGGTGTTTCCAAAACAGTTTCCGCATTCAGTCCCGGATAGGGTTTGAATTTCCGATCCAAAGAAAACCGGGTTCCCCAGGATATGCCGCCAAGAACCCCTCCACTGAGAAACGCTGTGGCCGGCGGTGTGAAATCACCAATTGTCAGCCGGTTCAGGAGAGCGGGATCATCCCGGATCAGGCTGGTCATAAGGCGGGTATGTTCGTCTTCCCCGTTTCTGTACCGGTATCTGAAGTTGCTGAATCCAAACCATTTTTCCCGGTTAAAACCGATTTCCCAGGGCAGTCCCCAGTCTCTGAAATTCTCTTTTTCGCTGTATTCGGTTTCAATCCGGTAATTTAAAAATCCTGAAAAAGAATCGGGTGTTACGGCTGCGCTGCGAGCCGGGGGTGTCTGGTCCGGGGGGCGGATAAGCTGGGATTCATACCATTGCGGATCAACTGTCATTTTCAAAACAGCATTGTCATAATCCACTGCGAATGTAATGGCATGTGAAAGGCTTTTGAGGGAAATTGTGTCTGATTCACGGGAACCGAACAGTTCTTTCCTCAGCCGAAGACCGGAAAAGAAATCAGGGGGAACAAGCACATCTCCGTCTTCCGTGAGCAGAAGAAATGCTTCCCCGATGTTCTGTCCGTTGACAGCAACATTCAGAATCACCCGGTCTTCAGCCTGAACTGTCCCTGCCATGATCCGGATGAGCAGAATGACTGTTATTATTCTGAGGGGGGAAAATTTGGAAATGGCAGAACACCTCTGAAAGATTTGACAACTCTGACTCGTTCCCACGCTTTGCGTCAATGCCATTAAGTTAAGGAACGCCCTGAAAGGGCGTAATATTATAGCCCATGGCAACGCCCTGGGAAAATTGAATAAATATGACATCAGCCCTGAAAGGGCGTAATAAAAAAACCGGTTCCGGAAATATACCGCCCTTTCAGGGCTGGGAGATCTTTTTTACACATATTCCCAGGCCGTTGGCCTGGGTTTTAATATAGCGCCCTTTCAGGGCTTTCCTTATAATGCCCTTTCCTTAACTTAATGGCATTGACGCAAAGCGACTGTGTTAAAAGTCAAGCTTTTTTTGCATAATTTTCATCCCAGAGGGAATCGTTCTTTACCATAGCATTGGCAATGAGCAGCAATTTTCGTGAACATGCTGTCAATGCCACTTTTTTTGCTT
>JBFXEJ010000131.1:0-15459 GCA_050180235.1 Desulfococcaceae bacterium
CGGAAGTTAAGCTCTTCAGCGCCGATGGTACTGTGCGGGAAGCTGCACGGGAGAGCAGGACGCTGCCGGAAACTCTTCATAAAACCCCGTCTGATCGCTGATCAGGCGGGGTTTCCTCTTTTGAAAAGACACCAAACCTGACCCCGGAGATTTCACAGAGCAGGGAATCTTTCGCACAGGCAGAAAAAAATACAGGACTCTGTTCCGTTTTTGCAGAACAGGCGGTTTCATCTGCCCTTTTGCGGCTTTTCTGGGCTATACCGGTTCCGTATTGAGCTGATACAATATTAAAACCCCGTCTGATCCATGATCAGGCGGGGTTTTCTCTTTTGAAAAAACACTAAACCGAACCGATTCAGGAAAGAGCGATGACTACTGCTTCACTGCCTGAAATGTGTGGCGGTATACTCATGCCACCTCTACCATTTCTTCATAAATCGGGGCGGAACCGGTTCATCATCATATGCTTTCAGGCTTTTCAGATAAACCGAAACAGCCTCCCGAATATTGTTCAACGCCTCTTTGCGGGTGTTTCCCTGGGAGATGAAGCCCGGCAAGGAACCTGAACAGCAAATATTACGTCTTTATCCTGTTCAATCAGAACACGGTATTTCATTTTTTTGGTAGTGGTATTTTTTTTGACTGATAATTCTCACCGCATTAAACTTTCATTATAACGGTCAATAAACATTTTTATTTGATTTCCGTGCATTTCCCGGTTTCTGTGAAGGGGAGAGTCTTCCGCACCATGCAGGGCACACCTCTGACGCAGCGTATTGTCAGAACGTTTCAGTATGTGCTGTCTTCCCGCTTTCTTTCCCGGACTGCCGCAGACGTTCTGAAGGGGGAACATTTTCAGTCTCATACCAAATTTCTGCTGAAAGCAAGCTTCTGAAAAATACAACATTTTGCAATTAAACAGAAACAAAGTGACTGTATTGCATAAAATCAATGGAGAATCGGTATCATACGGCCTACAGAGAGTGAACGTGCGATCCCCCGCACTGACATCCTCCCGTAAAGAAGTTTTTCCGCAGCCTCCTATTTTTTCCTCTGTTTTTCTTCCTGTGTCACAGGAGTGCCTTAAAAAATGCAGGCCCTGCGGTGATATTTCTGCGTTCCCTCCCTGTTTTTCCGTATATTCCCGCTTCCGCATATTCTGCACGGTATGTTTGTCATATTTTCCGCTCCTTATTTTTCATAATAAAATATAAGTTATAACAGTCAAAAAAATACCACTACCTGAATTTGAATGGCGGGATTTTCTGTATCAGGTGAGGCCGGATGTGGCCTGATATTTTCAGCAAGTTTGATCAATATGCCTCATTTTGCCGGGACTGGCAGGATTCTTCAGATGAAGTGCTGAAAACTGTTCAGAAAGTCAAGGGCGAGTTTGGGAAGATGTCCGGGTAAGGAATTTTCTGAACTGTGATGTTCCCTCGTTCCATATTGTTCCCACGCGGAGCGTGGGAACAAGAACTCAAAACTTTGGGATGTGTGGAATTTTTCCGGATGAAAAAAGACCCTTGTGTCCGGCAATAATTGAAATGTGAGATATTTTGTCATATATTTTAGAATAATATACCGGTGAAGATATGCAAATGCAGTTAATTCATTCGGAGGTATATAAAATGGAAGATCTTTCACATTTCTGCTGTCAGAACATGGAGTGTCCTGATTACGGCAGACGGGGAACAGGCCGGTTGACTGTCTGTATGCATTACTGCAAAGACAAAGAACGGAGGCTGTTATACTGCCGTACATGCAGGGCACGTTTTTCAGAACGGAAAGGGACAGCCCTGTTCAGATCGCATCTGCCGGAAGATAAGACAGAATCAGTCCTGTAGCACATTCAGGAAGGCTGCGGAGTCCGCAAAACGGCCCGCCTGACCGGTGTTGACAAAGATACGGCCGTGCGCTGCAGCAGACCCGAAGGCGGGCATTCAGAAAATCTTCACGGCGGCCCGGCGGCTTTTTCCCCCTCAGACCGGGGAAGGACAGTCTGATGAAAAGTGGTCTTTTGCGGGGAAAAAGGAAAAAAACTGCAGCCCGGATGATCCTGCGGATGACCGGCCGGGAGACAGTTGGGACCATGCTGCATATGATCCCGGACACCGCCTGGTGTCCGCTGCTGTCCCCGGTAAAAGAACAGCCGGAAATGCGGAAAAGGCAGCGGGTGAGTTTCAGAAACGCACTGACGGCAGCAGGATCATTCTTATTACCGGTGATGAATACAAACCTTATAAGACAGATGTTCTCAATATATACGGAAAAGAAACCGTTCCCGCCCGGACGGGAAAACAGGGGGCCCTGCAAAACCTTATATGGAACCGCCGGAAAATATCAGTTATGCCACTGTTCATAAAACCCGTGGGAACAGCCGGGTGGCAAAAACTGAATTCAGAACGGTTTTCGGAACTGATGAGAGTGTCAGAGAGGCGCCGGCGGAATCGGCAGTGAGCAGTCAGGTCAATACGGCTTTCATTGAACGGAACAGCGGGACAGGCAGAAACAGGAACGGCAGGAAAGTACGGAAAACTTACTGCTTTTCAAAAGACCGGGATATTCATGAAGCGGTCACATACTTTACCATGTACAGTTACAATTTCTGCCGGCCGGCAAGAACTCTTCGCCGGAAGGATGAATACGGAATATGGGTGAGCAGAACCCCGGCAATGGCAGCCGGACTGACTGATCATGTGTGCTCACTCCGGGAATGGATCACCTGTCCGGCTGTTCAACGGGAGTAGGACACAAGGAAAATACGAAAGATCCTTCATTTTTATACCTCCGAAAGAAACTGTTGCTTTTTTATCTGTTCATTGGTATATCCTTCTGAAATATATTACAGAAACTCCCGCTTTTCAACTGTTGCCGGACACAAGGCAGGATTTAAGGATGAAAAAATCATGCCCATCCTGTAAAATCCTGTATAATCGTGTTCAGACAATATAAAATCCCGGTCAATCCCTTAATCCTGTGAATCCCGGTTCAGACAATCACCCATCACTGTCCGCTGCGCACAGCACGCGCATAATTCGTACCAGAAAACTTACGGCCGACGCCGCCATTGCCGTTAAGGAAATTCACCATCCATATATTCTCCGTTATTCCTGCGTAGGTAGTAGACGACAAATAATAGGAAGATTCTGTTGTATTTTCTAATAATGAAGGAATTGTAGGAAACCGGTTCATATCCGCAAGGGATGCCAGTTCCTTGATTGTGGGAAGGCGCCAGTCTGAATATCCGGCATAATTCCGGGCATTCAACTCTGCCACACAGTTCAATGCTCCTGTCCATGAATAGGTGTTATCCGCATCATTGGGATCACTTTCAACAGACGTGCAGTCCATATTCTGTTTCATTTCCCACATCAGACCGGTCTGCGGATCACGGAAGGTTTTTCCGTCGGAAGAAATGACCAAAGAATCAAATGACCTGACCTGTCCGCTCCGAACCGCACGCACATAAAGGCTACTATACTTATAGTGGCTGGTGTCGTCAGAGCCGTACCTGAAGTCCACGGCCCACGCATAGGACGTGTTAACTGTTTTGGTAGTTGTCCAATAATAGGGTGAAGTAGTAGACGACCAATAATAGAACATTTGTGTATTCGGAAAATATTCCTTATTTATGGTTGGCTTTCCTGAAGAATAAGCAATGCTGTAATCCACAATAGAACGAAGTTCCTCCCTTGTGGGCAGCCGCCAGTCGCTATACCCGGTTTTTGCCCGGAGAGTGTTGAGATAATCTTCAGTATCGGTTCCGTTCCCTGCTATTCCGGCAACTCCGCCGTTTGTTTCCGGATTGGAGTCATACCAGGTATAGGTATTGTCCGCATCATTGGGATTGCCGTAATCCTTCACACCGTCCTTATTCTGCTTCACTTCCCATATCAGCCCGGTCACATTGTCCCGCACCATTGCCCAGCTTTCTGCACTATCCGGCAGATCATTTCCGGCCGCATCCAGTTTGGTGTATGACATGGGATTGATGGTATATTCCCCGTCCTGCCCGGTTCCTGCGCAGGGAATTTCAGTCCCACTTGCATTATAACACTTTGTCTGCCCGGTGTCCGGTATTCGGTGGGTCAGGGTATTACCGCCCGAAGCAGACGGAGTTGCTGAAACCTCCACAGATTCAACACTTTCCCCTTTTATCCCTACTGCTGTCACCACAAAATAATAGGCCGTTCCGTTACTCAGATTTTTAATGACTGCTGAATTTCCGGCAGCAATATGTCTGATGCTGTAAACGGTTTTTGAAACTCCGGCAGTCTCATTCTGATAAACATTGTAAAAAATGGCAGCATCAACCGCATTCCAGCTTATGGCAATCTGTCCGTCACCTTTCTGAGCGGAAACATTCACGGGCACTCCCGGAATGGAAGGATTGCAGCCTTCATCCACTTCATTATTGCAGTTCTGATCAATATTATCCTGACACAATTCGACTGCTCCGGGATATATGCCTGGCTCATCATCATTGCAGTCATTCTGGTTTTCCGAATAACCGTCCCCGTCATTATCCACATTTGCCGGGTTTAACACGGTTACGGACTGCTGCACCCGCGTGGAAATCATACCGCTGTTATCAACCGCATATACGGAAATAAAAAATACACCCGGCGTTCCGAATGTAAAAGGCGATCCGTTTTCGTTGATAAAATCAAACTGCTTACTGCTGTCCGCGGCATTCGGAAAGAAACAGGGCACAAGATCAGGGTCAGAGGGATGAATGACAAATTTATAAATATCAGCAATACCATCGGGATCATCATATCGGAATCTTATATTAAAACCTTCGCCTGCATTCACCTGGGAAGGTACTTCCAGGTCTGAAATGGTTGGGGCTTCTGACATCTTATCATTGACAAGAATTGTCTGTGTTACGCCTGTACTCCTGTTTCCCGAATCATCCTGCAGGAATATTTCAATATCATAAGCATTTTTCGTGTTATTCCCAAGAATTTCATGTGTTACAGGAACCGTTTTATCAAAAATACCGCTGCTGTCTGCAGGAAAAATCAGTTCAATCGGCGGGTGGGAATCGTCCTGACTGCGGATATATATGGTATCATTTCCGTCAAGGCCATCCGGGTCACAGTATCTGAACTGAATTCTGACAGAATCTCCTGCAACAATATCAGAAGAAGCAATCTGCAAATCCGAAACCGCGGGCGGTTTGTCATCGCAGGGAAGATCAAATGCCATATCCGGTCGTTCCTGCCCCAGATACAGCGAAGCCGAAACAAAATCCAGTCCATTGGCAGTTGTACTGACAATCCCCCAAAGTTTATTACTCAGTGCACTCAGCAGTCCATCCCGTGCTGTTTCATCAATATAAGCATACATTCTGTCATACACATAAAGGATAAGTTGTTCATATTTCTTTTGTTGAATATATATGGTGCATTGGTTGACAATATCAGGATCGCGAATCAGATAGTCAATTACAGACTGTATATCTGTACCTGAAACCGCTTCTATTCCTGACAGTATTATATATGCACTTCTGGCTATCTGTACTTTGTAGGAATTCCCGGTGATTACCAGGACATTCTGATCAAAACAGCAGGATATTTCCATTGCGGGGACCCTCGTTTCCTGAGAATCCCATGTTCCTTCAGCAAATGTCATATCTGTAAATGCAATATTACACAAATCAGAGAAATAGCTTTTTATCCCACCGGCAGTTGTAAATCCGTCAAGAAAATCTGAGGTATCCATCGGGCTGATCAGAAAAAAATCACTGTCCCGCAGAATTGTAAAACCGCCTTCTTTTGTCTTTACTCCCAGGGTCAGCCCCAGATAAAGGGGAGTACGGTTATAGACATTCATACCGGTTTTATACCGTCCCTGCCCCAAACTTTGAATACTGTCATCAATATCAATCTTCACTCCGCCATAATATCCGCTATTGGTGGGTGAAAAGCTTCTGGCTGATCTGCGTCCTGCGCTAAGGTCATTTACGGATAACAGCCCGAAAGCATCCGCAACAGCGGCAATTGCTGTCTCATATTCTGTCTTACATGACAAAATATCCAAAAATCCCTTTGTATTCAATGTATTCACAATAGCGGTTTCCAATGCCTGCACTTCGGCAAAGGAATAAATTATCTGCTTCAGGGAATCAAGATTCGGATCTCCGCCTGACAGTGTAAAGGGGAGAATTCTGAGAATCAGGGAAACAGCCGTTTCTTTGGCATTCAATTGCGGATTCGGATCAGTGGAAGGATAACAGATGTAAATAATCTCGTTTTTTGTCTGATCTGCGGCCATAATCATACCAGCCTTTCTTACTGCAAATGCGCCACTTTCATCTATTGCTGCTTTCGTGCTGAAATCCGTTACGATGATATTGGAAAATGGAACGGATTCAGGTATGCTTACAGTTCCTTTTATCATGTTGCGCAAACCGGATGCAGCCTGCAGGCAAAAAACAGCCTCTTCAGGCCCGATGCGAAAATCACCGTTCACATCCGCGTCTTTAAAAATCCCGTCAGGAGTCATCCCGGCTGTAACCTGCAAAGCCATGACAGCATCTTTCAGGTCAATGCCGCCTGCGCCGTCCACATTCCCGACTTCACCGAAGCACGGGAACTCTGCCAGAACAAATACAAGAAAAATCAAGCTGATCTTCTTCATTTGAAACCTCCTTGCAAAAGATTGAAAAAAGAAAAATTTTCACTCCCCTGTGGCCACAAACACCGTTTCCACCCGCACCACGCTTTCCGCGTCTTCATAATCCTTTTCGTATTTCTCCCGGTTGGCATCATCAATGTATTCCACAAAAAAAACAAGGGAAATTTCCGCAAGACCGAGCTGCTTTCCGTAGCGGGCGGCCTGGGCAACGGCTTCTTTGTATCCATGCTCATCTGTGTATGTTTTGAGTTCCACAGCATACATCCGATCCGCATAGCGGATGAGAATATCAATTTTCCCGTTGCCTGTGGGAAATTCGGGCCAGACCTGCGCCCGTTTCATTCCCAGAAAATCAGACAGATAACGGTACAGGGCAAAATGGAACACCGCCTCGAAAATCCGCAGATCTTTGCGTCTGGGAGCATCCCTGAGCATCCATTCCCGGTTTTTTTTCAGATGGATTTCAAACCTGCGCATCAGGTTCCGGATATGCAGGGAATTTTCCGTAAGGGTATCTGTCAGGTCTTCAAAAGGTTCATGCAGTTTTCCGGTTTCAGCAAACAGTTCCCGTGCAAAATAATTGAACAGGCGTTTCTGTACAAAAGGGGAGGGAAACTTCACCCAGAGACAGCTTCCGCTTTTCTCCGTACTGATGACACCGTTCATAAAAAGAAAATTCATATGACTGTCATCAAAGGCAAACATCTGTTTTTCATCTGTCCGGAACAGATTCAGTATGACCTCTTTATAGGGTTCCTGCTTTGCCTTGCTGATGATGTTGAGAATATTGTTGTTGGGAAGCGCATGGACGGCCATGCGGAACACGTCCTCAAAATGCTCTGCGGTGATGGGGCTGTCTTTGTCTTCATTGTATGTCTCTGTGAGAAGTTCCCCCAGCCAGCAGGTCAGCCCCGGCTGCCCCTGTGTTTCATAAAACAGCCTTTCCGTGACTTCCGCTTCCATCTTCTGCCCGCTTTCTTTCTCATACCATGCGAACATTCCCAGCACTTCCTCAAAGGTCAGGTTGGGAATATGCAGACTCCGCTGCACATTGAAGGGGGAGCCGGTGATATTCTCGATACCGAGAACACTCCGCACACCGATCAGGGCCAGACCGTGAAGGAGGCAGCTTTTCTCCCCGGAAACCTTATCGGCCTCGTTCTGCCTCCGGATATACATTTCCCTGAATTCGTTGGCAAACCTGTTGATGAAATCCTCCCGCATGGCATCAAATTCATCTATAATCAGTATCAGGGGTTTTTCAAAATTTGGGGGAATGAAAAGATTTTCCAGTTCCTTCCATGTGTTGATATTTCCCATTTTTTTTCTGAACCACTGCCCCAGCTTTCCGGTAAAAAGATTCAGGATGTCCTGATCATCCGTCACCGTTTTTCCCGACTGCATACTGATAATGGCCACCTCAAAATCTCCCTGCTGACGGATTTTCTGTACCACCTGCTGCATAATCCAGGTCTTTCCGGCCTGGCGTGGAGCCCAGACTGTGATGTAATGTCCGCCTTTTTCAGGATTTTCACCGGTAATCTGTCTGTAACCTTTTTCAATAAGTTCTGTCCGGGGCGCATGGTAATGCAAATCCCCGTCAACCGGCCCGTAGGATGAAAATGTTCTCATGGCATGGTCTCCTTTCTGTGCGGGAGTATCTGATTTTTCTTTGTATCATATCTGAGTCTGTTTTTGCAATAAAGTCTTTCCGTGAAGGAGAGAGGAAATTTTCTGACACGCGGATATTGACGAAAACAGAATAAGGTGCTACACAGAACAAAAATCAGATAAACGTGTTAGGGGTGCCTTTCGGGGCTGAGATCATACCCTTCAACTTGAACTGGATTATACCAGCGTAAGGAAACACTGCCAATTTTGGGGGATATTCACAGAACAGGCACAGTCTTTACGGCTGTGCCTGTTTTTTTTTGCGCAAAAACGCTTTTACAGAAAGGAAAAGGAAAAAATGGAATTAAACGAAGTTATTATCACAAAAGCCATTATTGACCGTTATTATGAAAAACTCTCGGCCAATTTGGAAACGGATGTCGCGATTGTGGGCGGCGGCCCGTCCGGGCTGGTGGCCGGTTATTTTCTTGCCAAAGGCGGAAAAAAAGTGGTCATGTATGAGCGGAAACTGAGCATTGGCGGTGGCATGTGGGGCGGGGGCATGATGTTCAACGAAATTGTGGTGCAGCAGGCTGCCGTGCATATTTTGGAAGAATTCGGCATCCGCTTCCGGGAATACAAAAAAGGCTATTTCACTTCTGATTCTGTGGAGGCTGTTTCCACTCTTATTTCCAAAGCCATGCAGGCCGGGCTGACCATTTTCAACTGTATGAGTGTGGAAGATGTGATTATGCGGGAAAACAGAGTGACCGGTCTGGTTCTCAACTGGTCTCCTGTGGAAATGGCGGGTCTGCATATTGATCCGCTGGCAGTGCGTGCGGATGTCGTGATTGATGCCACCGGTCATGCAGTCGAAGTGGTGGAAGTTGTCCGCCGCAAAGTGCCGGGCAAACTGCTTACTTCCACAGGAGAAATTGAAGGGGAAAAATCCATGTGGGCGGAAAAAGCAGAAACTCTGACTCTGCAAAACACCCGTGAGGTTTTTCCCGGTCTGTATGTCGCGGGCATGGCGGCAAATGCAACATTTGGCGGCCCCCGCATGGGCCCAATTTTCGGGGGAATGCTGCTTTCCGGTGAAAAAGTCGCGAATGAACTGCTGAAACAGTAAACAGTAAACAGTGAACAGTTATCAGTAAACAGGAACTGGCAACTGATAATGCGAATTAATAGTCAGATTCCGATAAGATTTGACAACTTTTAAAAAGTTGTCAAATCTTGTCTCGCATTGATAACTGGTAACTGATAACTGATAACTGATAACTGGTAACTGATAACTGGTAACTGGTAACTGGTAACTGGTAATTGATAATTGACAACTGGCAACTGGCAACTGATAACTGGCAACTGGCAACTGATAACTGGCAACTGGTAACTGACAACTGACAACTGATAACTGACAACTGGTAACTGAAATGACAACACTGATTGATGATTTGAAACAGGGAACTGTTCCCTCTTTTGTCCGCAGCATTGCTGCTGATGAGGGACTGGCTCCGGAAAATCTGATAAAGAATATTCTGGCCGGATATGCAGTGATATGCAGAAACAATCTGCATTCCTTTGATCCCATTGCCATTGGCAGAGGAACCCGGATAAAAGTCAACGCGAATATCGGAACCTCACCGGCCCAGTGCGATTTTGACAGGGAAATCCAAAAAGTCCGGCTTGCCATTGATGCAGGTGCGGATACCGTCATGGATTTGTCCATTGCCGGGAATATTGCACAATTCCGGCGCAGGATCATACAGGAATGCAATATTACATTGGGAACTGTGCCCATATACGAGGCCATGACCGGGCCGGATCGTCCCGAAGATTTGGATATTGAAGCTTTTCTGCGGATTATGGAAAAACAGGCAGAGGAAGGCGTGGATTTTATGACCATTCACGCGGGGCTGCGCAAAGAGCATATTCCGCTCGCGGAAAAACGGGTGATTGGCGTGGTCAGCCGGGGCGGATCAGCCATTGTGCGCTGGATGAAATCCCACGGAAAAGAGAGTTTTTTATACGAACATTTTGACAAAATTCTCGACATTGCCCATGCTTATGATATTTGCCTGTCTTTGGGAGACGGCCTGCGTCCGGGCTGTACGGCAGATGCAAATGATGCAGCACAGTTTGGGGAATTGGAAACCATTGGGGAACTGGTGAAAAGATGCAAAGCCGCAAATGTGCAGGTCATGGTGGAAGGGCCGGGACATGTGCCGCTGCATCTCATTGAGGAAAATATCCGGAAACAGAAGCAAATCTGCGAAGGTGCGCCCTTTTATGTGCTTGGGCCTCTGGTCATGGATTATGCAGCCGGATATGATCATATTGCAGGAGCCATTGGCGGCGCGCTGGCCGCGTATTTCGGTGCAGATTTCCTTTGCTATGTGACGCCTGCTGAACATCTGCGTCTGCCCACAGCCGATGATGTGCGCGAAGGTGTCATTGCTTCCAAAATTGCAGCCCGTGCTGTGGATTTGACACGGCAGAGTCCGCGTGAAATACAGCGGAATCTGGAAATGTCACAGGCCAGAAACGCGTTTGACTGGGAAAAGCAGGAAAAACTTTCCATTGATCCGGAAAAATTCCGCAATTATCTGGAAAAAGTGGAAAATGCGGATAAAAAGGATTCGCATCATCCCTGCTCCATGTGCGGCGAGTGGTGCGCTGTAAAACGCTCACGGTAATACCGATTCGCCATTAACATGATGCAACAACTGTCACTTTTTCCACAGTTCTGTCTGTGCAAAAAACCGCTCCGCTTAATTTTTGCACTCCTCTGGATCATAATATGAAAACAGCATTGACCATAGCGGGTTCCGACCCCTGCGCAGGGGCCGGAATCCAGGCTGATCTGAAAACCTTTCAGGCACATGGGATTTACGGTCTCAGTGTCATCACTGCTGTCACTGTGCAGAATACGCAAAAAGTGTATGATGTGCAGAAAATACGGCCTGAAATTGTATATGGGCAGATCAGGTGTCTTTTGGAAGACATGGAAATTCATGCGGTCAAAATCGGCATGATTCCGGATACTGCCGTGACAGAGGCCATAGCAGACGCGCTCCGATCTGTATCCTGTCCCATCATTCTTGATCCGGTAATGATTTCCACCAGCGGTTTCCGGCTCATGTCTTTGGATACGCAGCAGTCTGTGATCAAAAAACTCTTTCCCCTGCTTTATGCACTCACACCCAATATTCCCGAAGCCGAAGTTCTGTGCGGAGAAAAGATTGAAAATGCAGAGCAGATGAAAACCGCAGCCAGGAAGATTCTGGAAACCGGAGTCAAAAGAGTGGTAATCAAAGGCGGGCATCTCAGGGGAGATACTGCCACAGATCTGGCCTGGGACGGAATAAAAGTTATGGAATTCAGCAGCCTGAAAATCAAAGGAAAAGAGGTTCACGGCACAGGCTGCACCTTTTCCTCCTCGCTGGCAGCAAATCTGGCTTTGGGCAGGGATTTTTTCGACGCTGCGGCCCGCGCAGGAAACTATACAGGGGAATGTATCCGGAAAGCCTTTTCTTTGGGAAAGGGCAGTCTGATTATATCTCCGGCAGGGAACTGAAAACAGAACCTGCTGCTCTTCGTTCACTCTGTGAATAGCGGTTCAGACAGCATGGCATCCGGCAGAAAAATTTTTCGAATGCTACTGAAAAAAGTAATGACATCACGGGCAAAGCGATTTTTGCCCGTGTGAGATTATATCCTATTTTTCATCCTCCTGCGTACAGAAATACTCAATGGTCTTCTGTGCACAGGTTTTGCAGTAACCAAGTTTGTTGAGCATGGTATCCACCATGCGGTCGTAAAGTTTCTGGTTTTCCTCATTGGTGCGGTTGGCCAGCGCGCCGATGAGACTGCCCGCGCCCGCGATGTCGGATTTGAGACGCACATCTGTAATTGCCTTGACCAGCTCCAGATTGTCCATGAAATCATAATCCGGATTTACGGAAATCTTCTGGCCGTAAATCTTGCGGATGGAAGTGCGGAAACTTTCCCGCTGTTCCGTTGTTTTCAGTCCCAGCCTTTCTTCCACGCTCTGAATATAGCGTTCATCAATCTTGAGTGCCCGAAGTTCGCCGCTCTGGGGGTCTTTGTATTTCCACATCTTGTCCGGCCCCAGATTTTCCGCGTCAATGCCGATGATCATATTCACATAGTTCATGACATCCTTGCGTATGGCCAGGGGTTCATCCATATACGCATTGAACATCTCAGTCATGATGCGTTCCCGGTACAGTCCCTTGCCGGTTTTGATGTCTTCCAGATATTTTGTCCGGTCATTCGCGTCAGGCACATAGTCGAGGATCACCCGTTCCAGTGTTTTGAAAATATCATAGGCAAACATGCACTTGCCTTCATTGGTTTCCGAGCTTTCAATGAGCAGTTGCAAAGCCCTGCCCAGATTGCGCTGTCCCAGTCCTTTCTGGCCGAAGCGTTTGACAATGTCCGGATTCTGGTTCAGCGTGTCAATGACTTCCGCGAGGGTTTTGATGCTCTTTTCCCCCGCGACTTCACCGGCCGCGAGTTTCATGGTTTCCACAGGCGTGAGTTTTTCCGAATACGGGAGCCGGGTCAGCACAACAGAAACAGACGCTGCATAATTGAGATTGGGATCCTGATGCAGACTCTCTCGGTTGATGGTGGTGCGGGGCTCACTTCCGATGGTATAGGCCGTTAAATCTTTTTGCAGTTTGTAATTGGTATTGTGGGAAACATAGCAGATGCGGCAGCGGTCTACAATGGGCGCCTCTTCTTTTTCCGCGAGAAAACGGTTGAATTCCGAGTTGTTGCTCGTTGCAATAATAAGTGTGTCAATAGGCCATTTGAAACCGTCAATTTCAATATTCCGGTTCTGGATCACGCCAAGATAAACCTGCACCAAATCCTTTTTGTTTTTGAAAATCTCATCACTGAAATGAATGCCTCCTCCGGCCACCCTTGCCAGTGCGCCCCGCCTTAAATCAAAGCGGTAGGGATTGTTTGTGTCTGTGATATGGAGCAGCCTCTGAATGGATTCCTCACCCAGCAAATCCACCGCTGATGATGTGATTTTGTCTTTTGCAGGATACTTGCCGGTGACTGTTCCCAGACTTTCCATAAGGGGGACAGGGATGATCTCAATAAATTCAAACATTTTTTCCAGATCCCCGTTGCAATGGCTGCGGATATCATTCCATATATAACCGCTGCATGCGCCCAGGGGCCGGTAATTATCATATATTTTTTCCAGTTGCTGATCCGTGAATCCGATTTCCTTTACCAGCCAGGTTTTTGTGGCATCCTGATCATCAAAAAGATTCATGGCCAGCATCATGGGATCTTCATAGGTCTGGGATTCAATAAACCTGATTCTGCCGTAGGTTCCCAACTGATCAATATTATTGAATTTAAAGCTGTATTTCCGGTTTTCCGGCCGGGAGAGGAACGCGCGGTAACGTGAGCAGAGCAGTTCCACAAAAAAAGTCTTGCCGTTTCCCGGTTCTCCCACAAGCACATAGGCCATTTCAGCGGAAGATCCGCCTTCTGCAGCATCCTTGACATAGGAGACAAAGCTGTTGATCTCATCGTATATGCCGATCACATGCTTTTTTCCTGTGCGGAATATACTGAAATCATAAGTTGTTTTTCCGTTTACAACCACTTTGCTGATGCTGCTTTCCAGAATCATGCGGGCCACACCCTGGAAAGCGTTTTCAAAACAGCGTTTTCCATCTTTCACGGCCTGCATATGGTCGCGAAGAGTTTCATTTTTATGAACAGTCATTTTTTTACCTCCCCTGTGGGTTGATGAACAAAAGACATTGGCGAAAACAAAAAAGTGGCACAGGCTTCCGGCCTGTGGCACGGCGCATGAAAAGGCCGGAAGCCTGTTCTGCTTTATGTTTAAACAGCATTTGGGGAATGATTGCTTTTTTTTGCCTTTTTATCAACAGATTTTTTTTTCTTTTCCGGAATTTTTTCCTCTGTCTCAGAACATATGCCACGGATTCTCTTTTCAGCCAGTTCCGTATAGACAGGATCAATATCATATCCCACATAATTTCTGAGGTTTTTTGCAGCAGACACGCAGCTTGTGCCGCTGCCGCAGAAGGGATCCAGAACTGTATCGCCCTCAAATGTGTACAACTGAATCAGACGATGTGGCAGTTCTTCGGGAAACGGCGCGGGATGCCCGATTTTTTTGGCTGAAACTGCCGGAAATTCCCACACACTTTTGGTCCATGCGATGAATTCCTCCCTGCTTATGGTGCTTGCCCTGTTTTCCTTTTTCCGGGAAAAGGAATCTTTGGAAAAAACGAGAATATACTCATGAATATCCCGCAGAACCGGGTTGGATGCCGACATCCAACTGCCCCAGGCTGTGGATGGGCTGGCACTGGAAGCCTTGTTCCAGATGATTTCCCCGCGCATGAAATAACCGATCTCCAGCATATCCGCAATAATATAAGTGTGCAGAGGGATATAGGGTTTGCGTCCCAGATTTGCAATATTTATGCATGCCCGTCCGCCTGTCACCAGCACGCGGTACGTTTCACGGAACACGCTTTTCAGCAGATTCCTGTATTCCTCCAAAGACAAATCCTCATCATATTCCTTCTGCACATTGTAGGGCGGTGATGTCACCATGAGATGCACACTGCAGTCCGGCAGTTCATCCATGTGTTCTGCGGATTTGCAGAAAATCCGGTTGATGTTTTCCGGATTGACAGGGTTTTCAATATACTGAACCTTTTCCCCCGGTTTTTTATCAGCGTAAAGTTTGCTGTTGTAGAATTTTCCGGAATCATGGTTGATTCTTCCCGAAGTTCCAAAGGCACTGGTTTGGGTTCCGCTGCGTTTATACTGTTTTGCCATCAGGCTTCCTTATTTATGTCCAACTCCCTGTCAGAACTTGAAAAACGCCTGGGGTTAAAGCCTGTTTTTTCCGCTTGACACAGATGAAGTTTGTCTGATATGAACATACAGAAATATATTTCTTTAATAACATGTTCTTTTTCCCTTATCAAGGAAAATTTTCCCGGTGGGGTATCAGAGAGAGTTGAGCGTATAACAATGCCAAATAGTGTCTTGTCAAAATTAAACTGACGCATTATAATTTCTCAATCTGAAAAAAAAATTGAGGGAGAAAACAATGCGGAAAAAATATCTTGTGAGTCTTACAGACAGTGAACGTCAGGAACTTGAAGG